>NZ_JAEVHG010000007.1:0-249472 GCF_018263875.1 Zooshikella ganghwensis
GATGAGAGTGTTATAAATAATATCACATTTTCTCAGTCAAATCGTTGGTATTATTGGCGAACCGATGCCTATCCCATTCCTCGTCGAGAAATAGAAACATCAAGTGCTAATATGCATATGATTCCTGTCAATGAGTTTGTTGAAGATGCGTTAAAATCAGTCAAAAAAGGGGACATTATTCAGTTAGTAGGCAGTTTGGTGAATGTAGATGCTAATGATGGTTGGCGATGGAGAAGCTCCATGACTCGAACGGATACGGGAGGAGGGTCATGTGAGTTAATTTGGGTGGAGAATTTTAGTATAGTAACGCCATAATATTTTTTAAATAAATTTATAATAAAATGGTTGACTTTATAATACACTTGTTTTACAGTGCTTATATTGATGGGTCCTTCCTACAGAATTATTACCGATCGCTACACAACCCCCCACGCTAGACGCATAAAATTTCCACCCCTATACACCGCACCAGCAGTTAACTTTTAGTCTATAAAAATAGAGTTTTTTACCCATTTCTTCTGAGGCATAAATCCGTTTTATCTGAGGTCTGGCTTAAGCTGATTATTAGCTGTAAACCTTTACTTATTTGAACATGAATTGTGTCAGGAGAGGGTAGGGTAAGTCTAAATGTACAGAAATCCAACACGTGATATCAACAGCTCAATCAACCAGTGGATATAATATTGCTGGGTTAAATGATAACTTTATTATTATGCTAGGCATCGAGTGCTCAAGGATGGAGGCCCTATGGAGTTAGGGACGTAAAATAGCCCACAGATGCGGGCTATAAAAAGCAAATTAAATTATCGTGTAAATATTTTTTCCCAGAATCGGTTCTCTATAGATATTTTAAATCGGTTTTCTATATCTCTATCTTGAGTATTAACTAATAAGTTACGATGAGCACTTAAAGGCTTTAGATAATAATCTATATCTATTTTCTGGTTAGTTGATAATTGATAGTTTATTTCACTTTTAATGCATTTAAATAAGCACTTAACTACAGATTTTCGAAGTAAAATTATTTCATTAAGAAACTCATTTATAGAGTTGTACGTTACTAGCAGTTTTGCTCCGTCCCCTATCTGGTAGCTAACATACACTCTATTGCATAAGTCACTCCAAATAAAAAAGCGGCAATCAAGCTCTTTAAACTTATCATCGCATTCAAGTAAAATTGACTCATCAGGAAATACTAAGTGTGATCCTAAATCAATGTTTTTTATTTCCTGGCATTTTTCAGTAAGCTCTCTCACATCAGCGGATTTAAGCTTCTCAGATATTTTATCATCAACTTGCAAAAATGCAGCATCTAAGAAATAAGTAGAGTACTCAATTAAAGTACAAATATTAACGTATATTTTTTTATGCTTTGGATGCATATTGCTAATCCTTGCATACCAAAAATAGAACTGTCTTGAGATAAAAACGTCGCTGTTATCCAGTTTAAATAATTGTTTCATTTAACGACCTTTACGTCTCAGTTGTAATTTTTTTACTCTAGCATTTTTTATGTCTTATTGTTGAACAGTGGTATTCAAGCCAAGCGGATCAATTGAGTTGATGGGATTCCCTTCTACATAAGCAAAGGTATTCAACCCACCATGAAGCCCAATCGGATCACTTCGATGCAGTTTTCTGTTAAAGAGCGACCACCTCGATGCACTTTGATGGCTTCGAGGTGTGTTGTTGTTAAGTGTATCAGCGGCTAAGGAAAACGCATGCCCTGTGGTCGGTTAGTAAGGGAGTGAGGGCCAGTGAAGTCGGGTAAAAAAAAGCCCGCGAGTGCAGGCTTAGCGAGCTAAAAAAATAGACTTCAATCAAGTGACATAACAAATATGGTACCTGATGTCTGTAATTATAAACAAAAAGTCACCGTCCCTAGAATCGAGATTTCTTGCAACACAAACCATATAATTAGGCAAAGCTCAGTGATTCACAAACTTCTTTAAAATCCTTTGAGCTTTCTATTTCTACACATGTATCAGGTTCCGACTTTAGTAGTTCTATAAGTTGTTTTTTGAGATCAGCAAGTTCAATCCTTCCAGATTCTTGAGTATCAAACTCTACATGTGCAATTCTATTTTTTTCTGCAACTAAAAAACTAGGCAGAAAATTTGCGTTACTAATAATGGTCGTATTAGTTATCTCATATTGATTCAAATTGCTATCAATAATTACTGCACCTGTCATTTTTCCTTGTCGTGCCCACTGCTCCCCACAAGTTGTTAGTGACTTGTAATTTGCATGTACAATTGCACCAAATTTATTTTTAAGGATAACTGGATAAATCATTTAATCATCAATCGTTTCAGCAGCAAAACCAACTAATATGCTCAATTCAGCGGCAATTAACCACTCAGGAGTACCGTATAACCACTTCTGAAAAATATTGTACTCTGCAAGTCTATTAGCTAAATCATGACCATGCATTCTTTTATGAGATGATCTAGCCATTGCTCTTAAATTCCATGGGTGGTTCTTAATCCAATCCGGAACGAACTTACCAATTCTACCATTTTAATGAATCATCCAATGATGTAGTTGTGTTCCAAGCCCTTTTTACTCTGGAGCTAAAGCTTCCCCAGTTCTTACTACTTGAAAACCAACTTTTTCCTCTCTTAGAGTGTGTAAATATACCTGAAGCCCAACCACCACCAAATGCACCAAGTGCGCCAGAAAAGCCAACATCGACCCAATCAATGCAGTCCCACTTACCACCATTAGTTGCTAATTGAATTGCAACATCAGTACTTGCACCCGTTGTAGCTCCAAATGCTGCAGCACATGCCGCCGCATTCTTTGGGTTCTGACACATTTGCAGAGTCGTGAATAAGCCTAGTGGATCGACATACCCTACAGGATTTCCTTCAACGTACGCATAGGTATTCAACCCACCTGCAAGGCCAATGGGATCACTTTCGATGTATCGTCCAGTACTTGGATCGTAATCCCGAAAATAGTTGTAAAAGAGCTACTCTCAGTATCATAGTATTGCCCAGGGAAGCGCAGATTTAATGTAACGGCTTGCCCATCACCATCGGGGTTCTCAGCTACCTTACCCACACTATACGCATCACTGTGCCAAGCCCAGCTTAAGTATTGGTGGCACGATGTGGTGTATTTGAAATTATTCAGGGAGTTATGTTCAATAGGTCTATAGAATCATGCCGCTCAATAAAAGTTATCGCAAAAGGTTAATTTCTTTGTCTGCCTCTTTCTGCAATCCTAGCTCTGTAATAGCCTTTTAAATCGGGCATTATATCCTCAATATCCCAAATTGCTTCCATTAGCTCTCCAAGAGCATTACCAATTGCCCTTCGAGCAAAGTTAACGTTTTTCCCTGAACTTACCTGTTTAATATCTTCGACACTATTATTCATTGTATGGGCTATTTCTACTATAGAGTCGATTATTTTCTTGTATGATTCTTTGCTTAACAGTGGTTGTTCACTCATTGTTATTCCTTAACAGTTGGTTAAGTTATTGATACATGAATTAACGCACTCGTTTATATAGTCACCCATCAGTTTATTAATAGAAGTTGTAGTGGCAACTATTAAAGTATCGCTAGGTAAAGAAACATCAAAGTGAGGTGGAATATTACATCACTCTGACGTATAACACCCAGCTAAAAAACTAACTAATTTATATAAATCAAGTAGTTAAATTTGTTTTTTTAATATTTAATCTAGTATTGAGTATGTGATGTGGTTAAAATATATTTAAGTATTATACGTCATAGTGACGTTTAGATTGGTTCGATTAGGAGTATTTAGAAAAGTATGGAATCAGATGCTGTAAAATGGATTGCTGGATTTTGGCGAAGGATCGGAGCACTAATAATAGATTCTCTGATACTTGGTGCCTTTGGCTTTCTGTTAAGTTTATTCTTAAAAGAGTACTTTTATAACCTAGGCGATTCTGGCGTTTTGGTTGGTTTAGTGGTAGGCCTCGTTTATTTTGGTTTGTTGAATAGCTCAGTATGCGGCGGTCAAACACTAGGTAAACGCGCAGTAAAAATTAAAGTAGTCAGCAAGTCGAACCAGCTCATTTCATTACCAAAATCATTGATTAGATATCTTGTTTTTTCGATCCCGTTTTCACTAAATGGCGTTGCATTTGGGGATGAAAACTCTCCCGCATGGATTATGTACGTCCTATCATTATTTGTTTTTGGAGGAATGCTTTCGATAATCTATTTGTACATATTTAATCGCAACACCAGGCAAAGCTTACACGATTTAGTAGTTGGCTCTTATGTAGTAAGGTGTGAAACATATTATGCGAAACCACCGAAAGTATGGGGAGTACACTTATTAGTGGTCGGGATTCTATTATTTGCTTCCTTAATGCTCCCTCTATCAACTGAAAGTATGGTTGAAAATGAGCCATTTGCAGAACTCTTAGAGGTGAAAAATTCACTTGAGAACATCGACAACATAATAAGTGTCGGCGTTAAACAAGGAACCTCTACGATCTCAGTGATGGGTGAGGAAACAAGGACAGTCAAATACATTAGCGTCCAAGCTGTTATCGCAAACAGCGAAGTCTATAATGTAGATGTGGCAAGGGATTTAGCTTTAAAGGTGGTTGGCCGTTATCCTAAAGCTATAGAAAATGATGTAATTCAAGTGACTCTAACCCATGGGTATAGCATAGGTATTTGGTCTGAATGGAGAAATCATAGTCATACTTTCAGAACTTCAGAGTTTGAGTGATTTATTAATCTAATCGGGTAAGCGCTAGAGGTTACAATGAATATCCACGGTTACGCCGATGAAGGTCAGGAACCAGACGAAATTGTACCTGCTGAATTAGCGGAAATAACTCTCGTCGCTACTCCCGAAGAGCTGCGGCGTATTGCGAAATTCCTAGAGAACTGTGCAAATGGGATGGAGGCTCGTGGCACGTCATGGGAACATGAGCATCTTTCCGATAAAGATGAATCCTTCAAGGACTCACCACATTTTGTTGTGTTCAATCCGGAATACGGGCAATGACCTCTCAAGTGGGTCAAGCACGCTCCCGTTGGTCGCTGGGACTGCCAAAAAGCGGCGGTCCCTTACCCATATCGTTAGAGCTACCGCAACATGAAGATAATCGGAGTCGTCATAGCTAGCTTGGTCTTTCTTGGTATTAGCTATTCAGTAGGCTACAGCAAAGGAGGACATGACTTTGCTTTAATGGATCATGTCTTAATGGGCAAGCTTGCTCGCATGGAAATGTTACGGTGTAAGGAGCAGGAAGACCCTGGAGCTTGCTACCAATGGAACCAAGAAAATATCACAAATCACTCTTTAGTTTTCTACAACCAGTACAGTCAGGAGTTGTCGTTTCTAGCTCCGGTTATTTTTAAAGATAACCACCAAGCCTATATTGAGGCCGTGGCATTCTTGGCTGAGGATATAAATAATAATGGCGCTGAGTCTAGTTGCATCTATTTAGCAACACTTGGCGAAAATGCGGTTAACCAATGTAAGAGCGAAGCAATTGAATTTATCAAGTTGGCAGAGTCCAGCTCTAACAAATAAAGGCACAGGAAGCCAAAACCGCCACTTCGCTTTGGTTTTGCCACCTGTGCTTTAGGCGTTATATGTCAGCCAGATCCTGAATGTTTGAGTGTTTAAATTTTAGATTAGAGCGTGTGAATGCAAGATGAAATGTCCAGTCTGTCAGTATAAGTTCAGATTAGAACCCATCTATGACTTAGATGGATATATGCTAGGGATAGATTGTCCAGAATGTGGCGTAGCCTTGCAGAGGGAAAATCCTAAGAAATACAACTGGATATTTTTTCTAAAGGCTGTGGTTCATTCTGTGTTAGTTTTTGTAGTAGCGTTTTTGTATGACCAGATGCAATCTAAGCTAGTTCTCGGAGTATTTCTGACTGCTATTGTTACTTCGATAATATTCGTTTGCTTTAGGATTATTAAAGGGAGCAAATTAAGGGTGCAAAAGAAGCCATACCAAACGTTGTGAGGCTATTCTATCACTGGTCAGAATTAGTGTGCCACTACACGACTCCTTGCCATTCACTAGTAGTTCGCCTTTAATCGTTTAAGATTGATTAAAAGGTGATCTTCCTATAGGGGACTTTCACCCCATGAACTCAATGCCCATGCCGGGCGTACACAAGTGGTTCAATTTGACGCCTGGTAGCGCAAATTAACCAGGGGTTAACTGTCAGAACAAATATGGACATCGAGAAAATAAAATTACTTAGAAAGTACATACCACGTCTTAGCTTATCTGAAGCAAAGAAAGCTTTATCTGAATCTAATGGTAATACATTAGCCGCATTGAAATCATCAATATCGCAACAAGAGCTTTCGGAATTAAAGAACAGTGTGCTTTCAAAAATCGTAGTTTCTAAAGCCGCAGGTACTGGAAGGGGCATGCCTTCGCAAGAAGAAGCAGCTGTTCTTCAATTTTTACAAGGTGGTTATAGTGCTACAAACTAGCCGCAAACAGTTAACAAGCAAAGGCAGCATCATCCTATGGGCTGGACGCGCTAACTCACGCCGCTTAGCTGAGCATTAAAAGTCACTAGGAATATGCAATGAAGGGTGTTGTTACATATCTGGAGAATCTCAGTTCAGACGAAATCCGTTTAGTCATGGATGATGTTAATTCTCACACAGATAAATCAAGTGAGTGGTTTAAGACAGTGCTCTTTACTCACAATGATTACCAAGCTAAAGAATTGTTTGAACTAAATTTAAGCCAAGAGCAATTCGCCCATATAGGCGAAAATTTGGTAATAAGGCTATTAGCTCTGAATGGAAAACTGAAATAGTGTCAACTTTTAACAAGTCGTGTAACTCGGACAATTTGAAACTTTGCTTGAGAAGCAGCAAAGCTACAAATTTCCGGTTCACTCAGCGTTATGTGTAAATAAATATGAAGAGTGCACTAACCATATTTTTAGCTCTATTATTAATTTCATGTAAAGTAGGTACAGAAGTATTTATTGACATTGCAGAAACATATACTGTTTCTATTAACGAGAGCGGAAAGCACACAAAGAAATATACAATAAATCCTGGAAGCGAAAAGCACGCGAAATTAGTAGCATGGCTTAAGCAAAATAATTCTGATTGGGACCCTACACCAGCTTCATATGTACCAGGGCTTGTTGTCGAAGGAACTGGTTTTTCTCTTAACTTTATGAGAACTGGTGTAATTTTAAATTGCAAGGAAGGTCAGTTTACTAAATCAGTGAAGTTAGAAGATTATGAATATTTACTTCAATAGACACATAACAAGCGGTTCAAGTACGACACGCGAAAAGGGACGTGCGTCTTGACCTAAAGATAACGGTATTGAGTTTACAAATGGAAAGTCTGAGCATGATCCTGTTGGAACCAGGGCTAACTTTCTTGAAGGTGGTGCTCCTCAGCCGCTTACGCTCTCAAAATGAGCAATTGAGTATATCAATGAAAACCGTCCATAGTTCAGCGCCTAACAAGGCCATTAAACTCGCTCCCTTTGGTCGCCGGACGCTAGCAAGTCCGCGCATTGTGGTGGAGTTAAGTTTTCTATGAGCTGCATACTACGAATATCAGGTGAAAATTTTGATGTTGACCTTTGTGTAGAGGGCAAAGACGTAGAATTTTCAAATATCTACAGAAAGGGAGATCCAAGATATCCCGCATCAAAACCAAATGGGCCTAAACTAGAACATTCAGGCTTAAGCGTTGAGGTTAGTTCTGCAGACTTCAGTGACATGAATCAACAGTTAGAAGATGCTATTGATTTTCTTAATAAATCTTCGGGTTTAATTCGAGAATTAGTTGAGTTTAAAGGTGTTGAATACGCATTGCTTGATTTTGGCGTAGAAACTAAGCCTCCATTTTGGGCTTCATATACATTTCCGCCAGAGTTGGCTTACTTGGCCGGCCAATTAGGTTTGGGGCTTTGTGTATCTACCTATCCAGTCGATGAAGATGAAGAAACTTAACAAGGCAAATCAATCTGACTGCATACACTCCGCTTCACTTCTGCAGCAGTTGTTTGCGGCGTTAAGTGTATGAATATGTTTACGAACGAAGAGAAAAGCTACATTGAGGGAATGGATTTATCACGCTTACCTGAACATGCTCCTCATGTGGTCATTGCATTAGGGCAGCACAATAAAGGAAATCCAGTAACAACAAGGTGCCCTTACTGTAACTCACCAATTACAATTGAACTCAAAGGCAATCCACCAACTGCGTGGGTACATGGCTGTTCTTGTGGTAAGTGTAATGGTTCTTTTAGGGGGCTTTAAAATATGTTCACTGCAAAACACTTAACAAGCTAAGTCAGCATCGGCCTAAATTTCAAGTAAAACTAAGTCTTATTCGCCCTAAATAAGATTATGGTTCACGTCGACCAAGCCAATTTTACCCATTTTTCCATTTAACACTTCAGTTTTATGAGCCACAACTAGGTAGGGGGGTGTTGCTCGTTCGTACTAATATAAGGCTGAAGTGTTATGAACCAATAGGAGATAGAGAGTATTTGAAGTGTCCACAAAGTGAGCTGATAGTTACGCCAGATGAAACAGTTTAAGGTTGAATTTTAATCAGTCTTATTAAGCTATTGCTAAAGTAATTTGTTGTGGGATGCTAAGCGCAACTGGTCAGTCATAAGCTAGGCTGACTTCTCAAGTGAATATCTAAATAGACGACAATAGACTTCTAATTTATAAGTATATAATGTTGTAACTAATTGATTTTATTGGTCGTCAAATGCAGTAATTGAACTGTCACTTTTTCCTATAAAATCTATATATTTCAATAGCTTAGTTAACTCCGCCCCTCAACATGGGGTTGTGGGGGTCGGAGGTTCGAATCCTCTCACTCTGGCCATTTTTAAGCTGGAAATTCAATGAGTTGCGGGATTCTTATCTTTAATAATTATTCTCATTTAAGTGAATTTAAGTATATAGAACGCGAATTATCCCTTCTTTTTATACACAATTGTTGTATTTAAAATTTGAGCTGATTAGTTTTTTAAGTTTGCTATTCTGTCGTGTATCATCTTTCTTAACGTAATGTCCTGTACTTAGGGGTTTGACTTAGTAAGCACGCACTTACAACAACTAGAGCGTCTCGAAAAACTGTTTTTTGTTTGTACTTTGGCATTAGCGTGATCTTTTAAATTAGGCATCTTGCAAAACAAGCTTAAGCCTCTGAAGCTAAAAAAGCATGGTCGAAAACCGAAAAGTTTATTTCGTCTAGGTCTTGATTATTTACACAGTGTATTAGTAGAAGGAAGTGCTCACCTATCAGGATTTCGGTACTCCCTGAAAGTTTTGTCCTTTACATAGCAGTTGAATATAGATCACTGTACTTTATCTCTTGGTTGGGAGAAGTGTAAAGTCAATCAGCTAGCATTCTCTAATGCTAATTGAACTTATTATCCGAAACTGCGGAATATGAATCAGTTGATGGATTGCGAAAATCCCTGAAAAAGGATTTGCATTTTTATAATGAGGAATGTCCACATTAATCATTTAATAGTGCAATGCCGAAAGAATTTTTTTCAGGCTTTAGCGGCATAGCTTTTTTTATATAAGTATATATTGATTTTGGAAAAGAATGTCTTGTTCTTGGGGCCACTTCAAGTCAAGTTTTGCGTGAATTATCAGTCAAATATACAGTTTAAGTAGGTATTCAAATATTACTTAAAGTCGTAACCTACGAAACTGAAGTATCCTGTTGAAATAAAAATAGTTTTTATATTTGGCACTTATTTAGCTACGTGAGTAGTGACTTTTTTCTTGCGCTGAATAGGTTAACTCTCATGAAAAAATTACTTCTTAAAACGGCTATTTTAACGGCTTCTCTTGCTTCGATGAACGCAGCTTTTGCTGTACCTGTCTTTTTTGGAGGAACAGGGCATTATTATGAATATATTTCAACTTCATCAACATGGGCAACAGCGCGAACTGCGGCATTAGGGATGACTCACTTGGGTATGCCTGGCTACTTAGCGACAGTTACATCGGCTCCAGAAAATATCTTTTTGACTACTTTAGCAAGAACAGGTTGGCTAGGTGGTTCAGATATGGTATCTGAAGGTGCTTGGCTGTGGATGGATGGGCCAGAAGCTGGGACACAGTTTTGGTCTGGTGGTCCAGGAGGAAGTACCACTACTTTTGCAAGCTGGGGAGGTGGTGAACCTAATAATTTAGGTAATGAAGATTTCCTTGAACTCTCTGGTGGTAGTTGGAATGATTTGCCAAGTAGAAGTAGGCTTGGATACTTTGTTGAATATGACGCTCCTATCATAACACCTCAACCGGATCCAATTCCTGTTCCTACAACTGCAGCTTTGTTTGGACTTGGTCTATTGGGTATCGCTGGTTTAAGAAAACGAAAGCAAAAATAAATAATATGTGATTTTTTTCCTCTTCCGATAACCCGTTGAGCTAACCTTGTTGCTCTTCGGGTTTTTTAATGTTCACCAAAAAATAGGTGATTAAATTGATTTGTTAGTTAGTTTATTTATTAAGCATGGAGTCCTATCCTTTATCTACAGAAATTTGTCTAACATAATATGATTTTTTTTGGCTGCTGGCTTTACTATCCAGTTATAGGTAGTGTCAATCTGTTTTAACGATGTAAAAATTGTCTTTAATGATTTCTAGGTTTTGTTATCTTCACTCCTCACCCCAATCACCTATTAATATAGGCTCATGGGGCTTCGTCACTCGATGGCCGCACCTAAAAACCATTGGTATTGGGTATATGTGCTTAATTAATTTGTGAATAATTTTTTTGAATTGTTGGATATTTTTATAACAAGTTGTTGAATTAATGTTATTAAAAAAATAACTTGTTGATATATATTGTTATAAAATGTTGGCCTGTTTTTTGTAATGCTCAGTTTGTGAGAGTTGTTATGGAAAAATTAATTATTGTTGAGGTGGACGGTCAATATGATTTCATTTAAAAAAAGCAGGAAGTTATGTTTAGCTGGGCTGATGACATTACTAACGACTAATGTGATGGCTGCGAAAGTAGACTTATCTAGTTGGGTTGTAAATAATCATCCAGGTCCGGGAGGTTCAAACTGGGTTGTTTCTGGAGCAGATAATGATACGGTACTGCAAACAACAAATGGTAATCCTACAGTATTTTTTGACCCTACAGGTAATGCACAGGGTACATCTTTAAGTGGAGAAATTACTGTTGAGACAACTGGGGATGATGACTTTATTGGATTTGTATTAGGTTATGATCCTGATGAAATAAACAGTGCAGTCAGTGACTTTATTTTAGTCGATTGGAAGCAGGGTACCCAGGGCTTTTTTGGAGGGACAGCATTTGAGGGTTTAGCAATTTCACATGTTACTATGCCTGGGGAAGAAGCGTTTTGGGGGCATGATACATTACCTCCAGGGGTAACAGAAATTGCTCGTGCTAATAATTTAGGTGCTACAGGTTGGGCCGATAATCAGACTTACAACTTTGATATTATTTTTACTTCTTTATTGATTGAAGTAAAGGTGGATGATGTGCTTGAATTCTCGATTACACCTGGAGATGCAGGTTTAGCTGAGTTTGATAATGGTGCTTTTGGTTTCTACAATTATTCTCAAGGTAATGTTCGTTATGCGGGTATTACTGAAGATGTTGTTCCCGATCCCGATCCCGATCCCACGCCGGTTCCTGTTCCTTCAAGCTTGGCTATTTTTCTTCTTGGACTACTTGGTGCAGGAGTTGCGCGTAGAAAGTAAAAGAATCATACAGTAGTTGGTTAGTAGCCCGCTGAGTTTTGTCTACGCTCAACTGGCTACTACCTGTTACTCAATATAATGATCATAAAACTGGCTATAAAATATTTTGTTAGGGTCATATTGCTCTTTGAGTGCTTTAAAGTGTTTCCAACCAGGATAAATTGAAGTAAATTGTTTTTTGGTGGGGAATCGTTGATAGGTTAGGTAATAGGTACCATGATATTTTTGGGCTAAGGTAACTAATTGCTGAGTCCATGCCTGAGCTTTTAACAATCCTTCTTCATTGGTTTCAATGTTAATAAATAGCACAATGGCAATCATATTATTATTCGCATAGTTAAGCGTCGTTTCCTGATTTTTCTTTAAATAGCGTAGTGTCATACTTAGTAAATTTACATGTTGTGATGTTAGCTCCTGTCTTATGTCATCCATAAAGTCAATAAAGTGTGTAGTAGGTATAAAGTACTCTTGTAATATATCTGAGTCATTGGGGGAGTGGTAGGCTAAGAACTTGATGGGAGGACGCATGGCATTATTTCTTGATATATGCGTTTTTTGGCTAGGAACATCAACAATTTTTTTTTGTAAATGCCAGCGTAGTTTTTTACCTGAGGAACTATGCCTGGATAAGTCAAATAAGTATTTATTTCGCGTTATATTTTTTTCATGATTAAGCTCGTTAGTCATTGGGGCATTATTTGTAAGCGCGTAATTGATGGCATAGCATTCTTTGAGAAACGTTTTACCCTTCACAAAGGAACATCGCCCATAATGAAGCGCTATATTGTTGTCATTTAACGTTTTCTGTAAGAGTGGCCAGTAGGCTGAGTAATCAATTTGGGTTACACTCTTTTCGAGAAGGGTGTTGTGTGTGAGGGATAGTTCAGCTTCCAAAACAACAGCAAGTGACCCATATCCTCCTATGATACTACTAAATAACTCCGGTGATGAATGTTTGCTAATTACCATAGTCTCACCATTAGCAAGCATGATACGTAGTTTATTGATGGTTTCAATCAATGGTCCGTAGTTTGGATCTCTGCCATGAACATTAGCACTGATTGAGCCGCCAATAGAGAAAATATTTGATGATTGCATTACTTTTACAGAAAGGCCATGAGGGTTTACTTTTTGTTGTATATCATCCCATGTTGTGCCACTTTGTACTGTAATAGTACGTTCTTTAGGAGAAAAGTCAGTGATTTGATTAAAGTGTGACATATCCAAGACTAGTGCATTTGGGTAAGTAATATGTCCACCTTGACTATGTCGAGTTCCAGATATAACTACTTTTAACTTGTGAGTATTCGCAAATTTCAAAGCTTCTGCTACATCATGCTCTGATTTAACGTGGATTATTTTCGTAACAGTTGTACGATTTAAGTGACTTATATCATCCCATGTGGCTGCCTGGTTTCCATGACAAAATGTATAGAAAATTACAAGTAATAGTGCGGAAAGTTTAATACACATAAGGATTGTTTGATATGAAGTAAGTGATCATTACCTTAAGTGTTTTATTCTGCTTATACAACTTAATAATTTACAAAGCTTCGCAGATAAAGCTAAGTAGTTATGTATGATACTGCAAGTATTACCCAGAGCGCTTTAATGATTTATCTCACTCTGGGTGCTAAACATCACATCATTTGTATTTAAAACCGCTAAAAATCAATAGTGTGGTGATGTAGTGCCAATGGCATTTGTCAGTGTAAACTCAATATCTCCTGATAAGCCTAATGACGCACGATCATAGTAGAGTTTGATACCATTAGGTATGTGGGCTTCGCAGTAATCTGGTACTTGTCGGAAGATGGTTACTTGTAGTGGATGTTGTGCATTTTTATCTTTCCTGATATCAATTTTAAAGTCACTTTTTGATGTACAACCGCCAGAAGCGACATGTAAAACAAGTGATTTAGGTTGTATATCAACCCCCATTAATACTTCTTTAACGCCCTCTGCTAATGTTGCTGTTGAAAGTGTTAACGTGGCAAGCAGAGTAGTGATAGTATGCAGCTTCATGTCTTCCTCCATGATCTTATATATTGCGTAATGTATTTAACCCAACAGTATATTTCACAAGAATGAGCTGAGTTTGCTCATAATAATTATTGCAATGTAACTCATTCCTTTTATTTAGAGAATCATTTTATTTGTTTTTCAGGTTGTTTCCTAGCTTAAATTGATTAGCTTATAACTGTCTTAGACAGTAACGACGAATGTTTTTGACGAATAATAAGTGGTAGGAAGCTAAGTAATATTAATAATGATCCTGGTTCAGATATTTTTGTTGTGCTGAACTGAATTTCACGTACTTGAAATCGATGTGGAAGTTGAGATTCTACAGGGTAAAGCCTTATCCGGTTGAAAGGACCTACTTGTTTTGAATAGGCAATGTCATGTGTTGCTACAGATGTCGGGGACGTTAATGCTTCTTCAAAAGCAACCAGTGATTTGGTATTAAAAAAAGCAAGGTTAAATTTTGTTAAGCTATCGTCATTAACTGCATAGTCATTATAGATCCGGATAAAATCACTGGAATATAAAGCATCAAACTTAAACTCAATGTAAGCATTATTAGTGTAGGGGTTAACGTATACTTGATTTCGAGTATCACCATCACTTAGCCTCGCAGCTGAACCATAGATAAAGCTCATACCACTTGTGGTTACTGTATCTGCAGTTATAACGCCAGCCTGAGCAATGTTGTTAGATAATCCAAAGATGCAAAGGGTCAACAGTGTGCGGTACAGAGAGTTCATAGATGTCCTTATTTATACCCTTCGCGAATCAATTTTAGGGTGTGTTGTCATCGCTCTTGTCCAAGGATGGTGGGAATGCAGTTTATGCATAATGACATGGATGTCATATAGTAGAGCAATGCAGGCGCTATTGCCGAGGAGCATTTAACTGCCACCCCTAAAAATCCTTCACTGTGGGTATATATGTAGGTGATGAAAGATTGAATTAGAAAGTACGACAGTAGCAAGAGGAGAGAAGTGAGTAAATTGGACTTTAGTCTTATACGAAGGGTTCAAGAGTTGTTCATTACGTGAATATTTAGGAGCCTACAATGGCTGGTTGACCCTCAGTAAAACTCAAAGAATTGACATTAAACAACTCAATGTGTCTATTGTATGTGCAGTTGCTGGAATCTTCATTTCATCTTCTGGCTGATACTTTCCTGTGCGGACTAAACAGCCTCCTAAGCCTGCATTAATTGCCCCTATAACGTCACATTCGACGTCATCACCTATCATGAGACATTCATTAGGAGAGCAAGAAGTTGAGCGAACCGCTTGAGTAAAAAAAGTATAACTTGGTTTGCCCATAATAATAGCTTGTGTGTTTGCTGCCCATTCCAAAGCATGAATAAAAGCGCCTGAATCTAACATTAAACCTTGCTTATCTTTAAAATATTTGTTTTTACCTATGCCGATCAATAGAGAGCCTTCCATACACAGTTGAAACGCTTTATTAATAGACTGATAGTTTAGCTGGTCTCGAGCATCTCCTAAAAGCACACAGTTTGGCTGATGCTGGTCAAGGTCTTGAAAATCTTCTTTTAATGCATCGTGAATAAGACAGAAGGGCCTAAGATTATTTGTTTCGATGTAGTGTTTGGCAGCCACTGGTGCAGTGAATAACTCCTGACTGTCAATGATAAATCCCATGCTGTGTAGCTTGTTAATAATCGCTTGATGATTTTGGGTGGCAGTATTAGTTACAAAGCGGAGCATTAAGCCAGCGGAACGGAGTTGTTCAAGGGTCGCAGCAGCGCCAGAAACTGGCTCATCACCTACATATAACACACCACTTAAGTCAATGAGTAAAGCTTTATAGGTGGAGTTCATGCCTATTCACCATAGGTTATATATAAGGGGAGCACACTTTTTACCTTATTATTAAGGCTAGCTGTTATTGATGAGGTGTGCAAAAAGCGATCAGGACATATGGCTACGATGCACTCAAAGTGTACTTTGCTATCTATACTATAAATATCTGGTTCGAAATGGGTATAAGAAAGGAATAGTTAACTTTTGAGTTTGCTCTGGTGGTTGACACTTTTATGGTTATGCCAAGATACATGTTTTTTCACTTGCTGTTTTCTCTATCAGCACTCCAAGCAAGTGATCAAGAGCAGGTTGTATTGGCGAATGGTGAATGGTTACCCTATTTATCTAAAAGCCTTAAGCATTATGGGGTTGGGTCGCATATTGTCACAGAATCATTTGCTGAGGAGGGAATAGCTGTAAAATATGTTTTTTTGCCTTGGAAGCGTGCTTATGAAAGTAGTAAAAAGGGAAAATATCATGGCACATTAATTTGGAGCCCTTCTGATGAGCGAAAACAACTTTTTTTATTTAGTGACTCGGTTGTTGATGGAACCTCTGTTTTGTTTAAGAGGAAAAGTCATCAGTTCAAATGGCAAACCTATGAGGATTTAACAGATTATAGAATAGGTGGTATATTGGGTTATTCATACCAATTAGAAGATAATCCAAATATAAGGATAATTCGTATTCCTAGTGAAATAGAAGCATTTAAAATGTTGGCTAAACAACATATTGATATTTTTCCGTCGGATTTAGATGTAGGTTATGCAACTCTTCATAAAAGCCTGTCTGAAGATGTTGTTAGTGTTATTGATCATCATTTAAAACCTTATAATGTGACTTCATATCACTTAATTATTAGTAAAAAGGTAAAAAATGCTCAGGCGTTAATTGATAAGTTTAATAAGGGGCTTAGTAAACTTAAGATGGATGGTCGCTATGATCGGTTTTTTCAAGATTCTCGTTTGGGAAGATATCAAATTCGTGAAGTCGAGCCTAGTAAATCAGAGTAAGTGTTACTTAGAATTAAAGATATTTTTTAATGATACTGTTCTATAGGCATGTCGATAATAAACTAATAGCTGGTTTTTAAGGCCGCTTTTCTAAAATGCTGCTTAAAGAATAATGATACAGTTTTTGATAGAATCTGGTTTTGCCTATTTTTATGACTGCTTTATTAATACGTTCAATATCATCAATGGGAACACTTGCTTTGCTGAACATGAAATGGATAGGATCATCATTTACGGAGTAATCTAGAAAAATAAACTTTCCATCGAGCCCCATTTTTTTAACTCTAGACTCAAGAAATGTTTTATCATGTAATACAGCATCAATACGACCATACTGCAGCATTCTTAGTCGTGTAGAGTCGTCCGTTGTCGTAAACAGAGTCTCTGCAAATGTGGCATCGTTTTCTTTCAACTGTTCAAACTCTTTGCCATAAAAAGCGCCTAAGTGAACAGCTACTCGCATTTGTTGTTTAGCAATATCTTTAAGACTTTTAATGCGCCATTTGTTTTTATCTTCTACCTTTATCATCAGACGCATCTGTTCAAATCGGTAGGGGACTGAGAAATTAGCAAAACTCCTGCGTTCTTCTGTAATAGATGCTAATGAAATCATATCTAGCCTACCATAACGTATTTCATGAATTGATCGCTTCCATGGCAAATAGACAAATTTATATTGACAGTGAGCTTCAGAAAATACTTTATCTATGAGTTGAATATCGAGTCCTGTAGGTACTTCAGAGATATCACCTTCCATAAAAGGTTCAAATGGCATCCAACCAATACTAATTTCATCTTTTATACACTGGTTTTTTTCTTGAGCGTATGTTCTTGAAAAAACAAATAAGAGCAAGCATAGGCAATATATAATTTGTTTATAAATTATGTGTAACGCCATGGTACTCTCTCTTTAGAACCATCTCTTAAATATTGATAACTGCTAATTTTACTTCATTTTAAGGTGACGAGTCGTCAAACTACTAGTGCAAGTTTAGAGGGTTATCTACTGCTATGCACTAGATGGTTAATCACATTGAGTGATTGATGCTATGCGTCTTTGGCATGTTGTAGTGGTTGCACCTTTGCCTGAGCTGAGAGACTGATGGTATTAAGTGCTTCAATAACAGAGTTGACACAATCTTCACGAACCTGAAAGAACGGCGATAAGTCAATGGATTGCATGAACTTAGCGCTTTGATCATGCAAAGATTTATCTTTAATGAGTGCTAAGGCTTTATTGATATAATCCGTAATAGACGAAGCTCTTAAGCAAGAAGGTGCATTAACGTGATTAAAAAAATCACTATCTGTCTTTTCAAAAAAGTCTCCTGTAGGACAATCCATGATGAGTTTAGGTACACCGACCATTGATAAGTCTATGTTGGTGTTAACACCGCCAAATGGAAAGGTACCAAGGGCGAGGTCGCAATTCGCTAAGTCTTGTAAATATTGGGCATAAGGCTTATGAGTATGAATGATAGTAGGGCCTATTTGGTCAAGTGAAAAATGGCCAAGGTTGTCGCCAAAGGCTGAACGGGTTTGAAGAATAAAATAGTGAAACTCAATTGCAATATTAGAACGCTGCTTAATTGACTGACAAGCGGCTAAAAATGAGGGAGACAGCTTAGGTAAACTACTGTTGATGGCAATGCGAAAGATACCATCATGTTGCTCTTTTTTGGGGATTTTATCGGGTAAATCAGGGCGTCGGGTAAAACCTTGTTGTGGAAAGTTAACGGGTATAACGGTTTCCTGACAATAAGGTGCAAATCCATTTTCTTGCTGATCAATACCAAGGGGTAAAATATAATCGATGTTGTCGCTGAATGAGGCATGAGGGTGCCCCAAAAACATGACTTGCACGGGGGCTAGTCTCAAATTTGCGAAAAATACAGCCCACCGACTCATTCCAAGTGATGGATAAATAATCATATCTGCCTGTAGATTGATAATTTTTTCAAGGTCACTGTTAATGGTAGGAACATCATCATCAAGGTAAATAACCTGATGACCATCCTCCTCTGCCTTGTTATCAATCATGGTTTTATTACATACTAAAATGATTTCATAATGTGTTTTAAGTTTTTGTAATATTGAATGGTAGCAACGATACATTGAGTGGTTTGACTTGTATGTTTCCATTCCCATAATAATTCGTTTGACAGGATGAGCTAATGTAGTGGGTATCTGATTTATTTTTTTTCGAACTTTTTTATTTAATTGGCTGATTACCCAACGTTCACAGAGTTTATTTAGCGCTTTTTTGAGATGATTTTTATCTGGGTGCTGTAAATATGTGCAACCCATCCAAGGATTTGGCAGTAAACCATAAACAACGGGTTCTAAGGGTACTTTTTCGAGCAAGTGGTAAGCGCTGATGAGTTCAGCTCGAGTCTGCTCAACACGGGAGCCAAAGCTACAATTTAAATTATAGAGCAATCCTAAAAAGAAAAACCCTGCTGTTTTTGCGTTGTATTCAAAGAGAAGGTTGTGGTCGATTTTGATATTGCTTTCTAGGGAAAAAAATAGCAACAACTGTTGAAAGTCATCATCGCTTTGTATATTAAGTACATACTGACTATTACAGACTCCTCGAGCGATAAGGATATGATCCATATTTCTATAGGTAGAGGCGCTAAAAATATTACTAACATGGCATTTATAAAATAAAAACGACAGCCGCAGGTCATTACCCATGGAATAGGATGGGTCGCAGGTTAATGCAGTAATAGCTGCTGCGAGCCTGTTGTATAAGGCGAGACGTTGGTTCAAAGTTTTTCGATTATCAAAGGGGATAAAACCAATAAAATAAGCCTGATTGTTAGTAATATCATTGGGGTCGACAAAAATGGTACCAAACTGATTGGAGTTGTCCATAAACCTTAGTAGCTGTATTAGCAGGTTTTCGGCCAGCTGATGGTTACGTTGATAAACCGCAAGCTCAAAATCCGCGAGTCCAAAGTCAATAGTTGGCTTGTTATTTTCTGCCATGATAATCCCCCGTTACTTGTTAACTGATCCATGTATTTTTTATATACGTCAATTTTATTTCACACAAAAATGAGGTGTTGAAACACCTCATTGAAAGCAAAATATTTAGAAGTCCCTTTAATAAATCGTTACTGTAATAACTGTAGTACCTGTTGGGGTTGAGCGTTAGCTTGAGCGAGAACAGAAATACCAGCCTGTTGTAGCACCTGGGTGCGCGACAATTCGGCTGTTTCTGCGGCAAAGTCAGCATCCTTTATGCGAGAGTTGGCGGCAGCCAGGTTTTCTCTAGCAATTTCCTGGTTAGCAATGGTTGACTCAAAACGATTTTGAATAGCCCCTAGGTTTGCACGCTGGATATTGATTGATTGGAGAGCGTTATCGACAGCATCCAATGCACGTAGTGCTCCCTCGACTGTTGAAATATCAATATCTTGCACAAACTGGCCGGTTTCAGCCCCTCCGTAAGTACCTGCCGATAAACCGTGATTAGACAGTCCGTTATTGGTATTAGAGGTTAAAGTAATAGGATTAGCAGATGCTAACCTGATGGATGATTCATATACGCCTGCTACGGCAATGCCTGTAGATGGACTGGTTAAGGTATTGAAGGCAACATCAATATTACGGCCATCTTCTGCCAGCAGTTGGACACCTGCCGTAGTGCTACCTGTATCAACTGCTGTGACCCCAGTTTGGCCAGCAATGGCATTGATGGCATTAACCACGGCAATCCGGCTTTCTTCTGCATCTGTAGATGTGGAGAAGTCAGCTGTGGCAACACCATTGATGACGACGTTGCCCGTTAAGGCTGCCGGGGTCATAGCTGCACCATTCACTAAGTTTTGATTAGCAGTGGCGGTAACACCTGTCTGCTCACTCACTTTGTTTATAGCGGCAGCTTTGGTAATGGCGCTGGTATCTTTGCTGGTTGAAGAGGCAGTATCGTCTAAGATATTGCCTGCGGGAACAGGGACGCCATTGATAACAATATTACCATCACTTAATGCATTGCCTGAGTCAGCTAAGGATGACAGAAATGCACCTGAACCACTGTACTCACCAACCGCAAGGCCGACATTTTGGTTAAGCTGTCCATCGGGTCCTTGATCAATTTTTATAGCGGTACCATCCCGAGAGATTAAGGTAAAGCCGCCTGCAACCGTACCTGCTAGTTCTTCTGCTGCAGTAGGAGTAGCACCCGCAGCAACGTTACCCGTAGGTAGTCCTGTGGCTGCTGCTGTTAGCCCACCTGCTGCGTAAACTAAAGTGATATTTCGGCCATCTTCCGCTTCTAGCGTGATACCCGACTGGTCATCACCCGTATTAACGGCGGTAACACCTGTTTGCGCTGAATTTGCATTGATGGCTGCAACTACGGCGTCACGGTTCCCTTCAGAAGAAATACTGGTATTAACGGCTAGTGGGATACGTACGCCATTGAGGAATATGTTTCCGGTTTGATCAGCCACAGTTTGTGCAGTACCTGCCACAGTATTTGTAAGTACTTCTGCAGTAACGCCAGTTTCGTCAGACTCGCCATTTATTGCGCTGACTTTAGAAATTGCGCTGGCACTCTTATTGGTCAGTGAAGCAGTATCATCGGTAGCTTTTGAGCTTGGAATACTGACGCCATTGATAATAAGATCCCCCTGTACCAGCGCATTGGCGGTCCCTCTTGCACTGACTCCAACATTCTGTGCTGCTCCCAGCTCATCGACCCGAGCACCTTCTATACTGAACGTGACACTTTCGCCTTCATTAGCCCCTATCTGGAAAGTGACTTGGGTAAATGTGCCATCGAGTAATTTAGTGCCGTTGAAGCTGGTTTGGTCTGAAATACGCGCAATTTCCTTTTTAAGCTGTTGCACCTCGGCATTTAACGCATCGCGGTCGAAGGCATTATTGGTGGCATTGGCTGATTGTAAGGCAAGGTCACGAATACGTAACAAGTTGTCTTTCATCGCGCCCAGAGCACCCTCGGCTGTCTGTGAGAGTGACACACCGTCACCCGCATTTCGAATGGCTACGGATAAGCCTTGAACTTGTGCATCAAATCGAGTTGAAATGGCAAGTCCGGCGGCATCATCTTTAGCACTGTTGATACGAAGTCCTGAAGATAAACGTTGCAGCGCAACGGCATTATCAGTTTGCGACCTATTCAAATTTCGCTGAGCATTCAGCGAAGGAATATTGGTATTAATTATTTGAGGCATGGCTTTTCTCCACCTTAATACCAGCCGGTCTGCTTCCCTTGTATCAAAAGTGCGGGTTACGCCGGCAACTTGGCAACAAGTTGAAATTTGCGTTGCCTCTGGAGGGGCAATGCTTATGCCAATATGAAAAAAAACTGTAAAAACAAAAGCATAAATATTTAACAAAAATACCATTTAAGTGTTGCTTGACAGCAAACCGGCAACCCCTCACGTAACAAGGCAAACTATTGCCGCTGGTACGATGCTTCTTGCCGATCGTTTCGTGGGATAGAAAAGGGGGGGATAGCAAAAAGTGGGAGGGAAATGCTGGTGTTTGTTTATAAAAACAAAGATGTGGGCAGTAGAGACCAAGAATGGTCTTCTACTGCCGGAGGTATAAATTAATTCATGGGTTGGCGAAAATAAATTGTTTAGTGGCCAAGTGTGGAGGTTTCAATAAAAAATACAGCACTAACTTTGTAATAAACTTAACACTTGTTGTGGTTGGGCGTTGGCTTGGGCTAATACCGATATTCCAGCCTGTTGTAACACTGTAGTTCGACTTAGCTCTGCAGTTTCTTCTGCGAAATCAGCATCTTTTATCCGAGAGTTGGCAGCACTCAAATTTTCTTGCGCAATGGCTTGGTTAGCGATGGTTGATTCAAACCGATTTTGAATAGCCCCTAATTTAGCACGCTGTAAATTAATGGCTTGTAGTGCATTATCAATAGCGTCTAACGCTGTGAGAGCGCCTTCTACTGTTGAAATATCGATATCCTCGATGAACTGTCCTGTTTCGGCACCACCAAAGGTGCCAGCAGTGAGTCCCTGGTTGGTTAAGCCATTGGTAGTATTTGAGGTTAAAGTAAAGGAGCCTGCGGATGATATTTGGATTGAGGATTCATAAGTATCAGCAGCAGCAATCCCTGTTGCCGCACTGGTCAGTGTTGAAAAGCTAATGTCAATATTTCGTCCATCTTCTGCTAAAAGTTGTACTCCACCTGTTGTACTACCAGTATCAATGGCAATAACGCCAGTCTGACCAGAAATTGCATTAATAGCTGCAATAACGGCTAGACGGCTTTCCTCTGCGTCTGCTGTGGTACTAAAAGTGGATGTAGTCACGCCATTGATTGTAATATTCCCGGTAAGGGCTGCAGGCGTCATTGCCGCTCCGTTCACTAAATTTGGATTGGCTTTGGCGGTCACTCCGGTCTGCTCGCTGACTTTATTAATAGCCGCTGCTTTGGTGATTGCACTGGTGGATTTACTGGTCGAGGAGGAAGTATCGTCTAACACATTACCTGCGGGAATTGGTACTCCATTAATCACAATATCTCCGGTATTTAAAGCATTTCCAGCATCAGCCAGCGATGATACAAAGGCTTGGCTGCCACTGTAGGTGCCGACAGCTAACCCTACATTGGCATTAAGTTGGCCATCTGTTCCTTGTTCAATTTTAATATTACTGTTATCACGGCTAATCAGGGTAAATCCACCAGAGGTGGTGCCATTTAACTCTTCTGCTGCAGTGGGCGGTGCGCCTGCTGCGACGTTTCCTGTTGGTAGCCCTGTTGCTGCAGCGGTTAAATTGTCAGTACCGCCCCTGCCAAAGACGAGGGTGATATTTCTGCCATCTTCTGCTTCTAAGGTAATACCCGATGCATCAATACCAGTATTGATGGCGGTAACACCGGTTTGTCCAGAATAGGCATTGATCGCGGCCACAACCGCATCGCGATTAGCATCTGAGGCTAAGTCATCATCGACTGCAAGGGGTATTCTTACGCCATTAAGAAAAATATTACCTGACTGATCAGCTACCACTTGGTTTGTGCCTGCTACTGTATTTGTCAGTACTTCTGCTGTTATACCTGTTTCATCAGAATGACTGTTTATCGCGGAAACTTTTGCTATGGCACTAGCACTTTTATTGGCGACAGAAGCAGTATCATCGCTGGCTTTAGAGCTGGTGATGGTGACCCCATTAATAATTAAATCACCCTGAGTAATGGCATTGGTGGTGCCTCTTGCACTCACCCCAACGGTTTGTGCTGCACCCAACTCATCGACGCGGGCGCCATCAATCCCAAAGCTAACTGTTTCCCCTTCATTGGCACCAATTTGAAATGTAACATCTTTAAATGTGCCATCAAGTAGCTTGGTACCGTTAAAATTAGTTTGGTCTGATAAGCGTTGTACTTCCGCTTTCAACTGTTGTACTTCTGCATTTAATGCTTCACGATCTAGTGCACTGTTAGAGGCATTGGCAGCTTGTAGAGCAAGGTCACGGATGCGCAGTAAATTGTCTTGCATTGCCCCAAGAGCACCTTCGGCAGTTTGTGCTAATGAAACGCCGTCACCTGCATTACGAATGGCAACGCCTAGTCCAGTAATTTGGGCATCAAAACGAGTTGCTATTGCTAGCCCTGCGGCATCATCCTTGGCACTATTAATTCTCAAGCCAGAAGATAAACGTTGTAAGGCAACGGCATATTGGCTTTGAGAGCGGTTTAAATTGCGTTGAGCATTCAACGAGGGAATATTACTATTTATAACCTGTGGCATGTTCCTTGTCTCCTGCCTTAATGGTGCCGAGTGGTAGGCTCTACAACATTGACGACATCCCTTAATTAAAAATTGAGACTGCTTTTGGGCTAATAGCCAAATAGCAACTCTTATGCCATTGGATAAAAAGCTACTGTTTTCAAAATAATACGAAGCTTGATGTGTTTTTTATCATTAGTGGCGGCAAAAAAATGCCGAGAAACAGACGAAGAAATAATTACATTAAAAATTATTGTCAGCTAAATGATGGTTATACGACAGTGAATATTAATAAAAAAAAGTAAGGAAAAAAACTAAAGAAAATCAGTGTGTGGTCGTTATTAGAAATACAACGGAACATTAGCTCTCCCCAAAGGTAGTATTTGAGGTGTGTTGGTAAAGGGAGTAACTGACTAAGTAAGGAGCGATCACATGCCTCAGGTCATTAATACCAACCTTGCCTCACTCAGTGCACAACGTTATTTAGATATTTCTCAGTCGGCTAAAGAACAAGCTATGCAGCGCTTGTCGTCTGGTTTGAGAATTAATAGTGCGAAGGATGATGCTGCAGGGTTAGCAATTTCTACTCGTTTTACCTCGCAAATACGTGGTACGACAGTTGCGATACAAAACGCAAATAATGGTATTTCCTTAGCGCAAACAGCAGAAGGAGCATTAAATTCCATCGCCAGTAACTTACAGCGTGTGAGAGAGCTTGCTTTGCAATCAGCCAACGGCAGTAATACAGATATTGACCGTGATGCATTAAATCAAGAGGTACAGCAGTTGGTTGCTGAAATTCAAAGTGTGGCAGATAAAACCAACTTTAATGGTAAAAACCTCTTGGATGGCTCTTTTTCAAATGCCTTATTTCAAACAGGGGCCAACTTAGGTGATACCATTTCGGTAAGCATTGAAAGAACTAGCACAGATTCACTAGGTACAGCCCTTGAAGCAGGCATTTCTTCTACCTTAACGGGTAATAGTCAGCTCAATGCGGGTGATTTGGTTATTAACGGTATTGCTGTTGGTGCCTCTTCAGGTTCTGATGATACATCATCCACAAACTACCAAGAACGTGGTGCAATTGCTAAAGCGGCAGCAATTAATAAAATATCTGAACAAACAGGTGTCATTGCCAAAGTCAATGCAGCGACTATTGCAGGTGGTACGTACGCCAATACGGATGATAAAACCGGGCAAATCACCATTAATGGTGTGACAATTGATTTAGTCACTGATAATGCTTTAAGCACCGAGGCCAATTTAGAAGCGGTGGTTACAGCAATTAATGAAAAGTCAGGTCAAACAGGTGTTGTTGCATCATTTGATGGAAACGCAACGACTGGAATTACAATGGTTGCTGAAGATGGGAGAAATGTCGATATTCAAAATGTGTCAGGAAATGCCTCTGCTGACTTTGGTTTAGCAACAGGAAATACGACTTACTTTGGTACCTTTACATTAATTTCACAAGATGGTGAAGATATTAATATCGATTCAACCACAGGTAATATTGATAATGCCGGGTTAGAGGTAGGTTCTTTTAGCGGAGTTAATGGTGGTTCTGTTGGTGATAATGTTACAAGTACAGCACTTTCGATTGGTGATTTAGTCATTAATGGTGTAGCAGTGGGTGCTTCATTAACATCATTTGATTCATCATCAACGACAGGTAATGCTGCAAGTGCTATCGCTAAAGCAGCGGCTATTAATGCGGTGAGTGAAAAATCAGGTGTTACTGCAAAAGCAAATGCCACCATTGTTACGGGAGGTACGATTACTACAGGTACTGCCCAGAGTGGTAATGTGGTGATTAATGGTGTCGATATCCAAATCGCTTATGGTGCAAATGACTCTGCGAGTGATATTCAAAACACGATTATAAATGCAGTTAACTCAAAGTCAGGACAGACTGGTGTTAAAGCAGAAGCCTTTGGAAGTACTTTCCGGTTGACCGCTGATGATGGCAGAAATATTGATGTAAGCGCGATAAACACTGTTGCAAATGCTGGCTTTTCCGTGGCAACCACTTATAGTTCAGTGTCACTGACTTCAGCAGGGCAGTTTACGCTCACCTCAAATACAGGTTCGATCAGCCGGGCAGGTTTCCAAATAGGTACATTTGGAGGTCAAGAAGCAGGACAGTTGTTGGATGATTTAGATATATCCACCTTGAGTGGCGCAAATGATGCGTTAATATCCATTGACAATGCAATCAGTAAAGTCTCTGAGCAAATTTCTGCACTGGGTGCCTTACAAAACCGCTTTTTATCAACAGTCAGTAATTTATCGGTTAATAGTGAAAACTTATCTGCTGCAAACTCACGTATTTTAGATGCTGACTTTGCCGCTGAAACCGCTGAAATGAGTCGTGCTACAGTACTACAGCAAGCAGGTATTTCGGTGTTGGCGCAAGCTAATGCTCAACCCCAACAGGTGTTGTCTTTACTGCAATAGTAGATTAATCCTCATAGCAAAGAGGGTGTCGCAAAAAGTCAGGAGCGAAGCGCAGTAGGTTTGCGATACCCTCCAAGAGGGAAGTGGAAAACGGTTTTTAGTGTATTAATAATCAGCCCAGACCTCTTGGTGGTTTGGGCTTGATAATACAAAGAGGAAACTATCATGGGAGGTATAACGCCAATAGGTTCTCCTGTGGTTACACCGACTGTTGATGATACTAAAAGGCAGCCGTCGTTAAACACGACAAATAAGACTCAACAGGGGGAGCAACCACATTCAGAAAATATTGTGCCACAGCGCCTTAACCAACCTACAGCAATTAATGAGCAGCGAGTTGCTGAAGCTGTTGAACAATTAAATGATTTTGTGTCAGCGATGCAAAGGGATATTTTTTTCAAAATTGATGATGAAGCCGGGAGAGTGGTTATTTCGGTGGTTGATCGAGCGTCTGAGGAAATAATTCGACAGATTCCTGAGGAGATTGCATTACGTTTAGCAAAAAATCTTAAAGAGCATGGCGATTTAATATTAATTAAACAGCAAGCCTAGCAGTTTGGATAGGTTTTAGTATGATTAAAATATTATATTTTTATATTAACTATCTGTATTTGCTTGTACGTCGAAAAAGAAAAAAAAATAGCCGCCCAATGGCGACTATTTAAAAAGCTTAACTAAGAAAAGACAAATTTGATTTATTTGTCTTAAGCTTATTTTATGCTTTTTTACGACGGATACGAGTTAAGCCTAAAAGACCTAGACCCATCAATGCTAAAGCTGAAGGAGTAGGTACTGTGCCTTTAGCGTGAAGTAAGTCGTTACCACATTCCATTGTGTAATGTAGCCAGAAATCAGTTCCTTCACCTAAGAAGCTTAAGTCAAAACCGTTAGCATAATAGTGAGAAGCTTGACCAACTTCTGCATCACCTTCAAAACCTGTTTGAGCATCAGTCAACAGATCAAGAGTGAAAGAGCCTGTAGTTACTTGCTGACCACCACCTGCATAAGCCCATGGGTTAGAGAATTGGTGGTTGTTCAAAGTAGTTGTCAACGTTTCTGAGTTAGCATCTAATTTGAATACAGTGTAAGTTAACTGATTCCAGTCGATATCAAGCACATAGTCATAACCAAAAGTATCTTTTACTTGTTGACCAGGACCGTAAGCACCTGTGTTTGATGAAAAATCACCATCTAGATCAATAAAGATATCTCCAGATGCATAACCACCATGACCGTTTTGTAAGTTAAAACCACTTACAAGGCCAACCTGGTAGTTGTTGCTTTTGACAAAAGCTTCAGTATCAAATAGTTGAGTACCAGACTGGCCAACTTCAACTTCCTGGTCTTCTTGCTTGCCGTACCAGTTGTTATATGAACCTGATTGAGAATTACCATCATAAATAGTCAGGTCAGCACCTAAAGGTGAAGCCATAACTTGTGAAGACACTGCAACAACTGTTGTAGCAAACAATGCAGCTAATTTATTCATTTAGAATCTCCCTATAACGCCTTTGGCGCGTAATAAAAACTCTGTGAGTTACTTCAAAAGACAATATGCTTGCGAGCGATGGGTATAAGCATATGTTGTGCCATATTTAAAAAAAATAATAAAAACAATGAGTTATATTTGTTTTTTAGGGTTGTGAAAAAACGATGTAAAAAAAAGTTAATGTGATAAAGTTCTGAAAAAATAGTGACTTACTTATATTTTTTGAGAAAAGACCATGCTTTTGTTCACGATTAATTTAATGAAAATCAAAAAATTAAAAGTACGTCTCACTTATATTTTGTTGTTTTTCAAAAAAAGGTGTTTATTCCAAATAAGCAAGAAAACTTAAAGTGTAAAAAAAGCTAACAGTTGTTGCTTTAAGGGTGAAACTAAGGAACTCACCTATTAAATACGGCCTTCGCAGGTACATGCTGGTTGATGAAAAAAATATTGTGAATTAGTTAAAGTTTTTTTGTGGTATGTCGCTAACAGAAGTAGACAGGTTATCGCCATGAGTTCGGTGCGCAAGTTCGGATGAAGGGATGGCCTGATGAGATGGCTTGTTGGATGAAGTAGTGAGCAGGAGTTTGAGACATGCCACAAATAATTAATACCAATATCGCCTCGCTGAATGC
This sequence comes from Zooshikella ganghwensis, assembly GCF_018263875.1. Classification (NCBI taxonomy): domain Bacteria; kingdom Pseudomonadati; phylum Pseudomonadota; class Gammaproteobacteria; order Oceanospirillales; family Zooshikellaceae; genus Zooshikella; species Zooshikella ganghwensis. The sequence continues at coordinate 28,898 of NZ_JAEVHG010000007.1, forward strand.
CCAGCGTAACCTGGATAGATCACAGTCTGCGCAGGATACCGCATTACAGCGGCTCTCATCTGGTTTGCGTATTAATAGCGCACGAGATGATGCTGCGGGCCTGGCGATTTCGACTCGTTTTGAATCACAAATCCGCGGTACCAATGTCGCAATTCGTAACTCAAATGATGGAATCTCGCTGGCTCAAACAGCAGAGGGTGCACTAAGTTCTGTTACCACAAACTTACAACGTATTCGTGACTTGGCACTGCAATCCTCTAACGGTAGTAACACTGAAATAGACCGGGAAGCATTGAACGAGGAGGTTCAACAGCTCATTTCAGAAATTGAAAATGTGGCTGAAAAAACCAACTTTAACGGTAAAAAGCTATTAGATGGTTCGTTTGATAATACGATTTTCCAAACGGGTGCTAATTTAGGAGATACGATTGGCGTCAGTATCGCTAAAGTATCTACTGATAGCTTGGGTTCATCACTTGAAGCAGGAATATCCTCCAATGACCTGAATGCTGCAGCTCTTGCTGCCGGGGATTTAGTCATTAATGGCATTGCTGTTGGTGCTTCATCGGGTGTTGATGACACTTCTTCAACTGGTTCGCAGGATCAAAGTGCGATTGCCAAAGCAGCAGCAGTCAATAAAGTTTCTGATCAAACAGGTGTTATCGCTCGGGTTGATGCTAACTCTGTCGCTGGAAGCTCATATACCAGTGCAGACCAGGATGGCAACATTGTTATCAATGGGGTTAGCATTAATATTTCAGGGGATGCTGATTTGACAGCTCAAGCTAACCTAGAAGGTATTGTCAACTCGATAAATGAAAAGTCTGGACAAACAGGCGTTGTTGCTGCCTTTGATGGAAATGCATCAACAGGTATTACCTTAACTGCTGATGATGGCCGAAATATTGTGCTGGCTGATGGCTCTGGTAATACCGCAGCTCAGTTAGGTTTAGGTGCAGCAGGTACGTATATAGGTACCTATACGCTAATATCGCAAGATGGATCGGATATTACCGTCGATACGACAACTGGAAACATCGATAATGCAGGTTTTGAAGTCGGTACTTTCAGTGGCGTAAATGGTGGAGCTGTAGGAAATAATGTCACAAATGCTGCTCTTGTTACAGGTGACCTTGTATTGAATGGAGTAGCTGTAGGGCCAACTCAGGCTTCTTTTGATACAGCGTCAACTACAAATAATAATGCCTCAGCAATATCAAAGGCTGTCGCGATTAACAAAGTCAGTGACCAGACGGGTATTACTGCCGTGGCAAATACTACGGTTGTTACCGGTGGTACTATTACTACAGGTGCTGCGCAAAGTGGTAACGTAGTGATTAATGGTATCAGTATTGCCATATCTTACGGAGCTGCTGATACTACCAGTGATATTCAGAATACGATTATCTCTGCTGTAAATACCAAATCTGGGCAGACAGGTGTTAAAGCTGAAGCGTTTGGTAGTACGTTCCGCCTGTTAGCTGAAGATGGACGTAATATCGATGTGAGTGCAATTAATACCGTAACCAATGCAGGATTCACCGTTGCGACTACCCTGAGTTCGGTTAGCCTCTTCTCTGCAGGTCAATTTAGTATTTCATCTGATACAGGTGCTATTGCTAGAGCTGGATTCCAAGTAGGTACTTTCGGTGGACAGGAAGTTGGCCAGCTGGTGAAAGATATTGATATCACCACTGTTGAGGGCGCTAACGAGGCACTGGTTTCCGTAGACAATGCCTTACAACAAATATCCAAACAACAGGCGGAATTGGGTGCGATCCAAAACCGTTTCCTTTCAACCATTAATAACCTGTCAATCAGCAGTGAGAACCTGTCAGCAGCTAACTCACGAATTCGTGATGCAGACTTTGCGGCAGAAACTGCAGAGCTAAGTCGAGCACAGGTGCTCCAACAGGCAGGTATTTCAGTCTTGGCACAAGCCAATGCAAGGCCGCAGCAGGTTCTGGCGCTCCTGCAGTAACAGGACGCCAGTGAAGAGGGATGAACCACACCCAGGTCAGCAATGGCCTGGGTTTAGGTGCTGGTTCAAAAGGATAAATGAGGTGCACTATGAATGACCTCAAAGTGTCAACGCCCGTTGTGAGTACACGAGAGCTTGATGCGAATAAAAGCAAGCCATTACCGCCTGCTGATCAGCAAGGAGAAGTGGCTGTTAGCCAACCCACTGCGGCTACAGGTCAAACTTCACAAGCAAAGGCTGTGCAAGAAGTATCATCAGCCATCGAAGATCAACAACTGGATAAGCAGGAAACATTGCGTGAGCAGGTTGAGCAAGCCGTGGCTCAGCTCAATGACTATGTGCAAACTGTACAGCGGGACTTATTGTTTAAACTCGACACTGATAGTGGTGAAACTGTTATTTCGGTTATTGATCGAAATACCGATGAGGTGGTTCGACAAATTCCTGATGAGGTTGCATTACGTCTGGCACGAGATTTGAAAGATTCTGCATCATTTGAACTACTTAACACGAAGGTATGAGGCTAAGGTACTGATGTTAGGCATATTAGAAACGTTTTACATTAAACTGATAAAACAGGTAAAGATTTGCCGCTCCTTGCCGTTACTATAATTGATGAAAGGATAATCAATTTCGTGTTGAGTCGTTTAGATTTAAGTAACAACACTATGTGTAGTCGCGTGATGCAGCAATTCCAGAAAGGAATGATCTTATGGCCAGCATTAGCTCGGTAGGTTTTGGTTCCGGCTTATTTAGCTCAGACCTTATAGACCAGTTGGTTGAGGTTGAACGTGAGCCTACTGTAAAGCGCTTGGATTTACGTGAAGCAGAAATTAATACCCAGTTATCAGACTTTGGCCGTATTCAAAGTGCCCTGATAAACCTGCGTCTTTCTGCGCGTGTACTAAGTAATCCTGATGCGCTAGGTACCCTAAAAGCAACATCAACAGCCAGTAATTTTTCAGCAACAGTTGATGATTCTTCTGCGATAACAGGGACCTATAGTGTTGAAGTCACAGCATTAGCTCAAGCACACTCCATTGCCACAGGTGTCTTTGTTGACAAAGAGACTACGCTAGGAACTGGCACACTTAATATTACTGCTGGCGGTACTTCTGCAGCGATAACCATTGATAATGGCAATAACACCTTAGAAGGTGTGCGTGATGCGATAAATGCTGAATCAAGTCTTAACGTATCTGCCAGCGTGATTGACACAGGGAGTGGTTATCAGCTGGTATTGGCTGCGACAGAGACTGGGCTGGATAATGCCATTGAAGTGACAGTCACCGATGATGATGGTAATAACACCGATACCTCTGGCTTATCTCAATTAGCATTCAATGGTAGCGCCCAAAACTTAACGGAAACAGTCGCAGCATTAGATAGTAGCGTCAAAATTAACGGTATTACCTTGACGCGTAGTAGTAATGTAATTGATGACGCTATTACGGGGGTGACACTCAACCTTTCAGGTAAAAATGCGGGTTCACCTGCAACGTTAAAGCTTGAGCTTGATAGTGATGGTATTACTGATCGAGTTCAGGATTTTGTCGATAAGTACAATGAACTGCAAACCCTGGTTAACGAAGTCACAGCCTTTGATACCTCAACAAATCAAGCAGGAAGCCTGTTAGGTGATGCTTCTCTTCGTAATATAATGTCGCAAACCCGGAACTTACTGGGAAGTGTGGTTGGTGGACTCGAAAGTGCAGGCGTGCGGACGCTCTCTGAAGTGGGTATTACCACGAAAGCCAGTACAGGCGAATCATCAACAGATGGCGGAACATTGATTTTTGATGCAACCACGTTTAAGCAAAAGCTAGCATCATCCCGTGATGACATTATGGCTATTTTTGCTGAGCAGGGGCGTACCAGTGATAGTCAAGTTAAGTTTCTTGCTTCCACTGATCTAACAAAGGCAGGCAGCTACAGTATTAATGTGACACAGCTTGCGACTCGTGGCGCACTTACGGGCAGTCTAGGTTTAGTAGCCCCCGTGACCATTGATGATAATAACAATACATTCAAGATTAAGGTCAATGGTGTTGAGTCTGCGGATATCACCCTTACCAATGGCAGCTATACACTAGATCAGTTGACAACTGAAATTGCCACACAAATTAATGCTGATAGTAATTTAAAAGGCGCAAATGCCACCGTTAATGTCAGTGTTGATGGCAGTAACCAATTACAAATCACTTCAACAACATATGGCAGTAGCTCTTCTGTTGAAATAACACAAATTGACACTAACACTACGGCTACCTTAGGCCTTTCTGTCGTTGCAGGTACTGCAGGGGTGGATGTTGCTGGAACTATCAATGGCAAGACAGCAACGGGGGTTGGTCAAACCCTGAAAGCTGCAACAGGCGATGATAGTACAGGCATTCAGGTACAAATTACGGGTGGGGCTACCGGTGATCGAGGAACGGTGACTTTTATCGAAGGGGTTGCAGAGCAGTTAGTCAGCTTGGTTACCAATTTTGTTTCAGTAGATGGTGCGTTAACCACAAAAACCGATGGTCTTAATACCACCTTGCAGCAAATTAGTAACGAACGAGTAAAACTGGATGAGCGATTGGAAAGCTTTCGGGAAAGAATCACCAAGCAATTTATAGCTGCAGATATTTTGGTGACAAAATTACAGTCCACCCAGGATTATATTAAGCAGCAATTGGATGCTTTAAATGGTGTTAACAAAAATAATTAAGCGTAAGCAATAATAAAAAGATATGTTTTTAAAACATAGCGATGAAAAAAAACGATTATTTCAGCAACAGGCATAGGATGTAGCAATGAATGCAATGAATCAACTTCAGCAATACCAGTCAGTTAATCGAGAGACAGGGGTTATTGATGCTGACCCGCATAAGCTAATTCAAATGTTATATGACGGATTACTTGAGCGGTTAGCAACAGCCCGTGGCTTTATCTTGCGTCAGGAGTTTGAAGCTAAAAATGTATTTATTAATAAATCAATTGAAATCCTGGAAGGTTTGCGCTCATTTTTAAATCATGATCAGGGAGGTGAGCTAGCGGCTAATCTGGATAATTTATATCAGTACATGGAGTTGCAGTTATTTGAGGCCAATGCCAATAATGATGCCAGCAGAGTGGATGAAGTGATCAAACTTATTAAAGTCATTAAAGATGGCTGGGATGAGATACGTACTGAAGTGACTAAGCCTTAATGATAAGGGGTTTATCCAAACCTTTGCTTGGTTGGTTCTAAAGGCTTCATATTGAATAATACACGCGGTTAAGGTGAATGGTTATGACAAGCTCTGGTCGAGGTAGCTTGGGGGTTGCACAATTAGAGCAACTACAAAGTGATTTGCAGAATGCGTTATTAAACCAAGACTGGTCGAGTGTAACGGACTTAGATGAACGCTGCAGACATATTGTGGGCACTGCAATGCAGCAAGGGGCGCCAGCAGATTTATTAGTTGCTTTGGGCAAGCTGCTGAGTACCTATCAACATGTTATCAATGCTTGTGCTGCGCAGAAGGAGTCATTAGGCGCAGAACTTCATCGTTTACAACGTCACCAGCAAGGCGTTGCAATTTATCAGCAAATGCAATAATTCCCTAGTACTGTACTCGTATTGTAATAGTTTCTTAGCATAACAATAGCTTCATACACAGGGGCTTAGTCTTGCTTAACAAATTACCCAAACAGGCACCTTGTGATGTCTTTTAAACACACCGTATCAGTACATTTTTGTGCAGTTGCTTTCTGATTATTGAGTAATTGCTACCTGCCTGAAATTGAATTTCTTCTCCGCTAGATAATATATTGGGTCATTTGACCGGCGCTTTTTTATTGTCTTTACTCACTCATACTGAGTCAAAAAACCAGCACTTTTTTAAGACAACAACGATTAAGTTAGTAACCTGCCCAGAAATTGTCTTGTTGCTAATGTGAGTTACTTAAGTGTTGTCACCATTGCCCCAGTTGGCATCGAATTGACTACTCATTTTTTGAGAGTATGTGTAGAGAGCAACGCGCATGTGGCAAGATGCGAAGATACTGTTAGTCGATAATGAACAGCACCGTCGTGATGAGCTGAAAGTCATACTTGAGTTTTTGGGCGAGGAAGTCCTGTTACTTGAGGATCGTCAGTGGCAAAAAGCGGTGGTTGATATTGATGCAATGAAGGAAGTTGCGGCCATTTTTCTGGGGGAAATCACTCAGCAAATCACCACAATCATTCAGCAGATTCATGACTGGGAGCCTTCAGTCCCTATTCTGTTAATGGGAGACCAAGTATTGCCTGACGATATGGATATCGATCATCGCCTGCAAGTGATTGCCAAAGTTGATTTTCCACCTACCTATAACAAGTTGCTTGATTCTCTGCATCGTGCCCAGGTGTTTCGTGAGCACTTTAATAAGAGTCGCGCTCGTGGACAACAGCGTGAGTTACAGCTTTTTCGTAGTTTGGTTGGTACCAGTCGCCAAGTACAAAAAGTACGGGAGATGATGGCCCAGGTAGCAGATAAGGATGTGAGTGTATTGATTACAGGTGAATCTGGCACTGGTAAGGAGGTAGTTGCGCGTAACCTGCATTATAACTCCCATCGTCGGGCTGGGCCTTTTGTGCCAGTCAATTGTGGTGCTATTCCCAGTGAACTGCTGGAAAGTGAGTTGTTTGGGCATGAAAAGGGAGCATTTACGGGAGCGATCTCGACGCGTATTGGTCGCTTTGAACTCGCGCAGGGTGGCACACTCTTTTTGGATGAAATTGGCGATATGCCGCTACAAATGCAGGTGAAGTTATTACGGGTTTTGCAAGAAAAAGTGTTTGAGCGTGTAGGCGGGACTAAGCCAATACAGGCTGATGTTAGGATCATTGCCGCAACCCATAAACACTTGGAGGACATGATTCAAGAGGGAACATTTAGAGAAGACTTGTATTACCGGCTTAATGTTTTCCCCATTGAAATGCCACCTCTTCGGGAAAGGGTTGAAGATATTCCGCTTTTACTGAATGAATTGATTTCACGAATGGAAAATGAAAAACGAGGGTCGATTCGTTTTAATTCCGCCGCGATTATGTCGCTGTGCCGTCACGACTGGCACGGCAATATTCGAGAGCTGGCCAATCTAGTTGAGCGGTTAGCCATTATGTATCCTTATGGTGTTATTGGCGTTCAAGAGCTACCGAAAAAGTTTCGCCACCTTGCACCACAAGATGAGAGCAATGCAGATATTGCTGCGATGTTTCCAGAGACAAGTATTACGCATGGTGGCTTGGTTGGCGTGAACTCACCTGCATTGTTACCGGTTAATGGATTAGATCTGAAAGATTATCTCAGTAATTTGGAATGCTCACTCATCAAGCAAGCTTTGGATGATAGCCAGGGGGTGGTCGCGAGAGCCGCCGAAAGGCTCCATATCCGTCGAACAACGCTTGTCGAAAAGATGCGTAAATATGGTCTTAATCGCAAAGAGTCCTTTTCTGCGAATAGTTAATCAGTAACCTGCCTAAGTCTGTAAATTGACGCGCTCGCCAATCAACTTTCTAAACTATTGAATTATCAGACTATTTTGGCTTGGCCTGGTCCTTGCTTTACCTGTTAAAAAGTTTAACTAGATCACATTGCTGTAGTGTTGGTTTATCTAAAAGACCACTAAGTATTTGTGAATCAAGGCGCTCGTAAGAGTACCTGTCAAGGAGTTGAGCCTATGACGGGCAGAGTCGAGAGACAACGTCAAGCTACACATTATAAAGCTGTTTCTTCAGGCGCCATGTCAATGGCTGAAGTTGCTAAAGCTGAGTCCAGCGCATTTGCGGCTGCCTTGCAAGATGTGCAGTCATCTGTTGATGATAAAACAGGTCTGGAAAAGGCATTTTCGTTGTTTAACCAAATGTCTGAGCAGCTTTCAGAATCTTACCGTCAATTAGCTGGCAGAGTTCAAGCGCTCAAAAGCGAACTGGCTGATGTAGGAGAACAGCGACTGCAGGAGCTGGCTGAAAAGGAACGTCTAGCCAACCGGCTGGAGCATTTGCTGAATTTGCTGCCAGGTGGGGTCATTGTATTGGATGGACATGGTGTCATTCAGCAGTGCAATCCAGCTGCAATCGAGCTTTTGGATGAGCCACTTCTGGGGGAACGCTGGTTGACAGTGATCAACCGATGCTTTGCTCCAAGAGACGATGATGGCCATGAAATCTCACTGAAAAATGGTAAGCGCGTCAGTATTGCAACTCGCTCATTAGAGTTAGAGCCAGGCCAGCTTATTCTCCTCACTGACTTAACCGAAACCCGGTGCTTACAGCAGCAGCTCAGTCATCATGAGCGGCTGTCAGCACTAGGTAAAATGGTAGCGTCCTTAGCACACCAGATTCGTACACCGCTCTCTACCGCCATGCTTTATGCGGGTCACTTACAAAATCCAGCACTCCCCCGAGAGAAACACTGTGCATTTGCCAACAAATTGATGTCCAGGCTGACTCACCTTGAGCGTCAAGTGAGTGACATGCTGGTATTTGCTAAAGGTGAATTAGTCCTGGCTGACACGATAGCCATTAAAGCGTTTTGGCAGGAGCTTCAGCAAGCGGTAGAGAGTGCTATGGGGGTTAGACAGGTTAGCACTGGTCAGGTCAACCTCCGTTGGCGGTATCAGCTGGAGCAGACTTTTTTAATACGCTGTAACAAAGATGCGCTGATAGGTGCGTTGATGAACTTAGTCAATAATGCTTTGGAATCAGGCAAAAAGGGCCTCACGCTGGTGATTTCCTGCAGCCTTTATCAGCATTATCTAAGGCTGACGGTGGTGGATAATGGGCCAGGGATGAGCGCCAAAACCTTGGCACAAACTCAGGAGCCGTTTTTTACGACCAAACCCCATGGTACAGGACTGGGAATAGCAGTTGTCCAGGCCGTTACCAAAGCGCATCAGGGAGAGTTTGCGATGCATAGTCGTGAAGGCCAAGGCACTGTCTGCCAATTACTCCTGCCATTAAATGTAGCTGCAATATCTGCTGACCAATCTGAGGAGGAGGCAGCATGGCCAAGATAACCATTCTTATCGTAGAAGATGACCCTGATTTACGTGAGGCGTTAGCCGATACCTTGGCGCTGACCGATTTTAGTTACTTACTCGCGGAAGATGGGCAACAAGCTATCCAGCTACTGCAGAGTAAATCCATCGATATGGTGGTTTCTGATGTCAATATGCCTGAGGTAGATGGCTACCAGCTATTACAGTGGGTTCGCCAACATGCACCACAGCTTCCGGTGCTGTTAATGACTGCCTATGGATCAGTGAGTCAGGCGGTTGAGGCAATGAAGCAGGGGGCCGTCGATTACTTGGTAAAACCGTTTGAACCTGATGCACTGTTGGCAGAAATTCGGCGGGTATTGCAAGGTACACCGAAAAAGAGTTGCGATGAACCAGTTGCTGAGGAGGAAAGTAGCCGTCAACTTTTGCTGCTGGCAAGAAAAGTTGCTGCCACAGATTCTACTGTCCTGATAACAGGTGAAAGTGGAACAGGTAAGGAAGTGCTGGCGCAGTATATCCATCGCCATTCCCCCAGAAATGAACAACCCTTTGTGGCAATCAACTGCGCTGCTATTCCTGAAAATATGCTGGAAGCTACCTTGTTTGGTCATGAAAAAGGTGCTTTTACAGGGGCTTACAGTAGTTCTCCAGGAAAGTTTGAACTGGCCAATAATGGGACACTGTTACTGGATGAAATCACTGAAATGCCACTCAGTTTGCAGGCCAAGTTACTGCGAGTTCTTCAAGAACGGGAGGTGGAAAGGGTTGGTGGGCGTAAAACGATTCGACTGGATGTGCGCATTATCGCGACAACCAACCGAGAAATGCTGAGCTATGTGCAGCGGGGTGAGTTTAGGGAAGACTTATATTATCGGTTGTGTGTTTTTCCGCTGATGTGGCAGCCGTTGCGAGCTCGCCCAAATGATATTGTGCCGCTTGCTGAGCGCTTATTAGCGGTTCACTGTCGTAAGTTAAAACACCCCATCGTCAAGCTGAGTAATGAAGCGAAAAAAACACTCTTAAAGCATGCTTGGCCTGGTAACGTCAGGGAACTTGATAATGCCATTCAACGTGCCCTGATCCTCCAGCAAGGAAATCTTATTCGTCCAGCTGACTTATGTCTTGCTCCATCACACGCGGTAGGACAGTCACCTGTGTTACAGACGATGGCTCCTGCACTAACAGAAACAGCAATGCAGGAAACCATGTCTATTGAATCTAAGATGCCACCGGTTATCGCTTCGAGTAAGGTAGCAAGCGCTGCTGGTAGCCCTTTATTCCAGGATGGGGAGAGTTCTGTTGCTGGTGGTCTGGAAAGTGATATCGAGCGGGCTATTGATACAGGACCACTGGGAGAAGACCTTAAGCAGCGTGAATATGAGTTGATCATTGACGCACTCCGGGCTGAGGGGGGACGCCGCAAAGAGACTGCACTTAAGCTGGGCATAAGCCCAAGAACACTGCGTTATAAGCTTGCCAAGATGCGCGAACAAGGTATTGATATTGAAACCATGATTGCCTAGCGGACTAAGAGGCTGGATTGATGAGCGATAATGTAACCCTCAATCGAATGATGCTTGATATGCGTGCAATGCAGCTGGAAAGCCAAATCAAGCCTGCTGTAGAGCAAATACTTCCGGCTCAGCACGATTTAAATGTTGAGCAAAAAGAAACACCCCATTTTGCTACTTTATTTAAGCAAGCCATTGACTCTGTTAATGAGTTGAGACAGGAGTCCAGTGACTTAAAGACACGTTATCAGTTTAGTGATCCTGAAGTGAGCTTATCTGATGTGATGATTGCAGGCCAAAAAGCCAGTGTAGCTTTTGACGCCATGGTGGAAGTGCGTAATAAATTAGTGCAGGCCTACGAAGAAATTATGAAGATGCCTGTTTAGGTTATGCATGAGTTTAGGAAGACAGGAGTAGGCAGGCAATGGCTGATCCATTAACTGAACCTGGTAGCCCTGGGACTAAGGCTGAGGGCGTAGCCGCTATGCCCATGGCTCGAACGGGTAATCCATTCTTTGATGTACTCAATGACCTGTCAATTTCCCGGCAAGTCCTCTTCTTAGTTGGGCTTGCGGCTAGTGTTGCTATTGGCTTTGGTATTGTTTTATGGTCTCAAGAGCCTGATTTTCAGCCGATTTATGGTTCTTTGGAAGGCTACGATGCAGCTCAAGTACTGAATGTACTTGAGACCAGTGACATTCGCTATAAAGTTGAACCAAAAAGCGGCGCTATCTTGGTGCCTGCTGAACATGTTGCAGAGGCACGACTCAAACTTGCAGCTTCTGGCATCAAAAGCGATAGCACGGTAGGGCTGGAAGTACTGGATAGGGAGCAGGAGCTAGGTACCAGTCAGTTTTTGGAAAATGCGCGTTACCGCCGTGGACTGGAAGGTGAGCTGGCAAGAACCATTGCCAGTATGCGGGCGGTGAAGTCAGCACGTGTTCATCTCGCGATCCCTCGGCGTACGGTTTTTGTGCGTGATCGCCGTAAGCCAAGCGCTTCGGTTTTTCTTGACTTAAATCCCATGAGAGAACTAAAGCTTGATCAGGTCAACGCCATTCGTAACCTGGTGGCGTCCAGTGTACCTGATATGGCAGCCATTGATGTCACCGTAGTGGATCAGCTGGGTACATTGTTATCGGTTGAAGAAACCAAAGATGAAACTGAGCTAAAAATTGCCAATCAGCAACTGGCCTATACGGTTCGTGTTGAGGAAAAACTGACACAACGAGTGCACAATATTTTAGAACCCATTTTAGGTAAAAATAACTATCAGGCTGAAGTATCAACGGATATTGACTTTAATAATATTGAGCAAGCGGTAGAGCAGTTTAATCCTGATGCACCTGCTGTACGTAGCGAACAATTGCTCGATGAGGTCCAGGGTGCTAAGTCGGCTGCCAGTGGTGTGCCAGGAGCGCTATCAAATCAACCTCCAGGTGAAGTTACGGTGCCTGAGCAAGTAGGCGCTGAAAACCAGGCTACAGACGCGGAAAATGCGGCTAAAGCCGTCAACTCCCGCTCGAAAAAAACGAGAAATTATGAGCTGGACAAAACCGTCAGCTACACCCGCTTTCAGCAAGGTCAGATTCGGCGCTTGACGGTTGCTGTTGTGGTGAATGATCGTGCAACAGTGAATCCTGACTCCGGTGAAGAGACACACTCTCCCTGGGGACAAGCTGATCTTGATCGTTTCTCTCAGCTGGTCAAGGATGCCGTGGGATTCGATGTCACTCGGGGCGATAGTGTTAATGTGGTTAACGCATCTTTTGTTCCTACGCCAGAAGAAGTCATTCCACCGGTTAACTTTTGGACAGAACCCTGGTTTTGGGAGGTGGTCAAACAAGTACTGGCAGGCATATTTATTATCGTGCTGTTGTTTGGCGTAATCAGGCCTATGGTCATGAGCTTATTTGGCAAGAAAAAAGACAAAGATGACGAGCTGGCTGCTTTGGGAGGACCAGAAGGTGGGGCTTTTGGTGAATTATCTGGTGCAGAAATTTCACAGGACCAGGTCAGTTTGTCCGGTGGTGGCAGTATGCTACTGCCAGGCCCTCATGAAGGTTATGAGCAGCAGCTTAATGCCGTCAAAGGCTTGGTGGCTGAAGACCCAGGTCGGGTTGCGCAAGTGATTAAACAATGGATAACTGAAGATGGCTGAGGCACAAACAACACCAGCACCTGCGCCACCACCTAGTCCCGGCGCCACTGAAGAAACCGCATTGGCTGCCAGAATGACCGGTGTCCAACGCTCGGCTATTTTTCTTTTGAGTCTTGGCGAGTCTGAAGCAGCAGAAGTATTACGCCATATGGGCCCTAAAGAAGTACAGCGAGTTGGGGCAGCAATGGCTGCAATGGATAACGTGAATCGCAGTCAGGTGACATCTGTTCTGAAGTTTTTTATTGAGATAGTGCGCAATGAAACGGGCTTAGGTGTTGGGGCGGATGGCTATATTCGTAAGATGCTGACCCAGGCCTTAGGTGAAGATAAAGCCAGTGGCTTAATTGACCGTATTTTATTGGGTGGCAACACAACAGGGCTGGATACTTTGAAATGGATGGAACCAAGAGCGGTGGCTGATGTGATTCGCTATGAACATCCACAGATTCAGGCGATTGTAGTTGCTTACTTGGACCCCGATCAGTCAGCAGAGATTCTTAGTTATTTTGATCCGAAAGTACGGTTAGACATTATGCTACGGGTGGCAGGCTTAACCACGGTTCAGCCTGCGGCATTACAAGAGCTGAATGATATTTTAGAGCGCCAGTTTTCGGGCAGTGGCACCACCAAGACCACGGCAATGGGTGGAGTGAAGCGTGTTGCGGACATCATGAACTATGTAGAAGGTTCAATAGAAGCACCACTCATGGAGTCAATTAAGCAGGTGGATGAAGACCTGGGTACTCAAATTGAAGACTTGATGTTTGTCTTTGATAATTTAGGTGATGTCGATGACCGGGGCATTCAGGCATTACTCAGAGAAGTCTCTTCAGATGTTTTGATCATTGCGCTTAAAGGTGCGGATGAGACGGTTAAGGAAAAAATCTTTAAGAATATGTCGAAGCGGGCTGCTGAGTTACTCAGAGATGACTTAGAAGCTAAAGGTCCGGTTCGAATCAGTGAAGTAGAAACCGCACAAAAAGAAATTCTGACTATTGCTCGGCGCATGGCTGAAGCTGGAGAGATCGCCTTAGGCAAAGGTGGTGAGGAAATGGTTTAGGGGATAGGCCTTGAAAAATGCCAAAATCGCAAGAAACTAGCATTATCCGAGGTGAGGCAGCTAAAGCCTTTGAAAAGCTGGGATTACCCAGTTTGGCTGGAGCCAAGCACCTGGTTCGTAGCCAGTCTCAAAATGATAGTAAAGGGCAGCACTATATCCCTAAGGAATCCGTGAAGTATGTTCCTCGTTCCCCAACTTCGTCAGCAAAACCTTCACCAGCGCCAACCACTGAGAGTCTATCACCTGCTGCGAGGGCACAGCCTGCTAGCCCTGCACACTCACCTCATCATGAGCGGAGAGCTGAGCCTCCCAACACCGAGCATGATGACGTTAAAGTGGCTGGCAGCGAAACGCCGGCCTTTTCAGCCAGTGCGCCTGTGGCAATGAGTGGAGGAGGTGGGCATTCAGCCTTAACTGTTGAAGCACTGCTTGATGCACTGGATAAAGCGCGAGAGAAGGGTTATCAAGATGGCTTTGCGCTGGGTCAGCAGGAAGGTAAAACGGCAGGCATTGCTGAAGGACAAAAGCAAGGTTATGAGGAAGGGTATCAAAAGGGTATTCAGGAAGGACAACAAGCAGGGCGACAAGCGATTCAAGGTGAGCTGCAGCAAATAGAGCAGCAGCTTGCTTCAGTATTAGACGGGTTATTTCAACCTTTAGCCGAGCAGGATGAACAGCTGACCAAGGCACTGGTAGATATGGTTATGCAAATTGCCCGCAACGTCATTCATCGTGAACTTCATGCAGACTCAAGCCAAATAACCACGTTGGTTAAAGAAGCCATGCGTATGTTGCCCGCAGGCAGTCAATCCGTTCGAGTTTATCTGCACCCTCAGGATTTAGGTTATATCCGTGATTTACAGCAGCAGCTCCAGGCAACGTGGCAGTTATTGCCAGATGAGCAACTGTTACCTGGTGGCTGTCGTGTCGAAACCAGTCATAGCATTGTTGATGCAAGTGTAGCTTCGCGTTTAGCGCACTATGTAGATGCTTTAGCTGAGCAACATTTGCATGTTCATGCTGTCAGCCTTGAGCAAATGCATCATCAAGCACCTTCAGACAAGGTGCCATCAGCGTCTTCAAGCACGACAGAAAGTGCAAAATCTACTTCTTCTGAGCAGGTGCAAACTTCTGCTCCTGATAAGACCAATTCAGCTTTAGCCAACAAGGGTAGCCTCGATGATGCTCAAACGTCTGGCACTGACTGATCGGTTGCATCGCTATCAAACAGCACTCAACAGTTGTCCTGTTATACAAGTGGAAGGTCGCTTAACGCGGGTGGTTGGCTTGACCTTGGAGGCTGTGGGCTGCCGAATGGCACTGGGGCAACGTTGTCAGGTCATTACCGATAGCCAGCAAAAAATTGAAGCGGAGGTGATGGGGTTTGATGAGGATAAAATCTACCTGATGCCTTTAATGGCCACTCAAAGTATCCACCCTGGCGCACGTGTTCTGCCTTTAGAAGGGGAAAGCCTTATTCCCGTTGGGTTTAATTTATTAGGCCGGGTATTAAATGGACTGGGCAAGCCCCTTGACAGTAAAGGTCCTCTTAAACCAGATGATTATGTTGGGTTAACGGGACACCCTATTAATCCTCTGCAGAGGTTTCCTATCAAAGAGCCACTGGATGTCGGTATCAGGGCAATCAATGCGCTATTAACAGTGGGCAATGGCCAGCGCTTGGGACTTTTTGCTGGGAGTGGTGTAGGTAAAAGTGTGTTGCTGGGCATGATGACACGTCTAACCAGTGCCGATATTACCGTGGTAGGTTTAGTGGGCGAGCGGGGACGTGAGGTTAAAGAGTTTATTGAGCACACGTTAGGTGAAGAAGGTTTAAAACGTTCCGTAGTGATTGCCGCACCTGCTGATGATTCGCCCGTGCTTCGCTTGCGAGCAGCTGTGGTATGTACCCGTATTGCGGAATATTTTCGTGATCAGGGAAAGCGTGTGTTGCTACTTATGGATTCATTAACCCGTTATGCACAAGCTCAACGGGAAATTGCGTTGGCCATTGGTGAGCCACCGGCGACCAAAGGCTATCCACCCTCAGTCTTTGCCAAAATCCCGCAGTTAGTAGAGCGTGCGGGTACTGATGAAGCGGGGCAAGGCTCTATAACGGCCTTTTATACAGTGCTAACTGAAGGTGATGATCAGCAGGAACCAATAGCCGATGCCTCTCGGGCCATTCTGGATGGGCATGTGGTGCTGTCTCGAAAGCTTGCTGAGTCAGGCCACTATCCTGCCATTGATATTGAAGCATCGATCAGCCGTGCGATGCCGCAAATTGTTGATGAAAATCACATTGAAATGGCCCAGCAGTTTAAAAAAATCTATTCGGTTTATCAAAAAAATCGTGATTTAATTTCAATTGGTGCTTATCAACAAGGTAGTGATCCGGCCACGGATGAGGCTATTCGATTGAACCCAGCAATGATGCAGTTTTTACAGCAAGGGTTGCGTGAAAGTGAGTCTCTGGCCACCAGTGTTGAACGCTTACAAGCCTTAATAGCAGAGCGTCAATCATAGTCTATAGCTGATGATCTGATTGTAATGGTTGTTTGTTATAGTGCGTTGTCTTGCGGCTCACCCGAAGTAGATCATTTGCGTTAAGGGTTATGTCATGGAAATGAAACGCTCGGACCGTCTCTCGACGGTGCTTCGTGTCGCAGAGGTCAAAGAGGCTAAAGTCGCTAAACAATTTGGCCGATTGCAAGAACAACTGTTGTATGAGCAAAAAAAGCTTGAGCAGCTGTTAAATTATGAAACTGAGTATCAGGAAAATGCGAAGCCTGCTGCAGGCCGTCCAGTGACGGTTCGCCGGCTACAGCAAATGAGTCAGTTTCTGACACAGCTGACTCAGGCTGTACACCAGCAGCAACAACAGGTGGATAATATTAATAAACACTGTGAGTCGTTGCGTGATGTATGGGTTGAGGCTCATCAGCATACTCAAACGATGCAACAGTTGCTGGATCGTTATCGTCAAGAAGAACAACGACAGGAAGAAAAGCAAGAGCAGCAGGATGCTGATGAAGTAAATACTCAGCAGTTTATTCGTGGCAAGCAAGGACAGTAGCTGCACCTGTGCTTTTAATAATTAAAGGCTATGCTTTATTGAAAGTATTTTATTAGCCATCGTTTGGGAAAGGAGCAAGGGGGAATTCATGGCCGTAACTGCCATACAGTCCGAGGATGGATCTGAGCTCACCATTCGCATTCAGGGACGATTTGACTTTAGTGAACATCAATCTTTTCGGGATGCATACGAGCGCACAGATAAGTTACCTAATCAGTACACCATTGATCTTAATGAAACCACTTACCTGGATAGTTCTGCCTTAGGTATGCTGCTCTTGTTGCGTGATCATGCCGGAGGTGACACTGCTAATATCCGTATTGTTAACTGCAAACCGGATGTAAAAAAGATCTTGCTCATCTCGAACTTCGAACAGCTATTCACCATTCAGTAAAAAATGATGTGATGCATTATGGAGTTGGCTGAGGGTTCTATCAAAATTCTGGTTGCTGATGACTCAGAAACTGATCGGATGATTTTACGATCACTGGTGCTAAAGCAGGGTCATCGGGTTGTTACTGCAGAAGATGGTCAGCAGGCGGTTGAGCTATTCATTCTAGAGCGCCCTCAGCTGGTTTTGCTTGATGTGTTAATGCCTGTTATGAGTGGCTACGAAGCTGCCCGGCAAATCAAGCAGCTGGCGGGAGAAGAGCTGGTTCCTGTCATCTTTCTTACTTCATTAAAAGATGCTCAATCCCTTGCAGAATGTTTGGATGCAGGGGGTGATGATTTTTTATCTAAGCCTTATAGCCCCCTTATTTTACAGGCAAAAATCAATGCGTTTAATCGGATGCGTATGATGCATCATACGCTTCAGGTGCAGCGGGATAAAATTGCTGGCCACAATAAACGCTTATTGCAGGAGCAGGCTTTTGCTAAAGAAATTTTTGATAAAGTCGCTCATTCTGGATGTTTAAATGCACACAATCTGCAGCATTTACAGTCACCGTATGCCATGTTCAATGGCGATGTGTTAATTGCCGCGCGCAAACCTTCAGGTGGAATGCTGGTATTTCTGGGTGATTTTGCGGGTCATGGTTTACCTGCTGCGATTGGTGCTATGCCGTTGGCTGAAATTTTTTACCATATGGTTGCCAAAGGTTTTTCAATGCCTGAAATACTCAGTGAAGTAAACAGCAAGATGAAACAGGTGTTGCCTGTCAGTGGGTTTTGCTGTGGTGGTATGGTGGATATAGACTTTGACAGTAAAGTGATGAAGGTGTGGATTGGGGGGCTTCCTGACTGCTATTTGTATCGTACTAAAACTAAAACGCTAGATGTATTAACTTCAAAATGGTTGCCTTTAGGGATTTTATCTGCAGATAAATTTGATACAGGTTATGAAATCATTGAGGTTGATTATGATGATCGGCTTTATTTGTGGTCGGATGGGGTGATTGAGGCTCAGGATGATCAGCAACACTTTTTCGGTGAAGAGCGTCTGAAAGCCGTTTTTACCAATAATGAAGAGCCTGATCAGCTTTTTAATGAGATTAAAGAGTCTGTTTTTAGCTTTATTGGTGAGCCGACAGATGACCTGTCCATGATTGAGATCAGTATGGTCCCTCGGGATAGCTTTAGTGATAAGCCTGTTCCCGTTGAAGCAAGCACCATTCGCGGGGCAAGGAACTGGTCTGCCTCTTTTGAGTTTCGTCCTGAAACACTGCAAAGCTATAACCCAATACCGTTAATTCTGCACTGCCTAATGCAAGTGCCAGGGGTAAATTTGCACAGTGGTCGGTTGTATACCATTTTGGCGGAGCTTTACTCCAATGCCCTTGAGCATGGTGTGCTGGGTATGGACTCATCGCTAAAAGCGTCGCTTCATGGCTTTACCCAATATTATGCAGAGCGTGAGCATCGACTTCAGCAGTTGAAAGAAGGTTTTATTCGTTTTTGGTTGGAACATAAAATTGAGCCTCAGGGTGGGGTATTAGTCATTACTGTGGCTGATAGTGGGCCAGGATTTAATTATCAGAAAATGATGAATCGAATCACTGAAGACACTAATTACCATGGCCGAGGGGTAAATTTATTGCGCTCTTTTTGTCGGCGAGTGGAATACTCTGAGGTAGGTAATCAAGTCACCATTGAATATGCTTGGAATAATGAGTTGGATAGTGCTCACAAAGGGCATCACTAAAGCATATGACGTAAGGAAACACTATGGAACATATTGATTTGGCTGCACTGCAGGAATTACAGGAAGTCATGGAAGATGAATATAACCAGTTGGTGGAAACGTTTATCCGTGATAGTGAGCAACGAATAGCCGCAATGGATGAAGCATTAGCTGAACATGATGCGGAGCAGATGAGGGAATTGGCTCATAGCCTAAAAGGTAGCTGTTTAAATATGTTCATTACCCCGCTTGCACATCTGGCCAGGGAGATTGAAAACCTCGCAAGAGAGCGTCAGCTCGAGCCTATTTCGCCACTCATTTTAGGGTTGCAGCAAGAATTTAAAACCGTCTCAAGACTCTTAAAGGAAACGCTCACAGATTAATGCTGCTGGGCATAAAGTTTGCTCACTTTATGGCTAAGTGCAGTCAGGATCCCTACATTAATTTGGGTTGAGACATAGCTATGAGTGAGCAAATAAGTATTTTTAAGCTGGGGGACTCTGAATCTAAGAGTAAAGCCTCGCAAGGACCCCAGAAAGTTCAGGAAAATAAAAATACGAGTGAATCAGAACAAGATAAATTTAAGCAGGTTTATCATGATAAAAGCAGTACTGCACAGGGTAGTTCTGAAGAAAAAACGCTTCATAATCAACTCGAGCACCAGAGAAAAGATACGTCTCAGACTGGTGAACATAGTCCAACGCTAGAGAGTGATATCCTCGGAGAGGTTATTGATTCAAGCTTGTTATTCATTCCCCTCGCTATGCAAGCAGCTGCCGGTCGGCAAGTGACTGCCGGTGCTAATCATCAGGCGACCGTTTTACCTTCAACACCAAGTTCCTTTAATTTATCTTCGGTAGGTCAGGGTTTTGCAATAACTGGGCAGGTGCTGCAGCAGAATAGTAGCCAGGCTTTAGCTTCGCCTACGTTACAACAGGTACCTCTGATGGCAGAGGATAAGCAGCTGCTTATGCAGCTAAGAGACAAAATGAATGGAAGACCGCCAGCTTTGGGTCAAGGTTCGCTAAGTTTAGAGCAAGGCTGGGACTCGACTAATTTAAAACTGTTTGCAGGCCAGGAGCAGCAACACACTAAAGATGATGGTTTAGCAAAACATTCCCTTAACCCGCTTCAGCAGGCAATGTTTAATCGAGTAGGTAACAGTTCGACAGCGGATTTTTCTCAGCTAATTCAAGGATTGTCGGATGGTTTGATGGCAAATCATGGTGAAGCAAAAGCCCTCAGCGCAGCGTCCAGTGCAGGAGCAACTGGTCTGTCCATATTAAATCAAAGCCCTGTAAGCTCTTTATCGAGTGGTACAGGAACAGGGCAAGCTGTTTTATCTGGCACGGGCAGTAGCCAGGATATGTTACTAAGTACATTGGTAGCCCCTTCATTAAGAGCACCTGAATGGGGGCAAGCATTTCGCGAACAGGTCAGCTGGCTGACAGGACAAGGTGTTCAAATGGCCCACCTACAATTAGATCCTCCCGATCTTGGGCCGGTAGAAGTCAAAGTCAATATTCAGCATGACCAGGCGAATATCACTTTTACCAGCCATCATGCACCCGTCAGAGATGCGATTGAACAGCAACTGGCACGCCTTCGTGACCAGCTTATGCAACAAGGGTTTACGGATGTTAATGTGGATGTATCAGGGCAAGATCATCAAGATCGTCGAGAAGCAATGAAGCAGCATGACGGTGAAGTGGACGGCGATTGGTCAAGGTTATCGACAGCTGAAGAAAATATGGAGCTGCAAGGAGTTACTCAGCCAATTATTGGTGGCCGAATAGGGGGGGTAGATTTTTATGCCTAAATGCTTTTATTTAGCAAAAGGTATTTTTTCCAGTCACTGAGCATCATACTACAAATTATGTTTTTCTAATGTAGTTGATTTTGGTGGTGTTGCGAAAATACTGAAATTACTGCCATAGGCTTTGCTAACGCTTCTAAATATCTTTATCAGGTTTTGTTCATTATTAAGTGAATGAATATTTATTCGCTAACTTGTGGTATGACTGACTTGTCATCACCTTAGTGCTTTTTATACGATAGGTAGTGTCAAACCATGTTCAGCAGTCGTTGAACATGGTTTTTTGTTTTTTCACCAGCAAAAGCTTAACTTTGTACTTTAATTATCAGTAATTGTTTTCTTTGTTTGAGGCATACCCTTCGCCAAGGGTATAAACAACACGCAAACGCAGGGGCTGTAAATGACCAAACACATTGGCATTTTAACAAGTGGTGGAGATTGTCCTGGTCTAAACGCTGCAATTCGTGGAGTGGTTAAGGCGGGCCAGTATGGCTATGGTATGGAGTTTATCGGGTTTAAAGATGGTTTTCGAGGCATAGCACTGGATAGAACCATTGAGCTGAATGATCAAGTCCTCTCAGGGATTTTGACGGATGGAGGGACTATTTTAGGTACCAGCCGCGATAAACCACATAAGATGCCCATTGGTAACAAAGTCATCGATATGACAGAGACCATTGTTGAAAACTACCATCGAAATCACTTAGATGGACTAGTTTGTATCGGTGGTGGAGGAACCCAAAAAAATGCTCTGCGCTTAAAACAAGCTGGACTCAATGTGATTACACTGCCAAAAACCATTGATAATGATGTCGCAATAACCGATGTGACCTTTGGTTTTGATACAGCGTTAGGTATTGCTACGCAGGCCATAGATCGTTTACATACCACCGCTACCAGTCACCACCGGGTTATTGTGGTCGAAATTATGGGGCATAATGCTGGCTGGTTAGCGTTAGGGGCGGGCATTGCCGGAGGGGCTGATGTCATCTTATTACCCGAGTTACCTTATCGACTAGAAGTAGTGGCGGAAGCCATTAAGCGCCGGGTTCGCTCCAGTAAACGGTTTAGTATTATTGCCTATGCTGAGGGGGCATTAACCGTTGAAGAAGCTCAGCGTTTAACGGCCTTGGAGCAGCAGCGCAGTACTATCGAGGATAAGGCTGAGAGAAAAGCGCTAAAGCAGCAAATTAAAGCCATTGCCAATCAACATGCCGATCATAGCCTGTGGCTGACAGAGCAGGTAGAAAAGCTCACAGGACAAGAATCAAGGTTGACCATATTAGGCCATTTGCAACGGGGCGGAACACCTTCTGCCGGTGACCGTTTACTGGCAACACATTTAGGTGCAACGGCTGCTCAATTAATTCAACAAAACCAGTTTGGTGTAATGGTTGCGGTTAATGGAGAGTCATTAGTACCTGTTCCTCTCGAGCAGGTTGTTTTGGAAAAGAAACGTGTACCTGAAAATCACTCCTGGGTACAAACAGCAAAAGAAATGGGTATTTGCTTGGGTATTTAGTGCCTGATACGTTTTGTTAATGAACAATACACTATGTAATATTATCTATTTAATGTTATCCAACTGTTGTATTTCCCTTTATTTTGAGTGTTTGCAATAGATAAAAATATTTTTCTGATATGCAATATGTTGCTTTAGCTCAGTATTAATGAGTTTTAAAGTTGTCGCTAACGATGCGATAGATATAATTGCGGCTATCGACAGAAATCAGCCACATACGTATCGAAAACTTGAACCATTGTTCCTTAGAGTCCGTTAGAAGTTTTTTCCGTCTGATGCTAAAAAGACAATTATCATTAAAAAAAGACTATCAAGTTCTTTCGTGCCAATCAGACTACCGTTTCATAAGTATTAGTTATATAAGTGTTTGGAGGTCCTTTACGTATGTCTAAATTTATTGGCGTTCTCACCAGTGGCGGTGACTGTCCTGGATTAAATGCGGCTATTCGTGGTTTGGTTCGGGCGGGCCAAAATCAATATGACATGCAATTTGTCGGTTTTCTGGACGGTTTTCGTGGTATGGCACAAGACCGGACTTTAGAGTTAAACAGAAAAACACTTTCTGGCATTCTCGTTGATGGCGGAACTATCTTGGGTACAAGTCGTGATACACCTGCGCGTACCAGAGAAATGACCGATGAAATTGTTGCTACCTATAATCGTCACCACCTTGATGCACTGGTTTGCCTGGGTGGCGATGGTACTCATAAAAATGCAATGCGTTTAAAAGAAGCTGGCTTGAATGTGGTCACCATGCCTAAAACGATCGACAATGACATTGCATGCACAGACGTAACATTTGGTTTTAATACAGCCCTGGGTATTGCCACTGAAGCTATTGACCGTTTGCACTCTACTGCAACCAGTCACCACCGGGTAATGGTTGTAGAAATCATGGGTAACTCTGCGGGTTGGTTGACCTTGGGTGCAGGTATTGCGGGTGGTGCGGATGTTATTCTGCTGCCAGAAATACCCTACGATGTGAACATGATCTCTGCGGCCATTAAACGCCGTGCTCGCGCTGGTAAGCGTTTTAGTATCGTTGCTGTTGCTGAAGGTGCGATTACTAAAGAAGACGCAAAAGTTGTAGCAGAGCTTAAAAAGCAGCTGGCTGCGACAGAAGGTGAGCAAGAGCGAGATCAACTGGAAGAAAAGATTCGCCGTTTAGAAGGTGCGCGAGTTGGTCATAGTGTGAAACTGACTCAAGAAATCGAGGAAATTACGGGCCAAGAATCTCGCTTAACAATTTTAGGTCACTTGCAGCGTGGTGGAACGCCTTCTTCTTTCGACCGTTTATTAGCAACTCGTTTAGGAACAGCTTGTGCCAGAATGATTCATGAAGAAAAGTTCGGCAACATGGTTGCAGTGAAAGGGCAAGAAATTGTTCCTGTGGCAATTGAAGAAGTTGCAAATACGACAAACCGTGTGCCTGTTGACCATGCTTGGGTTGAAACCGCTCGCTTAGTAGGTACCAGCTTTGGTGATCAGTAACATTGTGTTTTAGGTCTGTGTTTGGACTTGCTTTAGATGACTCAATGATTGAGTGGTACTAGAGTTGATCTAGCATAGAACTGCTTTAGAAATATCAAAAAAAGCGCTGAGCATTTTGCCAGCGCTTTTTGTATATTAAGCCAACCTTTTTCAGTGGGGGAAGTTTTTTTCAGGTTGAATTAAGCAAGAACTCACGTATTCTGAAGCCAGTTTTTAACGTTGATTATTACGGATGATACTCAACAGGTTATGTGCTTACTACAGTAAGTGCAACACAGGGTTAATTATACCCTTCACGAATCATTTTTAGGGTTTGTTGCCAGCGCTCTTCGCCCCAGTCACTTATTAATATAACCGCCCAGCAGCGCTGTTATATCAATTAAAGTGGCTACCGCAAGTTTCACAGCAGTAAACTTGCCCAGGGGATTCATCGCTTGACAGCCGCCCCTAAAAAACCTTCGTTTTGGGTATATTAAGTAATCCCTCATTTAGTTTGCACTTTTCCAGCATTATTAATTCGAGGAGCACCCTAATGGAATGGATTCTACTGTTAATTATTTTGTCATTTTTGCTTCGCCCCAAAGACAGGGGAAAACCTTATAATCAATATTTTTCTTTACTAAATCAGCAGCTCCAAAAGAAAGCAGGAGGACAACCTTCTCAGCTGGTCGACTTGGATACCGTCGATAGTAATCTTGAGTCTGTTCAACAGCGGCTAAATGGGAAAACCAAACTCCGTTTAGTCGTAAAGTCTATTCCTTGTTTACCTCTGATTAATTACCTGATGGAGCGAACAGGTAGTCGTCGATTGATGGTTTTCCATCGGCCTTTTTTGTCTTTTTTGCATCGGTATTATCATGATGTAGATTTTTTATTGGGTAAGCCATTACCCATTGCGGCTATCATGAAGTTTTGGCATACCTGTGATGATGACCAAAAGCATCGTCTCCACCAAATTCAGTGGTTAATCGATAGTCCTGAGCGACTAAGGCAATACCTGCGTTTTGCACGGCAGCAAAACATCAAGTTAAACATAAATGTGGAAGTGGATATTGGCTTGCATCGCGGTGGCGTAAGTTCTGCTGCTGAGCTTTCAGTATTGCTGGGGCTTATTGCTGATCACCCACGTTATCTTAACTTCAGTGGTTTAATGGGATATGAGGCCCACATAGCGAAGTTGCCCTCATTACCTTGGCGAAAACAGCAACAGCTATTAAGAGCAAGGGATGAAGTCGCTAAGCGTTTTACGCAACTCGTTAGCTTTATACAGCAGCAGTTTCCTAACTTATGGCATGACCAGCTGACGTTAAATGGTGCGGGTAGTCAAACTTATATGCTGTACCAAAATATATCGTTATTTAATGATATAAGTGTTGGTTCAGCCTTGCTCATGCCTAAGGACTTTGAGCGGCCCTGGTTGCGTGGCCATCAGGCTGCCTACTTTATTGCAACACCGGTATTAAAAAAACTGAATCAGTTTGAGCTACCCTTTTTAGAGAAGCTGTCTAAAACCATTGGCTGGTGGAACCCTAACTGGCGACAGGCGCTGTTTATTTATGGGGGATTTTGGAAAGCGATACCTGAAGCACCAGGAGGGTTGAGCCTGAATCGTCTTTATGGACGAAGCTCTAATCAGGAAATTCTGACAAGTTCTTCTCGAACTGCTTTGACCATGGATGATTTTGTTTTTTTTCGTCCTCAACAAAGTGAAGCAGTAATGTTGGAATTTGAGGACTTGCTGATTGTCAGGCGGGGACAAATTGTAGAAAAATGGCCTGTATTATCACGAAGTATTAGCGAAGTGAATCATGGGTGAGACTGAAATTTGGGACTTTCCCAAACCTTTTGTCATGTCAATTTTAGTGCAAGCCGATGCAATTGATCACTATGGACATGTCAATAATGCTGTATATGTTAACTGGTTGCAGGAAGTCGCATGGCGTCAAATTGCTGCAGAAGGGATTAGCCTTCATGACTATCAACAGTGGCAGTGTGCAATGGTTGTTAAGCAGCACTGTTTGGATTATTTACTGCCCGCTTATCTTGGGGATCATCTACAGCTTGCGACGTGGATTACTCGTTGCGACGAACGTTGGGCATTGCAGCGAACATTTCAATTAGTGCGCACCAAAGATAAGGAAACAATCCTGCGTGCTGTCAGTACCTATAACTGTGTAACACTTCAAGGTAAGCCGCGCCGCTTTCCTGCAGGTTTACTCGCTACCTATCAACGGCTTACAGGTGATACATGTTGAGTCGTAGCGGGTTCCACCAACCTATCGTCTATGGGGCTATTTTAGTTGTTGGTGTATTAGGTATGTTGGCAGCTGCCGGGCTTTGGTACCAGGCAAGGGTTGCAGAACAATTGTTTAAACAGCGGCAACTGCACTATTCACCTGTCCTTTTTGCGGCACAGCAATTTCCATTAGGTGACTTTGTGATTGAGTGGAATACGGCACAAGGTGGGGGACTGTCTGTCTTTGATCCTAAGCATAAAAAAGTATTATGGCAGAATCAGCCTGGATTGGGGTTTGTGACACTCAAAGCCATTCCAAAAATGCTTCAGGAAAATCAGCTGCCCGTTGTTGCTCAGACATGTCAGCAGCAGTTTATTTACGGGTTTGCTCGGCGGAAAAAACAACTACAGGTGATGGGTAAAGTGTTTTGTCCAAATGGCCAGTACTATGACTATAACTTGCTGTTTAAGGCCATTAATCGACAACAAGTCGATCTGCAGTTGATGTTTAGTAGTGCTGATGTTACTGCGCTTACATTAAATACAGCCATTGACAGTAATGAAAAAATAATTGGCTATACCCAGGACGAGGCACCAACTGAAGCACATAGTGACGCGATGAAAATCGCATCGGACCACCCTAAACAAACATTACCTTATTGGCTATCCACTAAAAATAGGGGAATGGTTTTGAAAGCTAAATTGCAGGGAGCATTTGACCTAAAAGAGCCTCAGCAGATCGTTGCAAGTGGACCTGGCAGCGAGTTGTATGTTCATACATTTAATGCATCCACCAAGGAACAACTGTGGCAGTATCTGCAACCCCTTCATCAACGTTAATAGCTTATTGATATTCTATGCGCTGGGTTTACTTTTGAGCCTGCGTTATACTTGGCGGCATGTCGCTAAATAAATAAAAGCTGGCTTAATGAAGTATCTTCTGCTCGGTTTATTAAAAATTTATCGTTGGTTGATTAGTCCACTGCTTGGTAATAACTGTCGGTTTTACCCAAGTTGTTCCCACTATGCTGAGCAGGCATTACTTCAACATGGCCTTGGCTATGGTCTCTGGTTGACACTTCGCCGTTTGCTCCGTTGCCATCCCTGGCATCCCGGAGGTTATGATCCGGTACCTGAAGATGAGGTAGAATCAGCGATCGTTGACAGTGAAAAAAGCTTGCCCCGTACAGAACGTTTAAAATCTGAGGGACTTAATAAAAATTGCTGTTTAAAACAGCGGGCGAAATAGCTTTCATCTTTAAACCCTACCAAATCACTAATTTCAGCGATGGTTAAATTAGATTGCTGAAGGAGTTCTTTTGCTGCTGATAAGCGCAGCTTTCGTAGATAGCCTGTGGGTGTCTGATTAGTGGCTTGCCGAAAACGTCGGTTAAAGGTGCGTAGACTGACTTGTAACTGGCTGGCTAGCACTGACCATATTACGTCTTGCTGATAGTGTTGCTGAAGCCATAGCTGTGCCTGCAGTACTGTTTCATCAGAGTAGTTTCGGTTATCTGTAAATGAGTAGTGAACCGACTCAAAAGAGCGTCGAATTTCCTGAGAAAACTGCTGCTCAACTCGGGTTGCAATGGATTGTCCACAAACGACCCCGACAAAGTGGATCATGAGGTCAGCCATAGAGTTCACACTGCCAGCACAGTAGATGCGTCCCGCCTGGGTGATGAGGTGATGTTGCTGTAATTGAACTTTGGGGTAGTGCTTTTGAAAACTGTCAAAGTAAAACCAGTGAGTAGTAGCAGGTTTGTTATCAAGTAGTCCAGCTTCTGCAATAAGGCTTACGCCGGTACCCGCTGCACACAGCGTTGCTCCTTGGTGATACTGCTTGGTGAGCCATTGGATCAGTGGTTGTAGCTTTCTTAGGCTTCGCTGGGGGTTTCTCCAAAGGCCGGGAATAACTATGCAATCTGTTTTATCAATAAGTTCAATACTGGTTTGAGGGGTGATGGTTAAGCCGCCAGTGATGGTAATAGGAGCAACTGCCTGGCCAGCCAAAGTGACTTTGAACAGGTTTTGTCGATGATGGCTGGCAACAAGATTAGCATTAGCTGCATGAAGTATTTCCATCGGTAGCGTAATACTTGTCCCCAGCATATGAGGCAGCGCTAATACGGTAATGTGGGTTGACATGGTTGAACCTGACGCATAATGCAGTGGTGGACAATAGGCTTTGATAAAGTACTGTATGTGGCTGGCGATATAGTCCGATAATTTGGCCAAAAAATCCAGATCGCTTTAGGTAACTGCTTTTACACTAATGCTAAGTTGTACATTGAGTTTTATACCTTGGGCACCTCTAAAAATGTTCTCTTTCCGTGATAGCTGTGATACTCCGTAAGCTCAGGTCATCATGTGTGTTTTATGCATTTTGGTTTTAGATCAAATACTGTCTAGCTATCACGAAAATATTACTATTTAAAGAGGTACCCCCCTTAGTGATGAGCTGTTGATTTAAGGAGAGTGCTTTGTCCAGACTTCCAGTGATTATTGGCATGGGGGGGATAAACCCCGCTGGCCGCACGTCTATGCATCATGGCTATCGTCGTTTGGTTCTGGATGCGCTGTCTGCTGATTCACAACAAACGACTCTTGCCAGTCTTGCTCAGCTGATGAATTTATCAGCAGATGCGTTAGATCGTCAGTTTATAGAGTCTCACACCCTTATACGTAAGCTGGAGTCAAACTTATTCGATCCTAGCGCGATATCGCACCATCAAAAGCTAGGTTTGCTGGCAGGTAGTATTATTCAAGTCAAAACGCGTCAGTTACCTAACCCTTTACCCAGCCATTGGCGCGTAGTTAAAGAAGAGGGTGGAGTCAGTCATGTCGCGCTAGAGTCTGCTGAAACACTTTTACAACCTGCTTTCCGGCAAGCAATAGTCAATAGTGCTGGACAGTTGCCGATGGGTTTTGACCCAGCAAACCTTTACCCTTCCAGGAATCATCCCCGAGGCTTGCAGCTTTCTATCTATGGGGCTTCTGATGCTATTCATTCGTTGGGTTTTGACTGGGAAAACATTGGCCGCTTTTTAGCGCCAGACCAAATTGCAGTCTATGCGGGCAGTAGTATGAGCCAGCTAGATTACAATGGTAATGGCGGGATGATGCAGGCTCGGTTATTGGGCAAACGAGTGACTTCAAAACAGTGCCCACTGGGTTTTGCAGAAATGCCTGCTGACTTTATTAATGCCTATGTAGTCGGGAGTTTGGGGGGGACTGGAACCAACATGGGGGCTTGTGCGACGCTGCTGTACAACCTCAGCCAGGGTATTGATGCCATTCGTAGTGGTAAGCATCGGTTAGTGATAGTGGGTAACGCTGAAGCGCCATTGCTGCCAGAAGTATTTGATGGTTACGCTACGATGGGGGCGCTGGCGACTGATCAAGGTTTAAATCAGCTGGACGGGCTGGCAACCGATGCACCTGTTAATCATCGTCGCGCGTGTCGCCCTTTTGGTCATAACTGTGGTTTTACACTGGCAGAATCAGCACAGTTTTTTGTGTTATGTGATGATGAGTTAGCCGTTGAATTAGGCGCGACTATTTATGGTGCAATTGGTGATATTTTTGTAAATGCCGATGGTTATAAAAAATCAATTTCGGGTCCCGGTGCAGGTAACTATTTAACTATGGCAAAAGCTGTGGCTTGTGCGCGGTCTATTTTGGGTGGATCTGCGCTACCTAAAAGCTATGTGTTAGCACATGGAACAGGCACACCGCAAAACCGCATCACTGAGTCTCATATATTAAGTGAAACAGCAAAAACCTTTGGTATTACACAGTGGCCAGTTACCGCGATTAAGTCGTATGTTGGGCACTCTTTGGGTGTGGCTGCAGGTGACCAGCTGGCTGTAGCACTTGGGGTTTGGGCTGAAGGTATTATTCCTGGTATTACTACGATTAATCAGGTTGCAGATGATGTTTATCAGGATAATCTACAGATTTTATTGGATCATTTACAGGTGCCAGTTGATGATCTGGATGTTGCCTTTATCAATGCAAAAGGGTTTGGCGGTAATAATGCATCGGCAGCCGTATTAGCACCTCATGTGGTCACTAATATGCTCCAAAAGAAACATGGACAGTCTACAATGACGGCATATTGGCAACGAAATGAGCAGGTACAAGCGGCTACTTCAGACTACGATAATGCGTGTATTTCAGGTAACCGATCACCAATATACCGTTTTGGTGAAGGCGTTATTGAGGGTAATGAGCTTGGCTATACAGCTACTGCTGTCAGTGT
This sequence comes from Zooshikella ganghwensis, assembly GCF_018263875.1. Taxonomy (NCBI): domain Bacteria; kingdom Pseudomonadati; phylum Pseudomonadota; class Gammaproteobacteria; order Oceanospirillales; family Zooshikellaceae; genus Zooshikella; species Zooshikella ganghwensis. The sequence goes on from NZ_JAEVHG010000007.1 coordinate 59,149, forward strand.
TCCAGGTTATGAAAAAACAGTTGACTTAAACCTGCAAAACCCATATCCCGATATGGTGTAAACAGCTCAGGATAGTGGGGGGAGCGCGCGACGTTTTCCCTCCAAAAGTTGTAGTAGAAGCTTAGGAACTTTTTTAGTGCGCATGGAAATCGACAATTAATCTAAGGCATTGATGGTAATGGCCACTAAACAATCTATTTTTGGAATATTATCTTTTTCGCTTGCAATTTTAGTGATTGTGAGTGGTGTTGTTTTTCTTGGTTGGGTGGGGGCGTCAAGTACAGATCTTGGCTCTGACATACGAGAGGCTAATTATCTGGGAGCCGTAATACTTGCAGGTATACTGCTAAATTTAGTCGCACTGGTATTAGGTATCATTGGTTTAACAAAGCACCAATACAAGAAGTCACTTGCGGTATGGGGCATTATTATTAGTGGTTGCTCGGCACTTTTAATATCCTTGTTGATTAGCTAGTTTGCCTGGTGATTTTTGTCCATAGCGAAGAAAGTCAATGGGAAATTCTTTGCCAATAACGCGTTTGATCCAGTGAGGGACAGATAATTCATGTTCACTGTTACCGGTTGCTAAATATAGTTCTGTAAATCCTCGTTCATGGAGTTCTTCGGCAATTTCCAATCCATTCTTATCACTATTTAATAAGTGCACATCAATAAAAACAGGTGTATCTGGAGGGATGTTGGCTACTGTGTTTTGTAGTTGTTGATAGGAAGCATAAGCAACACCTTTCAGGTTATATTGGCTGGCATTAATTTCCCAACAGGTCCGAATTAAAGAGTCATCCTCAATTTGTACAAAATCAGGGTGAAAATAAAGCGGAATAGTGTGTGGCTGCTGTTCTGCGCCTTGTGCTATTGGACTCCTGGTATCAGGTACCGGTATCGTTGTGAGAGATGAGTTAATAACAGGTGTTGTATTGGTAGTTTTAGACTGGTAAATGGTATCAAGCAACTTGAGAAGGTGAGTGCGTGTCATGGGTTTGGGTATGGATAAATCTGCCCCTGTTTCTGATATCTTTTTTTGCAGCTCAAGGGCATAACGATTTGAGTGAATACAAAGTATAGTCGCTGGATAACGTGTTTTTAAAATAGGTGCAGCGTTAAGGCCGCTCATGTAATTATTGCCAAAGTCAATATCCAGAATAATGATATCGCATTGGTGAAGGATGGACTCATGGCGTAGAGCTTGCTCTGTAGTATCAAATACATCAATAGTGATATGTTGACTAAGATTACGTGAGGAGCTGATATATTCTTTAATATAGTCTCGATAGACTGGCTCATCATCAATAATCACGATACGAATAGAATGGTTCTGGTTTAATTTTTTGCATAATTCTTGTTCAATGTATTTATCATCATGTTGGTTAGGCGTATGAGTTTGAGTGTTTTCTGAAAGCTTAATCGCATGATGGGAATAGTAATCTTTGCTTGAACAAAGTAGTTTTTCCATGGTTTGTATTGCAAGCTCATCACTCGCAGGTAAGGTAAAGGTAAATTCAGTACCTGTTTCTTTTGTTGAATGTACATTAATCTGCCCGCCATGGGCTTCAACGATTTTTTTAGTAATGGCTAGTCCTAAGCCAGTGCCATTGTTTTTATTGAGAGAGAAAAAAGGATCAAATATTTTTGAAAAAAACTCTCTGGGGACGTAGCTATTACTATTGCCAATGGTGATTTCGACCCAACCTTTATCGATTTCTTTTGATAAAAACCATATATGTCCTGTTCCCTTCATATGCTCACATGCGTTAGAAATAATATTGCTAAGGACTCGAATAATTCGGTTGGGGTCTATATTCAGCTTGTGTGAATGCTGTAAATTATAGGTAAGCTCAATATTTAAATTATTATTGTATCGAAATTGTTCAATGAGTGTTTGATGTAATATTTTTTTGAGATCAGTTTTCTTCTGGGTCAGTGGTGATTGTGGATTGCCAATCTCCATAATATCGTGAATCATACTATTTACGTTATCAAGCGCTGCATGTATGGGAGTAATGCTCTTTTTTAAAATAGACTTGATTTCATAAATATTATCGATACTGGATATCAGCTCAATCACTGTATTGAGTAATGTAAAAGGTTTACGAACATCATGGGCAAGCATTTGAGTGGTTTGTACCATGGTGTGGTAGCTTCTGGCTTTTGCTATTTTTCTATTGGCTTTATTTAAGTTAGCTTGAAACTCAAGAAGTTTGTCGTAAACAATGTTGTATTCCAGTACATTAAACGTTGTTGTTTTTTTTATATGCAAACCGTCAAAAGTATTTACCAGTTTGTTTATATCATGAATGACGTATTTTTTATAAAAAAATAGAATGCCATTAATATTAACCAGGAAAGTAATGATGATCGTAATGCAAAGCCAAAAAACACTATTTGAGCCAATTTCTAAAGGTAAAGCGATTTCTTTTGCAACATAAGAAATTGTTTTCTGGTCGTATACAATAGGGTTAATGCCAATAAACGTATTAGTTTTTTCGTTGTGACAAGTCGTAGGTTGATGAGGATTGATTTGACAGTGCGCTCTGTCTATAAGCCAGTTTTCGACAACTTTTTTATTGCCAATCGCTAAACCTGTTAAGTTGGAGTGAGCAAGAATATTGAATTTTATAAATTCAAGTGCCTGATAATTATTGGAGATGACTTGGAGAATAATTTCTTCTTTAGTGTTATTATCAAGAAAGTTAACAAAGTTGGCAGCTCGGTTGATGACTTCCTGCTTTTGCAGCTTTAATCCTATAATAATAGCAAAGGTAATCAGTGCTGTTTGAATAATAATTAATGATAAGAAAAAAACAACACTAATCCAAACGATAGATTTTTTTTGTGACGACTTACTCACTGAGTCTGTACCCACCTGGTGTCACTTTCATGGTAAATAGCTTGTGATAGGTTAAATTACCCTCTGTGCTGAATTCAACACCTGTTACTCCTTGATAACTGATTCCCGTGAATGGGTTACTTTGGGAGGAGGGAGTCTTGTTGACAAAATAACGATTAAAAATACGTGCTGCGTCGTAAGCCAACAGAGAAATAACCATTGGCTCTTTGCGATAGGTCAAACGATACTGATCAATGACTGCTTGGAATTTAGGGTCTGGATCGAAGTAAGTGTTTTGGCGGGTAAAGTAGGCTGTAATGCTTTTATCTTTAAGACGATCAAAGAATGGCTGAAACTTGCTGGATCCCCAGCTGACAGTGCCAATGTAGGTTGTTTGGTGCTTTGGGTAATTCTGCTGAATATAATTTACAATTTTAGCGGATAAGCTGGATCTTGTCAGTAGAATGACTAAATCGGGTTTATGCTCTTTTTCAAATAATGGGATAATATTTTCAATCGTGGGATTAATTTCAGTAATACTAATGTCTGTAAATGACTGTTTATTTGCAATGAGCTGGGCTTTAAAGGCTTTTTGATAATCTCTCATTCTCGATTTGTCAATAGAGGTGATGAGTAATATGTTGTTAAATGCATGTTGGCTATTAAGATTATTAAGAATGTGCTGGACGTTGTCTACAATGGGGCGCTGCATTGAGAAAATATAAGGTTTGTTTATTTCTGTAGTGATGGGGGTATAAAGAGAGATAAGTGGAATTTTGTGTTTTTCGAATAAATCTCTTACTGGGATAATATCGTTGGCGCTGTCAAAGCCAATAATTCCGTCACAATCAGAAGAAATCATTTTCTTTGTAGCTTTAATGCTTCCTAAGGGGGATGGATTAAAAAAATGGACCTCTAGGGCTGTACGGTTGTCTTTTTCTTGCATAAGCCCTAGTTTAGCGCCATTTATAAATGCTTCACCATAAGCAGGGCTGGTTTTTACTGAGGTACCTGTCAGGCATAGTTTTTTGGGTGCAGAACGTGAAGCTTCAGTGTTTGAAAGAGGATCAGTAATCGCAATTGATTGTGGAGTATTTATCAGGTTAGCAAGTAATAGGGTAAAAGCCTGCAACGATAATACGCTATGCTTTTTAGTTAAGCTCTTATTCTTGTTATGGACTGCCGTTGATTGTTGTTGCGTGGTTAACTTGGTTATGAATGACATTAAGCGTCTCATCATACTTTTATCCTTTTTATTATCCTGTAAATAGTATCCCTTGTATACGATAACTATTTTTTATTTTGATGAGATTTAAACATGTTTAGTATACTCTTCATGAATCAATTTTTGGGTATAGTATTCATAAACTTGTCTAAAAAATCCTGGCTGTTTAGGTTTTTAGTAAATGTCTTAAGCTGAATTGCACTTTTTTGAATAGTATCTACGGCAAGAAGGATATCATGTATTGCCGGTTTATTCTTGGCTACTTCATGATCAGTTACCGTGCCAGGTGTAGTTAGCTTTTGAATGAGTATCACGAGTACTTCACTGAGAGAGCTGATAGGGGTTGTGATATTGATAAGCTCATGTTTAATAAAGCGAAGTAGCTGTAGAGACGTTTCCTGTTGTATTTTTTGTAGTTGAGGAGGAATAGGGGTTATTGATAAAGTCTGGTGCTTATTAGGCGCAGGTTGAGCAATATGAGAATTCGAAGGCTCTAGTATAGCCTGTAATGGTAATGTGGTTTGGCTATTGGTTAAGGATACTAAGGTATTGTCACCCGGTTTTATGGCAGTGGCCACTTGGCTTATTGACGATTGCTGGTTAATAAGACTGGTATGATGAAGAAGAAAATTCGCGTATCTATTGAGTGGTGTTAATGTATTATTGTCGTTTATGGTGAAAATAGCAGTAGTAAAATTTTTAAGCTTAGGCTGATCAGGCTCTTGCTTTTTAAAAGAAAAAAAGCGGGATATAAATGGTGCTGTCTTCGCTTTATTTTTCAATGATGTATGAATGGGGTGGTGTTGACGTGAACGTAATTGATCAATAATACCGAGTGTCTGTGCAACGATAAGGAGAGATAACGTTAAAAGTAATACAGGAGATGATACCTGGATAAATAACACAATAATAATGAAAGTACATACTGCAAGAGAAACGTGTTGTGCAAGCACTAGTCGGCTAAATCTAAACAAACCCATTTTTTTCTCTTCTGTGTAAGCAACGGTTATGCTTATGCTCCTTGAAGTAAATAAACAGTTAAGGAAAGAATGCTATCCATTGCTCGATGAATCATATTTACGGTATAACCCTTTCCTTGCGATAAGCCACTCATAATGAAGGCAAAACACTAAGCCAGAGTTTAATTGGGCCACTGCTAAAGTGGTATATACCCTTAGCGAAGGGTATATATAAAATGTGACAAGATTGTAACTGTAACCTTACTAAACATCAACCTGACACAATTAACTTGTCGTATGCTTAATTAGAAGCTTGACTAAGTCTTCATCATGCCAGGGCTGCTCAAAATAATGCTAAAAAACACAGTGGGTAATATTTTCAGCAAGCGCTCTGAGAATATCTGTACGTGTGATTAATCCGACTAGCTTATTATTCTCAACAACGGGGTATACTTTGGGTTTATGGGCTATCATTTGCTGAGCTAAATTAATAATATCTTCTTTGGGAGAAACAGTAAGGACATCTGTTCGCATGACATCATTGACAATCGCATTTTGGTCACAAAAATAAGATGATTGCAGTACCTGTTTGATGCAATCCTGTTCTGACACAAAACCTATTACCTCCTTGTCTTCATTAATTACTGGAAGGCCGCTTAGGTGGTCGCGCATCAAGCGATCAAGTACAACTTTTAAAGGTGTACCACAGGTGAAGGGTAAGTGGTGTGCTGTCATGTAATCTTTGACTAAAATGGGTAATTGCTTGGTTGCGGTACTTTGTGCAGTTTTAGCCATGATTTATTACCTAGATAATACGTTTAAACGTCAGTTCATATTTTCAGTGTAGATCATTTAAGTGCAGGACCTGTATAACGCTACAGATCCATTTTATTGGTTGTTATATCAAAGAGTTTGTTACCAGAAGATTTATGCTCCTGGGCCACAGTCCAGGCAGTGTTTAATCATTGCTGGACCAAGATGTAATTTACTATTCAGATCACGAAGTGCAGTGCGCACTCCTTCCTCAATAACCGGGTGATAGAAGGGCATTTCCAGTATTTGAGCTACCGTTAAGCGCTGTTGAATCGACCAGGCAAGTAGGTGAGCTAGATGCTCTGCACGAGGGCCGATTATTTCTGCACCAAGTAAGATGCCCGTGCCATTTTCGCCATAGACATGCAGGCTACCCTTATTAATACCCATCACGCGACTACGGCCCTGGTCAGTAAAAGATACTTTGCCTGTCGCGAAACAGCCACATTGGCCATGAGTCTCCTGCAGTTGCTGATAAGACCTGCCGACTACTGCAATTTGAGGGTTTGAAAATACGACGCCAATAGTTGTCCGACGTTGCCCTGCTCGAATATCAGGATAGCGACCAGCATTATCTCCCGCTATTCGGCCTTCATCCGCCGCCTCATGGAGTAATGGAATATCATTGTTAGCATCACCAGCAATAAAGATAGGTTGGTCATCACACTGTAGAGTGAACCGGTCAAAGATAGGAATCCCCAGATTGTTCAGTCTTACCTCTGTATTTTCCAATCCAATCTGGTCTACATTGGGGCGACGGCCTGTGGCGGCAAGTACATAATCAAAATGCTCTGTGTGCTCATGTCCTTGGGCATCTTTGAAAGAAATGACAACCTGGTTATTGACTCGCTTCATGTGGGTCACATTGGCATCGGCATCAATGGCAAGTTCTTCAGCCAATAACTGATTAGCTTCAGTCAGTAATTCTGGATCAGTGAGTGGCCCAATCGCGCCACCTAAGCCAAATACCTGGACCGTGACCCCTAGACGATGAAGTGCTTGGCCAAGCTCTAAGCCAATAACGCCAGTCCCAAATACCGCGACGGAAGTGGGTAAATCATCCCAGTTAAATACATCATCATTAATAATTAAGCGGTCACCTAGTTCAGCGAAGCTTGCAGGATAGGACGGGCGAGACCCTGTTGCGATAACGATGCGTTTGGCGGTAATTTTTGTGTGGTCGTCAACCAATAAGGTTTCTTTATTTATAAAGCGAGCGTGGCCTTTAATTTTATCCGTAGCAGGAATGGCCTCCACAGACTCCAGTACAAAGCCTACAAAGCGATCTCGTTCCCGCTTAACTCTTGCCATAACTTCTCGGCCATTTATTGCAACGGGACCTTGTGTGTAAACCCCAAACTGTTCCGTATGACTTGCATGGTGAACAGCCTCAGCGGCAGCAATTAATAATTTGCTTGGCATACAGCCCACACGTGCGCAGGTTGTACCATAAGCACCCGATTCAATGAGTACAACACTGTCAGTATGTGCTTTGGCTGCTCGATAGGCACCGAGGCCTGCTGTTCCTGATCCGATAATCGCAACATCTACTGATATTTCATTACTCATGGTGTTCTTACTCTTGATGTGAGGCATACACTACAGTATGGGTATGTTCTGTTTCTGTGGCCTGAAAACTCAGGCCATATTGTCTTTCGATCCTAATCATTAACCATTTAAGCGTCAGCCAGGAATTCAGCCAGTTGATCTGCCCCACCAATATGCTGGCCTTTGAGAAAAACCTGAGGCACAGTGTTTTCACCGGTAACCGCCTTTAACCCACGTTGACTTACCGCTTGTTGTACAATTATTTCCTCATAGGCTAAATCACGTTCGTTAAGCATGGCTTTGGCACGAGCACAATGAGGGCAGCCAGCCTTGGTGAAAAGGGTATAGTACGCAGGCTCTTGTGCTTGCGGGCATATATAATTGAGCATGGTATCGGCATCTGAGACTTCAAAGGGGTCACCAGGCTTTTCTGGCTCAATAAACATTTTTTCGATAACGCCATCATTAACCACCATGGCATACCGCCAGCTTCGTTTACCAAATCCCAAGTCGCTTTTATCCACTAGCATTCCGACGGCTTCTGTTAAAGCACCATTACCATCAGGTAGCATTTTAACGTGTTGTAGTTTTTGGTCTTGCTGCCAGGCATTCATGACAAAAGTATCATTCACAGATACACATAATATGTCGTCAACACCATTAGCAAAGAAGACAGGTGCAAGCTCGTCATAACGAGGTAAATGACTGGATGAGCAAGTGGGGGTGAATGCTCCAGGCAAACCAAATACGATAACACGCTTATTTCGAAATAAGTCATTTGTTGTCAGTGTTTGCCATTCATTATTTGCGCGGACCTGAATACTGATATTGGGGATTGTTAAGCCTTCTTGATTGTTTAACATGGGTTTTCCTCAGCTATAAACTGGATTAATAAAAGGTTGTTACCAATCGTTGATCTGATGGTTTAAGTATGAAGCCTTTGGTGGGATAAATTAAATTGATTTATTTAAATTTGGTCATAGTAGAAAGCTATAACGAGTGAGGGGTGGTAATTAACAAGGCTAATCAGTCGTTCAGACGCTAGAAAGGCAGTCAGCTATGCTTGTAATTGTTAACAAAAGAAATTAAGTATGATGCTATTGCATGGATGGAAACAAAAAGTACAACAATGCGGTGAAACGATTTGTCCTTTTTGCGGCTCTTGTTGGGTTGACTGCTGGTGTTATTGCAGCATTAAAATGGACAGCAAAGACACCTGAGCGTCGTGAACAGCTACCGATTATTACCCAAATTAAAGTCCAGCAAGTGCTTAAACAAGCATTGTCTTCTGTCATAGAACTCTATGGTGTGCTGGAGTCCCCCTATGAAACAGAACTGACAGCACCAGTGACTGCATTTGTTAAAGCCACGCAGGTTCGTGAAGGTGATCGTGTTAACCCGGGGGATCATTTAGTGCAGTTAGATGATCGTGATTTGCAATTACTCTTAAAACAGCGGCAGGCTGAGGTGGCAGATATTGAGGCGCGTATTACTGCAGAGCAGCAACGCTATCAAGCGGATCTTCAACGATTAAAGGATGAGCAAACCTTGTTAGCCATTGCTGAGCGCGGTGTCGCTCGGCAGCAGTCGTTACGTGGTAAAAATGCCGCTTCAGAGACCCAGCTTGATGAGGCTCGTCGACAGTTTGCGCAGCAAGCGTTGAATATAACAAATATACGTTTTCAGATTGCCGATCATCCACACCGTCTCTTACAGTTGAATGCACAACTACAACGTGCTGTAGCGCTGCAAATGCAAGTAGAACTGGACATAGAGCGATCAATTGTGCGCTCACCTTACCGGGCAAAAATTGTCTCTTTACATACTGCGCCAGGTGCCAGGGTATTAACTGGTGAATCATTGGTCACGCTTTACGATGCTGAAACTATAGAGGTACGAGCGCAATTACCATCGCGCTATCTGCCTGATATTCAAGAGGCAATGGATCGCCAGCAAACCATCACAGGTAAGTTGGTGCTGGATAATCAGTCACTGCCTATTACTTTGATACGGTTAGCACATGCTGTAAGGCAAGGGCGCGGGGGCTTAGATGCATTTTTTAAGATAGAAGGTACATCACAAAGGCTTGCTATTGGCCGACCTGTGTCGTTATTAATTAATTTACCTCCTCAAGATGATGTTACCGCACTCCCGCCGCAAGCGATTTATAACGATAATATGGTTTATCGCGTAAAGCAGGGGGTTTTACAGGGAGTGCCAGTCAGGTTACTGGGTAGAAATACGTCAGTTGAAGGAAAGTCCAGAGTGCTTATTCATAGTGATGCTTTACAGGTTGGCGATCAGGTGATGATAACTCATTTACCTGATGCCGTTTCTGGACTTAAAGTACGGGTGATTAAAAGCAATCTATCAGATGAACAGACTCCTTAAATCTACTCAGTTGTCACTTCTTGACTTTCATTGGGTGTCCCATCAGGGGATACGGCTAACTTTAACCATAACTCTTCCCTTTGTAGCGGTGTTCTTGCGGGTAAGAGTGGATTTTCAAGAACAAAAAGCTGCCGTTCACTAAGGCGAGCTTGTTCGATTGCTTTTTGATGAAACTGATTAAAGATGGCATCAAAGCTACCATTTTTGATCATTTTTTCTAAACCGGAGGTTATTCTTTTGGCAAGCCTGTCATTTTCTCTGGCAACAAAAAAATAATAAGGCCAAGGGTAATATAGAAGTAATTTTTCTTCAATTTTAATACGAGGAAAACGTCCTTTATGGGCGCGATATTCGTTAAATACTTCATTAATACCTCGGGGAAATAAGGCAATTTTATCTGTGGCTACGAGTTGAAATAATGATTCATAGGTTGGACTGGTGGCCACTGTGAATTGATTATGTTTATAGATAGCAACATCTCCCCAGCCCTTAACCTGGCCCACGGTAAATTCACGGAGCTGATCTAAGGACTCTACATCGTGGAGTTTTTCTTGAGTGTTTTCGGTGACTAAAATGAGTCGATAGCCGAGAATCCCTTTACGTAAAGGTATTCTGATAGGTGTCAATTTGCTTTCTTTTTCTTCTGAGGATGATGTCCATATGACTGTTAAAATATTGGTACCTGCGGCAAGCAGCTCTATAGACTTGGTTTCAGAAACAACTTGCTTAGCGGCGTGTAAAGTGTAGTCACCAAAAGTCTGAGTGGTTTCATCCATAGCCTTACGCAGTAGTGTAATAAGGTCTAAATAACGGGTATCTTTGTGAGATTGGGCGCGAGGATGGATGACAATATCACTGGCCATGCTGGTCAGGGAAAACAGCATAGCAATGAAGATTGATAAGCTAGTTTTTGACATATCATTCTTCCTTGAGAGAAGATGAAGGCGGTTAATCGAGTCTATCCAGTTTCTTCGTTTTCTATAATGCTAGTAAGCATAGTTGATCGGGTAAAGAGTACCTAATGCGAATACCGAGCGGTTTGTTATGGGTTAAACACATCATCATTGTATGGTGCTGTTTATATATGAATGCTTGTGATAACGCTCAACAAGATAAGCCAGCTACCACTACCACAGACAAAAATGATAAAAAGATAGAAGGTCAATCATCTGAAAAACGTGAGAGTGAATTTACCCTTCATGAAAATACAGCTTTTCAACAAGTTCCACTAGAGGTTTTATCTAACGTTGCAAGTTATGATCAACCACGTATCCAATTTTTGTGGATTCCCCCGCATGAGAAAAATCGCCGACAGTTAACGCTTTGGTCAATTAAACTGGATGGTTCTGATTTACGACAAGTGGCGACAGCTGAAGAGTTATATGGCGATTATCGACACTCCGTTGTGGTTTCATCAAAACCCGTTCGATCGCCGAATAATCGTTATATAGTCTATACGTTTATCAGTGATAAAAAACGAATTGTATTATTGGACTTAGCTACTAGGGCGCGAAAAGTAATCGATGAGGGAGTGGCTTCTGCCCATTTTACGTGGTATCCGGATAGCCAGCGGGTGATGATCAATAGAGCCTACGAAACAAAAGTATTCTCACTTAAAACAGAGTCATTATCTATTGTGGCGCATCAGAAAAATGCGGGGTTGTATTTAATTAATGAGGGTAAGCATTTTTTTGCAATAAAAAAAGGAAAGTACATTGTTTATGATTTACTTTTCAATGAAGTAAAGTCTGGCAGCTTTGATTATTTACCCCAATCGTTATTACATTTGAATAGTGTTTCAGAAGACGGTCGTTACCTGGCATTTGGCTATGATTTGCTTGACCTTGAAACTAAACAACATTTGACCACGTTAAGTGATTCACCTATCTTGGGAATTCATGAAAACTGGATTTTTATTTCAAGAAATGGTTTTCAACGGATTAATATTAATACCCAAAAAATTGAACAGGTTTTTACGGCACCAGCAGGAGGGTCAGGGCGAAAAGGGGTGACGCTTTATAATCTATAAAACAGGCCCTAGTTCATCTAATGGGGATTTTCGTTTGAAGAGTGTCGCTGCCTCATCACCTTCATTTCTGGAACCATTGTTGTCTTATCTTTTCTGTAAGCCCTATCTTATCTATGTGTCGTTTCCCTTGATCAAAAATATTGAGCAGCTGCTTAACAGAGGAACTTTCTTTTTTACCTACAACAAATTCAGTGGCATATCCAAAGTAAGGTGATTTTTTAAAGTCTCCTTTAATATTTTCTTTTGCAATTATATAATCCCAGTTTTTTTCATATCCAGCAAAACCATCAACTCGGTTTACTAAGAGTACTTTGAAACCTTGAGATATTTTTTTTACGTTAATCTTTTTGAAATAATTTGACTCATTAAAAGTATCACCATAATTGTAGTCTTTTTTTACAGCAATAGTCATTCCTTTAAGGCTCTGAATACCATTCCAGTTAAGAGCTTTCTCTTGTAGTGTATATATTAGTAAGTTAGCTTTATTTATATATTCAGTTGAATATCTGAATATCTTTTTTCTTGAGTTGTTTTTGCCGGTAGGAAATAGTAGTTCTACTTTACCTGTTTTTACAAAGTCTAATGCTCTCGACCATGGTAGTATATAGAGTTCTATAGTATAGCCCATATGGTGATAGCTTTCTCTTACGATATCCCAAGAGTAACCTTTAAGATTTTTTGAATTCTTTCCTGGCTGGATCACTTCAACTGCAAATTTTTGACTGAAACAAAATGGTTCATAATCGTTGAGTGTTGCTATTTTTACTACCTTATCCCCAGCTTTAGCCGTTAAAACTAAAGAGCACAATCCGAGAAGTAATATTAGCTTCATATTAAAGTCTAACGTTAAACTATTATTAACGACTATTTAGCAATCTTCTGAGATTACACTCCATTTATTTTAATAGAGTAGCTTAAACGAAGATGTTAAACACTAAGCTACAGGGGCAAAACCATAAGTTTTTGCTAAAATGCTCAGCTAGTCCATCACTTTTGCCTGGGACTAGGAGTATGTGACAGGTGAATGGTATCGCTTTCCTGTAGTGCATACTTGTTCGGGTGCTTTAATTATTCCTAACGGGAAGATCAGATACTATTTCACAAAATCAGCTGCCAAATACAGTGAAACTCAGTCCAACATAAATACCATAGAATATTAACAGTAGGCCCCCTTCCAACCGGTTTAGATGACGTCCTGTAAATAAGAATAATATCAGAAGCAAAGCGGCACCGAGCATTGCCCACTGGTCAAACTGTAAGATCCTCTCCGGAACAGGGAGAGGCTGGAGGAGGGCTGATACACCAAGAATTCCTAATAAATTGAAGATATTGCTACCGAGTATGTTGCCGACTACTACATCAGCATGTCGCCGGATTGCAGCAATGACTGATATTGAAAGCTCGGGAAGTGATGTGCCAACAGCTACTAACGTCAAGCCAATTACTGCTTGGGAAACTCCATAGGATTGGGCAACGCCCACAGCCCCAGTCAGTAATACTTGAGATCCTACGATCAGTAGTATTAGCCCGATAACCACAGAGACTACAGTCCATAACAGCGACCTGGGCACTATGGAAAGTTCTTCCGCTTCAGCTTTGTGAAGTTCTGCTGAAGGTATGGAGCTGGAACGTTCGGTCATGTAGGCCCACGTCAGGTAAACTAGTAAAGCTAGCAGTAAAATTGCTGCATCCATTCGCTGTAGGGCGCTTCCACCCACTAATACCAAAAACAGTATACTCGCTGCTACAACTGTTGTGGCATCCCTAAACAGTGCTAATGGTTTGACGGCAAGCGGTGTGATTAATGCGCATATTCCAAGTATTAGAAAAATATTACTGATATTACTACCAACGACGTTGCCAATAGCGATATCAGGTCGGCCACTTACAGCAGCATCAATAGAGACAACTAATTCTGGAGCAGATGTGCCAAAGCCCACGATAACGAGACCGCTAAGCAAAGGAGAAACGCCCAAGCGCTTCGCAGCAGCCAATGAGCCTCGTATCAATGCTTCGCCACCAGCAGTAAGCAAGGCTACACCCAGAAGTAATAACAGGAAATTCAACATGGTTAAAAGTTTCCCTGAGAAAAAATTGGAATCATCAAGAAACACATAACTGAAGGCCTGATATTTTTATAATCTGCACAACTGAGTTCAAAGCTGGATTGCAAAAAAAGGAACTCTAGGTTTGAGTTTCATAAATTTGTGTAAACCTACTATTTGTGTATACCATACAAAAAGTATGGTATTTATAAGGTGTAAGTCTCCTGTAGGGAGATTACTGTATAATCAATTTTAAACGAATAAACGTTAACTACCAATGAATAGTAAAGGCATATCAATCTTGCAAGCTGATCAGCAAGAACATTATGTGAGGGATAAATAATGGAGGCTAGATGATGTAGGTGACAAAGCCAAGTCCTTTAACCAATACCTCCTTACCACAATACATCGTGTTAAGTTTTGGTAGCGCTTGTCATTTTTATCGGTGAAAAGAATGGAATTAACTGAAAAGCTTGCAAAGAGATTAGCTGAAAAATGGAAAGAAAAACCTATGGTAGTTGCTGTCTGTGGAGCAGCGGATTTGGGTAAGAGTTATCAATCTGGTAAACTGGTAGAGGCGTTGCGCAAACTGGGGCTAAGTGCTGAGGTTCTCAGGTTAGACTCCTATTTAATGGCGAGACAGAAAAGAATAGCAAAGAAAATAAGTGGGTATCAGCCAGAGGCACATAACTTAGATGAAATAGAAGCTGATTTGAAAGGGTTTTTCGCAGGTAAATCCATAGAGAAAGCTGAATATGATCACTCAGTTGGAATGTCAGTAGGGCCAAAACAGGTCATTACTTTATGCTCAGTGCTTGTTATCGAAGGCTTACATGCTATGCATGAAAAGCTGCTGCCTTATATCAGTTATTCCATATTTTTAAGTGCCTCTGAAGAACTTTTGATGGAAATAAGACACGAGGCGGATATTATCAAGAGAAAGCAATCAGAACAATTTTCAAGAATTAATCTTCATACAGAATTAGAAAATTATAAGAAATATGTTGATCCATATAGAAGTAAAGCAGATATCGTTTTAACTCTGAAGGCAAAGTGGTATTACACAATGTGTTGAAAATGACAGTCCAATTATTTTTCAGTTTATATGATATTCCCCTTTGTAGGTAATCAATCAAACTTAGCTTGAGACATGGCCAACATCCTGGATGGCCATGTAGTTCAACATGTTTTTTATTAGGGCCTGTGTGTCGAATGACTACACGGCATTCGTTGTACCTTGCTAGGCTAAAAATGTGCCTTGTTAGGCGAAAAAATAGTCTACGGCAGTGGTGATTCAGACAGTGTTAACAGGCCCTAGTATTGTTTATGGTTTTAGTGTTGGCATTTCTGTAGCTGCATTTAAGTCAAGATAAATGGGTTTACTACCTGAGTTTAACTTAAAGTCTTTGAAACGAACTGTCCATGTTCCAAGACTATCGTAAGTCGCTATATGTAACTCTTTTGCAATAGGATCACGAACTACCCACCATTGAGTATAATCGCCAGTGGCTTCATTTTGATTCGTTTTACATACACCTGGTGCAACGACTACACCAGCTATAATATTGATTGCATAGGCTAGTAACTTTTTCGGAAACTGACTGTTATCTTTAAGCCAGTCAATACCAAAGTTTAAACTTTGTACGGTACGAAGAAAGCGATCGGCTGGTAAAGGTGATGAACTAAGCCCAATAGTCCCGCTGCCATTTCCTGCCGCCTTAACGTGCATTCCAATAATGGGCTTGCCCTCTTTATTGGGTTCGATATTAGTGATGTTTAAGTAATTTTGTAAGTTTGTACAATGCCAATCATAAAAAGGCGCATTTGTTAAAACACCTAAATCAGTATTATCAGTAATTTCTAGCTTTCCGTTTCTAAATTCCAGCAATAAACTATTCCCTTGCCTATCATGAAATTGAAAATGAAGAGGCATAAGGTTTACAGTACTGTTAGCATTGAGCTGTAGTGGGTCCCAGATATAGAGTTTTGTTCCATCTTTTATTGGTTTTCCTTGGCTGATTTTTTCTAAGTCTGCTTTTAAGTCAGGTATATTTTTATATTGACTTAAAGCCCAGCAGCAGATATCCATCATTGAAAGTAGTGAATAATCATCACTAGGCACATTATCTAATTGAGGGTATTCAGAGCCAGGCAACCATAGTGCTGCGGCTGTAAGCCCTTCAGTATTAAGGCCATCAGATACTTTGCTGGGTAAATCTAATACAGAGTCAAATACTTTACCTAATACATTTTTTCCTGCGCTAATTCCTACGCCTATATAAGCGTATTTTGACACCCATTTATAACCTGGTAGCCTTTTGGCAAGTGGTAAATCCTGGCTACCAACAGCATGTAGTTTAGTCTCTTCAGGAATTGCTGCTACTGTCCAGTCAAAATTATACTCGAAGTCCATGGTTCGACCAGAAAAAGGAAAGTCTTTTAACTGGGGTGAAAGTTGTGATGGTAAGATAAATTCAGTGCACATATTTCCAATATCCTTATCAGTATTATTACAAGTATTTTTTAATTGCAGTTGAATATTAGCACATTTGTCTTGAATTATGTCATAGAGGCTAGGTATTACTGGTAAGAGTGACTTAAAATAGTCTTTTAGACAAAAATTATTAAATGAATGGGCTAAGTAAATAACGACTCTATACTACGCTTCCTAGCTGGAAAATGGGCCAATATAAGCCAGCAAGCACAAAACATAAAATCAAGAAAGATAGCACAAGGTTAAAAACTACAACTGTGAAGAGTTTCCTTTGTTTTTTTATGCATAGGAACGATTGATAAATAATAATATGCAAGGTATTACACCTATTAATATAAAAATACTATAAAAACGATAAGTATCCATTACAAACAAGGTAAATGACGGTAGTTCAGAACCAAAAAGCATCGAAGACTTCTTTGAATTGAGGTACGATTATATAAATCACAAAGTATAGTATTCCAGATACAAAGGTTAATCCTATTGACAGAGATGGGTTCGTGGTGTTTGAACTCTTTTTTAAGGTGAGTGTGTCAAGGTTATCCCGTATTTATGTGCAGTGGATTGTTGAAGCTCTAAGGTGAATACTTCTTTAAACGATTGTTGTATTTTTAAGTATAAGTCTTCATCAATAATTAAATCTAAACGATTAGAGTATAGTTTGGTAAGATAATCAAAAACAATATGATTCTTAACAGGTAAAGCATATTTAGTTTTCACTTGTAGGGAAGAGTAATTTAACTTGGTATTTCTCTGCCAGAGTTTGTTGGAATTTGGGTGTAAAAACCTGCTTCATAGCGTTATTGAGTTGGTTGAACAGGCGCTCGTCAGTTTGAGCACTCAGTGCCATGTAGTAACCATGCTCAAACATAAAGATGGCGGGTTCTACTTTTGAAAAATCAAGTTGTAGATTTTTTATCCTAATGGGGAGACTTTCTTCATTACCAATAATAAGGTCGACACGATCATTAAAAAGCTTCTTGATATTGATTTCTTCTGAGACAGATAGGTCTAGGTGTTTTTCATCTTCAAATCCACGCGCGTTTAGGAACTGGTGGGTAACATCATCGCGCATTATTGCTGTTTTAAAGTTTTTTGCATCATCTATTGTTGTAAGCGAAATATCTTTTCTGTGTTTTAATTTATAAAGATAAAACTTTTTGCCAGGTAAAATGGGTCCTAACCATTGAAATAGTGATTCTCGCTCTGGGGTCCGAACGATAGTGTAAATCAGTACATTTTCATTTTTGAGTGCAAGGTCGTAAGCTCTCGCCCATGGATAAAGGCGAATTGTATAATTAATGTTAGCTTTTTCTAGCACGTTTCTAACTATTTCTGTTGAGTAACCAGTAATTAAATCATTTTTCTTATAATTGTAAGGTGGCCATTCTTCAGTAACGACTAATAGCTCTTTAGCATGGAGTGATAGTGTCAGAAAAAGCGCTATCAACCCTGTCAAGTAAGCGGTCATAAGTTGTAGTCCAACCAAAGTTCTTTGTTATGGGAATAACTGTTATGAAGAGTATAGAGGAGAGAGGTATATCCCGCTCTTTACATGTATACAGCAAATGTTTTGAAAAGTGTATTGTTTCAATAAATTAACATTTGATGAAACTTTGGTGGCAGCCCATAGGAAGGTAATTCGCGGCTTATAGTTATGGGCAAAAATTATGTTACAAGCTATACCCAAAACGAAGGGTTTTTATGTGCGCTATGGATAGCACACATAAAAATGGTTCGTGAAGGGTATATAAGCAGTATTGCTAGCAAATTGACTGTGCAAATCATGAAACCAAAAACTGTCAAATCTCTGACAGTCAGTGCGTGCTATGCTTAAAAAAGATGCTTGTGTTATTGAGAGAAATCTTTAAAACGGTTGGCACTTTTTTTGCCGCTAAATAGGCTTCTGACAGAGTTACCAAGCTTGATTATAGAGTGGAAACTCATAATGAACTTATTTAGACAGCGTATTAGCAACTTTTCACTATGCTTATTGATAGTAATGAAACAGTCATTATCAATAAGCTACTAAGGGAATGACGTAAAAATGGCAGATCAGGATGAGGCAGAAAATCCAGAAGCTGAAGTAGATAATGAAGCGTCTGGTGGGAAAAAAAAGAAGTTAATTATTTTTATCATTGTGGTGGTTGTCGTTTTAGGCAGCGCGACAGGGATCACCCTGTTTATGTTGATGGGAAATGGTGAAACCGCAGGGGAGGAGGAAGCCTCTGAAGATTCCAAAAAAGCGGTCAAGCCTCCCGCTATTTACTTTGCCATGGAACCGCCATTTACCGTTGATTTTCAGGTAGGTGGTCGACAACGTTATGCTCAACTGTCAATCACCGTAATGGGGAGGGATCCTGAGGCCATGGAGGCAGTAAAGCAACATGAGCCTTTAATTAGAAATAATTTGGTGATGTTAATTGCCAGTGAGGATTTTCAAACGTTACAGACTGCTGAAGGCAAGGAGATGTTAAAGACGAAGGCTACGGAATCAATACAGCAGGTGTTGCAACAGGAGATTGGTAAGCCAGGGATTGAGACCATACTATTTACTGGTTTTGTCATGCAGTAGTAAGCGTTAAATGAGGACTGCACCATGCAAGATTTACTCTCTCAAGACGAAATTGATGCGCTCCTCCATGGGGTAGACGATGGTGACATCGATACTGAAACTGATGAGGCACCTGATGGCATAAAGTCTTATGACTTGACTAGCCAGGATCGTATTGTGCGTGGGCGAATGCCCACCTTAGAAATGATCAATGAACGTTTTGCTCGTTACACCCGTATCAGTATGTTCAACATGCTACGCCGGAGTGCAGATGTTTCTGTGGGTGGTGTACAAGTGATGAAGTTTGGCGAGTATGTTCATACCCTTTATGTGCCTACCAGTTTAAATCTGGTGAAAATGAAACCTTTACGGGGGACGGCATTATTTATTTTAGATGCCAAGCTGGTGTTTAAGCTGGTGGATAATTTTTTTGGGGGGGAGGGCCTGCATGCCAAGATTGAAGGGCGTGAGTTTACGCCTACAGAAAACCGTGTTGTACAAATAGTTCTTCGGCAGGTTTTTATAGACTTAAAGGAAGCCTGGGGACCCGTGATGAAGGTTGATTTTGAGTATATAAACTCAGAAGTTAACCCGGCATTGGCGAATATAGTCAGTCCCTCCGAAGTTATTGTGGTGAGTACTTTTCACATTGAACTGGACGGAGGAGGGGGTGACATGCATGTCACCTTACCTTACTCAATGATTGAACCCATCCGAGAGTTACTGGATGCTGGGGTGCAAAGTGATGTGGATGATCGAGATGAGCGGTGGGTCAAAGCCTTAAGGGAAGAAATATTGGGCGTTAATGTTAAGGTCAACTCCAACATTGTGAAAACCCAAATGCGTTTGCGCGATATTCTTGAGCTGGAAGAAGGCGATATTATTCCCTTTGAAATGCCTAAGCACTTTATTCTGTCTGCGAATGATATTCCTGTGTTTAAGACACGGTTGGGGGCTACTAAAGAAAAGCTAGCAATGCAGGTACTCAGCGCAATTGAACGACCAAAGTATTAGGGAAAGACATTAAATAATCCTTCGTGAAGGGTATAACAACGTTTTGCACGGTTAAAAATAAAACAAGGTTGCTTGAAAACATTGCAGTCGACTTACAGGAGTTAAAGGATGGCAGATGATCCTGATAATACAGAAGAACAGCCTGAAACTGACGTAGAAAATACTGGCGAGGCAGAGCAGGAAGATTCTGATACGCAAGCAACGGCTATGTCAGAAGAAACCCCTGAAGCCGATGAGACGGTTGACCAAGATGACAATGGTGAGGAAAGTGCTGGGAGTGATGAACAAGCATTAGCGGATGAATGGGCTGCTGCCTTGGCGGAGTCGGAAGATAAAGGCAGTCAGGAAGATATTGATGAATTATTCCAAACCACGGCTTCGCCGATGGATATGGATGAACTGGAGGATATTGCTGAGCCTACTGAAATTCGTAGTCTAGAGGAAGGACCCAATTTAGATGTTATTTTGGATATACCCGTCACTATCAGTATGGAAGTAGGGGGAACGGATATTACCATCCGTAACTTACTGCAACTCAACCAAGGTTCAGTTATTGAGCTGGATCGATTAGCAGGGGAGCCACTGGATGTGAAGGTGAATGGAACACTTATTGCTCATGGAGAAGTAGTGGTGGTTAATGAAAAGTTTGGTATACGTTTAACGGATGTAATTAGTCCTACGGAGCGGATAAAAAAATTACGTTAGGTTTTATTATACACACTACACTTGACGTTTAGGTATAACCGATTCTATTCGTTTAACTAAGAGAATATTGAGCATGCGTCGTCGTAGTTTTTTTTATTTAATGTGTTGTACTTACTCGTCAGGCATTTGGGCTGCGCCCACAACACCACCCACAGCCTGGGGAATGTTGATTCAAGTTATACTGGCGTTAACGGTAGTGTTGTTAGTGATCTTTGCAGCTGCCTGGGTGGTTAAACGTACTGGGGCCATCAAACCGATGACTAGCCCGGTCATCAAAAATCTCGCTGTCATGTCTGTTGGTAGCAAAGAACGGTTAGTGTTAGTGCAGATAGGCGATAAACAAATTTTATTGGGTATCTCGCCTGCCGGCATGAATACGATTCATGTATTTGATCAACCAATCGTCACCACGAAACAAGAAGCGAATAATGATTTCTCAAAGCGCTTAATGGAAATGATTAAGCAGCGACATTGAGTTAATTATTACTAAATAAAATAGCTGATAATGTATAAAAACACCTCTTGTGTTAGGTGTTGTGAGTGTTTTTTTTAAATTAAATAATTAGCATTTATTAAGCAAAGAGGACACATGAGTCCACTGAGCCGAATAGTAAGTAACTTACCTTACAATACACTGCTAGTGATATTGTTGTTAGTGATTGTACCCTATGCCAGTGCGGCTCCCCCTACCACAATTCCAATTTTAACTGTAACTGATACGCCTGCTGGACAAGAGTATTCTGTGACAATTCAAGTGTTGGCACTAATGACATTGCTGTCTTTTTTGCCAGCTATTGTGATTATGATGACATCATTTGCGCGCATCATTATTGTTTTTTCAATATTACGACAGGCGCTGGGTTTACAACAAACACCCTCAAATCAAATATTATTGGGTATGGCACTGTTCTTAACGTTTTTTATTATGTCTCCCGTATTAAATAAGGTAAATGAACAAGCAGTACAACCCTACTTAGCTGAAAAAGTTCCTGCGCAAGACGCTTTAAAAATTGCTGTAGGACCCTTTCGGGAGTTTATGTTAGCCCAGACGCGAGAAACGGACCTTAATTTATTTGTACGTATTGCTGACGTTGGAGATATTCAGTCAGTCGATGATGTGCCACTTAATATATTGATTCCTGCTTTTGTAACCAGTGAATTAAAAACAGCCTTTCAAATAGGGTTTTTATTATTTATTCCTTTTTTAATTATTGACTTAGTGGTGGCTAGTGTCTTAATGGCAATGGGGATGATGATGTTATCACCGTTAATTGTGTCATTGCCCTTTAAAATTATGTTATTTGTGATGGTTGATGGATGGGCCATGATTGTGGGGACATTAGCGACGAGTTTTGGCGTAACCTAGTGGTCTTGCGCATAAGCTATTTTACGCATAAACCGCTCGCCGTTGAGATATTGTCGTTGTCGGTAAAGCAAGGCATTTAGAGGAATCAAAAATGACACCCGAAGTGGTAATTGATATTTTTCGAGATGCTTTGTTTCTTATTGTGCAAATGGTGGCGGTTATTGTAACGCCTAGCTTAATCATTGGTTTGATTGTCAGTACGTTACAGGCAGCGACTCAAATTAACGAACAGACATTAAGCTTCTTACCAAGGTTATTGGTGACACTACTGACCATTATGGTCACAGGACCTTGGTTACTAGGTCAGCTAATGGATTTTTTTAACAACCTTATGTTGAATATTCCAGGGCTCATTGGTTAACCCTATGTTGCAAGTGCCTGCTGAGGATATTAGTACCTGGATTACCCCTTTTCTCTGGCCACTATTTCGCATCAGCTCATTATTTATGGTAATGCCTATCATTGGTGCGCAAATGGTGCCTGCCCGTGTGCGTTTAGCGATGGCCTTAGCGGTTACTATCATGTTAATGCCTATGCTACCTGATATGCCGAAAGTTGATCCTTTTTCCTTAAGTGCTTGGCTGATTAACCTGCAGCAGGTGTTGATTGGTACGTTAATGGGATTTGCATTGCAGGTTTTTTTTCATTTGTTTGCTATGGCAGGTCAAATGATTGCTATGCAGATGGGGTTGGGCTTTGCGTCGATGAATGACCCGGCTAATGGGGTTACCGTCACTGTACTGGGGCAGTTTTATTTGGTGATGACGACTTTGCTGTTTTTAGCGGTTAATGGCCATCTTGTGGTTATTGAAGTGTTAGTTGAAAGCTTTCATACACTGCCAGTCAGTGAAGGGTTTTTGTTACCGGAAGGGAGTATCGAGCGATTGGTGCTTTGGTTCAGTTGGATTTTTTCCAGTGCAATGTTAATTGCCATACCAGGTATGACTGCATTACTGATTGTTAATTTAACCTTTGGGGTGATGACGAAGGCTGCGCCCCAGCTGAATATTTTTTCATTGGGATTTCCAATGGCATTAATGTTTGGCCTGTTTATTGTTTGGATAACGGTGACGGGGTTTTTAGATCAATATTTAACGTTTAGTGAGCAGGCATTACTTTTTTTAAGAGACTTAGTGACTCAGTAGCATAATGTACGCTGAGGTGTTCAATCGTGGATTAATCACGGAATAGCCTATGGCTGAGGAAAAAGATTCCAGTCAGGAAAAAACCGAGGAACCGACCCAGAAACGACTGCAAGATGCTAAAAAAGAAGGTCAGGTTCCTCGCTCAAAAGAACTAAGCACTATGGCGCTTTTACTCATCGCTTCAGTGAGTTTGGTGCTGTCAGCAGGATTTTTGGCGCGTCACCTAATTATGATTATGCGGCTGAACTTTAATATAGAACGAGAAAAAATATTTGATACCGCTACGATGCTGCAGTTCTTAGGTGCTTCGCTGAATGATGCTATTTTTGCGATTTTTCCGTTAATTTTAGCGTTGATGTTAGCAGGTATTTTGGCTCCAATTTTACTTGGTGGCTGGGTTTTCAGTGGCAAACTCATTCAGCCTAAGTTGAATCGTATCAGTCCACTAGCTGGCTTAAAGCGCATGTTCTCTGCTCGGTCTTTAGTTGAGTTGTTGAAGGCGATTGCCAAAGTAGTGGTTGTAGCCTGCTTTGCAATAGGGATATTACTGTGGGAGCAGAATCAAATATTGCAGCTAGGTCGAGCATCTATTGATAACGCCATTATTTCCAGTTTATGGCTGATTGGTTGGGCAGCTATTTTACTGAGTATCAGCTTGGTACTGATTGCGGCCATAGATGTGCCGTTTCAAATCTGGGATACCCGTAAAAAACTAAAAATGACCAAACAAGAACTCCGGGATGAGTTCAAAGATACTGAAGGTAAGCCTGAAGTTAAAAGCCGTATCCGGCAATTGCAACGGGAGATGGCAGAGCGTCGAATGATGGCCGAAGTGCCAAAAGCCGATGTGGTGATCACTAACCCGGAGCACTATTCAGTAGCACTCAAGTATGACCCTGATAAAGCAGATGCACCCTATGTTATTGCTAAAGGCGTCGATTTTATTGCACTAAAAATCAGAGAAATTGCTGTGGCTTCTGAGGTGCCTATTCTAGAAGCTCCACCACTTAGCCGGGCTATTTACCATAGTACTGAGCTAAACCAACAGATACCCAGTGGTTTATACATTGCGGTTGCCCAGGTGTTGGCTTACGTGTATCAGCTCAAGCAAAAACGTACTGGTCAGAAGCCGCGCCCCCCAAAAGATTACCCTATACCTGAAGAGTTTCGTCGCGACAATTAAATGGCAGTGAGATTGCGTGTTCAAAGAAGCTAAACCAATTTTTTTGCACAGATTTTCCTCAAGGCTTAGAGCGGAAGGGAGCTTTTCCTAAGATACAAAGGTGGGAAAGGTTTTTGCAAATGCTTTGAAAGCTGATAAGGCACAGGTTGATGATCAACATTCCTTAATGACAGGGAGCAGGCTGAGTGGCAGACCGTTCTATGGTAGTGAATACGCTAAAAGGCCTTGGTCAAGGTAACTTAGGGGTGCCCGTGTTATTAATGGCGATCTTAGCCATGATGACGCTTCCCGTCCCGCCTTTTCTACTGGATGTTCTATTCACCTTTAACATTACTCTGGCACTGGTTGTTTTGCTGGTGTGTGTTTATAGTCTGCGGCCGCTGGATTTTGCGGTCTTTCCCACTATTTTGCTGGTAGCAACATTATTACGGCTGGCGCTGAATGTGGCGTCAACCCGTGTCGTTTTATTGCGAGGGCACACGGGAGGGGATGCTGCAGGTAAAGTCATTGAAGCATTTGGTGAAGTGGTTATTGGCGGCAACTATGTGGTGGGGCTGGTGGTTTTCGTTATTCTCATCATTATCAACTTTGTGGTAGTGACGAAGGGCGCAGGCCGAATATCTGAAGTATCTGCGCGGTTTACCTTGGATGCGATGCCTGGGAAGCAGATGGCGATTGATGCCGACTTAAATGCCGGCCTGATCAATCAGGATCAGGCTCGTTCTAGACGTGCAGAAGTAGGGCAAGAGGCTGACTTTTATGGCTCCATGGATGGTGCCAGCAAGTTTGTGCGGGGCGATGCAGTGGCAGGGTTGTTAATTCTAGCCATCAATATCATTGGCGGGTTATCCATTGGTATGGCTCAGCATCAGCTACCCTTTCAAACCGCATTGCAGAATTACTCTCTACTGACTATTGGTGATGGTCTGGTAGCGCAAATTCCCTCTTTGCTACTCTCCACCGCAGCAGCGATTATGGTGACCCGTGTTTCTGATGCCAAGGATATGGGGCATCAGGTACGTCAGCAGATGTTCTCATCACCCAAAGCCATCGGCGTTGCAGCAGCAATATTAATGGTGATGGGGTCTATTCCCGGTATGCCACATGTTGCATTTTTGGGGTTGGGGGGACTAGCGGCAATGGGAGCCTGGTTGATTTACCATCGTCAAAAAATCAGCGCTACGACAACAGCCGAACCCAGCAAAGCCGTACAGCCTGCAGCGGGTGGCCAGGTTGTGCCGACCGGGGCTGCCGCCCAAGCAGGACCTGCACCTATCGAAACCAAGGAGTTAGGCTGGGATGATGTCACACCAGTTGATATGGTTGGACTGGAAGTGGGCTATCGATTAATACCCCTGGTGGATAAAGCGCAGGGTGGCGAATTACTCAGTCGGATCAAAGGCGTTCGCAAAAAGCTCTCTCAGGAGCTGGGGTTTCTCCTTCCTTCAGTCCATATCCGTGACAACCTTGATTTATTACCCAATGTGTATCGGATTACCTTAATGGGGGTGACCATCAGTGAGGCCGAGGTTCATCCTGAGCGGGAGCTGGCAATTAACCCAGGACAGGTATTTGGCTCTTTGGAAGGAATTGCTGCCAAAGATCCGGCATTTGGTCTTGATGCCGTGTGGATTGAGCCAGGGCTAAAAGATCAGGCTCAAACGTTAGGCTACACCGTTGTTGATGCGTCAACTGTGGTGGCCACTCACCTAAACCAAGTGCTGTTTAAACATGCCCATGAATTGATAGGTCATGATGAGGTGCAACGGTTGCTGGAGCTATTGGGGCGTCAATCACCGAAACTGGCTGAAGAGCTACCCAGTAAAGTTTCGCATAGTACTTTACTCAAAGTGTTGCAAAGCTTACTGATTGAGCGCATTCCGGTAAGGGATATTCGCACCATCGCAGAAGCGCTGGCTGAAATAGGGGCAAAGAGTCAAGATCCCGCCACTTTAACTGCTTCAGTGCGAACGGCACTAGCGCGCTCCATTGTGCAAAGTATTGTAGGTACATCAGATAAGATTCCCGTCATCACACTTGAGCCTCAGTTGGAACAAATGTTGCTGCAATCTGCTCAGCAGGCTAAGCAATCTGGAATGAGTGTGGAAGATGGCTTTGTCATTGAGCCTAGTTTGGCTGAACGTTTACAGCGCTCACTGCAAGAGGCAGTGTCCCGGCAGGAAATGGCAGGTCAGCCGGCAGTGCTGCTGGTAGCGGGACCGATTCGGCCTATGTTAGCCAGGTTCGCTCGATTTGGTATACCCAGCCTGCATGTATTGGCTTATCAAGAGATTCCAGACAATAAAGAAGTGACTATTGTCGCCAGTGTGGGCCAGCATGAGTAGTTGTTGGCAGTAACTGAGATAAGGCACGGCATAGGAAGAGCTTATGAATATTAAACGCTACTTTGCTGCGGATATGCGCCAAGCACTTAAGCTGGTTAAACAGGAGTTAGGTGCTGATGCCACCATTCTTGAACAACGGCGGGTAGCGGGTGGGGTTGAACTCGTCGTTGCCAGGGATGCACCAACAATTCCCTCGCAGGCTTCAGCTGCATCTCGCCACCGTTCAGATACCCAGAAAAAAGACTCAACAGCCGCATATAAGCAAAATCATGCCTTCGCTCAGGACGATGAGTTTCACTGGCAAGGACATCAGGTTAATCAGCAAATGCAGTCAGAGCCGTTGGCTAGGCGGCAAGCACCTCAACAATCCCTTGTCGATTTAGCGCATTACAAACAAGAGAGCCGTTTGCGGGATACCAAAAAAAACAAAACGGTACCGACTAAATCGCATAAGCTCAACACTCCGCAAACGAAGGCAAGGCCTAGCACCAATGCTTATCAGGATGTACAAAGCCATAAATCTCAACAGGATAAACCTTATCAAGAAATTCAGTGGCAGCAAAAACAAGCCTTAGGTGATTCCCAAAAACAACAACATGAGCAAGTAGGTGATACAGCACCTGGGCTGCTGACCAATTTACAGCAAGAGTTGCATGGTATGAGGATGTTGCTACAGCAGCAGATGGGGCAAAAAGCCTGGGGCGATTTTTGTCAGCTTAACCCCGTTGCCGCAATGGTCTGGCGGCGCCTAGTGGGGATGGGCCTGTCACCACAGCGAAGCCATGCGATTGTGCAAAACATTCCAGCCGATAGTGCTGTAAAAGTGGCATGGCGACATGTATTGGGCCAGCTTAGCCGTTTGCTGAATACCACTAAGCGAGATTTAGTCGACAGTGGAGGAGTTTTTGCACTGCTTGGGACCACTGGCAGTGGTAAAACCACCACCGTGGGCAAACTGGCTGCTCGTTATGCCTTGCAGCATGGCACCGAGTCACTGGGGTTGATTACCTTAGATACTTTCCGTATAGGCGCCTGTGATCAGTTAAAAACCCTTGGCCGCATTTTAAATGTGCCAATCCGTGTGGTGAATGATTTGTCAGGCTTACAACAGGCATTGGACGCCTTTCGTAGTAAATCATTGATTTTAATTGATACGGCGGGTCTGCATCCGCAGGATGATAATTTGCAGCTACAATTAAATTTACTTGATCAAGTACGGCCAATGGTTCGGAATTTTCTGGTGTTGGCTACTACCAGCCAACGTGCAGTACTTGAGCAAGCAATCGATACTTACTCGACAGCACAAACAGTGGGTACGATTCTGACGAAAGTGGATGAAACACATAATCTAGGCGAGTCTTTGGATATGGTGATGGCTGCCCAGCTTGCGGTTTCTTATTATGCCGATGGACAGCGTATTCCTGAAGATATTGCCCTAGCGCGCAGTCATACGTTGTTGAGTCGAGCGGTAGCAATATCGGGAGCACTGGCTGAAGATGATGCCGCATGGCTTGTACAACAGGAATGGACTATAGCAGGACACTCACTGTTTAATGAGTGTGCTGTTGGGTAATTACAAATTATTATGTTTGTTGTCTGAGTAAACAACACGATGGGAATTAAACATCCAGTTCAGGTACTCGCTGTAACCGGAGGTAAAGGAGGTGTAGGCAAGACCAATGTGGCGCTTAACCTGAGTATTGCTCTGGCAGAAATGGGGCGTCGCGTCATGCTGCTTGATGCTGATTTGGGGCTCGCTAATATTGATGTCTTGCTGGGCTTGTCACCAAAACACACCATCGCGGACGTGTTGGCAGGTAAGTGTGAGTTACGGGATATTCTTTTACACGGGCCTGGCGGTATAAAAATTATCCCCGCATCCTCCGGAACACAGGCGATGACACAGCTATCCTTGCAGCAGCATGCAGGGTTAATTAGTGCCTTCAGTGATCTTAATGACCAACTGGATGTGTTAATGATTGATACCGCTGCGGGGATTTCCAGCTCAGTGGTTAGCTTTGTAATTGCCAGCCAAGAAGTGCTGATCGTTGTCACCAATGAGCCAACCTCCATTACTGATGCCTATGCGCTGATTAAGTTGCTCCATCGAGATCACCAGGTCATGCGTTATCGGGTTATTGCCAATATGGTGCGAAGTCAGCAGGAGGGTCAGCAACTTTTTAATAAGCTGACCAATGTCACCGAGCGCTTTTTGGATGTCACCATGCAGTATTTAGGGGCTATTCCTTTTGATGACGCCTTACGTAAAGCGGTGCAGCGGCAACGCCCCTTATTGGAGTGTTATCCTCGGGCAAAAGCGGCAATAGCGATACGAGCGCTGGCGCAGAAGATTGATAACTTTCCCTTACCAGCCTCACCTCGAGGGCATTTGGAATTTTTTGTGGAAACCTTGGTGTCCTGTGAAGTCGGACGTTGTTGATGAAATCAATGCAAGGTGTTGGACTATATTCCCAGGTAAGTGGGCAGCAAGGACAGCAACTTGTCCAGCGTTATGCCGGACTTGTTAAACGAATCGCCTTACATACTGCTGCCCGACTTCCTGCCAGCGTACAGTTGGATGACCTGATTCAAGCAGGAATGATCGGGCTGCTAGAGGCTGCGCGAAAATATGATGCGAGTAAAGGGGCCTCATTTGAAACCTATGCCACCATTCGTATCCGAGGCAGTATTGTCGATGAAATCCGCAAAGGGGATTGGGTGCCGCGCTCTGTGCATCGAAATAGTCGACGAATTGCTGAGGCTATTCAACAGATCGAAGCAAAGTATGGCCGTGACGCCAAGGATCAGGAAATAGCAGAAGCACTTTCCCTTTCACTGGATGACTACTATGCCATGTTGAGTGATTTATCAGGTAGTCGATTGTTTTCATTTGAGGAGCTGACCGCGGCTGGGGATACATCACAAGCATCATTAGCCAGCGAACACACAAGCGATAAACCACCAGATGAACTCCAGCAGAAAAAACTGCGGCATGATTTAGCGCAGGCAATACAAATGTTGCCAGAAAGAGAGCAACTGGTGCTGGCACTTTATTACGATGAAGAGCTAAACCTTAAAGAAATTGGGCAGGTGTTAGGGGTAAGTGAGTCTCGAGTGAGTCAAATTCATTCACAAGCCGCTATGCGACTTCGTGCTCGGTTAGCTGACTGGCAGCCCGAATAATCTCAGTCTTTAATAAAATCATAATCTTTATGTTCTAACACCATTCAACCACAGTAGATGTAGTCTAAGACACGTCAGGTTAATACAAAAAAAATTGATTGAGTATTATTGAATAATTATCCCAGTCTTTTAAAGGTCATGATTTAGTCCTTGTTTCTGGCTATAAAGTGTTATTGCGTAATGAAAATGTTTTGAACACTTTCTAAACATAAATCGAATAAACTGGCATGCCAATAATCACCTACTAGACTTGTAGTAGATGTAAAAAGGCAGCATCTGTGCATCATGAGGGAGGTCGCCTTGGATAAAAATATGAAGATCCTTATTGTGGATGACTTTTCCACCATGAGGCGAATCATTAAAAACCTACTGCGAGACTTGGGGTTTACCAACACGGCAGAAGCGGATGACGGTCAAACAGCACTTCCAATGTTGAAAAGTGGTGGCTTTGATTTTTTAGTGACGGACTGGAATATGCCGGGTATGACGGGAATTGACTTATTAAAAGCCGTTCGTGCTGATCCTAAGCTCGCTTCTTTACCGGTTTTAATGGTAACGGCTGAAGCAAAACGAGACCAAATTGTTGAGGCTGCACAAGCTGGCGTTAATGGCTATGTAGTCAAGCCTTTTACTGCTCAAGTATTGAAAGAAAAAATTGAAAAAATATTTGAGCGTGTGGAAGCGGGTGGTTAAGAGGCTGATATGTCGTTATTAGATAAATACACTGAAGGGCTCACACCAGCAGAGCTTGAAAAAGACTTAAAAAGCCGCGCCCACCAAATGGTGGAGTATTTGGAAAAAGGTAATTTAAAAGATGCCATTCAGGTAATTCACGAAATTAATGAGGTACGCGATAAAAGTCTTTATAAAGAGATTGGCCGTTTAACCAGAGCCTTGCATGAAGCGATTATGAACTTTCATTTGGAAGCAGGCTTTTCTGGAGAAGATAAAGAACAAATTTCCAGCATGGCGGACGCCTCTGAGCGTTTAAACTATGTCACCAAAATGACTGAAAAAGCGGCGAATCGCACCATGGATCTGGTGGATGCCAGTGTACCTATTGCGGGTGATATTGCTGAACAATCGAAAAATTTGCGTGAAAGCTGGCAAAAGTTACGTAAGCGACAGATGAAGCCTACGGAATTTCGCGAGTTGTACCAACATATTGAAGTGTTTTTAGACTCCACTGAAGGAAAAGCAAATACACTGTATAGCAATTTAAACGAAATTATTTTGGCTCAGGACTTTCAGGACTTAACGGGCCAGGTCATTAAAAAAGTCGTGGATTTGGTAGCTGAAGTTGAAGAAAGCCTGGTTAATTTAGTGCGTATGGCAGGACAGCTCGATACGATAACAGGCATTGAACATCGCTTTGAGACGAAGGAAAAAGATAAAACCGTTGCCGAAGGGCCTCAGATGCGTGCAGAAGAACGTACTGATGTGGTATCAGGTCAGGATGAGGTTGATGACCTATTATCCAGCTTGGGGTTCTAGGGGAGTTATTTCATGAGTTTTGATGCTGATGAAGAGATTCTACAAGACTTTCTTGTCGAAGCTGGGGAAATCTTGGAGCTGTTATCTGAGCAGTTAGTTGATCTTGAAAACCGTCCAGATGATAAAGATTTACTGAATGCAATCTTCAGAGGCTTTCACACGGTTAAAGGTGGGGCAGGTTTTCTCCAGCTCAATGCGCTGGTTGAATGCTGTCATGTTGCTGAGAATGTGTTTGATACATTACGGAATGGGCAGCGCGCTGTAACGCCCGAACTGATGGATGTTGTTCTGCAAGCGTTAGACAAAGTGAATGAAATGTTTAGTCAGGTTCGCGACCGACAGGAACCTGAGGCTGCGGACAGGGAGCTCATTGAAGCCCTGACCAGGTTTGCTGCGCCAGAGGGTGCCGCTGAAGAGGCTGAGGCACCAGAACCTGCGGTTGAAGAACCAACTCCCACACCTCCAGAACAAGCTGCAGAGCCTGCGGCTGAGAAACCACCAGCAGCTGCTAAACCCAGTGGAGATGAAGCTAAAGGGTCAGAAGACGAAATCACGGATGAAGAGTTTGAGCAGCTGCTTGATGCCATTGCTGATCAGGATAAAGAAGAGCAGGCAAAAGGGGAGGCCCCAAAAGCAGAGGTTTCAGCACCACCTCCTGCCGGAGGTGTCACAGGCAGTGACACGGATGAAATAACCGATGATGAGTTTGAGGCTTTACTCGATCAGTTACATGGGAAAAAAACCGTTGGTGGAACTGCTGAAGAGGCAACACCTGCGGAACCCAGTGCAGAAGCCCCAAAAGCGGCTGAGCCTGCAGAAGCTGTTAAAAAAGAGCCTGAAAAAAAACAGGTCAAGCCACCTGCTGGGGATGAAATTACCGATGATGAATTCGAATCTCTGTTAGATGAGCTGCATGGTAAAGGGCAGTTTCATGGGGCTAAGGCAGAAGAGCCGCCAGCACAACCACCTGCAGGTGAACAGGTACCTGAGGCTGACTTTGATGAACTGTTAAAAGAGTTAAAGCACAGTGCTCAAGGTGGTGCACCAAGTAAACCTGCAGCACCGGCCAAACCCACACCACAAAAACCAGCCCCTGCACCAGCGGCTGCCAAACCTGCAGTAGCACCCAAACCACCCGTTAAGGATGCGAATCCCCCAGCTGAAACCACTGTGCGTGTCGATACCGCTCGCTTGGATGACATCATGAATATGGTGGGCGAGCTAGTACTGGTTCGTAACCGGCTAGTTCGGCTGGGCGATCGAAGTAGTGATGAGGCTCTGTCAAAAGCGGTATCCAATTTGGATGTGGTTACTGCAGACTTACAGCTATCTGTCATGAAAACGCGGATGCAGCCTATTAAAAAAGTATTTGGGCGTTTTCCACGGGTGGTGCGTGATTTAGCAAGAAGCTTAAAAAAAGAAATCAATTTACAGATGGAAGGGGAAGAAACAGATCTGGATAAAAACCTGGTTGAAGCGTTGGCGGACCCTTTAGTGCACTTGGTGCGTAATGCTGTGGACCATGGGATTGAAAGCCCTCAGGAGCGAGAACAAGGCGGTAAAAACCGCCAAGGTAATGTCATGTTGGCGGCTCAGCAGGAAGGTGATCATATCCTGCTTTCTATTGCTGACGATGGGGCGGGTATGGATCCAGACAGGCTAAGAGCTAAAGCTGTGGAGCGGGGATTGTATGACCAGGATACGGCTGATCGGCTGTCTGATACGGAATGCTTTAATCTGATTTTTATGCCCGGTTTTTCCACTAAACAGGAAATTTCAGATGTTTCTGGACGTGGTGTGGGCATGGATGTGGTTAAGACAAAAATTTCCCAGCTCAATGGCACCATCAACATTGAGTCTGAAAAAGGCAAGGGTTCACGCATCATTATTAAAGTACCGTTGACGTTGGCGATTATGCCGACATTGATGGTGGTACTGGAAAAACAGGCATTTGCTTTACCATTGGTGAGTGTCAATGAAATTTTTCACCTGGATTTATCACGTACTAATGTGGTGGATGGGCAGGAAGTTGTGATTGTTCGTGATAAGGCATTGCCTTTATTCCATTTAAAACGCTGGTTGGTGGCAGGCCATAATGATTCAAAGCCAGTGGATGAATCCCATGTTGTGATTGTGTCGGTAGGTACGCAACGGGTAGGTTTTGTTGTTGATCAGCTGATTGGGCAAGAAGAAGTCGTGATCAAGCCGCTTGGTGCCTTATTGCAAGGCACGCCGGGTATGTCAGGAGCGACGATTACCGGTGATGGCCGAATTGCCTTGATTCTCGATGTGCCTAGCTTGCTGAAACGATACGCACGAAAACAGTCTTCTGTTGTCGGTTAAGGTCTGGCCAGGTGATTAATTATCAGCAAAGACACCGGTTTATAACCATTACTTGCAAAGAGTAATCACCGTACTTGCTGTAAAGGGGATGCAGATTACACGTATATTAACGTATTTATGGGTGCTTACTAAGCGGGAGATGCCTGGTGGCAATAAAGGTATTAATAGTAGATGACTCGGGTTTTTTTCGGCGGCGGTTGACTGAATTATTGAGTAGTGATCCATTGCTTGAGGTGGTGGGCACTG
Source organism: Zooshikella ganghwensis (assembly GCF_018263875.1). NCBI lineage: Bacteria > Pseudomonadati > Pseudomonadota > Gammaproteobacteria > Oceanospirillales > Zooshikellaceae > Zooshikella > Zooshikella ganghwensis. Next base: position 93,076 of record NZ_JAEVHG010000007.1, read on the forward strand.
CGCAAAATGGTCGAGAAGCGATTGAGAAGACTAAGGAGCTAAGTCCTGACGTCATTACCATGGACTATGAGATGCCAGTCATGGATGGTATTTCGGCCCTAAAGCAAATCATGGCAACGAAACCAACGCCTGTTTTAATGTTTTCTTCGCTCACACACGAAGGGGCAAAAGTGACACTGGATGCGCTAGAAGCAGGAGCTGTTGACTTCTTACCCAAAAGCTTTGAGGACATTTCCCGCAACCCAGCCAAGTTAAAAAAAGTACTTACTGACCAAGTCAAGGCAGTTGCAAGAAGTCGCTATCGGACAACAGCACGAAAAGCTGAACCTGCAGCTAAGCCTGCAGCACGACCTGTTACCTCGGCGCCTGAAAAGCCAACTGTTCAGGTTTATAGCCGGGGTGTGGCTAAGCACCGGTTATTAATCTTAGGCACATCTACTGGCGGGCCGGTTGCTTTACAAACCATTCTTACCTCATTACCCAGTAATTTTCCGGTGCCTATTTTGTTGGTCCAACACATGCCTGGCACATTTACCAATGCATTTGCAGAGCGCTTAAACCGGATATGCCAGGTTCGTGTCAGTGAGGCTAAGGACAATGACCCTTTGAAGCCAGGTCACGCATTGCTTGCGCCAGGAGGCAAACAATTAATGGTAGATGCTCGACAAGGAGGCATTGTGCGTGTGATAGAGGGCGACGCCAGGATGAACTATAAGCCAAGCGTTGATGTAACCTTTGGTTCTGCTGCGAAAGCATTTAGCAATAAAGTGTTAGCAGTCGTGCTGACCGGCATGGGGGCTGATGGCCGTGATGGTGCTAAAATGCTCAAGTCTGCTGGCTCACATGTTTGGGCACAAAACCAAGAGAGCTGTGTTATCTACGGCATGCCGATGGCGGTGGTTAATGCTGGGCTGGCTGATGAAGTCATTCACCTCAATGAAATTCCCCGGCGGCTTGTTGAGGCTATTTGAGCATGGATGTGCTCAGCTTAGTTGGCCTGGTTCTAGGCTTGCTGGCCATTGTTGGCGGTAACTTTCTTGAAGGCGGACATATCAGTGCGCTGTTGAATGGCCCTGCGGCGGTGATTGTTATCGGTGGCACAATAGGTGCTGCATTTGTACAGTCTTCTGGTCGAAACTTTAAGCGAGCGCTAGCGATTATCCAATGGGTTGTCGTGCCACCTGTGCTGGATATTGAAGGGGGTATCGCTAAAGTGGTCGGCTGGAGCCTGAAAGCCCGTAAGGAAGGGCTTTTGGGCCTTGAGTCTATTGCGGATATTGAGTCTGATCACTTTGCTCGAAAAGGTCTACAACTGCTCGTTGATGGTAATGAACCTGAAGCGTTGCGCAATATCCTTGAAGTTGAGTTGTATGTGGCTGAAGCTCGTGATTTACAAGCAGCTAAAGTGTTTGAGGCCATGGGTGGGTATGCACCAACCATTGGTATTATTGGTGCTGTCATGGGGCTTATTCATGTGATGGGCAACTTGGCAGACCCCTCGGAACTTGGGGCTGGAATTGCGACTGCGTTTGTGGCGACGATTTATGGGGTAGGGATGGCTAACTTGTTATTGCTACCCATGGCCAATAAGCTGAAGACCTATGTTCATCGGCAGTCACAGTACCGAGAAATGTTAGTGGAAGGCTTATTGGCCATTGCTGAAGGTGAAAACCCCCGTTCAATAGAGCTAAAACTGCAAGGCTTTATCAACTGATGTTTTTCACAATGTGTTGTCAGGCATTTCTGCTTTTACCACACCCACCTTGGGGCAGGTGAGTTGACAACATTCTTCCCTCTCTCCTATCTAATAACTAATAGCTTATTTTTTCTTGCATAAAGGGGATCGTCTGACCTGGAGACTGGTCAACTTTGAACGTGGCTCTCTAAACACAAGGTGATGACAATGGCTCGGCGTAGAATGATTGAAGAGCATGAAAACTTAGAGCGTTGGATGGTGTCGTATGCGGACTTTATTACCTTGCTTTTCGCTTTTTTTGTCGTGATGTATTCAATATCGTCGGTGAATGAAGGGAAATATAAGCTGTTATCAGAAACCCTAGATGGTGTCTTTAATGAGCCTGCGCGAAGTTTAAAACCCATTCAAATAGGCGAGTTGACACCTCGTCAACCAAAAGAACCCGAAGCTGTTGTGAAAGAACCAAACCAGCATGACATGGCGATTGATGATATTAATAAACCACAGGAGCCGGAAAAAGACCCTTTGGTTGAAATTGAAAGTCAAGTGAACGATCGATTTCAGGATCTCATCAGTAATGATTTACTTTCAGTGGCTGGCAACGAGCTTTGGGTCGAAATTGAAATGAAATCCAGCCTGTTATTTCCCAGTGGTGATTCGATACCAAACAATCAAGCCTTTAAGGTGTTGGAAAAAGTGGCAGATATATTACGCCACTATAAAAACCCAATCCATGTTGAAGGATTTACCGATAATATGCCCATTAATACCAACCAATTTCCAACAAACTGGGAGTTATCGGCGGCACGTTCTGCAGCCATTGTCCGGTTGCTGGCGAGCTATGGCGTTGACCCCCGGCAATTGGCTGCCGTTGGTTATGGCCAGTTCCAACCGATTACCACCAACAGTACACCAGAGGGCAGGAGTCAAAATCGGCGGGTGGTCTTGGTTATTTCCAAAAATTTGGACATCAGGCGAAGTATTCACGCTGCAGGTGCTACGCCTTAATCATGAATAAATGAGGTGTTAAACGCAGAGTAAGCACATTATTTTAAAAGCAATTTCAATGAGCATGTGCTAACTATTAATTTAAAACTCTTTTGGCTTAATTGTTGCTGTTTAAGGCAATAATAATTCAGTCGTCACATGGCGGGAAATTAAAGCGCTGGGGGATGTGTGAGAATCTGGACTATTTCAAATCAAAAAGGAGGCGTAGGAAAAACGACGACCGTTGTTGCCTTGGGAGGTTTATTAGCCCAGCAAAATTACCGCGTATTGTTGTTAGACCTGGACCCGCATGCATCCCTTACCTGTTATTTTAAGTATGATCCTGATCAGCTGGAACATAGTTTATTTGATTTATTTAGTCATCAAGGCAAAGTGCCTGACTACCTTCCTGGTCAGTTGGTTGTTGATACTGGGTTTCATAATTTGATGCTACTGCCTGCAACCACATCACTTGCAGTGTTAGACCGTCAAATAACCAATCAGGGTGGCTATGGTTTGGTGATATCTCGGGCCTTGATTCACTTGTGGGACCAGTTTGATTATGCATTACTGGATACGCCTCCACAGTTGGGGGTGCTGATGGTAAATGCCTTAGCCGCTAGCCAACGCTTACTGCTACCTGTGCAAACCGAGTTTCTTGCACTAAAAGGCTTAGAGCGAATGTTGCATACCATGCGCATGGTGTGTCAGTCGCAGAAAAAAGCGTTACCTTTTTTAGTTATTCCCACTTTATTTGATCGCCGGACACAAGCCTCTGTACAAAGTTTATTAGCATTGCGCAAACAACATATGGATCATATTTGGCAGTCATATATTCCTGTAGATACGCGTCTGCGTGATGCAAGCCAGGCGGGTATTCCTCCTTCAGTTTTTGACAAAAACTCACGGAGTGTAAAAGCCTATGGTCACTTATTGAAAGACTTATTGGCCATGCAGCAGCGAGCTACACCATTAAGGACCCAGGCGAAATGAGCCAGGAGAGAAACACCCAGAACCCATCCAAATCGATGGATGTAGTTAAGGATTATTTGGATCATTTATTACAGGAAGTCAGTTGGGGGGAAGGGCTTGTTGAACTTGAAACAAAGCATGACACTGAGTCACTCATAAAGCTTGAACCTCAAATAGAGACAGGGGATGCTTGTGTTCCGGAGGAGCTGAAAACCTCTGAAGAGAAGGCTGTTCCCGTAGTACCTGAAAAAGCTGTGCAAGCGCAGGAAAATCAAACGCTTGACTGTTTGTTATTTAGTGTGGGTGGATTGCGACTGGCTGTTCCTCTGACCGAGTTGGGTACTGTGCTGTCAGTCCGCGACTATCCGTTAACAACGCTGGTAGGTAAGCCTTCTTGGTTTTTAGGTATTATTCATTACCAGCAGCAGACATTCAACGTGATTGATACTGCACAATGTATAATGCCTGAGCGTTATAAGGTTGATGCGCAAAAGGCTTTTCACTACTTGTTAGTGATTGAAAACTCATCATGGGTGTTGGCCGTTGATAATGTTCATGAATCTATTTTGCTCTCCAAGCATGAAATTCGCTGGCGAAAGCAGAAGGGTAAGCGCCCCTGGTTAGCAGGTACGGTCATTGCCAAAATGTGTGCACTATTAAATATCAAAGCACTGGCCTTACAACTCAATAGTCAAGTCTATTCCAATTCATAATACTGTGTGACGATCGTTAATTTTTTATGGAAGCATGACGATCACTCGTACAGCATAGTTGTTGTAGGTCCTTTCAAAAACAACTGCTTATAGTTTGAACTAACCACTTTGATGACCATGTATTATAGTTAATTTACTTAATATGTTTAATGGCGACGCAAGATGAAAACTTTGGCCTTGCGTAAATTAAAAAGTGACTTTTATGGAATTAAAAAGTGACTTTGATTGAGCCCCAAAGAGACTTTTGTGGAGCAAAAAAGTGAGTAGTGCCATGACGACACATTCAACCCATGCTAATCAAAGTGCTGAAGATCCTATTCTTCAGTGGGTGACGTTTCGCTTAGCAAACGAAACCTACGGTATTAATGTAATGCAAGTTCAAGAAGTACTTAGGTACACTGAAATAGCGCCTGTACCAGGGGCACCGCCGTTTGTCCTTGGCATAATTAATTTACGGGGTAATGTGGTGACGGTGATTGATACCCGTTTACGTTTTGGGCTTGCACCTGGTGAAGTGACTGATAATACACGAATTGTGATTATTGAGGCTGAAAAGCAGGTAGTGGGTATTATGGTTGATAGTGTGGCAGAGGTGGTTTATTTACGTCAATCTGAAATAGAAACAGCACCTAATGTTGGTAATGAAGAAAGTGCTAAGTTCATACAAGGGGTGTGCAATAAAAATGGGGAGCTGTTAATTCTGGTTGAGTTGGATAAGCTACTCAGTGATGATGAGTGGGCTGAGATTTCTGACTTTTAGCGGCTTACCCATCGCTAAGGGTATTAATAATGGATTGGTTATGGCCGCTGATAGGGATTGCTTTTGTTATTCTCGTGTTACAGTTGAGTATGATGTTTGCTGTTTATCGTTGGCGTTTACAACAGCAGCAAAGTGAACAGCAATTACAGCGTTTACAGGAAGACCTAAAAGCTGTAGCGGCTGGAGCTATTGGCGTTGGCAAACACTTACAGGATGTTGAAGCTAAATTGTATCTCCTGGTGGATAAACAGGAAATTCTTGAACAGCGTGATTTAGGTAGCCTGCCTTATAATCAAGCCAGTAAATTACTCGAAATGGGCGCTTCAACTCAAGAGGTTGCATCGAGCTGCGGACTGACTCAGGCAGAAGTAGAGTTATTGGCAAGGTTTCACCCCGTTAATTAATATTTAGTCATCCCTTCAAGTATTTTTTCAATCATGCATTTTCAGGTTTATCGGTATCTGGTGTCCAACCCGGGGGATATTTATTTTGCAACCGATAGGCTAAGGCAATGATTTCTGCAATCGTAATATACAGTAGTTTTGGTATTTCTTCGCCTAAGTCAAGAGTGGCTAAAAGCTTTGTTAACTCCGCATTTTCATACAGTGGTATACCGGCTTCGCGAGCAATAGCAATAATTTGTTCAGCAATGGCATCGTGTCCCTTGGCAGTGAGTTTAGGGGCTGTTTCGCCATCATAGAAAAGTGCAATAGCTTGTTTAGTGGTTGGTGGTGTTTGTTTCATTTTACGTTGTTATGTCTACGAGCTGATGTTGGATAGAAATTTTTTGTTGCGGGGGAACCCCTGGAGCAACATTCAAAGCCTGGACTTCTATTCCTTGTTTCATTAAACGTTTTTTAAAGTCATCAAGCTGAGCAGTCAGCTTATTTAATACCTGGCTATGTTCTGCCCAAAATGTGGCTGATAATTTTCGCTCAAGCAATGTTAGCTGGACATAGAGTGTGCCAATTGGATCAATGTCTAAGGCTAAAAATAAATCCCATTTGGGCGTCTTGGTTCCATTTTTTCCTTGTTGTTCACGTTGCTCTAGATGGATATGGGCATGATCCAGCTGTTGGTTATGATAAATAGGCAATTCAAAGTTCCAGCTATTTAACAATGTTGGATCTTGACCAACAGTATGCTGTTGATGAAGTGACATGAGCTGACTTGAGTGTATTCTCAGAAGAGCGCCTTGCAGCATTTTAAATAATTGGTCGATGTTGAATGTGTTGAATTCTTTACGGGGGGGGAGCCAGGGTAACAGGTAAGCAAGTGTAGGTTGATAGGGAGATGAGTGTGACAGCATCGACGAGGCCGAAAGTAGATTGCTGGCAAGGTGTGGGTAGTGATTCACCAGTTGCTGTGCTGTGCGTAATAAAAGTGCTTTCAGGTCATGGCTTAATGAAGGCGATAAGAGTGGTAAATAGGATGAATATTGTGAAAGTGGTGTATTCAATAATTTTTGCTCCATAAATAGACCACTTTGTTGAAGCCATTGAGTCAGTTGCTCTGGTTGCTGTAATTGAGCTGCACTAGGCAAACGTTGTAATAACTGATTGATAGCTTGTTGCACTGTCGTTGGCAATTGCGCGAAGGATGTTGCTGCTTTAGCTTGAGGTAAATCCACCTTACTTTGTTGTAAATAGTAATAAGCCTGTGTTAAGGGCATTGAAGTACGCAGTGCTGTTTGTAAATTATTACTTAATAAAGCTTGATACCAAGGACCCAATGCAGTTAATTGGGTATGAATACGCCCTTCACGATATTGCAATAAGAGCTGACTATAAAGTTTTAAAGGCTGTTCTGAGTTAAGCCAGAGCTGTTGCTGATTGGCAAGCTGTATTAATGAATAATAACGGCCGCCTTGCCCTAGTGGCAGGGAGTGGTTTGCTACCCAGCTTTCTTTCGTTGTCGTAGCGATCACTTTAGCTGTCAGTGCAGTATTTTGACTGGTTTGTAATGACTGAACGAGTTGCTGAAAAAGTTCATCCTGAACAACTTTTACGGGTTGTTGACCAGGCGCTTTGAGTATCAGACCAAGGATATGTCCAGGTAAATAATTAAAAGCGGATGTTAATTTAAACGGCTTTCCTGCTACTTCAAGGGTGATTAGGTAATTTGCAGGTTCACTGATGGGGATGGCACCTCTAGGTATTGACGGTAATGTGTCAGGATCAGTCAATGAAGATGATTGGAAAAGGGGAATAGAAGCAAGCACGCGGGCTGATATTGTACTTGGGGAGGATGCTGCAGTCTGTGTGGCTAATAAAGTACGGAGCTGAGCAATTTGTTCTTCATTTAACTGCAATTTAGCTGTAGCGCTGATGTTGGATATTGGTCGAGGTGTAGGTGGGTCAACGGGCGAACCAGCATCAATCATTAGCGGGTATCCTTAAAGTAGTTTCTTACCAGTATAGTTGTTAACAGCCTTCGTTGCGTAAAGTACCCTTTTAGTCAGTGTGATTTTGGTAAAAGCGTAAGATAAGATTGCCATTTGTAAGACAGTAGCAGGATAATTGTGTATAAAAATTCAAACCATTGCCAACCAACTTATTAAATTAAAAAGTATTAAATCACTCTCTTATAAAGAGAGGTGCTGTTAGATAGCGTAAAAAACCTTTATTTTTGGTGTAGTAAAGAGTGACTGAGCAAGTTTTGCTGATAATCAAAAAATAGAGAAAATAAGCATTGATGAAACAAATAAGGTGTTGCGTGCTGAATTGTAATAAATTATGATCACATAAAGCTACAAAGCAATTATTTATAATTTGGCTAGCGTAATAAATATAATCGTTTACTGATAAATAAGCTACGAATTTAATAAGTGAATTTTATTCATTCTCCAGATATCCTCTATGGTGTTAACAAGGTAGTTAAGAATAGAGTGATGTTTTGTGTGTTTTTACTCATAACAACGGGTCTTAGGGGGATACCAATAAAGGTCTATTGACTTCATTGGAAAGGATAAAAGCTGAATCCTGAGGGCTGTATGTTACTTAGGTATACCCACAACGAAGGATATAGTAAGTAACTTACACTTCTGTGGACGAGTGTCGAAACTACTTTTAAATGAAGACTTGAACGTTAGTATAGCTTTGCATGACAAAGTAGATAGTATGAGTAGTTATACGGCAAAAGCTGTATATGAGCAGTAAAAAACTCAAGGGATTGGACCATATTGGTTTGGTAACACTCATTAAAAAAATAAATACTCTGCTCAATGGAGGAAACATGAACAAAATTACTCGCGCTATTATTGCAGGACTTGGGGGCGCCTTATTGAGTTCTGCGGTATCCGCGGCACCATTACTCTCATCAACTAGCTTACCACTTACGGGTGATGATTTAATCCAAGCATCTAATTACTTTACGTCTGAAGCTGAACTCCAGCAGTTTGCAAAATTCGTTAAAGGTTTAGATGTTTTTCCTGACCATAAAAACCCAACCTCCATCGCACAGATGGAAAATAAACAAATTAAAAAGCAATACTATATTCCACCTTATTTTCAAGCCCCTAGAGATCAACAAGTAGCAGGTGCCGTTGAGATAGCTGATTATGCATTAAAGCTAATGGCTGGTGTACAGACAACGGCAAGATCATTTAACTTTAACCTTGTTGAATATACTGCCCGCCAACAAGAAATCCAACGTTACGAAAAGTCACTCATAGCGTTTGAGAAAATGTATGAAAAAGCTATAGAAAACAGTGAAATATCTAAAGCTGAAATTATTAAGCAAGCTATTGTAGAGTTAAAACAACAAATTGCGGGCTTAAAAGATCAGCAACAACAAGGCCAGCAACAAGGGCAACAAGGTCTGGAGGAAATGTACGATACATTACGCCAGGAAGTTGCTAATCAGGTAAGGATGGATTTGGCGATGCTTGGTGTACAAGCAACGTCAGAAGAGCTGAGCTTATTTAACAGTAATGAGTCGCAAAAAATTCTGCAAGCGATGACATCCATGATGGCTAGAGCTAATGCCGAAGGTCAGTTTGGGGTTCAGCAAGGTGTCTTTACTCAGGGGTATAACCAAAAAGAAATGGAGTATATCCGGGTATACCGTTTAATTCGGAATGATGTAAAAGTATCAGCATTGTCAACAACAGCTGTATACGCTAAAGCCGCTGCGTTAACCTCTCGTGTAGATGCCTCAGAAGATGATCCTCTGACCAACAGCAGTGGAGTGGCAAATGCCCCCCGTTTTTATCTAGCGGTGAATGGTGGCTCTAATGGTCGTTGTGGTAACACACGCAGCTGTAATGTCGTTATTGACTTAACCAGTCAAGGTGCATATTCAGCTTTGGCTAAGACGGGAGCGAAAATTTTCCCCGTTGTTTTTGAAGCGGATGTTAAATTCAAGCAACCCGACTTTGATGGTACTTTAACATGTGACTTTAAAACAGGTTGGCAAGCAGAAGGACGCGCTGATGTTAAAGATGGTGGCGTTATTTATGATGGCGACGTTTATAACCGCATAAAATACTCGTCACTTGAAGATGGTGGATGTGATTATCAAATTCGCCAGGGCGATAAAGACTCTGCTGCTTTTCATACCATCAACTATTTGTATAAAAACTACATGCAGTTGAAAAATCAACGTGCCATTAAATCAAAAGAGGAAAAAGACCGCTATCAGCAGTATGTAACCAGTGAAGTACAGCGCCATGCCAACATGTCTCAACAGGATAATGGCTGGGAGTGGTATTCGTTAACTACTTGGACGCGCGCATTTGGTCGTGGTTGGGGAACTGCTGTTAGCTTCGTAGTTGGTGCCGCAAGAAACTTCTATTGGCATACACGTATTGAAGATACGTCTAATTATGACCGGGTGAAATTTTCAACCACTATAAAAGAGTTTAATACAGTACAAAACGTTCGTTTTACATTTGATGCAAACCCAACACTATGCTGGAAGTCTGAAGGTTTTGGTAATAAGTTTTTGTCTGCCTGTCCTTCTGCTGAGTATGATGATAAAGCTGATACTGATTTAGGTAGGACACAGCAAACCTGTCAGGATCAAAGCTTTACCACTGACTGTACTGATCAGATTGAGCAAAATGAGCAAAATCAAACAACAGATGAAAATGGTGTGATTCAGGATCCTTGGGCATAAGCAGCAATAAAAAGGGGGAGGATTCCCCCTTTTTTAATTTTGTATTATATACCCTTCGCTGAGGGGATATGTACTCCTTTAATTAAAGGGTACGTTTGACCTTATTATGGGAAAGGCTAGTGCTTGTTAAGACAGCGCTTTTATGCTGAGGGATTAGTAAAACATGAAAATTTATCGAGTTATCGGACTCATTGTCAGTTATCTATTGGTGTTAATGAACAGCGGTTGGAGCTATGGACAGACTGAAACTGATACGCACTATGAGTTTTGGAATCGGCCGGTAGAAATTTCTAGAAATCCGGATGTGCTTTACTTTCCACCTAAAGTTGCTGTGACGCTTGTCGATCAAAATAAGCAACCTGTTCAAATCAGCCACCGACTTTATCAACTTTTATCATCTAATCTGGAAGATTATTTTCCAGGCGTTGTGGTAGATGATTTTGTTGATAACTATTGGGATATTAAAGTTCAACCGCAGGTCGGCGAAAATAATTCGATTTTTCTGCCTTATTTTATGCAAATGACTGTTGCATGTATGAAAAGCTTAACAGTTTTAGATGATGCCTTTGAGCTAGAAAAAGCCATTATTGACAGTGACGAGTATGTAGCTAATGCGGGTGATGTTGAGCAGGTAATTAAAGCACTACTCGGGAAATACCAACCTATTGCTAATAAAATGTTGCAGGCCTATAAAAAGGATCGTTGTGAGCTAAGCAATAATAATTACAGAATGGCACCTGTTGTCCAAGAGCGGCTGATGCTCGTGCTGGAAAAAGTACTCAAAGGTAAAAATGATTTCAGAGTGTCATCCGCTGATTTATTTGTTTTTTCGAAAACGTTCGAATCCCTTTACTTTGGTAGTCAGGGTTTATGGGTGAGAAAGTCATTGAATCTTCTGAAAGAAACACTTACCTCCACGTTGGGTAAATTTACGAGTATCGCTAATATTTCTGCTTTTGAAAAAGAGCATGATAGCTTTTGGCAGTTTTTACGTGAAACTTCATTGGTGGATCAGGAAATTAAAAATATTACTGATTATTGTGTCGTGAATACTGACGATTTATTTCAACCATTTAGTTTTACTGATTGTAAAGCGCAGTCTCCATTAATGTTGATCAAGCTGACGCTTGGTAATCAGTCGTCTTTAGTTGTTGGAGTAGAACAACCATGAGTGTGAAAAAAAAGTATGCTTTATTAAGTGTTGTTGTTATTGCGGCAGGAGCTACTATATGGCTCTTGCCTGGTCAGGAGGACGAGGCTCACTCTCAACCATCTAGTTTACAAAGTGTTAAGTCTCAGCCTTCGCCATCATCTAATGAACAAGGGGCGATGATAGCGTCGCCATCAGCCAATAATCACCAAGTGCAAGAACTGGATGAAATCGCTAAAAATGCGCTACAAGCGCCACAATCTGACGTATTAAATGATGAGGTCGAAGAAAGTATTGCTGAGTCTCCACAGGATTTAATTCCTGAAGCGGTAAGACAGGCACGGGAAGAAAAAGTAAGACTAGCCTTGAATACTGTCCGGCAACGTACTGCCCAGATAACCCGAGAGGATATTGTTGCCGAGCAGCAACAACTTAAGGCGGTGCGTGACAAGCTTGAAAATATTGAAGTTAAGCCACCACAAATTGCTGAGTTTACTGATGAGGCGGGGATTAAATGGAATAAATTAACTTATGCAAATGGTGAAGTTAAATATGAGCTAGTATCATTTCCTGAGTAGTCTATCCAGCCGTAAAAAAACTGTAGTAAATGTCTGGAGCGGGATGAATGTAATAGGATAAGTTTTTAAGAGATAAGGAAGTATGAATAAACTCATTGTTCGCAGTATTATATTACTTATTTGCACTTTTAGTGTGTGTGCTTTTTCGGCCCCAATATCATTGCCAGGACGACTACCATTATCGGGAGAAGATCTCGATATTGCGAGTGATCAATATCGAGGTGCATTATTACAGCAGTTTCAGGAATTTATTTTAGGCTTAACGGTTTTTCCTGACCATGCTAACCCTACCAGCATTGATGCCCTAAATGATCTTTCAACAGATAAAACATATTATTTATTGCCCTATTATCAACCTACAGATAAATACCCTGTTGCAGGTGTTCAGGAAGTTGCTGATAACGCATTGAAGGTGATTGCTTCCCTTCAAGATTTAGTCACTTCTGCGGATGTGGCCTTAGTGTATTATGAACAAATCACAAAAGAACGTGTATCTATCGAGTCTTTGCGTCAGCATGTAAAGGTGCAAATGACGCGAGCGCAACGAGAGGGTAATCATACAGCACTGGCTTACTTAAAGCAGGTTGATCAGAATTTGGCAGAGCAAGATCTTGTATTAGCCAATAAGCTTGTTGAGTTGCACGCAAAGGGTGAGCAAGGCTTGAGTGAGTTAACGGTGGCTTTGCGTAAGGAGCTGGTTCAAGAAATAGTCAAGTCCATGGCATCCTTAAGTTATCGGGTAACAGCTGATGAGCAAGCTATGTTGTTTAGTGATCAGGTTAAACAACAGGTTGAAGGTATTCTGACGGTTACTGCAAAAGCGGTACATGCTATGGACTTTGGGGTGAGGCAAGGACTACTGTTGAGTGGTTATACCCAGCAGGAAATGGCTTTTTTGGATTATTATTATCAATTACGTCCTGATATACGCTTAGTTGATATCCAACCACAACAGTTGCATGTTTCTATGGCGGGTATGTCAGTTAATCAACCTCGTGATGACAACCCTATAGTTGATAATAATGCGATCGTATCCGCACCTAGGTTATATAAAGGTGTCAATATTCAACAAAATGGCAAGTGTGGGAAGTATAAGCAGTGTAATGTCATGATTGATTTTACCTATATTGGTGCAATGATGGCAAAAACTGCCCAATGGGGTGTTATGGCGCTTCCGGTGGTGCTAACAGCTGATGTAAAAGTACAGCCACCTCAGTTAAAAGGATCAATGCACTGTCAATTGGATAAACAGTGGTTTAATTCAGGACGCACAGCAACTCGTGACCAATACGCAATTTATTATGACGATGCTTTTAGTGGCTTGTTTAATACAGCACAAAAACCATGTCGATGGAATGTAAGACAGGGTGAGCATGATGCAACTCGTTTTTACACCACACAGGCTTTTATGAAGTATTATCAGCAGCAAGGCATTCAGCGGGTTTTAAAGTCTAATACTGAACAGCAGCAGTATGGAGACTATATTCAACAAGAACTGGATTATTGGCAGGCAAGAGAGCCGTCAGTAGTAGATTGGCGTTGGAAAAACTTTTTAAGCTGGAAAGATTTTTACGCAAACGACTGGCATACTAACGTAAAAAGTATTATTCAAAAACAGCGGAACAGCTTTTGGCAGTTGACTATTGATCTCAATGATTCCATCAAGTTTGAGGAAAGAGTCGATACGAGTGAATCTGAAATTCATCAGTTTATTTTGGACGCTATGCCGAATTTCTGTTGGAAGTCTTCCATGGGGCAAACACAGTTCTTATCTGCTTGTCCGAAGCGAGGTAACTATCAAGCCAGAGCGGATCATGATGTGGGTAAAAGCATAAAACTGTGCGAAGGGAATCCTTTTTCGCTGAACTGTCTGGATATGATTGAACGCATTAATAGACAACTGGAAACAGATGACCAAGGTGTAATTCGCGAACCGGTGACTAGCTTTATGTTGTGGGAACACTAGTTTGTATAATTATGCTAAAATTATATACTACAATTGTATTATTTTTTCAGTGAAGTTGTAATGTGCAGTATTGTCAAAAGGGTTAGTAATGAGTTTAGCGGTGGATGATAATTACACTATACATCAATCGTTGTATAAAGCGGCAGTTGACTTGGCAGAACAGCGCTATCCTGATGGGTGGGCTGGAGCAGCAGCACTTCGAACTAATAGTGGTAAAATTTTAACAAGTATTTCACCTGCGATTAAACAAGAAGGTTTAGGGCTTTGTATGGAGGTGGGTGCGATTTGCGAGGCCCATAAGCTTAATGAGGAGGTTACTCATAGTTTATGTGTGTCTAGGTCAGATAACCAAACTTCATTTGTTATTCTTTCGCCATGTGGAATTTGCCAGGAACGATTATTTCACTGGGGTTATGATGTACAAGTGGCAGTGACTAATGCGGAGAATCAGCTAATATTTAAGCCGCTTAAAGCACTAATGCCTCATCACTGGTATCAGGCTTTTGAGTAAAGGATTAATAGGTATATTTATTTAAGTTACACCCTCAGGTGTAACTTAAATAAAGGAAGAGGGTTGCTACTGGAGGTTTTCTTTCAAAATCGCTAAGTTCTCTTTAGCGGCATCTCTAACATCATAGTTTGTATCTTGCAGACGCTTTCTAAGGGCGATTTCCAATACATTAATGAGCTCATTGCCGATGAAGTCACAGGCTGCCTCGCGGGTTTTGGCGGATGGTGATAGTAGGCAGCGCTGAAGTCTAAAAATTTGTTCATTTGGAAAGGCATAACAGCAGTACATTTCTGCTAAAGCAGAAACGTCTTCATTGCCACTCTTGGTTAACTGCTGAACTTTATGTAGAGGAAGTAGAAATCGTTGTTGGTTAATGCATTCACTGAGTGCAATAGCTTGAAACTCTGGCTGATTGGAGTCTAGTGCGGCAAGTAGTAAATCTTGATCTTCAGGTAATAGCTTTTGGCGTGATAAGCCATGGCGTAAGGCCGCACACTGTTGTTCCAGGTTACCGCAAGCAATTTGCTGTTTTAGCCATATTTGGCCATTGGGGACATACTCACTGATGATAAATCCAAGCTCATCATAGAATAACTGAAGGTCTTCAGGCTCAACCCAATCAGGTGCTGGATGCCACCAGGCTAGTAACTGCTCACTAGAAGCGGTTTCTAAGGGTTCCCAATACATGATCTGTTACACCTCAATTCACTACAGTGCTGATTAAGCAACTCATTTCTTCGGGTATGACTTGCTTGTTACTAATACTTTACTTTTACTTTCTGGCCTGAGAAATTGCCTTACGTTTGTTAGACATTCTCTAATTTGCTTCGCGGTAGAACATCTGTTGCGAATAGTTTTTCGAAAATGTCTTTTATTACCAGATACTTACTATTTGATTGTTGTTACCCTGAAGTTTACTTTGGGCAGATTAAAATAAGTACTGGTTGAAACGTATTGTTTGACGGCTGTCCTAAATTAGCTTTGCAATAGATATTGCAAGTCAATCTTCCTGAACAATGGTTTAACAGGCTTTGTTCTAAACGTTGCTATTCTATCTTTGATTGTGGTACAGGCCAATAAAAAAAATTAATTTCTAGCCTATATCTATTATTACAGTGTCCATAAATATTCAGCAATGCCATGTGAATAGTGGATGTTGCTTTTGTAAGCCAGTGCTCAATTAATTAATGAGCTATTTATGATATTGAGCTTTGTATTACCTTATTTAGCACTTTACCCTTGTAATACAGTGATATATCAATGTTGTTAGTAAATGCCAAATAAACAAAAGATTCAGATCAGATAGTTATTAAAAGCAAGAATAATCCTTAATTGCAATAAGATATTCCTTTTTGTCAATAGCAAAATACCGGTTAATGTGAATTCATTTTTTATAGTATGAGCCATTAGTAGCTTGAGTGATGCTCGGGCTTATCTGTAACTCCATGCTTTTATTGTGTTTTTTTGAATTTGGAGTGAGTGTAGTGAGGCAAAAGAATTATTTTTTGGATGAATATTATTGCTGATAATTATTGTTGTTTTTTATTGATAATATTTTCTTCAATTTGAGAAAAGGTTTCTAAAGGTCGAGGTCACTGAGATTATTGGGGCAATGTAAAAAAAAGAATCACTGGCTATTAGTCACTAGTGGATCTGAGACAAAGTCTGCCAGAAATCGTAGGGGCTAATTTGTGTACCCTCAAAACAGACTGTGCCTTCATGGTTGATGAGAAAAAATGCAGGGGTATGAGATAACTGTAAGTGACTGGCAACATGGTTATGTTTATCAGCTAAAAAAATAATGGGAATATTTTCTTTAAAGCACAGTTGCTCATAGGTTTGGTTTTGATTGGGTGGCTGTAAATCATTGTAAGTGGTAATGACGATTAATGGGTGTAGCGCTTTTCCCCAGTGTTTATAAAGAGTGCGGTAACATTTCATCAGAGTATTGTAGGTTGGGTTAGGCCGTTTACTTGCGAGTAAGCAAACAGGTAAAAGCTGATGATGCTCCATCTGCTGCAGGAGGGCATGAAGTTCAAGGTTGAGTTTAGGGAGTGCCTGGTTCGGTAAGTTAGCATTGACTGGTAGATTAAAACTGACAGGAAAAGGTCGGTTTAGCCAGCGAACCACAGCAATGGGTTCAATACGCGCTTCCATTGTTACTGTCTGCATGATGCGGGTGATTTTACCCTGGCTGAAAAAGTCAGCACATTGCAACCATTTTAACCAGTCTTGCCAGTGTCCACACTGTTTTGACCAAAATGCAAGATATAAACTAGCGACACTCATAAAGGCACTACTGTAGATATTAATGCAGTGTTTTACATACTGGTCTATCAGTCGTACCCCTTTGGCTAACTGTTCCTTTTCAAAAAGCGCAGCCCCTCGGAACAGGTGAGTTGCATTAAAGCGTTGCTCCATTTTAAGCCAGCGAAGGAAAGAGCGAATAACTAACGGCCGGTAGTAGTAATCGCAGCAAAGCAGTAAATTATCCCACTCACGGCGATTCCAAAGGATGAACAAATCCTGCCAGTCAAATAATCCTTGCTGCCAATGGTTAACGATAGCAGTGCTGGTTTTTTCACAATGAAAGCCCAAGGGTGTGCTGGGGGCACTGATTTCCATCGTGGCGTTGGATTGCCGAGAGTAGAGCCAGTAATGGATGTGTGAAGACTGATAGCTTTCTTCTAGAAGATCAACCTCACTGGCAGGCTGATGGTTGACTTGCCAGATTAAATCCCCAGGCTGAAGGTTAAGCTGGCAGGCTGGAGAGTTTGACGCAATCCGCTTGATTTCTAAAGCCTGTGTTGAGTCGATGCACGTGGACTCTCGGTGAATACTTTGTGTTATTGGACCTACAGACGTGTTTATCACTACCACATTACTTCACCCAAAAATAGCAGGTATTGTATTAGGTATAGCTAATAATGTGGGTGGCGTTAAGTACTAAGGCTTGAAATGACGGAGCAAGGAAAAGAATATCTTAGAGCATGTTATTGAATAATTTCTTCAGCATCCTCAATAACATCGTCCAGAATATCTTCTAGCTCACTATAGTCAAAGGGATAACTAATTTCTTCGCTCCAGCTTTGTAAAAGTTGTGTAAAGTATTGACGAGGACCTAAGTTGACTTGCTGCTGTTGCCAATCTGTCAGCTGCTCTGGCTGCTCTTTCAGGGATTCTAGTTCAAGGTAAACCTGACTATCCACTTTTTGCCACCATCGCTTTCCCTCCAGGACAAACACTAAATCAAAACTAATCGAAGCTTCAGGCTGAATGGCGCCACGAGCAAAATGTGGTTGAAACTTGGCAATGTAGGTATCAATCAGCTCAATAGCATTATCTGTGACACCCGACATTAGCCATTGAAGACAAGCTTGATTTTCTTGTTCATCGTATCTTTCTTCCTTGATAGATAGTGCTGGATGTCGGTTACACCATTCCTGTAACCAAGCTAAACCATCTGGTTGAACGTTTGTGATCAGGGTGCATGCCATCATGCTACTCATTGTATTAAACCTTTGACTGTTTTTTTCTGGGTAGAGCAAGGTAATGCTGTGATAGTGGAGATAATGCTTTTAGTTTGGGTGAATGTTCAAAATTCGCAACTATTTCACTTAAATCAACCGTCACAGATAAATCTGATGAGGAGCATGACAGCTATGATGCCAAGGACATAGCCGTTTAAGTCTAGTTAAGTCACAGTGACGTAGCCCATTAGCCCTGTTTTCATATGATCAATCACATGGCAGTGAAACATCCATCGGCCAGGGTTATCTGCCACAAATGCAATCTGGGCGCTTTCGTTTTTACCAAGTAATACGGTATCGGTCTGATACGGTATTATTTTTCGTTTGTCAGACGTTAATACAGTAAAGCTATGGCCATGCAAGTGAATAGGGTGGTGGTATTGGGTAATGTTTTTGAGTGTAAAAATGTAGCTTTTGCCGCGCTCAAGTGTGACCAGTGGTGCGGGAATACTATCTTTACTCATGCCTTCCCAAGCACGTTTATTGATCGTCCAGAAGGTATGCTTGCCTTTTTTTTGTTGAGCTGTGGGCGTTAAAGCTCCAGCCCACTCAAAAATAAAGTTTACTTTTTCTGCATTTTCCAAGTCTGGTTCAGGAATAGGGTTCATTGGTAGTGATGGTACGCTGTGCTGACCCTCAGATAATGTACTGGGCAGAGGTGTTTTGCTGACTTGTGACGAGACAGTTGAGTGCAGGCTCAGGAGCGGGTAGTGTTCACCGTGCCACACTTCCCAGGAGGTGCCTTTACTGGGAGCAATAAAGCCTAAATCTAATCGCATACCTGGACCCATCGGATGTTCTGTAAGAGGGCGAGGAGTTGCTAGTGGACAACCATCTATTGCCAGGATATAGGCTTGAGCATTGGGAATATGCAGTCGGTAGGTAAGCGTATTATCGACGTTTAGCAGGCGTAACCGTACCCACTCTCCTGCAGGTACGTCGAAAGTGGGTTGGTGTAAACCGTTGACCGTGGGCCAACGACCGGGTGTGCCCATGCGTGCAGCATAACGAGGAATGGATAAGCGCTTAATTTGTCCTTGTTGATCAATATGCCAGTTTTTTAGTACACAGGTGATATCTTCTGCAAAAGCTTGAGCTTGTCGCTCTCGAACAATGAAGGCGCCTACTAAGCCTCGACCCAGCTGTTCGGTGCTGTTCATATGCGGGTGGTACCAAAATGTGCCAGCATCGGGTGGTGTAAATTCGTAAATAAAGCTGCCACCAGGAGGAATGGGCGGTTGGCTCAGAAAAGGAACACCATCCATAGCAATGGGAATGCGAAGGCCATGCCAGTGAATGGTCGTTGGTTCATTTAACTTATTAATAAACTTGATGCGAATGGGTTGGTCTTGTTGAGCATACAGCACTGGTGCGGGAAACTGCCCGTTAAATCCCCATGCAGCAGTGGTGGCTTCTGCAATGAGATTAATCTCAGCCGGTTCAGCTGTCAGTATATAGTCATAATGAGGGGAAGAGTCATCAGCCCAAAGCTGAACAGGTAGCTGGCTCATCAGGCTGGTGGCTATGGTTGACTTAATAAATTGACGACGGGATATAGACATCGAAGGCATTCCTAATAAAGAACGTCTTAAGGGAATAGAAGAAAAGTGGAAGCACAAGGTGTGAAGCAGTAAATGGTATTGAAAAACAATATCAATCTCAAACAGCAACTTTCATCAACAAACGACGCATTGCATGAATACCTGAGTTCATATCCAACATGCTCATGGGGGTGGTGTTAACCTGCTGAATAATACGGAGCAGGGTTTGCTCGCCAATCAAAGGTTGTTCCTCTAAATAGCCTGCTAGCATATGCACTAAATCATTCATAGAGCCAAGTACACGTCGGCTGCAGGTTTTAGTAAAGACGCACTTTTCATTATGCTGTAAGTAATTTGTAAGCGTGACAGAGTTGAAGCCTTCAAATAAGAGGTTGTGTTTTAAGCTCTCTCTAAAAGCGCTGGTGATGTCTCGAACAGTTTGTTTTTTAATTTTTAGCAGTGCGTGACTATACAGGGTTGTTTCATGGGTGAAGAATAAGCAATAGCTGCCACGTATGGAGACAATATTGCAGTACCATGCTCCTAAGTACCCTAGTGTTTGAGGTGGAGCAATATCACTGGTTGTCAGTCCAGCTGCTTTGATGACTTTTTGGGTACAGCGTAAAACCAACATAGGCATTCACTAAATAGTATGAGTGATGTAAAAGAAGTGTAACGAATTTGGATACCTTAAGCCTAGCAGTGATTAATAGCCTTGGCGCTAGCAGAACTAGGCTTGGTTACATAATCATTAACGGTATACAATACGGCCGAACTCATCGGGGTGCAAACGTGTGGTTGCGTCACTATTGATCTATCACACTCGCTGAGAGATACCCGTAGAACCTGATCCAGTTAAAACTGGCGTAGGAAGTTGAGTGCTGTCCTAAGATTAAGTGCCATGATTAGTTGGCTTTTCGGCAGTCTCTCCAGCTTATCCCCCAGACTAACTGGATTCTCATAGTTAGGCATTCTTACTAGAAATCAAATTTGCTAAATGGTGATGATCCATAGCAGATGGATGGGGAATTTTTTGATGTTGTTTATCAAGCATCTAGTGAAAAAGGTTGCACAGTTTTTGCTTTTAAAGCACAAATTCAACGCTATGCCACCTATAGCGAGTCTATGCTTGGTGTTATGTGCCATAGTGCCAGGACAGGCTAGTGCTTCTGAGTCACCAGAGCCGATTTTGACTGTATTTACCTATGAATCCTTTATCAGTGAGTGGGGGCCTGGCCCAAAATTAAAAGCAGCCTTTGATAAACAGTGTCAATGTAAGCTGAACTGGCTCAGCAGCACTGATGGTGTCGGGTTACTGAATCGGCTGCGCCTAGAAGGAGAGCGCCTTCCTGCGGATATTGTTTTAGGGTTAGATCAACACTTATTAGTGGCAGCCAAGCAACTTAAGTTATTTGCACCTCACCAGCAGTCATTACCACCACTGACATTACCAGAGCCCTGGCAGGATAAGGTGTTTGTGCCATATGACTATGGTTATTTTGCATTTATTTATGACACACGTAAGTTAAAGAATCCCCCGCAGTCGCTAGCGGAGTTGGTTAAACGGGATGATATTCAGGTGATTTATCAGGACCCACGGACCAGCACTCCTGGGCAGGGTCTTTTGCTGTGGATGCAACAGGTGTTTGGTGCTCAAGCAACGCAAGCATGGCAGCAATTGGCTAGTCACACTGTCACCGTTACCAAAGGTTGGAGTGAGGCTTATGGCATGTTCTTAAAAGGCGAAGCAGATATGGTGCTGAGCTATACGACATCGCCAGCCTACCACCAAGAAGTTGAAAAGGTGACACACTATCAGGCAGCTGCATTCAATGAAGGACATACGCTGCAAGTAGAAGTGGCTGCCCAGTTGGCCCAAAGCAAACACCCTGAGCTGGCGCGTCAGTTTCTGGCCTTTTTACTCTCACCCAATGCTCAGCGCATTATTGCTACTCATAACTGGATGTTACCTGTGCGCGCGATAAAACAACTGCCACCGGCTTTTGGCCAGTTGATTACGCCGCGTAAGTCTCTGGAAATGCCTCTAGAAACAATAGCAAAACAGCGTAAGCAGTGGCTTCGTCAGTGGCGCCGTGCGGTAAGTCAGTGAGTCGTTTATTCCGTTGTATTCCAGGTATCATTGCCACGAGCTGTGTTTGGCTTAGCTTAAGCTGGGGACTGTTTAATGTCGGTAAATATGCTTTTACTGATATTGAGTGGTCACTCTTCAATGACCCTTGGCTGCAGCAAGTCTTGCTATTTTCAATTAAGCAGGCAGGACTATCTGCTTTGCTTAGTGTGGGAGGGGCCATACTCCTGGCATTAGCCATTGCTCGCCAAGTGTTTTGGGGGCGGCAGTGGCTGTTAGTGTTGCTGCAAATTTGTTTTGCGCTGCCAGTTATCGTCGTTATTTTAGGCGTGGTGCAAGTTTATGGTCGTAGTGGCTGGCTTAATAGTGTATTGGGCACTGAATTTTCCATTTATGGATTAGCAGGCATATTGTTATGCCATGTGTTTTTTAATCTGCCATTGGCAACACGTGTTCTGGTTTCTCACTTAGAGTCCATACCTGAGAGTTATTATGCTCAGGCAGCCCAGATGGAGCTGAATGGTTGGTGGCGCTGGCGGTGGCTTGAGTGGCCATTGATACGCACTCAAGTGATTGGTTTGAGCTTGCTCGTATTTTTATTGTGCTTTAATAGCTTTACTATTGTTTTGGCTTTAGGCGGCGGGCCAAAGTCAACAACATTGGAAGTCGCTATTTATCAGGCATTACGTTATGAGTTTGATTTGCCACTTGCGGGTATGCTGGCTTTATTGCAGTTAACGTTAGCGATTATCATTGCTGTGTTAGCGACGCGATTAATGCCAGCCTCAACTACGGCAGCGCCTGTAAGTATTCGTAGCCATCAAGAAACCCTATGGCTTGCTTCCAGTAAATGGTTGATTGCTATCCGCTGGTTGGGGGTAGTGTTTTGCTTGCTACCACTGCTAGCAATCTTGTGGGGGGCAGGAGCGGGCCTTTCTGCATGGCCGTGGTCTTCATCACTTGGGGAAGCAACTTTCAACTCATTACTCATTGGCTTTGGTTCCTCGTTACTGGCCTGTTTACTGAGCTTGGCAATGTTGCACTTTCGCCAGCAGGTGCGTGCTGGGACAAGTTATCGCTATGTTGACCGCTGGTTGGAGCAAACGGCGGTTGCTGCACTTTTTTTACCGCCCGTTGTATTAGCTACAGGATGGTTTATTGGGACATTGGCATGGAGATCTGATGACTGGAGTTATGCCTTAATTATGATGGCAAATGCCTTAATGGCGTTGCCCTTTACCTTTCGCTTACTTGCCGCTGCTTTTCAGCATTGTTATGACTACTATAAGCCTCTTGCCCAAAGTTTGAATTTACGGCACTGGGCTTGGTGGCGTTGGTTTTTGCTGCCAATGATCCGTAAGCCGCTTGCTCAGTCCCTTGCGCTAGCCTGGATTCTATCCTTGGGAGATATGGGGGTAGCGGTTTTGGTGGGTGCAGCAGACTTTAATACCCTACCACTGACAATTTATCGCTTACTTGGGAGCTACCAGCTTACTTCTGCAATGGCGGTGTCGGTTTGGCTGCTGGCGTGTTGTGGCTTATGTTATGGGTTGGTTTACTTAACACTGGGGAGAAAAGGTGTTAGCAGTTGAAGGTTTAACCATCAAGCGCAACCAGCAGGCTTTGTGTTATTCAGCGCAGCTGCCTGCGGGGCATTTTTGTGCGCTGACTGGTTGCAGTGGGGTTGGTAAAAGTACCTTATTAGAGGCAATAACCGGCTTGCTGCCTGCAACCTCAGGCAGGCTGTTGTGGCAGGGTGAGCGCTTTGACCAAGATACGCCAGGGCAGCGGCCTGTAACTATGTTGTTTCAGCAGCAGAATTTGATAGAACACTTGGATGTCTTTACTAATATTGCGCTAGGTGTATCCCCTTCCGCTAAGTTAACAGTTCAACAGCAGCAGTCCTTGCAACAAGTTACTGAACGTCTGGCGATTGCAGAACTGCTTTCTTGTTCACCCGCTTCGCTTTCAGGAGGACAGCGACAGCGTGTTGCCCTAGCGCGCTGCTTGCTTAGACAAAAGCCATTGCTGCTACTGGATGAGCCATTTAGTGCGCTAGACCCCACTCTTCGTCATGAGTGCTTACTGTTAACCCATGAGTTACAGCAGCAGTTCGGTTTGACGGTTTTATTAGTCACTCACTTTCCAGAAGAAGTGGCATCTATTGCTGACTGTTATTGGCACATTCGTGAGGGAGGACAGATCGATGTGATGTCTCAACCTCATGAGCACAAGAAAAAATAGCTGGTGTAATCAATGGTTGATTGTGATGTTAGCAATGATGAGATGACATTGATTGATGTGCTAAAGAGTGCATGTAAGCAGGCTTCTGTGGCAGGGCACCGGGCTTTGGTCGTTGTTAGTGGTACTTGCCAATGGGCAAATCAGCAGCAGTGTAGCCTGGTATCTTATCTTTCAGCGCAGCAAGAGAAGTGTTCATCTCCTTATCCTTTGTTATGGCTATCTGATCCAGAGCAAGCCCCCTCTGCCATAAAACCTCGTCAGATAAAGCAATGGCTAGGACGTGAAGTGCAGGTTGTGGTAATGGACAGCTTTATTGGGCTTCATCCTGACAGTTTTGGTGCAACCACGGGGCTAATTCCTGCTGGAGGAGCACTGATTTGGGTCATTCCAGAGCTTAGCCGCTGGCCAGTATTTGATGACCCAGAATATCAGCAGTTTATTCCTCAGGGCTTGAATCCCCATCGCTTGTTTCTTAAACGCTTGAAGGACTGCTTGCAAGGATTTTCGGGGCACTGGCTATTTACTGAAAAAGGGTTAATGAAGCAGCCTGCTGTTTATGCAGAGAAAAACAGTAAAGAGGATTTATCTACCTTTTGCTCACAAACCTATGCTAATGCTGAGCAGCAGAGCGTGGTCGAAGAAGTGGTAGGGCTTGTCGAAAAGCGTAATGCACAACCTTTAGTGTTAACTGCAGACCGGGGACGAGGTAAGTCTGCCGCTTTAGGTATTGCAGTGGCACAATTGCTGGGACCAAACCCTACTCATAATAAGCCCTCATTATCAATTCTGGCGACGGCTCCACGTAAGCAGGCGCTTGCTAAGCTTTGGCAACATGCTAATGAGGAACTGTCAGGTTATCAGCCACTTAAACCTGAAGGCAGCAAGCAAGAAGCTGCTGGTCAGTCGCTAACAGGTCCAAGTGGCCAGTTATGTTTTTTATCACCGCAGGATATTCTGCAGCAACAGCCAGTTGTGGATTTATTATTGATTGATGAAGCTGCGATGATACCTGTGCCAATCTTAACGAAGTTAGTGATGGCTTACCCTAAATGTGTTTTGGCGAGCACTGTGCATGGTTATGAGGGAACAGGGCGAGGTTTTGCGGTCCGTTTCCAACGTTTTTTGCGGCAGCATTTTCCTTATTTTCAGCAGATGACCCTTGAAGCTCCAGTGCGTTGGCGTTTGGGTGATCCTTTGGAAGCATTTAGTTATCAAGCCTTATTGCTAGGGGCAAATCCTGCTGATGTTATGCCCACTGCAGATTTCTGTCCTGAACAGCTGACACTGACCTGGTTGGATGCTAAAGATCTGATAGACAATGAACGCCAGTTAAGTCAGCTTTTTGCGTTGTTGGTATTGGCTCACTACCAAACCAAGCCCAGTGATTTACGCCAGTTACTGGATGATCCTAGTGGTCGTCTGTTAGTGGCAGAGTGGCAGGGACAGGTAGTGGGTACATTATGGGCTGTCGAAGAACCACCATTGCCCGAGCCGTTAAGGGAACCTGTTTGGCTGGGTTTGCGTCGCCTGAAAGGGCAGCTTTTACCACAAACATTAACTTATCATGGCGGGGATAAACAGGCTGGGGCCTTTGCTTACCTGCGAGTGATGCGAATTGCTGTCCACCCTGACTGGCAACGTTTAGGGATAGGTCAGCAACTTGTAGCAAGGCTGAGGCAATATGCTCAGCAAGCTCAGTATGACTATATTGGGACCAGCTTTGGGCTAACGGCTGATGTGCTTTCTTTCTGGCTCCGTTGTGGGTTATTACCTGTTCGCTGGGGCTTAAGTGCTGATGCAGCCAGTGGTGTATTTTCAGCGGTGATGCTACAACCACTGAACGATAAGGCAGAATCGAGAGGTACCGTTTGGCAGCAGGAACATCTGCTGGCGCTGCGCTACTGGTTAACCGCAAACCATATGGTTTTTCATTCTCTCGACTGTGAGGTTATCGTTCAATGGGTTAGTGCCTGTTCAGCTCAGGACCTGTTTAGGCAGATCAGCCTTAGAGATTGGGAGTTAATCAGTGGCTTTGCCAAAGGGCAACGTGGATTACTGCTTACATTACCAGCAATAGCGAATGCCTTAGCATACTGGCTAGCGGATAAACAAAGTCATCAACTGCTGGAGCCACGCTATCGGGAGGCTTTGATCCGTTTAGCCTGGTTACAGGAAACTGAACGACAAGTGGTGTGCAAATTGAAGTTTAATGGTCAAAAAAATCTTTGTGCAGCACTAAGACAAGTGATGCAAAATCTAATACCCCACACGTAGTCGATGGCTATTGGACAACAGCTGTCGCATTTCCTGGAAGAGAGTGGTTGACATCTTATATCGTTTAAAGGGCCTAGGCACCCTTTATTTTAGTGCTTAGCCTGATATGCTAAGGAGGCATTGCTTGCAAGGTTAATGTCTTATATTTTAATCGATACGTGGTCAGGTTAATGGGGACCTGATAAGAAAGCATATGGCATATAATATGAAAAGTACCAATCAATGCTCAACCATTTACCTTTAGCAGTTATTTTAAGGTAATGTTTCGTCGCTATCTTATGAATATGATTGACTAAATACTGATGAGTATAGCGTTTTACGTTAGCACATAAGTGTAGCGATAGGATAAAGAGCTGATTGAAAACTAAGGAAACTCAACAATGATCTTCACCACCGAGCGCTTACGACTGCGGGAGTTGACAGAAGATGATGCACAATCCTTTTACCAGTTGTTAGCTGATCCTGAGGTGATGGCCTACTCTCCTTCAGGCCCTTTGAGTTTGGAGCAAGCAACTAAATTGCTTACAGAATATCAAGTGATGTATAAGAATTATGGCTTTGGCCGTTGGGCAGTAGAAACAAGGTCAAATAGTACATTTATTGGTTACAGTGGCCTGGCTCCTCTTGCTGTCACTGGAAAATCAACAATAGAGCTAATATTTCGCTTGCAGCGGGATGTATGGCAACAAGGCTATGGTTTTGAAGCGGCTAAGGCAGCAGTATATCTGGCCTTTACCCGTTTTCGTTTACCTTCCATCGTGACGTTGGTTGAAACGGATAACGAGGCCGCCAAGGCCATCGTCAAAAAGCTTGGTATGCACTCTGGAGATACGATTAATCGTTGGGGTAAAGAAGTGACATGTTACTGGTTAAAGTCGCTACCTGACTGTTGTCAGGGATTGGAAGAATTAGCCTTAGCAAAAGAACACTCTAACTAGATTAAGGTAAATAGGCTTAGTGTGGGCTGCTGTAATAAGGTGACTAGCCTGAATTAAAGGAATGGGGGAGGATTAGCAGGAGATTGAGGCATTCGCGTAAGTTTGACTAAATTTCCTGCAAAAATACCCAGCGCGACAAAGCAAAGCATAATCATAATTTCTTTTGCAGCATGATTTGGGCATTTATAGGTTATAAAGCCAAGCAGCGCTAAATACCCACTACTTGTAGGCAAATTAAGCCACCATTTTCGGTATAACTGAGTTAAGCTCAACACAATTAATGAAGACAGAAAACCACCTAATACAATAAAGCTACTGATCACATACTGGTGGTGAAGGTTAATGCGTTGGGTTGCAACCACATACGTAGCGGCTAGCAAAAATAAACAGGCAAAGACCCGCAAAAAGGACTTCGTTTTATCATCAAAATTCATAAATTAATGATTCCTTGGCGTATAAATTCTAAGTTAACCAGGAAAAAGCGCAAAGCCAATAACGTTGTTCCAAAAGGAATCATGTGAAACGTTACAGGCTTGATATTTTAGAAATAGGGGCAGTTTGGTGAATTACAAGTACACTGGCTTTATGACTGTCCCCATAGTGTGTGGTCTTTCAATCAGCGGTAGTGAAGAGGGTATACTCTTGATGTTTCTGCTAAATACTCATCATTACAGAGCAATAATCTGCACAAGGGAATTCGTTAAATGGCTACACCATTAATCTGTTTAGTGATTATTGCTGTGATGCCCTATATTTATGCGGGTATTGGAGCATATTATCGAAGTCAGCTTCCTGGTGGCATTGATAACAAACATCCTCGACAACAGATTAGCCAGTTACAAGGCTATGGTGCACGAGCCTATGCTGCGCAGCAAAATGCTTGGGAAGCGTTAGCTGTTTTTATTGTTGCGATCCTGGTGGCACATTTACGTCATGCTCCTGAGACACAAACGTCACTTTTTGCTGGGTTGTTTGTTGTTGCACGTATTTTTCATGGCTTTTTTTATATTAAAAATTTGGACTTATTGAGGTCTTTAGCTTTTGCTGCAGGATTGGTGTGTGTCATCAGCATATTATGGGTAAGCTGGTAGCAGTAAATGCACTGGAATGCGAGATACATTTTAAGGAAAAAATCATGGAACAAGCTCCTTCACTCAATGTTTTTGGTGAGCCTTTAAGTGTTTGTAGTCACCAACCAAAAACAGGTTATTTTCGAGATGGTTGTTGTAACACCAGTGATCAGGATGTAGGTATTCATACAGTATGTGCAGTGATGACAGAGGCGTTTTTAGCTTTTTCCTTGGAACAGGGCAATGATTTAGTCACACCTGTGCCAGAGCATGGTTTTTCAGGACTACGACCAGGTGACCAGTGGTGTCTTTGTGCTGGCCGTTGGTGGGAAGCATACCAGCATAACTGCGCACCTAAAGTGATTCTTGGAAGTACACATATTAATACCCTGGATATTGTGCCGATCGATATTCTCCGGCAGTATGCGCTGGACTTGAATTAAAGATAACGGCCCTGTTCTAAACATATTTAATTATTTTCAGGTTATACCCTTCACGCAGCATTTATATGTGCGCTATTTATAGCGCGCATAAAATTGATTTGCGAACGGTATTGATTAAGTCAATATAATGCACGTATTAATTTGCTCCCCCATCAATAAACTCAAGCACTGCAAACCAAATTATGTAGTTTTCAATCACTCAAAAAATATGTGGCAGTAAAATAGTTCGATGTATAGTCTGAAAAAGCAAAGCGTGGATAACATAGGTTGAGCTTTTTGATACGATGACTTTGTCATCTCAAAGACAAGTCTTTCGTATGATGATCTATGATAAAAAGAGCGTATGATATTTTGAGGATGAGGGTAATTGCTTTGAAACGATACGGCAGTCATGGACTGTGCTAAGAGGTTAGTAACCAGCGCTATTAAAACAACTGTGTCTTTTGCCCTGATTATAGTGTTAAGGCAAGGGGACGCAAGTGATGTACCTGTGCCTGCCAACACCTATGATCCAAATAAGGTAGTAAGCGTGGCTACCCTAGAGGGCTATGCTCCATTTTGCTTTCGGCAAAGTGTGGCAGAAACCAATGAAATTGGGGAGCTAATTCCTCCTGGACATGACTCCAAAAGGCTGCAAGGGTTTAGCTGGGATGTTGTCAGGCTAAGCCTGCATCATAAAGGGTACACTATTAAGCTGATGGTTTACCCTTGGGCCAGAGTAATATCACTTGCGCGTCGAAATGAGGTTGATGTTGTTTTCCCTGCAGCAAAGACCGGGGTGCGAAGTCAATTTCTAGTCTTTTCTAAATATCCAGTAAATACCGTGCACTATGTTA
This sequence comes from Zooshikella ganghwensis, assembly GCF_018263875.1. Taxonomy (NCBI): domain Bacteria; kingdom Pseudomonadati; phylum Pseudomonadota; class Gammaproteobacteria; order Oceanospirillales; family Zooshikellaceae; genus Zooshikella; species Zooshikella ganghwensis. The sequence continues at coordinate 122,492 of NZ_JAEVHG010000007.1, forward strand.
TTTATGTTAATAAGAAAAAACAAAATAACTGGCGAGGCTTGGAGGATATAATAGGAGTAAGGCTTGCTGGGATGAGAGGGTGGGATTATGGCCGTTATTGGAATGCCCACCTTGAACTGATCGAACTGAGGGAGGTCAATACTGTTGAGCAAGGATTCCAAATGCTGGACCATAACAGAGTTGAGGGGTTGGCAGGTTATGAAGAAGTGTTTGATCACTATTTAATTGAAAAAGGCATGGATGAAAAGTTTGGGAAACTACCTGCATTTGACCAAGGATTTGAATTTTTATCGGGTAATAAACTTAATCCAAATATTAAACAAATTTTAAATGACTTTGACTCATCTAGACAGAGGTTATTTAAGCAGGGTATATTAGTTAAACTTAAAAAACATTGGTTTCCTTTGTCAAATTCTGATATTTAAATATATACACTCATGCCTGCTATCTTCTTCAATATCATTGCTTAAGTCTGGTAAAGTATTTGTTGAACACCGATTTACACCATGTCTTTGAGGATATTATGAAAATTAAAACATCTGTTTTATTGTTTTTATCAACTGTATTAATAGCCCCATACAGTGCAGCAGACAGTACCCATCATTGGGGATATCAAGGTAAACGAGGGCCTGCGCATTGGGGGCAGCTTGATAAATCATTTGCGACATGTCAATCTGGACTAAATCAGTCACCTGTTAATATTAAACAAGGATTTGATACTGAGCTGCCAGCGCTTTCTTGGAATAAACCCATTCAAACTAAAAGTATTATCAATAATGGGCATACCATACAGTTAAATGTTGAGCCTGGCTCAATCCTTACCTGGCAAGGTGAAACCTATGAGCTAAAACAGTTTCACTTTCATACACCGAGTGAAAACCAAATTGATGGTAAGTCTTTCCCATTAGAAATGCACTTGGTTCATGCTAGTGAGCAAGGTAAGTTGGCTGTGGTTGCTGTAATGTTTGAGCAAGGCCATGTCAATCAACAACTACAACAACTATGGGGCGATTTACCGAAGGCTGATGAACAGCAAGCACTGTCACATACGATTGCTTGGCAGAGTTTACTGCCTGCAGAATGGGATTACTTCTATTTTAATGGTTCGCTTACCACACCGCCTTGTACTGAAGGGGTTAGATGGTTTGTCATAAAATCACCTGTGAAAGTCGATCCACAGCAAGTGGCTAAATTTGCCAAGGTTTTACCAACGGGTACAAATAATCGACCTGTGCAAGCGATTAATGCCCGTCAAGTATTAAAGTAATATTTTTTACTTTGTCTCTTTTTCCTTTCTCATATTTATTTTCTCTCTGACTAACGAAGAGATTATCCTCTTCGTTTCCTCTCACTTGTGGATATATTTACAAGATAATCTGTAATATTAAAAATAATATAAATTTATTAATAAATTGGTTTTACTTGTTAAATAAAACGAATGTACTGGACGATTAATTTTCTAAATCAATACATTTAATAGAGTCTATTAGACCTGTGCTGTATTCTAAGAGTTAATTGGGTTGTGTTACTATTGTGTAATGGAACATGGTTTAAAGTATACATTAATTATTTTTAATTTTTCTGAATGACAGTTGTGATTCATTATTAGGTGCAAGAGCAAACGGTAAGATCCTCCGTAAGAGATATACATAAAATGTATGTCCTCTTCTGGTATTTCTTCATGGGTGTAAATCGTTGTAATCACTGTATGTGGGATGTCATAGGCAGTTGATCGGTAAGTTAATCTGGAGTGTAGTAGATGGCCATTATCCCCTTGGATGAATTTAAAAAAGCAGCAGCGGTCAAATTTAAAAAACAAGGCGAAAGTTATCAGCAGTTACTTCAAAGCTACCAAGCTTATGAAGGCGTTAAAGATGAAAACTCGTCTGCAGAGTATGATGCTTTAAAATCATTGTTGGGAGAAGTAAATCAGTATTTGCAAAAGCATCCTGACTCTGGCAGAAATGCAGCGATTCAAACACTTAAAACACAGATTATTGAGCGGCGTTATCAAGTCTGGCATGTCCAGCAAAATGAACAGTTAAAGCATGAGTTAACTTTGTTAGCTCAGAATCAGCAACAAGCAAAAAAACAAGCGTATAGTGAAGCGCTGCAATCTTTAAAAGATATTATTGGCGCTTCTTTTGATCAGCCTGGGGAATTACGGCAGGCATTGGAAAACCGTTACTCTAAATCAACGGTTGACTACTTAAATACCTTAACTCAAGGTGTTTTGACGAGTGCCAAGAAACTTAATTCAGGTATTCTTCGCGCGGTAACAGATATCTTATTAAGTCCTGAATTTGCTAGCTTGCAGAAAGCATTAGAGGTTGTGAAGCTGAATAGCAACAGCCCAGTGTCAGAGCAAGGACGGTTTGCGGTTGCACAGGAGCTGGCAAAGTTTCCTGTTGAGATATTAGATTTAATGAAAGCGCACAATATCAGTGTGCTTGTTACTCACGACAGTATCACTAGTTATTATCAGGAATTAAAAGGCGTAACCCCACGTGGCTGGCCTGCTGGAAAAACATGGGATTCTGTGCCGGGTGTTGGTGCATTTGGGGCCTTTCGAGGTGCCGTCATTGCGGTTAAGTTGGATGCTAATGGTAAGTGGGTCGTACCAAAAGCAGGTGATGGGCATAATGCAGCCAATCTGGTGTTGCATGAAACGGCCCATGCAGTTGACCGAATTGTTGGTGAAGATAGCAACGGTGGACAATATCTCAGTAACCGAAAATCATTTTTAGCCGCTTGGCAAGGGGATTTTCATAGCTTAGGTGATGATTACTATAAACAAGGTGGTGCCCAAGCTGGGCGAGAAGAAACTTTTGCAGAGGGGATAGCAAAATATTACGAAAAAACCGCGCAGCTAAACTGGAAAAATGTACGAGCATGGTTATCACATAAACCTTTTGATAAATATGCCCAGCAGTTTTATGACGAATTTTCCGGAAGTTGGTGGCAAAAACAATTATCCACTGAGTTTTCTGCAGAAGTTAAAAACTACGTTGAGCAACAGGTGCCAGAGCTTAAACTGCGAGAAAAGCTGGACTTCTTAACCGTACGTAAGATTTATCAGGCGATTAATGACGCGCCTATTGCAGGAAATAATGCACCTTTAGCCAGCCTTAATACCTTAAAGGCAACACAGTCTGTCTCGTCTTCTATCGCACCACCACCGCCTACGGTTGATAACCTGGCAACCGTATGGCGTGATGTGCCAACGCGAGAAGTGTTGATAAAGCAGGCAGCCGTAGTAGGTAAGCCACAGGGAGCCAGCTATAAAGCGCTGTTAAGCGAGCTTCAGCAGTTTTGGCAGCAAGCGGACGGCGAACGAATTAATACGGCATTTAAATTATATCAGCAGGCTGGGGACTATATTGATCAACACCCTGACTCAAAGCGTAATAGCGCTATTCAAGGACTACGTCAGCATTTAGCGCGGGCCATTAATAAGGCACAATCCGATCAACCTCAGACACAAGAAACCCTCGCCAGAGTTAAAGCGCGTCTCCAGCTTTTACAGATAGCGGAAGGTTTAATTGCTGAGCCTCGTTCAACTCAAGCGACACAATTAGCTGATGGTAGCTGGGTATTAGCGGATTCACCCAATGCCGGTATTGACTCATTACAGCATTTACAAACAGCATTTGATCAATCGCTAAGAGACCAAGAATTAGCAGCAGGTCGTGAAGCGGGTAATCGAGTAAAAGCACAAGCTAATATATCGCAGGCAGAAGCGGATGCGATTACCTGGTATACCAAAGAAGGTTACCTGTATATTAATGATATGCTGCGTAATGACCAGCCATTAACTCACTTCGTGAAGGATTATGGGGTCAGTGCACTGCAGGGGCTGAATAAACTGACTCATTATGAGGGAACCGTTTATCGTGCTCTGGCGGTAGATGATTTATCTACACTTGCTGATCGATTGATGCCAGGGCAGTTAGTGGGTGATAAAGGCTTTTTATCAACCTCGACCAGTGCTGAGTTTGCCAAGGAGTTTCGTGGTGGTAAAGGGACTGTTATTTATGCCTTTGAAGGTGTCACCCATGGTCGAAATGTCACAGGATTTGCTCAGCTAGAACAAGCAGAAGTATTGTTGCAGCCGGGCAGTCATTTTCGGGTAGAAGCTACCAAGCTCACTGATAACAACCTTTATGTTGTATTAAAGCAGGCAGATGATTTAACAGCCGGTGAAGTGGTCCGTAATCTGGCAACAGGTGATGTATTAGGATCAGTAATTAATAGTCAAACCACTACGCTAATCGACGATGTAAAAAGAACTTTTGTCGATCCGAGCGTTGCATCGTTGTTAGATATTCAGCAGCCGGGTGAGACCAATAGTGGTCACAGCGTAACGGTTAATACGACAGGTGATGTGCCGCCACCACCACCGGTTAAGACGGATAATGAATCTGCCCTGGTTGAGGCCGCCAGTCACCGTAACTTGACTATCACTGAAAAGGCAAAATATGTAGCAACGGTGTATAACCGTTTGGCAACAGGCGTCGCCACAGATGATGTCTATGGTGTAATTACACCAGGGTTTAAGCGACCCACTGAAGCAGAGCTTGCCCAGCTAAATGAAACACTTCTAGCAAAAGCCAAAAAAGCGGTAGCGGAAAGTATTGATAAAACATTGGGTTTATTACACGGGCAACAACATAATGTGCCTGAAAGTTTAAATGCTCAAGTACGTGATGAACTGGCATCTCTCTTTGTCGACGCCACAGTCAAACAGGATTATGACTTACGCGCAGCCTTAATTGCCAAGGTTGAGGCATTGGGTATTCCTTTTGCAGCAAAAGGACAAGGCAATAAACTACTGGCATTTTGGTCGGGAGAATGGCAAGGCTATAGACATGTCCTTGATCAGAAATTAAGTGCAGAGGGCAAGTCAATTGCTGTTGATCATCAGGTAACAGGTATTGAGTTTTTACATCAGTTACGGGGTACCTTAGATCATTTTAAGTCCAGCTTACATGACAATCCTTCCGCTCAAAAATTACTTCAGCAAGGGAGCCAAACCCTGGCGGGTTACTTAAGCTCAGTTTATGCGACAGGTGCACAAGGTACGACCTATGCGTTGTCTAATGGTGGTATTCAACTGAATAATTATTTTTGGAATGTTGAGCTGCCTGCTTTAAGAAAAATGCAGCGAGATGGTATTTTGCAGGATATTAAGATCCTGTTTGAAAATTTTGAGACATACATTGATAAGCCATTAAATGAAATAGGGGTATCTGTTAGCAGTAAAGAAGTACCTGTGAAGGTACAATTGCAACGGTTACCAGAGCATTTACAAGCCTGGGCAACGGTTAAACATTTCCAGCAATATGCAGATGAAAAATTAACACCTGCATTGGTAGAATTACATCGTGCAACTAAACGTTACATCGATTTACATCCTTCGTCTAAACGGGTACCTGCGGTTAAAGCATTATTACAATCGGTATCGGGTCAATTAATTACGTTAAATGAACTTGCTTCTAAGCCGCAGGCAGATCAATTAGCCTTTATTAAACAGTTTGCGGATAAGGCATTTGTTAATCAGGGTTTCCCTGAAATACTTTCATTTGCAGACTTTTCAAATGAAGCATCAGTGGTTGGTAAGCCAAAAGGTGAGGGTTATCAAGCCATCTTAACGGCTCTGGAAGCATTGCATGGTCAAGCCAGTAAAACAGAACTAGCGGGTGAGCGAACATTAATTGATTTAGGGTTAAATGGTGATTTTATTAATCGTCATGCTGATAATTTAAGGCATCAACTGTTGCCATTTAATTTATTACGCGAAACCTGGGGAGTAAAAATTAATCATGATATTACCAATGGAAAGGTAGCCATTACCCTAGCCGATGGACGTCAGATTAATGTTCAGGTTGATGCCTCTGGCAATCAACGACAACAGTTAGCCACACTACAGCGTTTTATACTGGCTAATTATGATCAAACCTCTATTCCCAACGGGTTGGCACTAGCCGGAGATCAAATTAAACAAGTCAGTGACGCAGGCTCAACGGTACTGGCAACCCGCTTAGAAGGGCAGTGGCGTTTAGCCACAAACTCAGCAGTGGCATTTCCTCATGAAAATTACCAGGCATACCGTTTTGCGGTAGTACAAGATAAATTGGCTCGACAGATACAACCTGGTGTTTATGAATACCAAGATAGTCGTGTATCTCATGTACTGAAAATTGAGGATACATTCTATGCTGCTAAGTTTGATAAAGATAATAACACCTGGCGTTTAGTGGATAGCACAAATACTGCAAAACCCGGCGTAGCGGTTCATTTAGACGAAGGACAGTGGCAATTAAATTTAAAAGTGGGCTTAGTGGGTGGCAGTACAGTTAATACCACAGCGCCTGCAGATTCACTTACCCGTCAAAGTCAGTGGGTTGCTACTTTTTCAGAACAGCTTAATCAGCTTTCGGGTGATATTCACTTTAAAGCATCAACCTTTACTCAGTTTGATGCCGCTAGACAACCTGCTATTGATAAAGCGAATACCTTATTAGCAACACAACACCCCGTTTGGCTGGATACGTTTAATCACTTTGCTGAGTTAAATAATGAACAAGCGTTAGGCCAATTAAGTGAAACTGATCAGCGTCAGCTAAGTGCTTACTTGGAGCAACTGGTTCAATTAAATACCGCAGCAGCAAAAGATGGTTTATTGCGTGGTGAACAAACACAGTCGGTGACAGACTTTGTTGGCTCTATTCAGCAACAAGATAATCAGAGCAATGCGCTTTATGTGTTAGGTGTGGCTGATCAGCACGTGTTGGTTCAGGTACATGACACCAATGGCGAAGTACGTATTAGCCTAAGTGGTGCTGCACTAGGTGAAGTATCTGGCATCCAAAGCTATAGCCAACTACAACAGGTGTTAACGGTCTATCTGAATACGCTAAATGATAGCCAGCAACAGTCTTATGGTCAGTTTAAGGTAGCGTCAGTTGATGCTGAACAAGTATCACTGCTTGGTGAATCACAACCTGCCTTTGCTACAGCATTACGTGCTGAGATTCCAGGAACAGAACAGCGACTTAAAGGCCTGGATAGTTCGCAGGGTTTATTAAAACTTGGTGAGCTGAGTGTCAGCCGTGTGATGCTGCATGAGCTGGGTGCAACCGTTGATGGTAGACCTGTCGATGTAAATACAAACTTCGCAGACCCCGAGCTTGCCAGCAAGTTGCAGTTTAGTGAGGGTAAACTCCAGGCGTATTTAGCCCATAGCCATGAAGGTGGTGTTCAAGATACGCAGGCTGTTAGCCAGCTAATAACGCTGGTAAAACAGCAGCGTAGCCAGTCAGGTAATACGTCACCTGTCGTTGTAGAGCAAGGATTACCCAATCATTGGTTGCGAGATCAGCTGGCTCAGCTCGCCAGTAACCGCTATGCCTTTGAACAAGGCAAACAGCTTGTGGAAGTGGCTAAACTTAATCATTTATCCGTTGAGCTAGCACCCAGTACCAGTCATAAGCCACAGGCTGCTTTAGCGAATGTATTAGCCACTGCGCGTGCACAACAGCTTGATGCGGGAATTGAAACGTTATTAGCAAACCAAAACCGCATTAATTTTTTACAAACAGCGCAACAGCAAGGCCGCGCTACCTCAACAGAAACGCAGTCATTACAACAACTGTTGTCTACACAAGAAGCCTTAGTTAAGGCTTATCAAAGTGATCCTGCTTTTAAGCAGTCATTAGGCTATTTAAGTATTCGTGATATTACCCAACAGGTGAGTGGTACGGGTGATAAAACCCTGACACTCAGCTCAGGAAAATATCATTATTTAGTGAGCCAACAGAAGGGTAAACTATCCTTTTATGATCCTGCTGTTGGGTGGATTTCAGGCTTTGATTCAGCAAATGGCTTACAACAGTTTTTAACAAATTATTTTTCCGATAGTGCTCGGTTACAGCTAGGCACAGCCACGTCAGCCTTTCAAACCCATGAAATTGCACCACAGTTTTTAAATAATGAACATGTTGCTTCTTTAACAGATACGTTAAGAACTGCAGCACCAGTTGAATTAGACCGTTTAGCGCAGTTGGATTTGCAGCAAGGGCCGGTTAAATTAGGTGAGCAATCTATCAGCCGGGTTAAACTATGGCAGTTAGGTGCTAAAGTTGAGGGGCAATCATTATCCAGCTTGAACTTTCAAGGTGACTGGGCGTCAGACGTTCGCTTTGATGGGCAATTATTACAATCCCATTTATCTACTAATCCACCGAGTGACTTTGTTGACAGTGTCAAACTATTGAAATCGGTTGCGCAGCAGCACAATGGTGACATTAGCAGTGTGGTTGATGGTGTAGAAAGCACATCATTTAAACAGGCACTAACCACGTTAGAAAGTAATCGCCCACTATCCACACAGCAAATACATCAGATTCAGCGTAAAATTGCTGGTCCTCGTATTAATTTCGGGACAATCAAGCATATTGCAGGACAGACGCCAGGTGTTGCATTACAAGTGTGGGGCATTTACTCGGGTATAAAGTCTGCAGTCGATGCGTTTAAACAAGGTGATACGCAAGAAGGTTTAATTCAAACAGGGGCGGTAGCCGCAAACCTCGCTTCGATTCCTGCAGAAATTGCTTTAAACCGTAGTTTACCAAAACTTGGACAACGACTGACGGCTCGTTTAGCGGGGAGTAGCTCAAGATTTGCCGCAGCTAGCAGTAATTTAGGCAAGCTGTTAGGTCGAGCAGGTGGTTTAGCTGCTGCACTGATTACCTTGCCCTTTGATATTTATAGTGCCTATAAAGCATTTTCCGATGCGGGCAAAGAAGGCTTAACCGATAAACAACGACAGGACTTGTATGTTTCAGGTGGTTTTTCGGTGGCAGGTGCAGCGGTTTCATTATCCCTGGGGGTCGCAGCGTTAGCAACCGGTAGTGCAGCATTAGGACCTATTGGCATTGGTTTAGGTGTGGCATTAATTATCGGTTCGCAAATTTATTCTGCAGTACGTCAGGTTGAAGATGTTTGGGAATATGTGCCTGCACTGGATAACTGGCAGCATCGGTTACGGCAAGGCTGGCTAGCCTTTACAGGTCAAGAGATGGACCAATGGGTGTTGGATGCGTATAAGGTCAATAAAACCAAGGAAATGTATCTTGCTCAAGCTAAATCTAATGCTGAGGAATTATTAAAAGGTGAGCTGGGTAATTTAGTTGACACGATTATTTACGGCGATGTCGATGTTGTTATTCAGGAAAACAAGGTATATCACTATGAAGGTGGGTATGACATCGTTCGTGATCCTGTGGTTAAAGGTGACGATGATGTTATTTTTGCTCAAGATGGTATTAACGCGCTGTTAGCAACAGAAAAACGTGAAGGTATACGCCCGACCATTGCTATTCAGGGTGAGCAGGATGACAAGAAAGGAGTATTTTTCAATATTGGTGATGGTCATGATACCGTGTTTGGTGTTACCAATAAGAAAAATGAGTTTTTATTTGGTAAAGGTAATAAAAATCTAAAAGGTGGCAAGCTGGATGATAACTTTACCTTTTCTGCAGGCCACCAGTTACTGGAGAATTTTATTAATAATCCAGATAAACTTAACGATCGTATTTTCTTTGAAGTTGATGGTGGTGAAGGACAGAACACGTTAATTTTAAATGCAGAAACCTATCATAAATATGATCTTGAACGTCAATATACTGGTTTTATTGTCGATTTAAACCAAGGTAAAGTGTGGCTAAGAAAGTCAGGTGAATCTGGCGAAGCCGCACGTGGACCTGAAATTGGGTTATTGAAAAATATTCAACATACGTTGGGTGCCTCGCAAGGCAGTGACATTATTTACGGTAATGATCAGAGCAATCGCTTATTAGCAAATAGTGCAGATCAGGTTTTTGCGGGCGGTGGCAGTGATATCATCACTATTTCTCATCAAGCAAACGTAGATGGTGGCCGTGGCCAGGATATTTTTCTGGTACAACGTGATGTGAGTAATGCCGAAATTCGCGAAGATGGAGCTGATGTCTCGGTAATTCGTTTAGAGTTTTCGTTGGATGAAATTGTCGATTGGCAAATCATTGGTGGTGACTTACGAATTGGCTTACAGGATCAGTTTAAGTCAGTCACGGTTAAGGGGGTCTATCAACAACGCAATAACCAGTGGCAATTAGTCAATGATAAACTGAATTTCCAAACCCGTGATGGTTTTATGCTGGTACCTCAGCTGGAAAAAACACTTACCACAGAAGCCGAACAACAAACAACGCCTATTCAATTAGCCGTTCGTTATTTGAAACCAGGAGATAAAACGTATTTTGCTGAGAAAACTGGAGTGACCCTTGATTTAGGCGAAAATCGTATTGATGGTAATAATCAAGGGGGTGTTCACCAAGCGGATGAGTTTGTAGGAAAGGATGATCCTTCTGCTATTGTGGTTGATAGCCAGCATAGCATTATTGAAGGTAAACCTGCAGGACAGCGTTATTTAATTACCCGTGGAGTGGGTGAAGTTACTATTAAGCCTGAAGCACAATCAGATGATAGTGCAGTCATTAATAAATTATTACTTGATTACGATGAGTCTGAAATTAAAGGGATAGATATTCAGTATAATGCCCAGTCCTATGACTATCACTACAGTGGTGGGGTGTTACGTAATGTAGGCTATCATCGTAAAAACTATACATTAATTGTTTCCTTTAACGATGGGCGACAAGTCATACTGCCTGACGTTATTGATACCACGACACATCCTGGTGACGCATTACCAAGTGGAGGTAAAACATTACGGGATTATCGTCTGATTACGCGTGATGGTATTGAGTTATCATTAAAGGACGAAGGGATTTCGAATAGTCGATTTTCATCTAAATCGTTTCTTCATGCAGGACATTATGATGATAAAAACCACTCAGGCGTGAAACGTGTTAATACGCTTTCAACAATCAACCGAAAGGATTATACGCTAACAGACTGGCAGTGGGGTAAAGGTAAAACCTTAGCAGAGCGCTATGTGTTGTCAGGTGAAGGAACATCATTTGCTGATCGTATTATTGGTAGTGATGATAATAACCTGTTGCGTGGCTATGGTGGTGATGATCTGCTACAAGGTAAAAATGGACATGATACTTATGTCGTGGGTGCGCTTGAAGGTTCAGTGACTATTGATAATCGTGCCACTGATAATAAGCTTGATAGTTTGGTGATTGCGGCCAGTTTCAATGACATCAATAGTCTTCGTGAAAATAATGATTTAGTAATTACTGCCCGATTACCACGTCCTGATAAGGATGGTAATACAGTATATATTGATCGAAAAATTGTGCTGCAAAACTATTTTGTCAGTGAGGCTTTCCGTCATTTAGCCATTGTTTCAAATGAAGGCCATCAACAAGAGTGGGTTGTTGATGAATTTGGTAACTTAAGTCGTATTATTACCGGTAAACAATCAGCCGCTGATCATTATTTATCTGATACCTTGGCTACTTTAGATAAAGGCCAGCCTCTGGTGGCTGATAAGCATAATTATCAGGATCATGAGACTGCGCTCAACCATGTAGTGGATGCGGATAAATTATCCACGACACGATTTGTTGGTAGTCAGCATGATGACAAGATTACTTTAAAAACAGCAGGTCAGCTAAATAAACTTCAGATTGATCAAACGTTGGCGAAAGTTATCTACAACATTGATCTCGGTGAGGGCAATAATACCGTTGATTTAAGCCAATTCTTCAAAAAGGGTGTTTATGTCAGTTTAATGGGACCTGCTGGTATTTCCTATAATGCTGATGCTTATGAGTTAAAGCCGACAGATATATTAAACGAAACTATTCGTATTAATAATGTGGCTAACATAATTGGTACTGATGGTAATGACGAGTTACGTGGCTACAATGGGGGTAACCTGCTTGCGGGCGGTGATGGTGAAGATACCATTGATGGTAAAGAAGGCCAGAATACTTTAATTGGTGGAGCTGGTAACGACACTATATACAGTGGTTCTCATCAGGATTTGATTATTTTTAGTCGAGGTGATGGGCAGGATAGTATTGCGGGTAATACCATTAATGATGTGATCGAAATTAATGGTTACCGTTTAAGTGATTTACATTTTGGCTTGACCTCGGATAACCAGTTAAAAGTGACTTTTAATGGTGAAGCAGGTGATGGAATCACTATTGCTCATTGGTCAAGTAACTGGAATTTGGTTATTAAAACGCAAGATGGCATGATTAATAAAGCGGGTATCGATACATTAATTCCACTTTTCTCCGACGTCGATGCCGCGAAATGGTCTGCAGGGCAAATTGCTGTAACTTCCTCTCAGAAGAAGGCTCTGCATAGGGCGTGGCAGTTAACTCATTTTACCTTACAGGGGGACGACAATCGTGCTTCTGTGCTCATAGGTCAGCAAGGTAATGAAGAATTCATTGCGGGTAATGGTGGAACAGTAGTCCGTGCAGGTGCTGGTGATGATCAGTTAACAGATGGGGAGGGTAATGATGTATTGATTGCAGAAGCGGGTGCAGATCTGATTACCTTCAATCATGGCGGCGAAGATGTGGCTAGTGGTGGTGAAGGAGAAGACACATACCGGGTATCTGCAACAAGTCAGGGTGTTAAGGTTATTGATAATTTAGCGGAAGTAGGTGAAGACGTTCTTGTGTTGGAGCAAGCACAAAGCTTAGCGGATATTCAACTAGCGAAGAATGGTTTAGATCTGCATATTTTACTAAAAGATACTAATGGTAAGGTAAATACCAAAGACTTACCTGAAGTCATTATCAAAAACTACTACCTTTCAGAGAAACACCGTCATTTGGACTTGGTATTGGAGAATATTGATGTTTCACATGCTGAACTTTATGGGCTCGCTAAGCTGGCATTAGAGCGAAAAGATGTTGTAGTGAACAGTGTGGTAAATGGTAATGAAACGGATATTAACCCGCTACAAAACAGTGATCGTCCATTAGCGGTTTCACTGAATGGTGAACGGTTGGAAGGCCAAACATTTACCGGGTCCAAGCATGCTGATTACGTTAAGCTGACAAAAGTTGGGCATTTACAAAAATTGGATTTAGGCCAGGGAGATAATACCCTCGATTTATCAGACTTGATTGTTGATGAAAATACTTCAGTAGTTTTATTACCTCAATCCCGTACTTATCAGCGACTTAATGTTAATGATAAAGAAGTACAATTACACGGGGTACAACGCGTCATTGGTAGTGCTGCAGAAGATAATATCTATGGTAATGAAGCTGCGAATATTTTGCATGGTGGTTTGGGCAATGATCGCTTGTTTGGATTGAAAAACAGTAATACCCTTATTGGAGGTAAGGGGAATGACTATATCCGCAGTGGTCAAGACCAAGATACTATTGTTTTTGAGCAAGGTGATGGTCAAGATCAGGTGGTGGGCGATACGACAGGTGATGTCATCAAGCTAAAAGGCGTCAATGCTTACGATGTGCACTTTTCAGTGGAAGGTGATGCACTTGAGATTGGTTTTAAAGGTCAGCAAGGGGATAAAATTACCATTACTGATTGGAGCCAAAATCAAGCCTTGTATATTACCACTGAGGATGGCAGCGTGCTTGATAAGCAAGGAATTGGTCAGTTAGTGCAAGCGATGGCGTCATTACCCAGTGATTCCTGGTCTTCTTCTACACCGATAGCGAATGATATCAAGACTTCAATTGCACAGGCGTGGACGATAACTACTCAGTCATAAGCTTTTTGCAAGTATACCCAAAACGAAGGGTTTTTAGGGGCGGCCGTCAAGCGATGAAGCCCCCGAAGCTTATATTAATAAGTGACTGGGGTGAAGAGCGCTGACAACAAACCCTAAAAATGATTCGTGAAGGGTATAGTTTAAATAAAGCAGCCAGTTGGCTGCTTTATTTTTATAGGTAGAAAAAATAATTTCAACATGACCTATAATGGTAAACAGGATCAGGACGAGGGGAGAGACTATATTGTATGAAACTTCAATAAATAGACGATTTTATTGCTACCTTGCGATACATATTATCGCTGTTTTTAGTCCTAAGTTTCTCTCAGCAGACCCACTTGAAATAGTGATGGATTATTACCCCCCTTTTAGTTATGAAGAGCAGGGGGTTGCCAAAGGCATTTGTACCGATGTGGTTAATGCGGTGCTAAGACAAATAAAAAGACAGGCAATTATCAGTCAGTTACCTTTTGCTCGAGCGTATAAAAAAACAATGGAAGGTAAAGGTGTTTATGAGTATTGTGTCGTGCGAACACCTGAAAGAGAAAAGTTATTTCAATGGGTAGGCGTGGTGGGACCAGCAGAACAAGCTTTAATTGCCAAAAAAACAAAAAAAGTAAAATTGAATGACATTTTTCAACTAAAAAAATACCGTATAGGTCTGGTAGTGGAAGATGTTGTGGATCAATATTTATCTAAATATGAAGAACGTTATAATTTAAGGATAGAGAGAGTGCCTAGCTATGAAGTCAATATGAAAAAACTTTTAAATGACCGTATTGATATATGGGGAGGTAACTTACACGTTGGGTTTTATTTAATAAAAAAATTAGGAAAAAAAATGAATGATTATGAGGTTGTGTATAATATCGATAGTTTAAAAGGGGAGTATTATCTGGTTACCGGTATTCGAACCTCAAAAGCTGACGTTTTAAAACTTCAAGAAGGTTTCAAAAAAGTACATTCGAGTAGTTTTTATCAGGATATTGTAAATCGTTATTTAGGGAGAGATTAGTTGTCTTAAGGTACTTGTCTCAAGAGACTGGCTCCCCTTCGACTGAACCATGAATCCCTTCTGGGTGGCCGCTGTTTGTTAACATATACCTTTCACGAATGATTTCTAGGTTTGTTATCTTCGCCCCAATCACCTATTTATATAGGATCATGGGGACGTCTCACTCTCTGGCCCAATCTAAAAAAATTTATATTGGATATCGTTTCTGCATTCATGTGGCAAACAGTTCTATGCATGCATTAAAAGTACAGCAGTTGCCTTGTGTACCGCTAAAAAGACCATTGATGGATAATATTTAAACCAATATGATACTGGTTATCATCACCTTGATCATCGGTAACAGGACTATCACTGGCATCATCTAACAGTCGTTGGTAATCTAAAAAGGCATTTAACTGCCAGTCACGTGACAGTGAAAATGTATATAAAAGGGTAAGCCCCATTCTATTCATGCCGCTGTCAGCGTTAAATGTAGATAGACCTGAACGATTAGCATCATCACTATCAATACTAAAAAAACTGTCCATAAAGTCACTGCTTAAATAGTCAACATTCCCTTTAAGCGTAAAATCACCATCGCCCATAGATGTTTTGTAACCTATAAAAGCAGAAGCAACATAGCCATGATGACCTGCTGTGATATCCTGATAAAACTCAAAACCATAAAGCCATGGGGCAGCATTGCCTTGGATGAAAAAACCAAGTTCTTTTGAGCTATCAACATTTTTCAATGCATCAACACGATCGTCATCTACATCTGAGCGTTCAGCTGTCATATGAATCATTGGACCAAAATGTAAGGTACTGTCTTGTAAAATATTCCACTTGAGACTGTTGCCTGTAAACTTAATGTAGCTAAAGTTATCCCATTGGTATGAGGCTTGTAAAAGAGGGATGGTTTCGTAATCTTCAGAACCAAGATAGTCGGGAACACTGGCTACACCAATGCCTATGGTAGCGGAGTCTGCATTAACGAAGTAGGTGTTTGATAAGCAAAGGAGTGCTGTCAAATATATATATTTCTGAGCCATGGTATAACATCCGTATCCGTCTTACTCCCCTAAGCTGTCCTTGCTAGGGAGTTTTGTTAAATTGCTATAAAAGGGTCATCCATTGTCTAACGTCAACACACTTACTATGACGAGTATGTTGACAACAGGGTTCAAAATATTATCTGTGAAGATTGTGTGATTACTTTAGTATAGAGTATATAGTTTTTACTGTGGGTATATCTATACCCTTCACGAATGATTTCTAGGTTTTGTTATCTTCACTCCTCACCCCAATCACCTATTAATATAGGCTCATGGGGCTTCGTCACTCGATGGCCGCAGCTAAAAACCATTCGTATTGGGTATATAAGGATAAGTTTGACTATATTATGAAAAGTTAATATTTAAGTTGAGCGACAAAATATTTATATATATATTAAAAAAGCCCATCAATATGGGCTCATAAGGAAATGATCTTTCGTGTGATAATTAGTTTGCTGGAAAGTAATTGCTTAGTGGTAAATTTGCCCATTCAAAGGGGATATTATGTTGTTCAGTATAATTTTCAAATAAACCTATAGCCTCACGTACGCGATCTAAATATCTATCCGCTGATTCTTGGTGAAAGCCAATTGATACATAAACATTTTGTTCAGGGTTTTGCTGCCATTTTTCAATATTTTTCTTCAGGACCTCAAGCATCCCTTCTGCAGTGATATAATCCGCAAGGATACCATTATCAGGTATTTCCATAATTTTCTTTTGCTCAGAAATACGGATTACATAGGGTTGAGAATCTGTGTTGGTTTCAGTCCAAAGGCTATCTAACCAACGATATAAGGGTAGTTTTTCCCAGGGGCTGCCTTCAAGTAGTTCTGGTGGCACTGCTGAAGAATCATATTGAATACCTTCTTCCGCAAGGGCTTGCATGGTATGAGATTTTGCCATCCAACCACCAGCACGGAAGCTTACAGGCTGATTAAATCCTTCATCCATCAGAATACGTTTACTGTTGCGAATTAATTTCTTTAGCTCATTTTTGTTATAGGCACTAATGTCTATTTCATGTCCACAGTCTTTAGGTGTTTCGCATTTAGTGAGGTCAATAGGCGTCTCAGTGTGCGCGCGAGGAGAGGTTCGAAAAGTGACACCACTGATGTCAGCAAGAGAGCGCCAACCATGGATATGAAGACCGTGCTCATCAATGGGCAGTAATACTGACTGGATCTTTTGGGTAATATCGACAGAATTGGCATCTGCTTTGGTATAGTAAGCAGCATTTAAAAAGTGTAATAAACCTATTTCGGGAAAATCTTCTCGAAATTTCTTCATTTTCTGTAGGTCATTATCCTTTAAAAAGTAGCCCTCCCAGTCAACACTAATGATGGCAACCACTTTACCTTGTGCAAAAGTGTAATGGCTGAATAAAAAAATACAACAAATGAAGAATGCTTTAAAAAAGCTGAATTTAGACTTTTGTTTCATTAATATACCTTATATGCTGTATAATTGAGCTTATATGGTATACATATTTATCGAGTTTAATAAATAAGATATTTGCTATAGAAGGTAAAAAAAACGGCTATCGCTTTATTTAAGTCGACCGTTGGTTCGAGTCGGTTAACTAATTAAACAGATCATATATACACAACAGCTGAAGTATATAATATGTAACAATGTTGAGAGGTTTTTGAATGGCTGATATCAAAGTTGTGAGGGAGCTGTCTATAAAAAATAGTCTGTGATGATATTTGGATGGGTAGTCAAAGACTGGGTGATGTACATTGATCTGTTTGCCTGCAGGGATGTGATAACTATCGTGACAAATAACAACCTCTAGGGAGGGGGCTGAGCATGTACGGCCTATGCTATCCTGGCCTTTGATCGAAGCGCTTTAAAATATATACCTAAAATGAAGGATTTTAGGATCATTAATATTGGCTATTACACCTATCTATTTTTTCAATCTGTTTTTCGCTCCCTTCATCATAAGAAACTGCTATAAATAAGTAACTAGTCTTCTAAGTCTTACCTCTTTAGGAGTATTTTTCATGATAAAAAAAGCGATACCAGCCTTCGCCACTTTAGTGGTGGCACTCTCTCCAATGCTATTATCAAACCCTGCATTAGCCGCGGCAGGGGAGCCAAAGCCAAACAAATTCTGGTGGCCAGAACAGCTTAACTTGAAACCGTTGCGTCAGCATGTTGCTGAGTCTAATCCATATGGTGAAGCGTTTGACTATGCTGAGGCCTTTAAAAGTCTTGATCTTGATGCGGTAAAAAAAGACATTGAAGTTTTACTAACCACCTCTCAGGATTGGTGGCCAGCGGATTATGGTCATTATGGTCCATTTTTTATTCGGATGGCATGGCACAGTGCGGGCACTTACAGAGTAGGTGATGGCCGCGGTGGTGCTGGAGGAGGGCAGCAGCGATTTGATCCATTAAATAGCTGGCCAGACAATGCCAACCTTGATAAGGCTAGACGCTTGCTATGGCCCATTAAGCAGAAATATGGCAGGAAATTATCGTGGGCTGACCTGATGATTCTCACAGGTAATGTTTCGCTAGAATCGATGGGATTCAAGACGTTTGGTTTTGCCGGTGGGCGCGAGGATGACTGGGAACCTGACATGGTTTATTGGGGGCCAGAGAAAAAGTTTTTAGCCGATGAGCGCTACAGTGGTGATCGGGAATTAGAAAAGCCCCTAGCAGCCGTTCAGATGGGCTTAATTTATGTTAACCCGGAAGGCCCTAATGGAAATCCTGATCCGCTGGCTGCGGCCAAAGATATTCGCGAAACGTTTGGCCGCATGGCGATGAATGATGAAGAAACGGTTGCCCTTATTGCTGGTGGTCATACATTTGGTAAGGCCCATGGGGCTGTTAAAGCTGACTGCCTGGGACCTGAGCCTGCCGCAGAGGGCATAGAACATCAGGGCTTTGGTTGGAATAATAAGTGTGGCAAAGGCAATGCAGAGGATACGATAACCAGTGGTCTGGAAGGCGCGTGGTCAGTTAACCCCATAGCTTGGACAACACAATATCTTGATAACTTGTTTGCCTTTGAGTGGGTCAAAACAAAAAGCCCCGCTGGCGCAACACAATGGATTCCTGCAAATAATCAAGCGGCTAACCTGGTTCCTGACGCTCATGATAAGACCAAGCGGCATGCGCCAATTATGTTTACGACTGATCTCTCATTGAAGTTTGATCCTGAGTATAAAAAAATAGCGATGCGATTTAAGGAAAATCCAAAAGAATTTGAACAAGCTTTTGCCAAAGCTTGGTATAAGTTGACACACCGTGACATGGGCCCTCGCGCACGCTACTTGGGAAGCCATGTACCAAAGGAGGAAATGCTTTGGCAAGACCCAGTACCCGCAGTTAAACATAAACTCATAGGTGAGAATGATATAGCATCGTTGAAAGCAAAAATCCTTGCTTCTGACCTGACTGTACCTGAACTTATCCGGACGGCATGGGCCTCTGCCGCTAGCTTTAGAGGGACTGACATGCGTGGTGGTGCTAATGGTGCGCGCATTCGTCTTGAACCGCAAAAAGACTGGCCAGTGAACAACCCCAAAGAACTGTCGAAAGTGCTTGCTAAGTTGGAGAATATCCAAAAGGAGTTCAATGGCTCATTATCTGGTGGTAAGCAGGTATCCCTGGCTGATGTCATTGTGCTGGCAGGAAGTGCTGCCGTCGAAAAGGCTGCGAAAGAAGGTGGGTATAATATTAAAGTAGCATTCCATCCTGGGCGAGCAGATGCAACACAACAGCAGACGGATGTAGAGTCTTTTGCTGTGTTGGAACCAAAGGCTGATGGTTTTCGTAATTATTTTGACAAAGCCTTGAAAAACTCTCCGACAGATATGCTGGTTGATCGTGCCAGTCTGTTAAATCTGACGGTGCCTGAAATGACTGTCCTTGTGGGAGGTATGCGTGCATTGAATGCGAATACTGAAGCGTCTAAGCATGGCGTGTTTACTGATAAACCTGGGGTATTAAGTAATGACTTTTTTGTTAACTTACTTGATATGTCAACTAAGTGGACAAAGTCTTCCAGCGCTGAGGGCATTTATGAAGGTCATGATCGTAAAACAGGCAAACTCAAATGGACCGCAACTGCTGTCGACTTGATTTTTGGCTCTAACACAGAGCTTCGTGCTGTAGCAGAAGTGTATGCAGCTAATGATGGTAAAGAAAAGTTTGTTAATGACTTTGTTGCAGCCTGGTCTAAAGTGATGACCCTTGATCGCTTTGACCTTTAATCCATGCTATTGGAGTGGGTTGATTGAGTAATAAAAACGGTTAGCTTGAATAGCTAACCGTTTTTTATAAGGTTAATACAGCTATAGATCCTTTGGAATAATTTCGAGCGTAAAACCATGTTTTTTAATAATTGATTCGAAAGTGCCATCCTGTTTTACGCTCTCCCAGCTACTGTTAAATTTATCTATTAGTGTTTGATAACCAGCAACCTTTTTAGAAATAAGAATATGGAGGTTATCTTCAAATATCGGAGGTCCAATTCTTTTGACCTGGTCCTGGTAGGATGGATTTTTCTTCAACAGTTCCGCCATCGCTACAGGATTAATAAGCATTAAATCAATCCGCTTTGCAATCAATTTCTTGAGGTTCTGCTCATATTTAGTTACATACTCAAACCTTAAGCCTTGTCCTTCAAGAGCAGGAATGCTGATGGATCCTGTCAATAAACCAACTTTATAGGGTTCAGGGAATTTCCCATCAGGATAAGTTATGGAAGAGTCTGAGTGAACATATAAATACTCATTATTTTTAGCGATTGCATTTGTCCAAGCAAAGTGGTTTGCGAATTCATCAGAAACTTCTCCTCCCATAATGCCGTCATAATCACCTGACTTAGCGTTTTCAACGGCACGCTTCCAGGGAACAAAAACAACCTTGCAGACAAATCCTGCCTTTTTACAGGTTTCTACTGTAAGTTCAGTTAAAACGCCACCATTGGGTAAACTTTCAGCAAATATTGGTTCCCAATTCGCTGTAGCTAATGTTACTTCAGTTTTTTGTGCCCAGCTGTATATCGCTGTAAATACGCATAATTGTACGGTTATAGTGATCTTAAGAAATAACGCACTAAATTTGTGTTTATGGTACTTCATGGCGGTCAACATTACTCTGTTTATACAAGGAAACTTAATAACTAATGAGTATAGACTTAACTACTCCACATGCGAGTTTTGAGCAAGGCAAAAATTACACATAAATAAATGAGGAATGATTGCTTTTAAAGCACTAGCACTCCTCATATGGTAAAACAATGAAGTAATAGTTTTAGTTAATTATCTTGAACCCATCTGTCTGAGCATCAGAAGGATTGGCACTTTTCAGCCACTCATCGAGTTGAAGTAACTTGTAATTATTGTTTTTATTATCGTGATCGAGGCGCTTGCAAAGCAGCCACATTTCTTTCCAATTTAAGTTTACTTTGACATTTTCTTGTTTAACGATTGGGAGCTTACCTGGTTTTTCGATATACTGCTTTTCTTTAATGACGGTATTGACCAGCTCGATAGCTGACGCTAATTCGTCTGGGGCAGGGTCTTCCAGCCATGGAGATTGTTTGGGATTTAATGAAATGGGTAATTTATCAATTTTAATTTTGCAGCCTTTGCCTACTAATTTACTATCATCGCCATTAAAACCAGAGTTACTGATGGTTTTAAGCTGGTTGAATTGTATGCACATATCATCAAATAAGCCGTTTTTAATGAGTTTCACTTCATCCAAAACACCGCCAATAATAGGGATATCTTTAACGACTTTCTCCCAATATTGATTATCCACTTTACCCATAGGTCGCAATCCCTCAATGGTTTTACCCGTGGCCGCGTGGTATTTCAGGGGGATCACTGATAGATAAATATCGTATTCACGGTCATCGTCATAAATATAAGCGCCTTTTTTGCCCTGGGATTTTTTGATCATTTCGAAAACCTGTTTACGATCTTTTTCTTGTTGGCTTTCAAACAGGGTCAATAATGAGGGCAGATAGCGTCGTGAATTAATTTCTGGAAAGGCTGCTTTGTTTTCGACACGCCATGTAGTATTGTCCAGGGTCATGGGTTCACTGTAAGCAGCACCATACACATGATCTTTAGGACGGTAATGATGCTTAAACTTCACCTTTAGTGTGCCAGCATAGAATAATGTGCCTTGCATTTCAGCGCCTATTGTTTTTGTCTCCTTTTCAGTTTGACTCAGTGAGTAGGGAATCGCATGCCAAGAGCGATTATGTCGTTCGTAATTTTCTTTATGCGTTTTACTAGACAGTACTACTGTGCCTACATAGCAACGCTTTCGCCAGTCAAAGGGCTGTTTTTTATTATAGGTAGAGGATAATGTAAAATGGCCATTTTCACCGGTTTTAAATAACGTGGCGGCAGCGACTTCGCCATCAAATAACTTGCCGTATTCAAACTTTTTTTCATGGCTTTTCATTAACTCTTCGTCGAAGAGATCTTTTTCTGCAAAAAAACCTTTATTATTACTGGCCTGACGATGGCTTAACTGGTGTTTGCGCTCTTTATCTAACACCAGTGTAAAGTCAGTGCGGAATATTGGCCGTTTATGCAGGTATTTTTGCTTATCCGCCTCGCTCATTTGATAAGGACCTGAGCCTGTGAGTCGATTGATCGGCTTGTTATTTTCATGGTCATTACCTTCAATACGAATTTGACGCTGACTGTCTTTATTATCGCCAACACAAATGTCGTAGGTATAACTCAGTTCCAGTCGGTGATGTTGTTTCCACTGGTTTTTATCATGAAATTTAAGCGCTAAATCCCTGGACATCGGCTTGGTTCCAGGGAAGACGTATGCCCCAAATTGGAAGCGAGGAAACAGCACGACCCCATAATAGCCTTCAAATTCTTTTTCATTTTCCAGTAAATTATCTTCTGCCAGGGGTAAGCATACATCCGTATAAGCCGGTCCTGTGCAATCACTGCCCCACATAATTCGACGGGGCTTGAGGGTAATGGGTAAAGGTCGCTCTAAACGTACGCCTGTACGCCGGCTGAGTTCGGCGTACTCATCATCTTTATACAGCACGACGATGATACGCACTTGATCTAACGGTGAAATGCCATCATGGGTTTTCAGGTACTCTTCCATCATCACCCAGGGCCTATCCGCCCCTCTATCCGACGGTAATACCCCATAGGGCCGTACATACATCGCGGTAAATTTATAGATATCGTTATTGAGCTTGGCGTAGTTTAAATCAAAGTTGTGCATTAAAACGCTGAGATTTTCACTGTTAATGGCGTGTATTGGAAAACATTGTTGAAAGGTACAGGGAATAAAAAACTTACTGCACACATCACTGGGCTTGCCTTGCATTGGCGTTAACAATGCACCGCCTTCCATTTGTTTAACACTGTAATAAGGGTATGCACCACTTTGTACTCGTTGGATAGACTCCGTAATGCGCTGGACCAGTGGGTGTTTTTCAAAATAGGTATTCGACTGTTGTTGCCAGCTTTCAGCTGTCCATACATCTTTCATATCCAGACAGTCCATCCAAAATTGGTCCAGGTTATAACCGAAGTTGACCAGGTGCGGGTAATGCCAGGTTTCGGGATTTAGGACAAAAAACTCAATAAACTCTTTAATACGAAGCGCTTTTAAACACTGATCAGCAAGGTCTTGATCTGATGCTGTTTTCGGTTGAGTAAAAACCCCACCACGCTGCTTGCCATAACGGTAAGATGCACGCATCAGCAGTTTTAATAACGCAGTCAGAATTTCAGCACGAATACGGTATTGGTTATTTAAATATTTTATATAATCTTTTTTATCGCTAGGGTCGGGGCTGGCATCAATACCCCGTTGATTGAATTTTGAACGCTTATCGAGTTGATGCTCTAAACGCTTATGTGCGAGCCAGTAACTGAGTATAGAGTCAAACGCGGTGCGGTCAACGTATTCGGCAAGGGTCATGGCGCTTTTAGCCGCTGTTGGCAGCACCAGGATAGCGGTGGCAACCACGGCATATTGTGGGATTAATGCAGCCATTCCGACACCAGCATTAAACACCGCCATCAGCATTTTTTGTTGTTGCTCTTCTAATCCCATCGCGCTATTTACTTGGGCAAAGCGGTGTTTTTCTAAGACTTGCATGGCTTCCCGAGAAGGTCGAAAAATAAACTCTGCATCGGGAAAGGCAACACAGATTTCAACCCGACGACTTTCTTCGTAGTCAATCCCACCTTTTTTGTTATTTAACGGGTAAGATTCGCCACAAAAGTCGGTTTTGACTTTCTTAAGCTGGATGCCCTCATTTTCAAAGGCTTTCTTAATATTCTCCACCCGCTTTTTAGACAAAATCATATTATAATGATCACTGCCTAAGGGGCAGGCGTGCCCGTGTAAGGAGAGCTTGGCTTTCGATTGACTGTTCACAAGCTCAACAATATCAGCAACGGGGATATCATTTGTCGTGTATTGATCCAGGCCAAAGCGAATATTGGCGCGAAGTTCAATAAGGCCGCCTTTAAAAATACGCTTAACAGGGAGATTACTTTTGGTTTTTGCGGCAATTAGTTTTAACTGTTGTTCTGCTTTATGGACGTCAGGATCACCGGCTTCTGCAATGGCTTTTTTATATTCTAAGACACAAGTTTGGTAGTCTTCGACGGTTTTTCTCGCTTGTTTTTTGGCTTTACTTAAGAGCTTATATTCTTCATAAACATCAAAAAGACCAGAAAACACACCCCAGGCCGCCATCGCTCGCATGCCTGCATACAAGAGTCTAGGTGGAATCCCCAGCTTAGCTAAAATAGCATATTCTTTTTTTGCCGCCTCAAGGGCTTGAGGGTTACGAGGATTAAACCAGCCTTTTACATCAAAGGCTTTGCGTAGCTCATTTAAGTCCATCCTTTTTGCATCTAAGTTGCCTGCCAAACGTTTCAAAACGTTTTGTGCACCAGCACTAAGCTCGGGGTTTGCTGCTAGGCGGATGAAGTCATCCATTTGACCTGTAAAATGATCATACTTTTTCTTTAGCTCATAGGCTTTTTTGAGCGTATCATAATTGCCTAGTAAACTTTGACTTTCCAGTGCAATATGCATGACCAGTGAGGTATGATGATATTGTTCATCTACTAAAAACTGGTGAAGAATATCTTTAGCTGCACTAATTCGAGACTTGCCATTGAATCCCTTAATCAGTTCTTCAGGCTTAACGGTGGCAATTTGGGCAACTTTTTGGGAATAATCATGACGCACGTTAATATCATGCATATAGGCATTTAAGCCGGCAGGAACATCAGTTTCACCGCCTTCACCCTGAGCTAAATCACGGGTCGCTTTAACCACATCTTTTAAAATATCTGGAAATTGCTTTAGCATGGCCTCTTCCAGATGAATCGGATCACCATTAATTAAGCAGAAATCAGCGGTAGGGGTTTTATAGGCAAAGGCAATGTTTTCTTTGAGTTCGTAGTAGAAAAAACCTTTATCATCTACTTGGAAAGCGTGTTTTTTTTGTGATCTTTTAATCTCATCTCTGGCATCTAATGATAGAGTGACCCGAATATTATACAAGCCTTCTTGTATCTTTTGTTTGCGCTGTGTATTGATAATAAGTGAAGAGGGTTTTTTTAAGTTATCACCACCGTATTTAGCAAAGACCCTGTTGCCGTCTTTACGTTCTGTTCCGTGAGGCCATAGTTGTACTTCTACATCATTAAAAAGTTTCTCTGAAAATGAAATAATAAGCACTTCTACTTTAGGGACAACGATTGCCTTGACTTCATAATCGTCCCCAACTGACTCGTACCATTCTGTATACCAATCCTCATCAACATCATCAGGTTCTCGCATATACTCTTTTTTAGGTAAATTACACAGTATGGTAACTTGATTGGAGCGACCGGGTTGCTGTAATTTATCCTCTGTTACTAGCTTCTGTAATTCAGGAATAAAGTCTTTTTCGCCATACTCACAATAGATATTGCTGATGACGCGTGGATTAGGGAAAAAGATATGTATTTTTTGGTTATGCTCAAATAAGCGGCCCTCTCTAGAGCCTTGTATAAAAGTATTTCGAACTAAATTAACATAGCCTTGATGATTTGTTGTCCATAATACAGTTTCGTCTTGATTCGTTTTTGCAGAGGTACGTCTCGTAACAAATAAAGTATCAGGGATAGGTTGCAACGTGTTTTTGATGATGTTGCCATTCGTGTCAAAATCGGCAGATACCAGATACAGCGTTGGTAGCTTAAATACTTCGTGAGCCATGATTTACCTGAATAATAGATTAAAAGTTGTAAAGGGTTGTTTGAGAAGTATTTAGCCCAACATCTTTTAATTTATGGTAGTTGGTTAAATCAATATCTATAAGTTTATTTGTTTTTATGTCGTAAATACCTAATGCTGCTACCCATAAATGGCTTGCATCAAAAGGGTCAAAGGCTTTGGGAAAGATTGCATCAGTTGAGAATGAGTTAATTTCTGGGTAATTGGGCTTAGTTGTATCGACTATTTTATGACCAAATGCACCTTTGAAGTGTATTTTATCGCCTGTTGCTGTTCTTATAACAGACCTTTCGCTAATTCTGTCATACTCTCGTTCAAACAAAAGATTACCAGTTTTTAAATCTCTTACATGCATTTTGTTTGAACGGAAAAATACAATTTTGGTGTCATTATCAATTACCAAAAAGGCATTACCGCGTTCACCGTATTTATCACTGAGAATATTCAGTTTTGCGGTTGGAATATGGTAGTGCTTAAAGTCACCGGCTTCATTGTAATAAATACTTTTGCTATCACTACTCCATTCAAATGAGGGAATGACACCACCATGGCTTAAAATCTTCATGGTCTTGGTCTTGATATCGTATAAACGCTTCTCATACCGACTATTAATCGAAACAGCATACACGGTGTAACGGCCATCAGGTGAAGTTTTTTGAGTGCGGATAATACCGCCTATAGCCTCATAGGGTACACGACGCTTTAAATCGGTATGATCAAGCTTTGTGCTCCATATCTCATCCCCAAATCGAGTTTTTTCAGTAGCATGTGGTGGATCTGTCCAGATAAATGCCATACGCGGACTACCATAGCTTTTGGTGTCTTGCCAGACTTCATCCGCAAGTTCATAGCCCCACTTACTTTTCTTTTGTTGTGATGCTGTTTGCTCAGTTTTCTTGTCCTGGTTGGCAGGCTGTGATGACTCTTCTTGTTGGCAACCTACCAACAATACTGAGGCTGCTAAGGCAAATACAGTGAGAAACTTATTCATACGGATTCCGCTGTGTTGATCTGTACTGTTGGGAACGCTTTTAAACTGTGACTATTGTACGACGTGAGTTGTGCCAATGCGTTTACAGACCTCTCAAACTGTGGGGGTATCCTTAACAGTATTGTTTATATTGTTTTTATTCTGTAACAGATGAATAACGTAATGTTAAATGCTCAATACCCAAAGCACTTCATGAAGGGTATAAGGGGAAAACACGACGAATAAGGCAATTTTCTCCGCCCGTGTCAGAAGGCCATCCATGGCCTCTGCCACTCACACTGCTCCCAGCAGTTGCTCCGCAAACAACCTTACCCGTCGTTTTGCCAACTTTTTGCTTTGGATGATGTTGTTGAAGGAAGAGGAGTACCCCAATTGCTTTTAAATGAACATTTGTTGTACTTCGATGTATACCCACGACAGCCAACGGCTGGATAACGCACATCAAACTGTTTGCCGCAAGGACGCGGCAACCAAGCCTCCAGGGAAGGATTCACGGCGTGTTTGAGGGGCGTTATGTAGCCGTTGGACAAACAGAAAATACTGTGATTGCAAATTGCTTGAAATTCATGACTTATTGATCTGGTCTATACTTTCTTCGCAGATCCTGCATCCTTGATATATAGCCCAAAACAGCGTAATTTCAGGCTAAGCTATTGATGAGTGATGAAATTACAGGAGTTTTTGTAGCGTCGACGGTCAAGTGCTGCAGGAGTATAACAACGTCTTTCTCAAAGGGTATCGTGACTTGTGTTAGCTAACCCAATGAAAGTAAATACTCATATAATAACCTTTATTGCAACTATTTATTTCCAATATAGTTCAAGCATTATGGCTTCTTCTCCGGTAAAACTTTGTCAAGGCTCTGAAAATGAGTGGCCACCCTATACTGTTTTTAAACGAGCCAATAACACTATTGTTGAGCCTAGACAATTAACTGGTGCTGCTACGGAGCTTATCTATCAAGCAATAAAAAAAGCCGGCTATGACTATAAAATCAGACTTATGCCCTGGAAGCGTGTACTTAAAGAATTGGAGCGATACCCTAAACGGAAGGTGTGTGAAATTACCTGGGATGTTAGTTATAAGCCATCAAGAGCAGAGAAGTTTTTTTACAGCGTTGCGATTTATCGAACCCAGCTGGGAGCATTTTTCTCAAGCAAACACCTCAGTGAAAAAGCCCTTACATTAAAAAATACTACTGATTTATCACAATTTCGTTTGTGTGGTATTCTTGGTTACAATTATAATCCTTTTAACCTTCATGAAGGTCTGTTCAATAATTATATAAACTTTGATAAAGCCATGAATGTGTTAAGTGCGGGAAATTGTGATTTTTTACCAAGCAGTATAGAGCCTGTTTTAGGGCAAAATAAACTGGGCACTATAAACCTTTCAGATAATATTGACTATATTGAATTCCCGGGAAGATTTAAAACTTTTTATTTGGTGGTTTCCCGAAAATCTCCTCGAGCTGATCAGTTATCAACGCAACTGGCTCATAGTATTATTTCAATGCAGGAAAAAGGTGAGGATTTAGCTATTTTTAGTCAATATGGTATAAAACCAAAAATCTATTAATAATCAGCTGCAAGCCAAGCCTTTCTTACAGTATTCTCTAATTTTATTTAGTGCTATAAAAATTAATAGTACTACATTATTAGTGCTTGGTTTTAAATAATGTTACACCAAGTTAATTTTCTGGAAAGCTATACCCAAGACGAAGGGTTTTTAGGGGCGGCCGTCAAGCGATGAAGCCCCCGGAGCTTATATTAATAAGTGACTGGGGTGAAGAGTGCTGACAACAAACCCTAAAAATGATTCGTGAAGGGTATATACCCAAAATGATGGATTTTTAGTAGGGCTGGTTTGTTAAGCTAACGATAGCAGCCAAAGTCGTTTTAAACGTGCAAACAGGGTTCGAATACACTGTTTGCTTAACCCATCCCAATAATAATCGATGTCATGTGTCAAGTGAGAGTTGTGTTGCCTGCTCCAAATGTCGAGAACCCCACTGTTGCAGTGAATGAATAACAGGGGTTAATGTTTTACCGTACTCAGTCATAGAATACTCAACTTTTGGGGGGACCTCAGGGTAAACTTTCCTTGCAATTAAATTATCTGCTTCAAGCTCCCGTAGTTGTTTTGTCAGCATTCTCTGTGTTACTTCGGGCATTACACGGCGTAATTCGTTAAAACGCATAGTTTCTGATAGCAGGTGGTAAAGAATTACGCCTTTCCACTTTCCTCCAATGACTTCTAAAGCAGCCTCAACTGGGCAACCAGGATTACAGTTATAGTTTGTGTGAGCCATTGAGAAATCCATTAGTATATAAAAGGATACTATGTATCAATAATGTGCGTACTTACATAGTTTATAAGTACAGTGTATTCTGTCGGCACGTTCACAGCAACCATATATGTAGTTAGGAATGATCCATGAACAATCCAATTATTGAAGACCTTCGCTGGAGATACACAACCAAAAAATATGACCCAAACAAAAAGATTCCAAAAAAGGATCTTGATGTACTTTTTGAGGCCATGCGTCTCTCGGCATCCTCTATAAACTCACAACCATGGAAATTCGTTGTGGTTGAAAGTGATGCCGCGAAAGCGCGTATGAATAAAACATTTGCCAATAAATATCATTTTAATCAGCCTCATGTTTTTGACAGCTCGCATATTATTCTTTTTGCCCATAACCCACGCTACTCGCGAGAAGATTATGCTGAGGTAGTGGATAATGGCATAGTTGATCAACGCACCAAGCCAGAAAATAGGGAGAGTGCATTTGGTGGTTTCATGTTTGCTGAACTTAACACAGATAAAAACGGGTATAATGGCAACTGGACAAAAGCACAAACCTACATAGCGCTTGGTAATACGCTACACACTTTAGCACGCCTCAGAATTGATTCTACTCCGATGGAAGGTATTGATATTGAGTTAGTTAATGAGGAGTTTAAAGAAGAGCTTAATGGCTATCATTGTGATCTGGCCTTAGCTATTGGCTATCATCACTCTCAAGAAGATTACAACGCAAAGCTTCCCAAGTCTCGGCGCAGCATGGGCAGCATTATGGTTCGTATTTAAAATAAACACATAATTGTTGTATGCACACAAGCAGCAAAAAGCATTGTTTGTTTCTCGATATGCTTTTTGCTGCCAGTGATGTAAGGCTTTATGTATCGATGGGGTTAGGGCAGAACAGGCCCTAACTTAATATTAATACTATGCCTGTGGAGGTGTTCCTTCACCGTTAGAAACAATGGCATCAATTTGTACCAAAGCATCCATAGGAATAGCTGAAACGCCAATGGTTGTTAATGCAGGAAGATCGTCATTAAAGAATGTTGAGTAAACTTCGCTTACAGCATCAATATCCGTAATATTTTTAAGCTGGATATTGATTTTAACGATATCGTCCATAACATGATTAACACTTTCGACAATGGCTTTGATATTGTCTAAGCACTGCTTTGCCTGCTCTTTTACTGCACCAGAGACAATTTTACCTGTTTTTGGGGTTATAGGTAATTGAGCTGAAATATTATTATAATGCGAAAAGGCTACAGTTTGCGTAGAAACAGGACATTTAGGCGCATTTTCGGAGTTATTTGGCCTAATGACGATACCATGTCTGTCTTCAACCGCTTGTGGTGGTGTGCCATCTCCGTGAGATACAGTGGCATCAATTTGTACCAAAGCATCCATAGGTAAACCTTCAACAACCACGACTGAGCGAGCAGGAACATAGCCTAAGGTTCTAGCGATAGCAGAGTCTGGGAAAAATGTTGTATAAACTTCGTTGACAACTTCAATATCTGAGAGGTTTCTGAGATGAATATTGATTTTAACAATATCGTCAAAAGGAACGTCAATACCTTCTAAAATTCCCTTGATATTTTTCAGGCACTGTGCAGCTTGCTCTTTCGCACCGCCAGCTACGATATTACCTGTTTTAGGGTCGATAGGTAGTTGAGCAGAAACATGGTTGTAATGTGAAAAAGCGACAGTTTGTGTCGATATAGAACTTTTTGGCGCATTTTCTGTGTTTCTTACAATTTTTACGAGATCGCAAGGTGCTTGTGTGCCTGAGCCTTCACCATTGGTAATAACGGCATCCATTTGTACCAATGCATCGTTCATAGGTAAAGCTGCAACGGCAAGTACTGTCCGGGTAGGAAGATAGCTTTGGAAGAATGTTGCATAAACTTCGTCAACAGCGTCAATATCAGTAATGTTTTTAAGGTATACATTGATCCTAACTACATCGGACATAGCATGGTCGATGCTTTCTACAATGGCTTTAATATTGAGCAAACACTGAGCAGCCTGCTCTTTTATGCCACCAGTTACGATTTTGCCGGTATTAGCATCGACAGGTAATTGCGCTGAAATATTATTGTAATGGGAAAAAGCTACAGTTTGTGTAAATAGAGAACTTTTTGGCGCATTTTCCGTATTTCTTGAAAGTTTTACAATACCGCTACACATATCAATATTTCTCCTCTTGGAAATAATTATTTTACGTGCTTCACAGTTTGAATACGTTTGAAAGGTATTTCAGATTGAAAAACCAAAACCCAGAAAATGAAGGGTGGTGTTATGCATGAAGTTTGTCAATGTCGATGTCGTGTTTTCTAATTTTTGTGGCACAATCTTTAATGTTCTACAGCAGAATAAAAAATAATGGAAAATAAAATTGATATTTGTCAATTTTACTGATTGTGCGGCAAAAATTGACACATCCTAAAGGCATTATAATGAATTTGCTAGTCTTATGATTAAAGATTAATTAGTCTTTGATCTTGAAAATTATTTTTTCAAAAAACTATTTTAAAATCATATGGTTATGGTGTGGCTGAGATGATTGGTTAGCGTTTTTTAGTGAGTATTTATCAAATTAGTGCTCTTGACTGTCAAGGTGGTTGTCTTATTTTATTAAATATTGCCAATTTGAGCAGCTTTAATATTTTATTTCTTGTAAAGGGGGGGTGAAAAAGGCTGCCTAAACTAGCGCAGCCTGTATTAACTATTTAAAGGTTATAGGTAGAGTTCAGTTATAACCTTCACGAATGATTTCTAGGTTTTGTTATCTTCACTCCTCACCCCAATCACCTATTAATATAGGCTCATGGGGCTTCGTCACTCGATGGCCGCACCTAAAAACCATTCGTATTGGGTATATTATTCAAAAATAATAACTTTATACCCTCAATGTTTGCTCTATTATTTATGGGATTTTCACTCTGGCCCGGGGCTAGATTATAGAGTCTGTTGTGTTCAAAGTAAGACATGTTTCGGTAATCTGAAATTCGAATTTGGTAAACTTCACTGTCATTTAAGAATACTTCATTGATTAAAGAAGACTCACTCCATGTTTGCCAATCAGGTAAATGGGGCATATAAACCACATCTTCATGAATCTTAACATTTGCGCTATTGAAAATTTCAATGCGTTTAACACTGGCAGTAACACCTGTATTAACAGGACCCATGGCATTGGCATAAATAACCTGTAGAGAATAATTTCCACTACGAATTGGGTTGAAATTCTGTACTTCAAGAACTTCGTGGGGTTTTCCCCAATTATTATAATGCCATCTTCCATGGTTCAGCTCACTAGAAGCACCATCCAAAGAAACTAATCTTGCGTCACCAAAGGTAATGCTTTCAACTGTATTAGCAGGCCAAAAACCTTGAGCACGACTATGATGGGATACATGCCCAGAGCGGGTAAATTCTGCTTCTACTGAATAGAGATAGACCTCATTATGATAATTTGATGAATTTGGGTCAGTCCAAGATGTTGTATTAATACCGCTGGCTACTTTGGTACCATTTCGATAGATATTAAAAACAACTGATGTTTCACCATTGGCAGTAAAGTTAACGGTTAATAATCCACTAGACGCTGTCACTGACGTTATACTGGGTTCTCGGGGCGCAAAGAATTCTCGCCAATCACCCGTGTCTTTGACAATGGTCATAGGTTTAGAGCGCGTTGGTCCTTGGGTTAGTGTAATTTCAAAAACATTACTGGATTGAAGGGCAGACTCACTGACAAAATCAGTGCTAATAGTTGACCCATTGAGCTGAATCGACTGGATGTCATAATACCCACCCGTTAAACCGTCAGTATCTGGAAGCTTAATAAGCACATTAATTGTTTTTCCTTTATAGTTCAGATTTGACAGTGCTAAACGAGAGGAATTGCTGAACAAGTTAGTACGAAGATCTTTGGTGATGAAGGGTAAAAAGCGAATGCCTGACTCATCAGTTTCCATACCAAAGATGATATCTAAGGTCATGCTTATGTAGGCTGCTACTGACCAGAGCTGTCGTTGTGAGTTGATGACGGGACCGCTGTATTCTCCATCCTCAACATAATTACCCAGGCTGATAAATTCGAAGTTTTCCATATTCGATAAATTAATGGCGGAGCCATTAATTAAAGACATCACATTATGTGTAATCACTGAATCATTATGTGCTACTTTAGCTGCACGTAATGAATAAGCAGTCACAAATGGCCAGATTCCTCGGTTATGATAGATTGGGGTAAAGGGTTGCTGAGGCCAAATAACGGGAGGCCCCACTTCTGAATGAGGGTAGTTAGCCATAATTTGCTCAGCTTTTGCTTGGTCAGCAACGCCCGAAATAATCGCCAAAGATAAGCCTAATAGATCATATTTTTCTATGGCAGATGAATCGAGTGGAGAGCCAATCAGGCCTGCATATAATCCTTTATCGGTTAACCAGAAATTAGCATTAATAGCCGTTTTTAAATCATTAGCCCAGGTTTGGTATTGAGTAGCTTCATGGGTTAATTCTTTTTCTGAGGCTAAGTCAGCCGCCAATTCTAATATAATAAAGTGGGCGACATTAGTGGAGAGTGATTTACTCATGCCAATATGAACAGTATCTTTTGCAGTCCATGAAGCATAGCTTTGTTCTCGCCAGTCTAAGAATGACTGCTCTCCAGTATATAAACCATCTTTAGGATCGAATACCACTAAACGATCTGATGCAATAGTGTTAACCATTGCTGTATATGCTGTGTTACGGAAATGTGTTCTTGCAGAACCTGTTAACTGTCGTAAAACTTCTCGAGCACCAATAGCCCAGATTACTCGATCGGTGGAAAGCGGCCAGGACCCTCCCGTCCCAGTATCTTGAATAATTTCCGGTGCGCCACTGACATCACGGCGATCAGATAACTTAAACGCCAAAGAGTTACGAGATCGTATAGGATCAATAAGCGCTAATCCTAAATCGACGGCATAAGCCGTATCTCTGGTCCAAACATAAGTCCATTTTCGGCCAGTCTCGAAGTAACCGCCAGGAGGTGCTTGAATGGGATTTCCTTGATTATAAGCATTGTCAGAAATTTCTGAGACTGAGTTTTCGTCATTTTCATGAAGCGCCAAGGAAAATAGCGCATCAAAAAGCAAGTCACCACTGCGGATGATAATATCACTATTGTCTTCATTAATAGTCAATGAATTAGTGGCTGGGATATTGTCTCTAAGATTTTCAGTGGTTGATAGTGTATAAGAACGATATTGAGCATCTACATCTGGTACTGATACAGTTGCTGTATTTCCATTGAAACTCAAACTATCACTGCCAGAATTACTTCCCACTGTCATTGTGTCTGCAAATACTCCAGAATAAGGTACTAATAAAAAGGTAAAGCATTGGCCAATAAAGGAAAACGTTTTACTTATTTTTTTACTTAGTGCTGACATATTAACTCCTTTGATTAGTTGCCGAAATTAAGCAACGCGTCAAACCGTGTTCACCCCAAGAATTTTTATTATTAGAAATACCTAAGTACTCATAAGCAAAATAGTGAAAAAATCTAAAATGCAAGCCAGCTGATAAGGGATAATACCGACTGTCCAGTTGTTTTAAAATAAAAAATTGAAAATACGGCAGATTAATCCATTCTCTAACGGTTTGCCGCAAGGATGTGGTAACCAAGCCTCCTCATTTATAAATACGAATAAATTAAGGGCATCTCTAAACTTAAAAAATTGTATGATTTAGGTGCGTGATTGAAGAGGGGGGTTACACTGTAGGTATGTATTAAACAGGGTTGAACGAGTGGAATGGCGAGCGAAGCAGACTCTAAAAAACATGACTGGCAAGACGATTTGAGTGATGACATAGCGCGGTTATTAGTTCAAATCGCCTGTGAGCTGGCAGAGGAGTTACATCCACACTTGGGCCGTTTACAACATGTCACCTTGAAGAGTGATCTGGATAGTGACTTGGGCCTTGATAGCTTGGGGAGAGCAGAGCTGCTGGTGCGATTAGACCGGGCTTTTAAGGTGCATTTGCCGGAGGAACTGCTCAGCACCGCCACAACATTGCAAGACCTGTTAGATGCCTTGCAACTGGCTAAACCAAAGGGAAAACTGGAGCAGGCCAGTGATTCATTAGTAAGTCAAACCCGTTTGCCAAAAATTGAAGAGCCTGTAACAGCATCCACACTTGTTGAGGTCCTGTGTTTTCATGCGGCAACCCATCCTGAACGATGCCACCTGAAAGTTTGGCAAAATGATGCTGAAGAGCAACCTTTAACCTATGGCGCATTGCACCAGGCTGCTCTGACCATTGCCCAGGGGCTGTTAGAGCATGGCCTGGAACCTGGGGATAGGGTAGCCGTTATGCTGGTCACGAAGCCTGATTTTTTCGAAGTTTTTTTTGGCATTTTGTATGCGGGTGGTGTCCCTGTGCCGCTTTACCCGCCATTACGCCAGTCTCAGGTTGAAGACCATTTGCGCCGGCAAGCAGGAATTTTGAAAAGAGCTGAGGCAACCATCCTTATTGTAGGAGATGAATTACATCAGGTCGGGGTATTGTTATTTGGTTTAGTCTCAAGTCTTCGCGATATCAAAGCGGTTATTGACCTAAAAGCCTTTGGTCATATTGAAATGCCAGTGCCTGCTGATCCTAAGGCGACGGCACTTATCCAGTTTACCTCTGGTAGTACGGGTGATCCTAAAGGAGTAGTGTTATCACATGCCAATTTACTGGCTAATATTCGTGGGATGGGAGAGGCTTTGGAGGTTAATTCGACTGATGTGTTTGTAAGCTGGTTGCCGCTTTATCATGACATGGGGTTAATTGGTGCCTGGCTTGGATCTTTGTACTTTGGTGTATTTGTTTTCATTATGCCGCCCTTGGCTTTTCTTGCTGACCCATCGCGCTGGTTGCGCGCAATTTCTCGTGTACGTGGTACGTTGTCAGTGGCGCCGAATTTCGCCTTTGAATTATGCTGTAAAAATGTTCGGGACGAAGATATGACGGGGGTCGATCTGAGTTCACTGCGCTTAATGATTAATGGTGCAGAACCCGTGAGCCCCTTAACCATTGATCGCTTTAGCAAGCGTTTTGCGTGTTATGGGTTTAAGCCTGAGGTAATGACACCCGTTTATGGATTGGCTGAAAATTCGGTTGGGCTGGCATTTCCTCCTGTAGGGCGTGGTCCTGTGATTGACCATATTGATCGGGTAGCCCTTGCTCGTCGGGGTGCGGTAATTCCCGCAGCACCGGATGACCCAACGCCACTCAGTATAGTGGCCTGTGGGCGACCTTTAACTGGACACCAGATAAGGATTTTGGACGATGCAGGTCATGAGTTGCCTGAACGAATGCAGGGCAGGCTTCAGTTTAAAGGACCTTCAGCAACAGCAGGGTATTTCAGGGATCAAGCCAAAACGGCAGCACTGTTTTCAGGGGAGTGGCTAGAAACTGGAGATTTAGCCTATATTGGCCACGGTGATGTTTATATCACTGGGCGAGTCAAGGATATTATTATTAAGGCAGGCCGAAATATTTATCCTCATGAAATTGAAGAGCTGGTGGGTCAACTACCGGGCGTACGCAAAGGGTGTGTGGCTGCGATCGCAAGTACAGACTCCCAGTCAGGCACAGAGCAGCTCGTGCTGGTGGTTGAGACTCGACTAACAGAGAGTCCGGCTTTGACAGAGCTGAGTAATAAGATTACAGAAGTTTGTTCGGCATCCCTTGATGTTCCGCTGGACATCATCAAGTTTGTTCCCCCTCGTGCTATCCCCAAAACCTCAAGTGGTAAGATTCGCCGAGCAGCGACCAAGGCTCTGTTTGAGGCAGGCGCTTTGGCTGCAAAGCCAAAACAACTTTGGTTGCAGTTGGTGGCATTAACGCTATCAAGTTTTGGTAGTCGGATCAGACGGATAAACTTGCGACTCATGGCACTATCTTACGCGGGCTATTGGTGGGGTGTTCTTGGTGTGATGTCTAGCTTGGTTTGGGGGCTGGTCATGGTATTGCCCAGGCGCCGCTGGCGGCACAGAGTTGTACATATCGCCAGCCGCTTGTTTTTCCGCCTGGTAGGTATTCCCCTTGAACTTGTTAGGGATGACTCTTTGGTTGGAGATACAGCCCGGCCTAAAGATTGCTTTGAGCTTACAAAGGAAAGAGTACCCAGTGAAAGGGTGGTTTTGGTTGCAAATCACTCAAGTTACTTGGATGCACTGGTTATAACTGCAGTAATACCTGGTGAAATTACCTTTGTTGCTAAAGCTGAATTGTCCGGACATATTTTTGCGGGACCGGCATTACGTCGTTTAGGTGCATTATTTGCGCACCGAACTCAGGCAGCAGGTGGTGTGGAAGATACTAAGCGACAGAGCCTGGTTGCACGAGAGGGGCAGCGTATAATGTCTTTTCCAGAGGGGACACTGACAAGAATGCCAGGCCTGCTTGCATTTCACTTGGGTCCATTTCAGGTGGCTGCCCAGGAAGGTTTTCCAGTAATACCTCTAACCCTTCGCGGTACTCGCACAATTTTACGAGGTGGGCAATGGTTTCCAAGGCAAGGACGTATTACGGTTCATTTTGGTGATCCTGTTATGCCCAAAGGTAGTGATTTTGCAGCAGTGGTATGCCTGCGTGACACCGTACGAGCAAAGATACTTGAACACTGTGAGGAACCTGATCTAGCCAAAGAACAGGTTCTGATTAAACCTACAAAAAAGTAGAGTGACATGACTACATAGGCATTTTGGGTGCAGAGCGATGTAATTCTTCGTAGGTTTTTTCTTTGATAATAATAAAGGGCGTTTCGTTTTCTACCCGACTGGTTTGCTGTAAATTAAGTTTTTGTCCTTCAGGTACATCATGAAAAATAAGCTCAATCCATTGTTTTTGGGTGCCATCAACGGCTTCTGCCGTTTTTAATGTTGGTTTTGAGGCATGCTGCCATGAACCATTGTTGGTACGTAACTCAAAAAGGTCGTTACGATCAATGGGGGCATGACAGTCTGTTTCAAAGTGCATAATTAATCGTTTATCGATCGCTTTTAAGTAAACAGCTGGTATTTTAGTGTTGCGCTGTCGGTCTAGCAGTTTTGGATGCTTGCTGATGCGAGGGATGGCTTGTTCATCTAACTCCTGTTCTTCTTCTGTTTTTGTTTGGTTGGTCAGAGCCTTAGCAATAGGGCCAACTGCCCCTGTTGGATAATCAAAGTGCTGCTCTTGCTCGTAGCTTGTGAGTTGGTCAACCGATGTTGCTTCTTGTTGTAACTTTGTTGTGTCACTTTCAAACTCACTGATTTTATCCCAGCTCCACTGCGTTATACTGAACAATAAATAGACACCATTTGCGGCTTGTTGAACTTCACCATTGAGTTTATAAGGCACCCAAATCGTGTTTAGTTGTAAACCTAATGCGGGGCGTAAGTCACCATCCACTTTGATTATCTGTCCATGGCGCTGGTTTCTATAATACTCAACGCGAACATCACGAAAGTTGACGCCTTTAATGACTTTTAGCTCACGCCATAGCTTACCTTTCCAGAAAACATAGACCCAACCGCCATCAGGTAAGATATCAGTTTGATCCCGTCGTAGTGCATCAGTGATATAGCCCAGTGGCTTCAGGGGAATAAGGATATGCTCCCAGCATTCTTTTTCCTGTTTTTCATCAACAGTAGCTGCATTATCCAGCAGCTTTAAGCGCAGAGGAGGTTCTCCTTTCATGGCGACTTGCAAAAATATGCTGCGTGGATCTTCTGGTATTTTTTTAAACGATACTAAGCTTCGATGTTTGGTGGGTTCTCCGGTGACCGTCTGAGGATTTTGTAACAACTCACGTCCCTGACTGTCTTTACTTAAACTTAAGCGTTGCCCATCACTGATATTATTACCAGCAACTTCCACCACAATTTTAAAATCTAAGTTTTCGCCTTTGGGTTCGGGGACGGGGGGTGGCTTAGGTAGCACAATATCTTTTTGTACATATCGTGGTCTGACCATGGCAGGCATCTATCAAGGGTTACCTCAAGTTTTTTTTCCATGACCAGTTTAACAAAGGTGTTTTCAAGTGATTCTTGAGAATCGCAATGGCTCAATAATGGGAGTTTTAATAAACTTTCTTTGGCATACCATGATTTTTTTAGAACATCTTGAATATAATCACGACATTCTTTTTCATTATAAAAATAACGATATTTTAAGGCATTCCGTTTAGGAAAACCTTTTTGAATGACTTCATGTTGTTTACCATCAACGTAGTATTGAGCAAATAGCATACACATCCCTAGATCATCAAGCACTAGAGTAGGTATTTTACGAGTCGCGGTAAATCAATGCGTATTGCTAATTCTCATATTTTACAGTGTGATAGACTTATTCTGTTGCGTTCTGTAACTGAGTATTAGCTTATTGTTTCTTTTTTATACTTAAAGAGTCGAGCGATTATCAAAATAACACCTCCTTGCGTTTTTTTATTCATTCTTATGGTTTAAACATTTAATAGTCTTTTATTAGGGCCTGTTAACAGACCCTAGGTGCTTTTAAAAAAACAAAATAACTATTTTCTTAATGGTGTCTGTTATTTTTGCTTTTGCGTCGTTTTTCCAAATGAATATACCTATAACAAAGGATTTATAGCTTTTTTAAAGGACGTTATGCTGTCCTTAATTAGTAGGCGACACTTATTCGTTGACGGGGGTATTTACCTGCTTCAAGCTCATCAATCATAGCTACCGCGTAGTCACTGACAGAAATACGACTATTACCTTGTGTGTCGACCAAAAGTGCATCACCTCCAATGCGATAAGGTGCTTCTTTATCGCCAGGAAATAACTCGGCTGCTGGGCTGATAAATGTCCAATTTAAAGAACTGGCACTATTACGGAAAACATCTAAAGCCTCACTTTGTGCGATTGCTTCTGCCTTATACGCATCAGGAAAATTTGGTGTGCTGACAAGGGGCGTACCAGGTGCTACTTCCAAACTACCTGCACCACCAACCCAAAGGAGACGTTCAACACCAATTTTTGGCAATGTTGTCAGTAATTTTACTGCGGTACTTGCCACTATTTTATGATTACCTGCAGCTCTTCCGCCAATAGCAGAAATCAAGACGTTTACCCCATTTAAGGCCTTTTTCAGGCTATTATCATCAAGGTTAGTGACATTGAGTGGATGAACCTCAACATCTCTGAAGTTGGTTTTGCTTGGGTCGCGGACCAGGGCAACAACTTCATGGCCTCGTTGTTTGGCTTCTTTTACGATGTGGCTCCCCACCCAGCCTGATGCACCTAATACTGCAACTTTCATAGTGTTTCTCCTTGGCGAAACTTGGTTAAGAATGACTGCAGTTTAATAGATACTATTTAGGTAACAAATAATCTAATATGATACATATTGTATCTAAATAGGTTGCTAATAAGCTGAAATGGACCGATTAATAGCAATACGTAGCTTTGTTGAAGTGGCTAAAACAGGTAGCTTCACTCAGGCTGCTAACCAGTTGGCGTTAAGTCGATTACAAGTGTCCAGGCATGTGAAGGAAGTAGAGTCATGGCTAAATCAACGCTTATTACACCGTACAACACGGAGAGTCAGCCTGACTTCGGCAGGTGAAGATGCTTTGTTGCATTGTGAGCGAATGTTAAGCGAAATGACAGAAATGGAAATGAAGGCGCAAACGTTGACAGAGTCATTATCGGGATCAATTCGAATTGCCACTCCAATTGGTTTAGCACATTGTTTGCTGCTTAATGTTGTTGAAGAATTCACCCACATTCATCCTGCTGTCAGTGTCGATTTATTATTATCTGACCACCTTTCATTATTAGTGGATGAAAGGGTAGATATCGCATTACGTTTTACAGTGCAACCCGCCGAGAATCTTATTGCACGGCGGTTGATGTCTATTGACACAGTGATTTGTGCTGCTCCTGCTTATCTACAACAGCATGGTATTCCTGCTCACCCAAATGAACTTAGTCAGCATAATTGTTTAATTCACTTGGGGAAACAGCATTGGGATTTTGTTAAAGATAATAAAAGCTATTCAGTTCCGGTGAATGGTAATATTCAAGCGAATGATCTCAGCCTGCTTGTCAGCTCAGCCGTTCGTGGTCGGGGTATTATTCGTTTAACCTGTGATTTGGCTAACCCATACTGCCAATCAAATCAACTTATTCCATTGATGTTAGATTATCATATACCCAGTAGCTATCTATGGGCTGTTTATTTATCCCGCAGTTATCAGATGCCAGTAGTACGTCACTTGATTGACTATATTGCAGACAAGTGGAAAGATGATATTAAGCTGAAAAATAAGAGGTAAGCTAAACACTTATCGGCATCTATAAAAATAGTGATAGGGGCTTTTTTTAGCGAAGTTCTTAAGGTGATCACACTTTATTCTTATAAAAATTGTTGTGTCTCTAAAGCATTTAACGTGAGTAAGGAAAGCTGATATACTGCTAGTATTGTATGTCACCCTTTGTATTGGCTTATATCCTTATGTTCAATATGTAAGCATAGGGGCACCTCTAAACATATTAGTCAACGAACTTCTGTGGTATTTCGTTCTGCGCCAATGGCAAACAATGGCTGAATAATATACGTTAAACTGTTTGTGCAAGAGAAGGATTCACGGCGTATTATTATCCCCATAAAAAACAGAAGTATTAAAGCAATCGCCAAGAAGCTGAAATCTATAATAGATATCTGGAGTATCTGAGTTGAACAAATGTCTATTCTGCACAACACTCTGTGTAACACAGTTATTTACGATAACTGGAGTAACTGCTGATACCTTTATTGAAGATTCAAAGTTAAACTTACAACTACGTAATTATTATTTTAACCGTGATTTTCGTCATAACGACGAAGGGCAAAGTTATCGGGAAGAATGGGCGCAATCATTCTTTGTTAACTATAAATCGGGCTATTGGGCTGATGTATTCGGTGTTGATGCATCCGTTTTTACTACCACTAAGCTGGATTCTGGTAAGGGAACTTCAGGAACAGGTTTGTTAGTGACGGATGATGATGGTAATGCGAACAGTTATGCTTCTCTTGGCGTCGCTCTGCTTAAAGCAAAATATGCAAATACTGAAATAAAGTGGGGACGCCAGCTCACTACATCACCACTTTTTTATTATGGTGATTCACGTGCTCAACCGCAGTCTTTTAAAGGTATCAGTATTCAATCGACTGATGTAAATGATTTAACAATCAGTGGCGGGCGATTTACTGAAGTTAAGAATAAAGCCAGCAGCAATTTTGAGTCTTTTAAAACAACAGAATATGGTTTTAATGGAGATTCAGATAGCTTTAGCTTTGTGGGTTTTGATTATAGTTTAAGCGATAGCGCGAGTATTAGTTTTCATGCCTCAAAATACAATGACATCTGGAAACAGTTTTATTACAACTATAATCAGCAGTTTTCATTAGCAGATGATGTCGCGTTAAGCATGGATTTGGTTCACTATCGCACCATCAATGACGGTAACCCAACTGATCCTGACTACACTGATCGAGATAATAAGGCCAGTAGCGCAAGTGTTAAACTAAGTAAAGGTGGAGCAGGCATTACTGTCGCCTATCAAATCATTACCGGTGATTCGATGTACGATTATATTGCTGACTCTGATTCGATTTTCCTTGCTAATTCAGCTCAGCTTTATGACTTTAATCATGAAGATGAGCGTAGCTGGCAAGTGCGGTTTGATTATGATTTTAGTGGTGTGGGTCTCCCAGGACTAAGTTTTATGACGCGCTATATTAAAGGAGATAACATTGATTTAGACTCCAGTATCTCGCAAGCCGCATTGGGTATTAGTGGTGAATCTAAACGAGGAGAAGAGTCAGAGAGAGATATCGAAGCACGTTATACCCTGCAAAGTGGTTCGCTAAAAGGCTTACAATTCAAGCTTAGAATGGCATCACTTAGAACCAGCTACGATGATCAAGACCGGGATGAAATCAGATTAATCGTTAATCATAGTTTTGATCTTTTATAATTAACGTAGAGAGTGTAGCTCTGTTGTAAACGACTCATGTTTTATGCAATTCAATGTTTGTGATAGAGCTACAACTTGTTTTATAAACTTATTAAACCATTGCAACTCCAGCTTTTTGTTCTACCTAAATCATTATTAAGTGAACGCCTGTTGTATTTTAATCAAGCCTCATTCCCTGCCGCAAACCCTGATGCCCACGCCCACTGAAAATTATGGCCCCCTAAATGACCGGTCACATCAACCACTTCACCAATAAAAAAGAGGTTGGGTATATCTTTTACGGCCATGGTTTTTGATGAGAGACTGTGAGTATCAATGCCGCCTAAGGTGACTTCTGCGGTACGGTAGCCTTCAGTGCCATTAGGTTTAATGGTCCAATCCTTTAGGGCTTGAGTTATTTCATTCAGACGCTGGTTGCTACACTGCTGAAAGGTGTGATCCCATTGATGCCATTCAACAAATGTTTGAGCCAGTCGTTTAGGCAGTTTTGTAGTAAGGTAGGTTTCGATACGCTTATTGGGTGACTGTTGACGCCAGGCTTTCAGTTCTGCCAAAACATTAGTATCAGGTAGCAAGTTAATATGCAGATTTTGTCCTGGTTGCCAAAAACTGGAAATTTGCAGCATAGCAGGGCCACTGAGTCCTCTGTGGGTAAACAGCATAGGCTCTTTGAACGCATGGCCGTTGAGTTTGACCTCAACAGGACAGCTTACGCCCGATAAGGGTGCAAGTCGTGCAAGATCATCTGGCTGCAGGGTAAAAGGCGCTAAACCTGCTCGTGTGGGGAGTAC
Organism: Zooshikella ganghwensis; assembly: GCF_018263875.1. Lineage (NCBI taxonomy): Bacteria > Pseudomonadati > Pseudomonadota > Gammaproteobacteria > Oceanospirillales > Zooshikellaceae > Zooshikella > Zooshikella ganghwensis. The sequence continues at coordinate 166,637 of NZ_JAEVHG010000007.1, forward strand.
ATTTAGGCCAAATTGTTCTGCGACTTTATAGCCAAAGGGGGAAGACCCCATTGTCGGAATGGATAAGCCTCCTGTGGCAATTACCAGTGATTCACATTGAATTGTGCCTATTGAAGTACAGATCATAAAGCCTGAGAAAGGGGACTGCGGAGATGGAATTCCTTGAATAGTTTCAATGTTGCATTTAAGGCGTATATCAGCACCTGCCCATTCGCACTCAGTTAATAACATGTTGAGAATGGCTTTGCTGCTCTCTGTACAAAATAGTTGGCCAGGTGTTTTTTCAAAGTATTCAATACCATGGCGCTCTACCCACTCAGTAAAGTGATGTGGTGTATAGCGTTTTAAGGCTGAAATACAAAAAGGTGGATTGGCGGATAAATAGTTTGCGGGGGTGGAATGCAAGTGGGTAAAGTTGCAACGACCGCCACCTGACATCAGTATTTTTTTACCTGGCTTATTGGCATGATCCAGCACTAACACCTTTCTTCCACGATAACCGGCAGTGATAGCACACATTAAGCCTGCAGCGCCTGCACCAATGACTACTACATCTACAACTTTCTTAATGCTTTCTACCACTGTGATGACCTTTAAACAGAAAAACCTAATCTAAGCAACATATTGTATGCGTATGAAGGTTTCAGGCCAAGGGTTAATAGGACCTCTGTGGAATATAAAGCACTAATCAGGTGAGTTGTCTGTAGATGAGTTGTCAGTATAGGTGGTTTAAGGAAAATAGGTAAGTAGTGTAGTATATGTCCATAACGAAGGGTATATATAAATAAACAAGCGAGATAACCTGATGGATACCTTTGAGCAGTTTGAAAATGCCTTAATTGACTTTTTAGCCGATGATCCTAATCAGGCGTTAGGTCTTGGCTTAGCGTATAAGCTGAATGAGTTACCTGATCCTTCACGCCAATATGGTATTGCCAGGGCGAAAAAGGCTAATGAATTATTAAACAAACTTAAGGAAATTAAAACAAAGACGAATGATTTTGAACAATGCATAGATCTGGAACTTGCAGAGCTGACGTTGAGAAGCTGTATTCACAGTTATGAACGACAAATTAATGGTGACGTTGAGTTTGTTCAAAAGCCAACAGCGGGTGCAGATATTTGTGACGGGATTTTCACCTTGTTTGTGGATGATCCGCGAACTCCCGCTGAGCGCTTGGATAATATCAATGCCCGATTGTCTCATGTGCCTGAATTTCTTGATGCTATGGTACAGCGCCTGACGAAACCTGTTACGCGTTGGCGACAAGTTGATTTAGAGATGGTTGAGTCACTGCCCACATTGCTCTCTGCAATTGAAGCATGGGCCGTAGAAAATGAGTATGCTGGTTTAAGTCAGTTACAACAGAATATTCAAACTGCTGCAGAGGCGTTAGTGGGTTATAAAAATAAACTTGCAGCCTTAGAAACGACAGATCAGTTAGCGTTATCAATGAATGATGCTGTGCAAGTAGTTAAAAATAGGGGTATTAATCTCTCTTTTGAGGAACTGCATAAAATTGCGGCAAACTTTTTATCAGATACCAGGCAGCAAATTGCGTCTTTGACAGAAATATTAAAACGTAAATATAAATTACCAGATGATACCACAGCGGAAAAATTACACGCTTATTTAAATGAACGATTTCAAGTTAAGTTGCAAGGGCAGCCTGTCAGTAAAATTATTGATTTTTACAGAGATGAAAATTCGAAAATAATCAAGTTTATTAATGAGCGAAACTTGTTTCCGGTTTTTTCTGATCAGAGAATGCTGATAGAACAAACACCTAAGTTTTTAGAGCCTGTTATTCCTGCAGGTGCAATGCGTTCACCGTTACCCCTTCGTGAGGGCACCCGTACCAGTTTGATTCACCTTACCCTACGGGATGATTTGCTGGATGAACACACGCTACTTGGTATTCCTGTCATGATGATTCATGAAGGCATTCCCGGTCATCATTTACAGTTAGCAACCAGTACCATACACCCTCGAAAAATGCGACGCATTATGTTCACAGGTGATCAAGCCGAAGGTTGGACAACCATGCTAGAGGACTATATGCTGGATGTGGGATATATGGGGGAGCTGACTGACGAAGCACGTTTTATTGCTAAACACGATATTTGTCGTATTGGTGCTCGAGTGGCGATTGATTTATTTTTTATGACTGGAGATAAAAAATATTTAGATGTGGGTATTCCTCTGAACTATCAGGGTGATGATGCTTTTATTTTGGCAGGCGAGCTATTGCAAAAAGTAACTGGGTTTACCAGTGGCCGAGTGCAAGGGGAACTCAATTGGTATTCAATGGAACGAGGCTATCCATTAAGCTATCTGACAGGAAACAAGCTGGTTTGGTCACTAAAAAGTGCGTTTACCAAAAAGCACCAACACTTGAACTCATCACTACAAATCGACCAGGCTTTCCATCAAGCGTTCTTGAGTGTAGGGAATATGCCAGTATCTGTGATGGAAAAAGTGTTTAAACACCAAGAGTGGATATGATTCTTTTTTAAATGTAAAGAAAATAAGCACATTACTCATAGTGAAGGGGGTATTCGCTATGAGTATCAGTATTATAAAAATAGACTCATCATCAGTCGATTGTAATTCAATTGATCAATCTGGTTTTGTTCAGTAATACGGCTAAATTGCTTTTTGAAGTGATGTTCATAGTCCTTGGGTAACTGACATGAGTAGTTGTTTTGTGCAAAGAAAGCTTGTGCAGGACCAGACATAAACGCATCCCATATTTGTTCATTACCTGAAACGTGTGTTGTTGTAGTAACTACTTGGCTTTTTGTAACGTTGAACCCAAATTTTTGAAAAAAATGCTGATAGGCTTGATCTGAAGTGAGATGAAACCAGGGATTATTATAAGCTTCAGCAAAGGGAATAAATTCCTTACAGTTAAAGACTTGCTGTATTATTGTTTCTAGTTGAGGGCACCATGATTTTAATGGTGTTTGTACTAATAGGTGACCATTAGGGTTAAGTAAATATTTTATTTTTTTCAGTGTTTCTTGTGGTTTTTGGAACCAGTGCATCACTGAGTTCATAAATGCGACATCATATTTATTGAAAGCGTCAGGGTGTAACTGTTCAAGGTCTGCACAGGAAAAGTGTATATGAGGATAATTAGATGAAGCAACTTTAACCATTTTGGTTGAGCGGTCTATACCAGTAACCTTTTCTGCTGTTTTTTCTGAGGTGAGTGCAGTAAGCTGTCCATTACCACATCCAAGGTCAATAACTGACTCAGTGCCTTTCCAACGATAGAAATTAACAAGCTGAACGCCCGCTGAATGCTGATTAATACCTAGGCGTTGATAAACTGTTGCAACATCTGAAAAACTAACCAAAATACACAGCTCCTAAAATATGCCATTTATTTTGGTATTATACTGATTATGTTGGATATATGAAGCTGGCCCATTAGGTAAGTACTATAGTTAACGCGCATAAAAATGGTTAGTGAAGGGCGTGTTGAAGAGGTTTAAAAAAAGAGGCTACATGTGTAACCTCTTTTTGAATTTTTCAAAGGTATATAAGTTTGTTTAGTCAATTATTGTCAAACGACAGTCAGCATTGTATTGGTTCCAAGACAACAGACTAAACCCTACGGAAGTATCACTGCGGTCTTTCCAGTTACTGTAATTTCCATCAGTGAAGTAACATGCCCATGACTGCATTATATGCTGAGTTGATCCGTTAAAATCAGTGCCTTGTTTATCACCATTTTCTGCACGCCAGGCCCGATTTGTTTTATTAAAGAAAAATAGATTGGATCTTGAAGCTGTTCTGCCTTGACCATCCCAATTATACATTGCCATACGTAACTGGCATCCATCGATGTCACCGCAAAATTCATCAATTTTACTTTGAGGAATACCCACGGTTCTGCCACGCGTTGACTTCGAGGCAAAGACAGTAATTCGGTCAGATGCAATAGTGATCCGGTCCGCTACATTGTTTTCATGATACATATTTGAACTGACTTCAAATGAAGCGTCAGTCATTGCAGGTTCTGGGTCACCAAGGGTAATAGCGTGAGAGTCAGCAAAAACAAAGGGGGAAATTGCTGTAAGAATTGCTGTATAAAGTGTTTTTTTCATTTAATATCATCCTGATTTTTATATTATATTCCTTCTAGCACTGTATACACTGCTAGCGCAATGAGTAGGATAAACTCAAAGCAGATAGTGCCTGCCAATATGCTTGTAAAGCGAGTTTAACCATGGCATGAGTTTACCTGAAAAGGACACTATTGACTATTACGATTTTAATATTCACCCTCGTGCGGTACAATCCAATTTCCATCTTGGGCAGAGTCAGAGATATTTATCCAAATATTTTCATTGTGTTGTCTCATTTCTGTTAGTTTTAAGTTTTCTTGAGCGTTGCTAGGCGTACTAAAATGGTAAGCTTTACCAAAGGTGTGTTGGCAAAGTCGTTCAGCAGAAGAGAATGGTGTTTTTTCATAACTTATAGCCCAAATTCCCGAATTGATATTTTGGCAGGCAGCATAATAATATTTGTCACAATTCATAGCTTTCCATGAACCTCCTCGATAGTATGGGTTAGGATTGCTAGTTTGTACTGCGCAGTCTAATTCAGGTGAGGTATTTCTTGGTTCACCTGATGGGTAGTGCCAACTCCATAATAAAGCAGGTATATCCTCAGCACCAGGATGAATAAGATCTAGGGCGATAATGTTGGCGGGAGATTGTCCAGTGTTAGATCCTTCAATCATTTGAGCAATTTGTGGGGCGGTAAAATTTGTGCAATTAATACAGCCTGCACGTTGCTCATATTTTCGATGAATATTGCCCAGGCTGGAAAAAACTATTGATTTAAGATCACTATCTTTAGCACAATCATTATCTTTCCATATAATAATACGCTTCCCAGCATCAAGTATCTGTTTAGGCGTTAATGTATCAGGGATTGATGTGCAACCTCCACTAGGGTATATATACTCACCTAAAATATTTTTTAATTCATGGAATATGCCACTGTGGCCACCTTTATAGGCGTTATCCTCTAAATATAAAATTAATGTTTGGTTTTTATAAACAGGGTTTTCTAGAAATTGTTTTATTTGAAATAACGCATTTTCTAGGCGCAATGCGCCTAAAACACAACCAAGGTGTAAATCAGGTCCTGTGCCATGACAAACATAAGTATCGTACTTTTCCCAGGCAAAAAAACGCATATAATGCACATCGAGCTCAATAAACTGGGCACCCATTCTGAGTTGTTCATTAATATGGTGTTTTTGGTTGGGTGCAGGGTATCTCCAGACTTTAGTATTGTAACTGTTATGTGTACCCCAGAAGTTGGCTTTGCTCAGTGGTATATTGAGGTTTAACTGCTGTTGTAATCGTAATACCTTTCCAACTTTTGACGTGTTAAATTGATCAAAGTCGTCTTCTATTTTATTAATGGTAGATGTGGTATTTAGGTTTATGTAACTTATGTTTGGTAATATATTTTTTGTGGGTGGTAAGATAGCAGCAATGCTGTAGTTAAGGCAAATAAGCGGAAAAATAGTCTTGCTTGAAAATAGGATTAAATTAAAAATTTTGTTGTATGAACGCCGGCGGCTAGTGTTAAACAAACTTTGCATATTTTGACCCTTCTGTATTTTGATGCTGTTATATTTTGATAATTGTTTGTATGGTTTTGGTTAAGTACTTTGTGTGCTGCTTGTTGAAATATATGGGCTTATAATGAAGGCTATATTATATAGTGAATTTAAGTTTTAACTTAACGAGTAGGCATGTCTCAAGAAAAAGCAAAGAGTGTTTGGAGTTTTTTCAAATCATGGTGATAATGTTTGATGTCAGATAATTTATTCCGCCGCGCCAGAAGGCCATCCTTGGCCTCTGTCGCTACCGATGCTCCCTGCATCGGCTTCATAAACAATCTGCCATTAAGCAGGAAAGATCGTAATGGCTGGTAGTTTTACATATTCTCATTTCAAGGGAGCAGAGCGGTAGTCAAGACTAACTTTGAAGCTAGTTATTACTTGAAACCAAGAGTCATTATAAAGACTTATTGGAAACTTTATGACAGTAGGTGTGTCTGGTATTCTTCTGCAGCATATTCATTCTTAGAATGTCTAGTTTACTGCCGTATAGGCAGGTTAGAGAGCTTCAAGTTAAGCTTGTCGTGTTCCTGACACGAGCTTCACAACGACTCACTTGTTGACACACTAACAGTGTATAAGTTGTAGAGGCTAGTAATTATGTATTGGTTTCAATATATACCCTTCACGAGTCATTTTTAGGGTTTGTTGTCAGTGCTCTTCACCCCAGTCACTTATTAATAAAAGCTCCAGGGGCTTCATCGCTTGACGGCTTCTTAAAAACCTTTCGTTCTGGGTATAGTATGGAGGCGGAAAGACTTGGTGATTTCTTAAGAACTGTCTGCCGCAAGGATGCGGCAGTCAAGCCTCCAGGGATGGATATACGGCGAGTTCAGAGGGAATTGGCAAGTCTTGGAGTATATTCATTATTGTGTGAATATACCCTTCACGAATGATTTCTAGGTTTTGTTATCTTCACTCCTCACTCCAATCACCTATTACTATATGCTCATGGGGCTTCGTCACTCGATGGTCGCACCTAAAAACCATTCATATTCGGTATATATACTGACAAACACAGTTTATGGCTTACACTACTTTTTTCTTGATAGCATTTTCATTAATGATTACTGAGCTTCCCTCCCTAAGTAAATTTTTGAGTTTCATGATGTTGTTGATTTGGTGACATGTTCTACCGGAAAAGGCTGGGTCTGGCTTCCAGTATAAAGTGAAAGATGAGGGAAGGGGATTTCTATATTATTTTCATCAAAAGCGCTTTTTACACGTGCGATGATGCCATTTTTTAACTCTAGAAGATTTTCTCGTTTAGTCCAAACGGAAAATTGAATATTAATAGATGAGTCACCAAAACCTAACAGCATAAATAAAGGTTCTGGATCTTCCAGGCATAGATTATAGTCTGCTGCGACTTTTAATAATACTGTTCTTACTTTCTCTAAATCTTCTTTGTAAGCAACGCCTATAGCTAAATCAAAGCGCCGTAGCGGGAACCGAGTAAGCGTTGTTACTTCTGATTTTATAATGGTTTCATTGGGAATTCTGACAAACAGATTATCAAATGTTCGCAGCTTAACTGATAGTAGGTCAATCGATAATACTTCACCTAAAGTTGACCCAACCCTAATGGTGTCGCCAACGCTAAATGGTTTTTCACCAATTAAAAATATACCACTAATTACATTTGAGGCAGAAGTTTGTGATGCGAAACCAATCGCAACGGTCAGTATACCAGCAGCGCCAATAATGACACCTAAGTCTACATTGATTTGTTGCAATGCGGTCACTAGAAAAAGCAAAATAATGAGGTAGTAACTGATTCGCTGAAATATCAGTGTTTGATGTTGAGTAAGTTTGTCTTTGCTGAATTTTACAATAGCTTTAGATGATATTTTTGCTAGAAGAAAACCTATAATTACAATGGTTAGACTAAAAGCTATTTGATTAATTGTTAAGTTTTTAAAAATTTCCATGCTTTATTTTTTAATCCCTATGAAAAAAATGTATTATAAGCTTTTGACATCAAGCCTTCCTCTAAAGAAGTTTCAGCTTTATTGATTAACTCCCATTTAGAAAAGTTGGTTGAATATTCATTTGTAGGATCCGAAAGCTTTATTTCACTTTTCGTTTTCGTTTGGGTCAGTGTTATGCCTGTAGTCCATAGTAGCCCATCTTGGCTATACCGTAGTTCTAAGGTAGGAGCAGGGATGTTAATTTTTTCAATAGATAACATTTGTGACTGATTATTCACAATGGTGACAGGAATTATACCTCGATAGGGCTTTATGGATATAAGGTCTTTATTAATAACAGCTCTCGTTTTGCTTGCGTAGCATAGCTGTCCGAGTTGTGTATTTGGGCCGAACCAAGTATCAGATAGTGCCCTTATGGGGACTTGACAAAGAGTGACTTTGTCATGATAAATATTGATCCGATACCACAGCACTATACTTATATATAAGGTAATATGCTCATCAGGTAATAACATTATACGGTCAAAAGGTTTGACAACAATATTACGATCAGGTAACACGGGAGTTATTGTTAGTTGACTTCGAGTTTGAGCCACTACAAAGCGTTTGAGTGTCTTGAATCGGGTTAAATTATGGTTCTCAGCTATTATTTTGACTTCATCCTGCTCTGCTTCAAGGGGGATATCTATATGATTAAATCGTACTTGCCATTCATGGGCCAAGCGTAGGATATTCAACTCAAGACAACCAAAGTCCCAGGTTTGCCCGTGGTTCTCTTCTAGGTGAATTGTTTGCCACCATCGTTCTTTAATAGCTGTTTGTGACATAAATAAAGCCAGTCTTATGAGTTTATACCCTTCACGAATCAATTTTATGTGCGCTATCCATAGCGCTCACCCTAACGGGCCAGCGAAGCTGTTCTAATGTGTTCCCGACACATTAGTAGGGTTTATTGTCTGCGCTCTTGACCACTAAGGATAGTGGGAATGCAGTTTACTGCCATCCCAGTCACTTATTTCTATAAGCTTCTGTGGCTTCATCACTTGACGGCCGTCCCTAAACGTCCTTCGCTTTGGGTATATTTTAAATGTAATATATTTGTTGTGTAGTGACTAATTATACCTGACTCAGTGTATAGTGTGATGGTTTTAGTTTTGTTAAACGATAATCTACCCCTGTGATTTCAATAGTTGACTGCTTAGCCAACTAATATTTTTTTAAAATATAATTGCTGTCACTGCTGGTTTTAAAAGAGCAGACTATCGCTTCTTAAAAATCCTTTGTTATGCTGCTAATTGATGTGTGTCAAAAATAATTTGCTATCGTATTCGAATATATAAGCGAAAGCTAACGGATTAGACCAAAGTCTATACTTCGTAACTTAAAAATTAGTTGAAAGTGAGTATGGAATAGGTTAGCGTGACTTTGATAAAAAATATTACATTGATATATAAAATATAAATACGGAAAAAAGAAGAGTCTAATAGTATAAAGGCTAATACAGGGGGTTGTAATGAGAGATCATCTACTTTTTTTGATGACTCTTCTGCTGTTATCTTTTAATAGTGTATCTGCAGAAAGGTTGAAGCCATTAGAGGTGAATACCTTTAAAATTGCTAATGGTCGACTGTATCATGTCGATAAAAAAAGTCACTCTACAGTTATAAATTACTCTGCTGAACATTCAAACAATAAAATTCTACTTAAAAGAGCTGAAAGTAACTATTACGATCATAGTGATCAATACGAACATTACCAGCAAATTTATAGAGGGATAGATATTGAAGGTTCTGGCCTAATACTTAGTAAAAATAATCATCATAACGCTAAAGTTTTTTACCAGAAATTATTTAAAAATTTAGAAAGAGATATTGTAACTACAGCAGAACCACCCGATTTTACTCCAGACAAAGTTAAGCTTTGGCTTGTTGAAAACTATTTAAAGAGACAACAGGCTGTGAGTGATTGGCAACTCACAGGTTATACAGTTAAACCTGCTATTTATATTGATTCAAATGATAAGGCCCACTACAGCTATAAAGTTGAGTTTTTAGCGCGTTCCCCATCTATTATTAAGCCAATAAGAGAAAAACTGTTTTTAGATCCCTATTCTCAAACTATCATTGCCCGTCAAGACCTAATTAAATACGAAAGTGAACGTATTGCTGGTAGTGGTTATGGAGGAAATAAGAAGGTTGGTTATCGTCAATATAATCAGCCGAACTATTTAAACAGAAATGATACGGCATTAGAAGCAAATACATTTTTAGTAAGTTACGATGGGGTAGCTACTTGCACAATGGATCAAGATAATGTGCAAGTTCTGGATGCCAGTCAGGATGATGCTATTAAAACGCCTTATCGCTATCCCTGCTCATTGTCTGGACAGCACGATGAGACTCAAATCAATGAAGCTTACGGTGTAAAGAGTGATGCTCAATTTCATGGTCAGGTAGCGTATCAGTTATTTGACCGTTTACCGTTTATTCATAAAGGGCCTCTTGGTAAGCATGGAGGTAAGAAGAAACCCGTCAAGATTCGTGTACATTCGGGCTCTAAATTAGATGATGGGTTCTGGGATGGAGAGTATATTAATTTGGGGGATGGTGATAAGTACTTTTATCCTTTGGTTTCTTTGGATTCTATTACGCATGAGCTAGCTCATGGTTTTCTTGAAACATACTCAAAACTTGAAGGTGATGCTGGTCACTCATTTGGTATCAGTGAGTCATTTGCAGATATTGCAGGTGAAGCAGCAGAATATTTATTAGGGAAAACACAAAGCTCTAACCTTAATGATTGGTTCTTTAATAAAGAGTCATTTAAGCAAGGAAAAGCCGCTCGTTATTTTGAAAAACCTTCTCAAGATGGTAAGTCAATCGATAGTGCTAAACACTATCATTGGCAACAAAATGGTCACTACTCAGCGGGTGTTTTTAACAAAGCATTTTATCATCTTATTAATGACAATAATGGATGGACTCCACTTGAAGGATTTGAATTATTTGCTCTGGCTGCAGTAAATTGCTGGGGCGATTACCCAAGTTTTACTGAAGCAGCACAGTGTGTATTAGATCAAGCCAAAAACCTGAATGTTTCAGATACAGCGCTAGCAGGGAAAACAATTGAAGAGCTTGAAAAAGAAATTATGTCTGCTTTTGCTAAAGTAGATGTGTATGTGCTGAGTAATACGGGGAGCCATGCTTTGTTTGACTATAGTGTCTCTTACCGTGAAGTTACCTTTACTAATTTGAGTCACCAGTGGGGTCGTGTGAATGGCTCTTCTTTTGTAAAATGGCACTGGGATTTTGGTGATGGGCTTACACAAATTGAAACTAACTCAGCTGCATTAGTAGTACATCAATATAAGGAGGATGGCTCCTATAAAGTCACACTCACCGTAGAGGATAGTTCAGGAAATCAATATACATACAGTAAGACAATAAGTTTAACGCCACATTATTGTACGCCTTCGGGTAATCCTGGTGATCAAGATTTTATCAAACAAGTTAGTTTAGTGAGTACAGCTCTAGGTCAACAATTAGGGCCTGTTACCTTGCAAGAAACCTCGGGTTATGGGCAGTATTTGAATACCCCTTTTAAAGTAAATGCGGGTGAAAATTTTACTATTAAGCTAAATAAAGAGAGTAATAGCTATAGTCATTATTGGTCAGTTTTTATTGATTCTAATGGCGACGGTGATTTTGCTGATGAAGGTGAGTTAATTACTGAGTTTAAGAGTAAAGAGAACATAAGCTCACAAATAACTATACCTTTAATGCCCGCTAACGCCAGTACCCGAATGCGTATTGCCATGAGTTGGGGAACGAAAATAAAAAATCCTTGTGATTCACTCAAGGTTGGGGAGTTTGAAGACTATCTGCTTATCAATGGTGGTACCGATACTCATCCAGATCCGCTAGTCAGTTTTAGCTTCAGAAAGGTAGAAAATACTGTTTATTTTAAAAATACGTCACGATATCTACCTGATGAAATGGATTGGCAGTGGCAAATCAATGGCCAAACTTTTAGTGGTAAACCGGCATTTAACAGCGAAATCTCACATCAATTTGAAGTGCCAGGAGAAGGTGAGCCTCCAATTTCTTACCGGGTATCACTTGTTTTGAATGGTATATATACCAGTGATGTGGCAGAAATTACTTTTGAAAATGAAGCAGATACTTCAGGCCTGCCGCAAGGTTATTGTAACGCAAAAGGCAGTTATGCTTTTTATGCCTATATAAATAAATTTGGACTCGGAGCATTTTTGAATAGTTCGGGGAATAGTGGTGGCTATCAAAACTACACAGATCAAACAATTTCTTTAAAAAAAGGAAATACATATTATTACGCTTTAACACCGTATTATTCATGGGGTAAGAAAGATTCTTATGCGGGTATTTGGATAGACCTTAACCGAAATGGTCGTTTTGAAGATAATGAAAAACTGGTAACAGAATCAAACTTTAGAGAAACTATTGCAGATAGTTTTTTGATACCAGTAACAGCAAGCACAGGTTTAACTAAAATGCGTGTAATATTGAAAAGTAATGAGCGTCCCAGTGCTTGTGGTACATTTGGTCATTTTTTGAATGGCATAGGCGGGGAGGTAGAAGACTATATTGTTAATTTACAATAGTATGATTTTGCCTTAACAAAATAAGTCGTCAAAGATACGGTTTAATTCGTCAATAATCACCAGTTAAAGATATCTGTTTGGTTAGAATAATTAAAATGTATTCACTGAAGTTAATAGGTGTCTTTTTCTGTGAAAAAAATAAAACAGAATAACTATTACTATACCCAAAACGAATGGTTTTTAGGTGAGGTTATCGAGTGACGAAGCCCCATGAGCCTATATTAATAGGTGATTGGGGTGAGGAGTGAAGATAACAAAAGCTAGAAATCATTCGTGAAGGGTATATATTGGGCAATCAACACTATACCCACAGTGAAGGTTTTTTTAGGGGCGGCTGTCAAGCGATGAAGCCCCTGGAGCTTATATAAATAAGTGACTGGGGTGGCAGTAAACTGCATTCCCACCATCTTTGGTGGTCAAGAGCCTGACAACAAACCCTAAAATTGATTCGCGAAGGGTATAAAAAGCATAAAGAGGACTCAGTCGTGAAACTTAATAAACTCTCATTTGCTATCGCTGCCATAGCGATGTCAGGGGCATTATGGCTAGGTAATCCAGCCAGTGCTGTTGAACACCGTTTATCAGCTCCTGTTGAGGAGTTAACGCCTTCGTTTAATAAGGCACGAGATCATATTGACAAAGTCATAGGTAAGAAAAGTAATGCTGTCAAATTAGACCTTTCTGACCAGAAACAATATGATTATATTTTAGAGCATTTACGCCTAACGGGTACTACCAGAGAAAAGTCGCCACAGTTATATAGAATGTTGGAGCAGTCTAAAAAAGAGCACACATTAAAACGTGAATATCATAAAATGCTGAAGTCAGGCGTAGCAAAAGACAGAGCTATTTCATTATTGAGTGCTAATAACAATGAGCGGATTAATTTAGCGAGAATTTTAACGAATAATAAACCTAAAGATATTTTTCATCGAATTCAAGATTTGGATGCGGGTAAAAATGTCAAAACGAAAAAGAATGAAATGCTGGCAAAAGCTAGGACCAGTATTACAGGTAAAATGACGTATACTTATACCAGTGCTGTTGTAATGGGACCTCATCCAGATGACCCCAAAAAGATGATTAAACTGGGGCATCCAGGAGGAATACATGCATTTGCAGGAAATGCAAATAATGTGGTGGCTTATAGTCCGGTAACCGATGAAATTATTAGCGCTGTTTACGATGATGGAGATTTGTTAACTGTTGAATCGATAGTGATATATGAAGATGCTGATGGTAATAAAGGTCATTATGTCACAAGGTCTAAAAAAACAGTCAGTGAGTATAAAGCGAAGAAAAAAGGAGAAAGTTCAAATGGTGAACTTGATCTCATAGCACCTGTGGATAAAAATGAAGATAATAAAATACAGGTATGTTTAAATCGAGATCATGGTGACTGTGATTATGAGCAAATGTATCCTGCTAATACGCCAAATGATAAGCTATTAATTAAACTTCCCTTTCAAGGAACAATTACAATACCGCATAAAGTAAAAAAAATATATAAGCCTTCTGAAGTACCCGCCGACTCATTCGTAACTGGAAAAACAAATATTTGGATTTCAACCAATACTGGAGAACATGCCCAGTTAGTTGATCCTGCAACCGGAAAAACTTTTGTCGACTTTATGGACCCACCTCGTGAGGTAATGATTGATGGTAGGCCACATACTATTATTTCCTGGGACATCCCTAGAGAACAGGCTGTATTTGGTACTGCGACAATGTATAAGCGGTTCAAAAATGTTGAGTGGGAGATCCATATTATAGCAGATGTTAATCTCATGTTTTATGAAGGGATAGAACCATTTACAGTGGATATTACTGCCGATAATAGCCAAACACCTTCACATCAATGGGTTATTGAAAGTCGAATGCCTTTTATGTATTTCGAATATAGCTGTATGGCAAAAGGTACACTGATTACAATGGCTGATGGTACACAAAAACCTATTGAGCAAGTCATGATTGGTGACCAAGTGCAAGCTAATGGCTTAGTTATGAATGTTGAAGATACTTCCATTGGTAATGAAGTTTTACCGATGGTTCGCATCAATACTAAAGATGGAAAATCTGTATTATTAACGGAGACTCACCCAGTACTCACTAAAAATAGAGGTATTGTTTGGGCGCAGGAAGTTCGGCAGGGCGACCAGTTAATTACCCAGCAAGGTACTACATCTGTTATAAAGGTGGCTAATGAAAACTATAACGATACAGTACATAATCTAAAACTAGCTAAGCTCGAAGATTCAAAAGTCGTACTGGCAACAGATTCAAAAGCTGTGTTTGCTAATGGTCTGTTAGTAGGAGGAATTACTATGCAAGCAGATTACTCCTTTAAAGATCAACAATCGTTAACGGTTGAACAGCAATTACAAGAAATCCCTGAACGCTGGCATCAAGACTTTTTGAATAACCAGTAATTACCTAAAGATATCAGTAACTGCGTGAAAAGCTGTACATCACATACACGGTTACTGATTCTGAGTTTTTCCTTCATGAATAGCAGGGCGTTATTAATCAATTAGCGAGCATACCTAAAAATGTGATTTTTAGACGTGCCCGGACGTAAACGCTAAATTTAAGGACATATATTGATGAAGATAAAAAAGTATAACTTCATCCAGGCCATGGTACTTACAGCAGGAGTGAGTTTAGCTTCTACAGCAAGCTTTGCAACTGAAATACCAGGCATCGATAATGATAATATTCCTTTGGGGACAGCCTATCATAGTAAAAAAGGTGGGTTTTATGGTTTTCAAGCCGTTAACGGTGATATAGATGAAAGCTATGGAAATACTGAATCGGAAATTCGCTTTGCTGTCGATCTAGGTTATAAGCAGCTTTTGGATATGGTCAATGGTAGTGTTGATGTTGGTGTAAAAGTGAATGCCGTGAGTGTTGATGCAGGTGGTGAGTACGCTACTGAAAATGCAGCGGATGAATATACAGGTACCTATACTTTTTATCTAAATAGTAAACCCAAAAAACGACTACTGGTGCCTGTAAATAACCAAGGATATCAACCTACAGCGGCAGCGCTGGAGTTAGCTGATGAAAGCCCTGGAAATCGTTTTGAGGAATTGGGTGACGAGTTTGTAACAGCGATTGAGTATGGCTCATATTTGTTAATAAATATGAAAATCGAGTATCGCAGTGCTAAGGATAAAAAGAATATTGGTGGTTATCTAAAAGTCGATGCCATGGGTGTTGTCAATGTCAGTGGTGATTTGAATTTATTGGATGAAGCGACCAAAAATTCTGTCAAAATATCGATTACTGCGAAACAAGTGGGTGGTGATCCACTTCGCTTAGCGAACATTATTCCTGATGGTTTAATGAAATGTAGTTTAGCTAATCCGACACCTTGTTTTAATTTATTTAAAGAAGCCGTTGTTTACCTTAAAACAGATTATATTAATCAACTTAATGGTTTAGATAAATATAACCCTGTCAAACTTTATACGCAGCAGTATAAATATTCTGGTCCTGCGTTAAATGTATTACTGCCACAAACAGGTTATGAGGATGTTGAGTATTTGACCAAGCTTTCGGTCAAGCGAATGAGTGATCGTTGGGTTAAGTCTATGTTGGATAAGCGTCGAGCAGAGAATATTTTAAACTATTACTCAGCTACGTTAAATTCAGAGGATAAAGCAACTATTAAAGATATTGAAATTAAAGCACGATTCAATGCGTATAGCTATGCTAGTGCCGTTTCTTACTGTCAAAAAAATCCCCTCGGCAGCTATTGCCGTGAGCGTGAGCAAATGATTAATGCCAGTAGTATTAGAACGTACGATGATTCAAAACTGAATTTAAGCTCACTCTGATAAGGAAAAAGAGATGTTAATAAAGAATCGTATTTTAATCGTTATGCTTTATTGCATGGCTGCTTTTTTTTCAAGTGTTAGCTGTGCAAATCAATATCAAAACTATGGTATGTGGGATGATATCCTTTCACCTGTTCAAGCTGTTGGTCGCTTTCAGTGGCTAGAAAAATGCTATAGTGGTTTATTAGTTGAAACCTGGGAAAGAATGTATGATGCTACTGACTTACAATCTGAACAGGATAAAATTAATGAATTAAAAAAATCATGGCTTTATGAAGAAGGCAGACTTAAGAGCTTTCCTCAATATTTAACGTTTGGTAATGAAGATCATGAAAACCCCGTTAACTGGAAAGCGGGTATTTCAGCCAGTGAATCTTGTAAAACAATACCTGTGGGGTATCGGATTATTGGCTTAATTACCAGCTTTGATTTTAAGGACTATTGTAAAATATCTGCAAGAGATTCATCAAAGGGCTATATAAAACAAGTTGAGTTTGGCACGTTTACTAATACTAGTGGTGCTAATAACCTGTCTAATTTTTGGGGACGTGTTATTCAAGTGGACCGTGGCGGTAATTATCATCTGGTAGTTACTCCTGGCTTTACAGTTATGGCATGGCCTGAAACATGGCACGGTTGGATTGACTGGAATAGAGATGGTGATTTTTCTGATAAAGGTGAAGCTATTTTAATCAATGAAGTGAGTGATGAGGCGATTAGTAAACTGATTAAAATTCCTGCCAATGCAAAACCAGGATTTACCAAAATGCGAATAACTATGGACGTGGGTGGTGGTAGTCGTAATCCATGTAACAATATCCGTTTCGGTGAAGTTGAAGAATACACCATTAAGATTAATTAAGGCAGGGCAAGGACATGAAATCAATATTATTTTCAGGTCTGTTGGTGAGCACAGCACTGAGTGTGAATAATGCTGCTGCCGCAATGAACAGAGATTTACCATTTGATAACCAGCCAGAAAGATCGTGGTCGATGATGTCGGAACGGTTTGGCACAAAAATTCCTGGCTTAGTCAATGATCATATTCAATTAGGTACTGCTTACGACAGTTCAAGAGAGATTTTTTTAAACCATCAACCTGTTGCGGGTGTAGAGCGGCAGAATTATGGTGGTGTTAAATTTACCATTACCTATGATCAGGATACCAGTTATGATGAAGTCCTGAGTATGCTTAATGGTAGTGTTGATGCTTCTGTAGCAATTAATGTTGTGCAGGTTAATGCGGGTGCTCATATCGCTAAAGAAGCTGCAGAGTCAGAATTTGCCAGCTCTTATACCTTCAGTGCAACAGCTACACCCAAAAAGCGTGTTTTACTGCCTGAAAACGCTAATACAGGTTTTGTTTTATCTCCAGTGGGAGACGCCATAGCCACTCAGTACCAAAATAAATTAGCCGAGCTGGCAGGTGATGAGTTTGTGACTTCCATTGAATACGGTGCCCAACTTTTTGTTAACATGAAGGTGGAGTTTTTAAATAGCCGTGATAAAGATAATATTGGGGGATATTTAGGCGTTGATGTTGCTGGGGGCATTGTATCCGTTAAAGGTGAGCTGGATTTTCTGGATGAAGAGGTTAAGAAATCGGTTAAAATTACTGTGAGAGCACTGCAAAAAGGGGGTAATCCAATAGAATTACTAAAAGTTATTCCTAATAATATTATTACTTGCTCATTGGAAAACCCTAAGCCGTGCTTTGATTTATTTGAAGAGTCCATTCAGTATGCAAAAACTGATTTTCAAACACAGTTTGACTCATTAAGTGACTACAACGTTGTAAGCTATGAAACAACTCGTTATGACCGTAGTACAGTTGACGTGAAACGTTTAGTTCCAGAATATCAAGAAGTCAGTTGGCAACGTGATCAAATTATCTATGAGATGACGGATAATTATAAGCGCGCAATTAAGGATGAACAACGTGCATCTGATTTACTTGCAAGTTACTTTAGTTGGATGCCGAGTGAGCAGCGCACGAAAGTGGAGCAAATTAAACAAGCGGCGTATAACAATGCTTGGCTATATTATGACATTGCCAAGTACTGCCAGGAGCATCCTTTTGGTACTGAATGTGTCGATTATTGGAATAACGTCAAAGATACCTGTGCAAGCACTGCAGAAGAAGCCTGTATCGCTGAGTATGACCACTCTCAGTTAGAAGTAAACAGTGAAATTAAATCTGTGCATCAATGTGAAGTTGCACGGCAAACAGCCACCAATAATGGTTTGGAAACCGATCGACAGTCGCTTGCTTATCGTAAGTTACGCTGGGCACCTGTTTTTGTTGATAATGCTAGACCCAACGATGGTGTCCTAGAGTGGACTCCTTGTGAGTTTGCGTTAACGACTTACGGTGATTATTTCATAAATTAATATCTTTAAAGCTATACCCTTTTTATGAAGGGTATAGTACACACAAGTTAGGTACTACTTTGTAGGAACCAACCCGGTGAAAAAAATAACCACAATCCTACCAATTATGCATAGTGCTCACTATGATATTGGGTCTAGTGTTATAAACAAGGCTGCTTTGAAATCTAGTTTGCTTGGTTTTTTAACGGCATCATTGATTTCGTTATCTTCTCAGGGGATGACTGCTGAATACATAGCAGATAATGCGCAGTTAGCATGGCTTGGGCTTGGTGTTGATAGTCGTAGTGGTTTTAAAAAGCAGGCATGTGTTACTGGGCACTGGAAAAAAGCTGGAGATACCAGCATCGAGTTAAGTTATTTAGGATCTCGCCAAGTCAAAGATACCATGGAGCAGGTTTTTGGTAAGATAAAAGGCGGCGTAAATGTTATTATATTTTCTGGCTCCGTCAGTGTGTCGATGACATCGCGTATCTCAGAAAATAAAACGACAGCAGCTTCAACCCTTAAACTTGCCTACAATGGACCCAACTATACTCTAGAAAATCGTCGTTTAACATCTCTAGGGCAGGCAATGACCCATGCAGACCCAACCAGCGTAATGAGTAACTGCGGCGATGAGTTTATCTATCATATGGATACCGGAGGTGAGGTTTATGTGACGGCAAAGTTGCACTTTAAGTCAAAGGAAGCATATAAAAAGTTTGTTACTAAAGTAAAAGTACGGGTGTTATTTGTCAAAAAGACAAAAACATATACCAAAGAGTGGTACAACTATGCAGAAGATGCTGTTTACAGCATTAATGTGGTAACAAAAGGCGGTAATACCCCAAAATTAAAACAGTTGCTCAGGGATAATCCTCAGTACTGTAAGATTGAAAATATTAACGATTGCTTTAATACCGCTAATTTATTGTTTGCTTACTTATTTGGTGATAATGGTTATCACCAGGACCTAAGCGCTGCGCCAATGAAAGTGCTGTCATTTGACACTCGGCGCTATGATGATTCTGGACACTTTGCCCTTAATCCACCCAATGAACCTTATGTTGACCCTGGTTTTAAAATTCAGGAAGAAAAAATAAAGATTACACTTCTAAAGCAGTACGACTATCAACAGTCACTTCAAGCATTTTATGCTGTTGAATCTAATAATGTACAAAAAGAAAAATATGCGGAAGAAATTGCTAAAGTAGAACATAATCTAACTGAACTTCATCAGGCAACGGTTACATGTCAGGCGGCATCAGCTTTCGTGGTGTGCCGGGCGGCAGTTGATCAGGCAATGGCAAATTTATATCCAGTGCAGATCTAGTTAACAATTATCCAATTAGTTTTTATTGTGCAATGCTAGGGCCTGTTAACACTATTTGAATATCACTGTTATGACGGTAAAAGCACTCATCTAGGCGCGAAGTTTAGTTGTTCTAAATGAACAATGAGCAACAACGAGTAGTGCTTTTACCGTCTTAACCCTTCGGGCCGTGATTATTTTTCCGCCTAGCGGTGTTACAAGTCATTTATGTAGAATGACTACACGGCATTCCTTGTGCCTAGCTAGGCGAAAAAATACTCTACGGCAGTGGTGATTCAAATAGTGTTAACAGGCCCTAGTCAGTATCAGCCTACTGACATAACGCTGTCAGTAGGGCTGGTTTATTCTGTTTAAGTGTTTTCAAAAAGACAGAAGGGGTATCGTATGGGAGAATCTAAAGGTCAGTGTGCATGTGGAGCAGTTGCATACTCAATTGATGGAGAGCCAATTAATACAGCATTTTGTTACTGTAAAAGTTGTCAAGTGCATACTGGTTCTGATAAGTGGTTTGGTGTGTGGGTACCAAAAGAAAAGCTTACTTTTACAAAAGGGCAGCCTATATTGTATACCCGCCTGGGTGACTCAGGAAAAGATATGATACACAATATTTGCGGTCATTGTGGAACTACGCTATGTATTGAAGTTACAGTAGGGAATTTTTATTCTGTTTCTGCGAGCACCTTAGATAACCATGAGAACTTAAAGCCCAATATGGCTATTTATACGGCCTCTGCTCCAAGCTGGGCCGTTTTTCCGGAGGGTATTGCTAAATATGATGTATTACCTCCTGAGTTGAGTGGTTAAAAAAGGACTCATAAAGGGCATATTACCCACTGCTGCGTGCAGGACGGTAAGCATGTGCCCACCATGCGAAAGCATCTACTCCACGGGTTTGAATCCATACCTTACCTTTACCAGAAAAACGACAAACAAAGCCTTCACCTGAGAAAAATAATGATTTATAACCACCCACTTTACTAATTTTATAGTCGAGGTGTTCGGTAAACGCTACAATATTGCCAGTATCGACCACATAATTATCCTGAACATCAATTTCGATAATAGCTCCATAGCTATTGAACCATAAATCGCCTTTACCCGATGCGCGGATTAAAAATAAATTTTCACCAGAGAAAAAGCCTTTGGTAAAGCCTTGCCACTTTGTTTCAATGTTTACGGACATAGCCGAAGCGACAAATGCGGAATTTTGCAAGTACAATACTTCATCATTTAAATACACATGCATCATATCGCCAGGCGCGCCTGGTGCAATACCAATTTCACCGGGACCATGGGCGGCAGTAAACTCATTTATGAAAATAGACTCTCCTGTTACAAATCGTCCCAGGCCACCCTTAAGTTTCGTTTTCATCTCGATATGGGTGTCCATAGTTGCCATGGCCGAGGCTTCTACTTTTAAGGTTTGATTGGCAGGTAATTGGATTGTTAGAAAACTGTAATCAGGTTTACCTTCTATTTTAAACTGTAAGCCAGGATGATCGGTTGGTGATTCAAATGTGTCACTGATGGGTGAGGAGGAGTCTTTTTTTACTGACGTGTTGTTGTTTACAGAAAGGTTTTGAGTAGCTGCTCTTGCTTCAGCATCAGCTTCGTCTGCAGTTAAAATACGACAGCCAATACCTAACTTATCCAATAGATTACGAATTTTAATAGCGGTTGCCTGATCAACATTTCTTTTTATCGTGACTGGACCTTTTTGTAATGTTTGCATCGCTACTTCTGGTGTTGTTTTGAACAAACGAGCAAACTGAGCGGATGCATGCTCTATATTTGTAGCATCTGCTATTTTACCTGTTAATGTTACGTGATATTGGTTATCTTGCATTTGTGAACTTCCTGTGCGAATCGCTTTTGTCTCTGCTTACGGCGCTTAAACTTAATTATCACTTTAATTAATCTATGGTTTAAAGCTTGTTATCACAGATTAAAAGCCATTCACTTAAAATAAGACAAAACCTATCGAGATCTCAGATCACCGCCGAGCATAGCGCCAAAGCTACTAGGATTATGTGACTGACACCAAACAGTACCTTTACCATGAAACTTACAGACTAAACCTTCTCCACCCAAAAATGAATGCAACCAGCTTTTTCCTGCTTTGGTGATGGTAAAGTCCAATGTTTCATTGAAGGCGACAATATGGCCCGTATCAACAATATACTCACCATCCACATGAATAGGATAAATAGCGCCAAAAGAGCTTATAAGTACTTTACCTGAGCCTTTTAAATGGACCCAAAATACCCGCTCGCCAGATAATATTGATTTAAACCCCTGCCAACCCAGGTCAATCTCAATGGCATGTTCACAGGCGAGAAATGAACTGCCTTGTACAATCAGTGTTTCATTATCCAGCGTCATGACTTCCATATCGCCAGCTAAAGCTGTGCCTAACCATACCTCACCCGTGGTGTTTTGTGCTTCAAAATGGTTAATGAATAATGACTCACCAGCGACCATCCGCTTTACAGCTTTTAGAATACTGCCTTTGCCTCGCTTATGGGTGGTGGTAGTAACGTTTATGTTATTGCTCATCGCAATCATGGCACCAGATTCAGCAGTGCACACCTCAGTGGGGTTTAAGGTGACTTTAGCCGCAGTATTTCCTGGCCGATGCAATAGCTGTATTTCCATTAAGAGGCCCTTTGTGAAAACATCAACAGACACTAAGGTAGTTTAGGGTTTATCCAACCTGCTAGCCCAGATAAACTACGTGTTTGTATGGTGATTTTGCCTTTGCCTACGACACGTGTTACTAACCCTTCACCACTAAAAAGGCTGGAAAAAATGCCACCCGCTAATTGTAGCTTGAGTTTAATGGTGGGTTCGTAGGCAACTAAATGGCTGGTATCAACAATATATTCGCCATCGATTTGCTTTTCTAAAAGTGCGCCAAAAGCACCGTACCATACTGTGCCATTGCCCTTAACCACAATTTTAAACAGACCTTCTTTGGCTAACCAGGAAACAAAACCAGCCCACTTGACGCCTACTTTAATACCCTCAGTACAGGCTAAAAATGCACCAGGTTGCAAGTAAAGCGTTTGTCCTTTTAACTCAGTGGCTTTAATTTCGCCAGGAGTTGGCTGAGCAAGGGTTATCTGTCGAGTACTTTTAGTATTATTAGCGAACTCATTAATAAATAAGGTTTCACCACCTAAAAAATGACGTGCTAATGCAGGAAAAAAACCACCATTAAAACGAGAATTCAAGTCTAAGTCCGCTGACATGGTTGCCATAGCATCAGACTCAGCGGTTATTCTCTCTCCAGGAGATAGTTTAACATCTAAGTAAGAAAAGGCTCGCCCACCTTTAATTTCAGTTTTCATCTGTAGTTATGTCCGATGAAGTATGAGTCACAAATTGTTGTACAGCTTGTTTCAATTTGTCAAATTCTTTATCCAGATTACGAAATGAAGCACTATTTGCTTGTGTGAGTAATTTTAGCTGATCAATTCGATCTGATGTAGTTGGGTGGCTGCTCAGTAATGCCAAAGATTGTTGGATTAACGCGTGATTTTCATCATCGGTAACTTGCGCTAAGCGTTTTTTTTCTTCCTCTTGAATTTTCTTGAAGAATTGGTGGAGTCCTTGAGGGTTAATATTGGCAGCTTTTAATAGCACAACACCTTTTTCATCGGCATCAGCTTCAAACTGTCTGGAGTAACTCTGGTTGATTAATAAGGGAGCAGCCTCGGCAATTACTGCTAAAAGTCCTGTCATATCGCCAAGGAATGCATCTATGATAATAAATGTGCCACTGGCACTGATCATATTGCGTAGTCCATGTTGCTCTGTCACATGCGCAATTTCATGGGCAACAACACCCAGTAATTCTTCGGCACTGTCTGCTTTTAATATGAGTCCTGAATGAATAACAATATAGCCTCCAGGTAATGCAAAGGCATTGACTTCCTCATCTAATGAAATTGAAAAATGAAAATCATAGCGTTTATCAGGTAATGCGGCTAATAGGGGGCTGGTAAGAGGTTTAAGTAGTAACTCAGCCTGCTTATCAGGCATGAACGTGCTTTCTAACTGATACTGTTTTAAGGCTTGTTTGGCTAGAGTTTGTTCCCAGTCTGCTGGTACCTGCCGAGCAATCATTGCAGCCATTGGGTCTATGGCGAAGTAAAGTGAAAATGGACTGGCAATAAATAGCAGGCTAACGACTATAAAGATGATATGGTTTGTTGTGCGTTTTCGTTTGGCATGAGATAGCTGGACAGCAATTGTAGGATGATCAATCAATAAAGGATCATTCAGTATCGATCGGTCACTGGTGTAGTACGACAGCTCTGGCCAGTCTGGATGAGAGATAAATACCAGGCGATTACTTGCACCGCCCAATTTAAACTCGCTGCCTTCAATAGGAATGGCTAGTTTCTGTTCACCACCAATAAAGCTGATTCTACCGTTTTCGATAGATAGTGTGCCAGAACATCGACCATTGGGGAGGTTTTTATAAAAAGCATGAGCGGTGTAGTTATGCTGAGAATTATCCATAGATTAAAGACTTTTGGCCTTGATGATAGTACCTATAATAAGTGTTGTTGGTGATTTTTAGAATCATTGGCTCTGGCAAACTGCCCTACAAAAAAACTCAAGCATTGTAAGCCTATTTTTTGCGGATTTCCTTTCACGTTTAAATAAACAGCTATGATAATTGATGCCTAACCTAGTAAGACAAAGGCTGGATAATGTACGTCAAATTGTTTGCCGCAAAGAAGCGGCAACTATTCTGGTATAAGGGGTTTTTAGGGCAAAATTTACGCCCTGATCGGCAGGCGTTCGTTATGCTGATCTTGGGAAAAGGTACTTCAGAACAGGTGTCAACAAAAAACTGGCTTAATGCAAATCGAAATTTAGCGGTACATCTTATATGAAATTTAAGCACAAATGATTGAGTTTAAACTGCTATAACTAAAGGTATTGTCACGACACCGGCGCCTTTGTAGTTTATGCAGTATTTTAAAAAGGCTTCCTTTATTCCTTCATCTTTCAAGATCGTTATTTTATTAATGATCTATTTTTTTCTGTCAGCATCCGCTTATGGGGTTGATAGCGATATTCGCGTTGTGCATTCATTAACAGGGCGATCAGAGCAAGAATCTTTCAGTTATATGCTATCAATTTCAGACTGCCAGCAGGTATTAAAAGTGGTAGTGCCTGAATTAAGTAAGACTTATTTGCCTGATGAAATGACGTGGAATAGCCAAGGAAATTGTAGCTTACGTATTGACTTTGATAAATTGCAGTTGTTGCCTAGCGTTTCGTTGCAGTTGGCTGATGGATCTACGCAGCAAGTTCAAGAAACATTTAGTGTGGAAGCTCAAAAACCACAATTGACCTTACAGAAGGTCAGTGTTGCTGAAGAAGAAGGAAAAGGTTTCTTGCGAGTTGATTTAACGGCAAGTGATGATGTAGATATTCACTATATTGCGCTTAATGTCAAAGGTGTCCGTATTTCAGACCTTAGGCGCTACAGTGGAATTTTAAATCAAGCATTGGATAATGCATTTGCGGCCACAGCGACAACAAAAATACTTTACCCTTATCATGAACAGCAAACATCTTTTGTTTTGGAACTCCCACTCGCTGATATTTCGGTAGAAGAAGCCATCCAAAATGGCATGGTGATAATTGATGCTTATTGTGTCGATAGTTCTGGAAATCGCACTACCATTGCAGAAATGATGACATTGTCAGAAAGCACCGAAGAAGCCATTTTAAGTACTCATGTTATCCCTAAAGCAATGGTTTTTTCTAACTCACTACAAAACTTCCAAATTATTCCAATGGTGAATTATCAATACCGTGGAGAGGTGGCTTTGTCGGGGAGTGGTCGGGGTGTAAGTTACTCAACAAATGCACCTAACAAAGTATGGGTGAGTGAAGAAGGGGCTGTTTATCCCTTACAGGAAACGGCTGGTGAGACAGTTGAAATCAAGGTTGCCTTCCCCAACGGTGATACGCAATCTATTCCAGTCACAATTGATTTTAATAAGCGTGTTAGCCGCTTAGCCACTAATCAAATGGGTACCGTTGACCCCATAATGATTTCTAGGTTGAATCAGTTTCAACCATGGCAAGACTTATTTGTGGTATTTGATGATGGGACGGTGACGGCTTTACCCAATAACATTGCAGTAGACTATCAATTACAGGTAGAGGAAAAAACACGGCTTGAGCTGTCTACTGAGCAGGGACTATTAGCAAAACACAGTATTGATGAAAATGCCCCTGCACAATTACAGGTAACAGTACCTTCACTCAATAATTTATCGTTAGCAATACCCGTATCCGCAAAAGATGGTCCACCTCTTCTTAAACTTAAACCTGCTGGTAAATTAGTTGCTGAGCAGGCTTTTTCACTACAGGTTGATGCCGAAGATGATGTAGGTATTAATGAGGTTAACTATTATTTGAATAATCAATTAGTCGCGAGTACTTCTGCTGCACCTTTTCAGGTGTCCTTGCCTATTCCGGATCGGTTCGTAGGTCACCAGGTTGAGATAAAAGCCATTGCTTATGATACGTTGGGCCAGTCGTCTATTGACCAGTTTACAGCACAAGTGGTCAGAGATGAGGCTGGTGTTTTTCCAGAAGTGCAATTTGAATTACCCATTGAAGGCAAGCGGGTAACAGAGGGCACATCATTAACGGCTCAATTAGCGATTGATTTAGGCATCATGGGCAAAGGTGAAACACGTTCATCTATCCAGTCGGTACGCTTTTTTATTGATGGTAAACCAACATTACCAATTACTTATCCGCAATTTACACTCAGAGATGGGCCTACGAAAGAAAAATATTTTTTTGAATTATGGCGTACTAATATCAACCTTGACCCCATTGGCACAGATGAAACAGCAATATCACTGTATGCAGAAATAACGAATACTCAACAAAAAAAGCAACAGCTCCCTGCAAAGTTAATTCGGGTTTTTAAAAATAAACCACCCATTGTGAAAATTGTGAGTCCTTTAACCGGGCGTGATGTCAGTGCGGGTGAAAAAATAACCATTAAGGTGGATGTATCTGATGATACTCTTTGGCTAGGAACGGCATTAAGGATTTCAGCCAATGGGAAAATGATTGAAGAGCAACAAATAATCGATATCACTCAACAGCAAAGCACAGCGTATAACTTAGGTAATACCCAACGGGAAATAAAACTCTCAGTACCTGCTGAAGCCATTGGCAGTTCTATTGAATTACAGGCAGAAGCTATTGATGTTCATGAGCAACGTGCACTGAGTTCGCCTGTTGTTATTTCTGTAAAAGCTGATACTAAACCTTCTGTTGCCTTAACTTATCCCGTTGAAGGAACTGTCATGACGGGAGATATTCCGGTTGAAATACGGGCTACGGCCACGGATGATTTAGGGGTGCAACGGGTAGCATTTTATGTAAATGAAGTATTACTCGGTACGGATACTCGGCCGCCTTTTAGTGTTATGTATACGCCACCTGTTTTAGAAAAAGAAACACCTGTTCAAGTAAAAGCCATGGTTTTTGATACGGCACAGCAACAGGCAGAAAGTAATGTGGTGAATGCTGTTATTGGCAAAGATGTTGAACCGCCAGTGGTTAATGTTGTATCTCCCTCAGAATACTCGGGTGATGGCCACTTAAAGGTCATTGAGCAGGAGCAGTTCGTTTTAAAATTAGCAGGCTATGATAATGTGGCTACTACCTCAATTTTGCTACAAGGATTACGCCATCAGCAAGGTCAAGGTTATCAATTAACGGGTGATGAAAATGATCAGGTAACATTTACTGGACAGGATATTAAAACTATTCCGGGTGCAGTCAATGCATATTCTTTAGCGTTGTTAGTGAATAGTCCTGCCACAGTGACTCAGGATACAGGTGACGTACTTTCGCTAAGAATTAATGTGAGTGACCAGCAGCAAAATACAGCAAAACTTACACAAACACTGTTGGTTTCGAAAGATAACCCACCCGCAATAACAGAATTCCAACCAGCAAATGTTCAACCGATGTTATTGAGCAAGCCATATTTATTTACCTTGGTGGCTGAGGATGATATTAGTGTCAATAATCTGGTGGTGGAAGCAAGGCGGCCTAACACCAGTGATGTTGTATTCGCAAAAACCTTTGCTGGCGGGACAGATTTTCTAATTGATAAAAAGTTGATTAAGGATTTTGCATTGATATTGGCTGATCAACCCGCATTAGCCAGCTTGCCTGCAGTTGACTTGACGTTTTTTGTTGTTGATAACAAAGGTCAGCGCTCTCCAGCTCGGCAGCAAACACTTACCTTTTCACAAGATAATGAGCCACCTATAATTACACTTTTTGGGCCAGATGAAGGTAAAAACTATTATGCGGGTGAGAAAATTCAGTTAGATTTTTCTGCTCAAGATGCATCAAGTATTAAGCAAATTAATGTATTGCTGGATAGTCAATCCATTTACCAAAAAAACTATACGACAAATAGTATTAAAGAACGGCTACCTGTTACTGTACCTAATGGCCAACCCTCTTTTACATTAAGTATTTCAGGTAAGGATACTTATGATAATGAATCGGCCATTATTACCAAAACCTACACCATTATTCAGGATGAGAAACCTCAGGTTTCAATAAGAACGCCTGCCACTAACAGTGTTTTTATGGAAGGAGCATTGTTTGCGCTTAATGTGGCTGCCAGTGATGACCGTAAATTGCAGTCACTCACCGCCTACTGGCTTTTTTCTGACCAAACACAGCAGCCTATCCATAGTTTTAAATTATCAGATCAGGCGAGCAGTAATACGCAAGCTTCTAGCGTTCGCCAAGCACACTATCATCATCATGATGTACGGGTCCCCAAAGCGGTTGGCGGCAATGAGGCACAGCTTATCGTAGAAGCCAAAGACAGTAGCGGTCAAACACAGCAAGCTGCCGTCACGCTTCAACTGAAACATGATGCAGAGCCACCTGCGGTATCACTCACCAGTAACCAGTTTGATATTTTACCAGGGCAAGCGCTGACATTAACGGGGGTGGCCAGTGATAATCAGTTTATTGACCGCATAGTGCTGGCTATTAAAGATGCTAATGGCCAGTTATTAACACCTGGCATTTCCATTGGACGCAAAGACGAAGTAAAACAGGAGGTGGTACAGGATGTATTAACGCTTGGTACCTTTGTGAAAGGGAGTCGTTTTTATTCAAATTTTGATTTGTTGGCTAACTTTTCCAATCAGGATTTTCTCACCTATGCCCGCCAGCCGCTCACGGGCACATTGACAGTAACGGATAAAGGGGGAAATAGTGCTGAGGAGTCATTGGTCATTCGGTTACTCCCTGATAAAACACCACCACAGATATCGATTTTACGTCCAGAAAGCCAACAGTTTAGTAATGATGAGTTAGCGTTTTCTTATTCTGTCACGGATGATTTCTTGCTGGCTTCTGTTGTTTCTTATGTCGTTAAAGGGAATGACAAAGTCATTGTCCAGCAACAAGAAGGAATTAATGGTCCACATCATTCAGTGTCAGCACTCAGTAAGCCACTGGCTGATTTTAACTTAGCGGTGAATGATCAGTTTGACGTATTAGTAGAGGCAAAAGATCAGTTTGGCAATACGGCATTACTATCACGTGCAGTAGAGGTAATAGCAGATCAGCCACCCAAGGTAGTTGTTACCAGTGAGCCTCAACAGATCCAGGGCAGTCGTATTGATTTGGCTATCCAGGTTGAGGATGATGCAGTCAGTCGAGAGGACCCTGTGTGGCTCTTTCCGCTTGCCACAACCTTAAGTGGTTTAAAGGTTGATGATTCATCATCGACGCAGGTTTCACGCCAGATCCAGCAACAGGTTAAGCAGCAGACAGTGACTTCACCCAGTCCACGGATGATTAATATGCCAGGCCTGACCTTGGCCTATCCAGAAGCGGGTAGTTGGACGGGCCAAATTTGGGTTGGAGATCAATTGGTATTAAGTGTTAAGCAACAGCAAATGACGCTGTGGCCTGTGCCTTCACTTACATCTGACTCAGTGATTCGTTTTACAGATGGTCAACAGAATGCACTCACCATTACAGCTGAGGTAACTCGGTATACAGACGATCTTTGCTTGGCTAAGCCCGATATCCTCACCACGACCTTTGATGACGGGCAGTTAGCTTTAAAAGATTTGCAGGTGGCAGGTACCCATCGTTTGGAAATTAACCTGCGTAACAACAATCCAGTACTGAATGGCTTGCTACGGCGTATGGTGATTCAGCTGGCGCAAAGTGATCAGTTGTTAGCGCCGCTTATAGTAGCAGTCAGTGATCAGCAGCAAAATGAAGCGCTGTTGTATTTACCTAAGTTACTGTCTGCGCGGCAAGCTCAAACAGAGCTTAAACAGCAGGTGCTGACATCAGTAATGACTCAGGCAGATATGGCTATGGCCATGTTAGTCAGTGCGTCTGACCGGGCCACTCATACGCGTGATATGCAACAGCTAAACCCACTTTATCATTGGCAACTCAGGGGGGATACTTTGCCTCCTGAGCTGAGCTTATTATCCCCATCATCAGGCAGTCATGTCATCAGCCAGCAACAGCTCTTCTTTGAACTCAACTTGGCAGATAATTCCACGCAAATAAAAGCACTTCAGTTAATGGATAGTAAAGGACTGCTGTTACGTGCGTTTAGCCCTAAGGCAAGTCAAACCAGTGTTAAGCTGCCCTATACTGTGCCATCTGGTTTATTGACAGGCGATCTGGCACTGACTGCTCAACTTGTTGATTGGTCAGGAAATCAGCAACGTCAGGCGTTTTTATTCCCCATACAGCAAAACCAGCTACCCACCATTCAGCTGACAGGTTGGAATGATCAGGCTAGGGCGATTAAGGATTTGGAGCGATTGAGTTATGGCGAGTTTTGGGTCAGAAATGGTGGTCGCTTTACAGTCAATTGGCAGGGGGCTGACGATACCGGGGTCTCTAAAGTTACTCTGCGTCAGTTGTCAGCGGAAGGGGTTCCCATACAAACCCTGTTTGAGAAAAGCTATGGGGTATCCTGTCCTAATGCACCTAATCTGGTAGCTGATGAGCAGGTTAGTATTGATTTTAACGAAACGGCTCCCACACAGTACGAACTTATTATTGAAGATAATGCCCAGCAGCAAGCCCGCCAGCGCTTTTTAGTCTACCCACAAGCTAATATCCAGCCACAAATAGCTATTCAATCCCCTGCTCAGGACCAGTTTATTGTAGCAGGCACCCAACAGCTCCTGGTGAAAGTGTTAGGGGTTGATGATCGAGGTATGAAAGGTTCTCCCAGCTTCCGCGTCAATGGTATGCCCGTCTTCCTGTCACAGCCTGATGTTAAAAGGGAGAAACTGGAAAAAGAAGAAATTAATGTCGTGTTGCAAGGGTTTTATGATCGATATGAGGCGCTCTATAACCCTCGTATCGCAGCAGAAGTCGCGATTAAAGAAAATATGGTTGAGCGCTACTATGTGCTGACGCTGCCTGAGCTATTGATGGATACCCAGCAACCCCTGACATTGCAAATGACCTGGGCTGATAATGAGTCGGCAGTGGCAACCTTAGAGCGGCGCATACAGGTTAAAGCGGATGATATTCCACCTGTTGCCGTATTTGTGGGACCTGCGGTTGAGGTGGGGGCAATAGAAGGTGCAGATATGACCCTGCTGTTACAGGGGTACGATAATGTACAAGTGAAGCAATTGGTGCTGGAAAAGCGTTATGGCATTAAGTTAAAGGATGGTAGTTATCAGTATGGTGATTACACGGTTATTCAACGCTATGAAAATACATCTCCAGTAGACTTCAATCCAGTTACCACCCTCAATATAGACTCTCCTTTATATCGGCATTTAGTGCATATTGATACCCAGTCTCGCATTCTTAGTTTGTTTCCGACGATAAGCCGTCAGCAAGTGGAGCGTATGGATGTTTGGTTCCGCTTGGAGGCATCCGATAAAAATCGTCAAGCTCACCGTGAAGTGGCGTTTCTCGTTAAACCGGATGAGCAGCCCATTGTCGATATCATGACACCCCAGCCAAACCAGAAGGTGGTGGAGTCTACAGCGTTAGAAGTGTTGGTAAATGCTCAAGATGATGTCGGGGTCGCTTATGTCAATTTATCAGCACGCTATGCTGATGGTAGCGAATATAGTTTTACCCAAAATGAGCCTCCGTATCGATTTCAAGTCCCTATGCCAACCTATCAGAACACGGGTTCAGCGGCTGACAATCAAGTAGAGCTTTGGGTGGAAGCAGTCGATACCTATGGGCATCGCTGTCCTTTAACAGACTTTAATCAACTACCAGCCTGTGAAAAGTTAACGGTTTACACTCAGACCGATCAGGCCCCCCTTATTACCCTGGTAAAACCTGATGCTGGGGCGGGTTTTATTGAAGGCCAGTCTGTTCTGGTACAGCTCAATGCGGCTGATGACGTCGGGGTGGATCGGGTTAACCTACAGGTTTCAGGGTTGGTTGGCGGTGACCAAGTACTGACTGATGTCGAGTTTCCCTATGAGTTTTTATTAACCTTACCCTATGGCCAGGCGGGCAAGCCGATTAGTCTAACGGCCAGTGTCACTGAAGTGCGCCAACAAAACCCACGGACGATTTATACCCCTGTACCACGTAAGCTGAATGTAGAGGGTGATCAGGTAGCGCCGGTTATTGCCGTCAAGGCACCCGCTCAGCAGGGGGCACAAATCTCTGAGCTACGAGTTCTGCCTTTTGCGGCGGAAATCTATGACAATGTGGCGGTTTCGCGCTTAGAAGCGCAGTTACGGGTCGATAAAAATCAGGATGGAGTGTTTGTTGATAACGAGGTGGTCCAACAACAGACTCAGGTTGCACCACCTTATGCGGGTAGTTTCAGTGTCCAGTCGCTGGCAACCTACTTAACTGGTCAGTCAAATGCAGGCAATGTGTCACAGCTGCCCTTGCAGGTAAAATTTATTGCTTATGATGGAGTAGGTAATACGGCTGAACAATCGGTAGCAGTTCAATTGGTCGCCAACCAGCCTCCGACGGTGACCAATATCCAGCTATTAGATAACCGGGGCTTTAATTTAGGTGAACAGTCTGAGATGGCCGAAGGCCGGCGGGTACGACTCAATGTACTGGGACAAGATCCAGAGCAAGGGGTTGCCAGTGCTGCACTTTATTACAGCTTATTAGATGATGATGGCAATAACACTGAGCTTATCTTTTTAGGTGAAGATGTTGCTGCGCCTTTCCAGTTTGACTGGCAAATTCCAAAAGGCAGGGTCGGCCAACGCATTCGATTTGTTGCCAATGTTAAAGATGTGGATGGTTTTGCCTCTACAGACTTTGCCCGGCCGTCCACTTTGACTATTACGGCAGATGCTCCACCTGTGGCTAAAATTGTCAAACCCAGTAATGCGAGTAGCGCGTTGATTGCGGGTACGGCGCTGGAAGTGGTGGTGGAAGCGTTTGATGATTTGGGTGTCGATGGCATTAACTATGTGGTGTTTTATGTTAATGGCAAGCCCATACGAACCGTTACCAGTAGTCTAGGAGCGCTGACAGGTTCATTAGCACAAAATCATCTTTATCAGGCCTTTTTGCCTGCACCAGAAGGTGTGGATGGCTTTTTGATACAAGCGCTGGCCTATGATCAGCAGGGCCAGGTGGGTCAAAGCCAAGTACTGCAAGTGGGGCAAGTCAGAGATACGGTTCCACCGAAAATCAGCATACTCTCACCCATTGACCGGGATATTTTGACAGCAGAACAACCACTGAAAGCAGTGGTTGCCGTCGATGATATTGGTGCCCCCATTGAGCGGGTAACAATGAGCTGGCAGCGTGAATATGAATCTGTGGGTGGTTGGCAAGTGTTAGCCAGTGATGAGTTGGAATTGAAGCAGACCACCAGTAATGACCCCGCTATCCCGGCAAGTGATCCGGAAAACCATCGCTATATTTATTGGGCAGAATATAGCAGTGGCATGATTTTATCTCGGGCTCGTGAACGTAATGAACGGGTCCGGGTGGTGACCAAGGTGGTGACACCTGCCCATACCGTAGAAGAAACAGCTTACTATGAAGTCGGCTGGCCGATCAGTCAGCGGCGCTATATGGCTCCCGCAGAAGGGCATACTGCTGAAGCGCGTGGGGTGTATTACACCGCCGTTGATCAGTTTAAATCTATTCGCCAGTCATCGACTTCAGATAGCCTACAGGGAGCGATGGTGGGCGCTTGGTCCACCCATGACCCGATGCGTTATGAGCAAGGTTTAGGTCATATTGAGGGTGCCAGCCAAAGTAAAACACCACCACGTACTGGGATATTTATTCTGGATGCAGTGGATGAAAAAGCTGGAGATGCACAGGGTAATTTTTACGTTTACTCATCGCTACTCAACAGTGCTGCAGAAATATTTACTGGGACCATCACTGAGATTACTACTGCTTCTGATCTGGTATTAGCGGCTAAAATTGCCTCACAGCAGGATAATGTTAATGTTGAGGCGTTCAGCCAGAATGAACATACCTTTGTCACCACTTTAGCGCAGGAAATTGAGCAAGACTGGGGTGGCTCAGCAGACCAGGCCACAGGGCGTATTGATCTGACCAATACGCAAGCGGAGTTATTATTATTTGCTCATCGTAATGGTGATGGGCAGTTTGGTTTAGCTTATCAGCTCACTGGGCGAATACAGCTCCCTTACGAAGATGTTTATGGCGTTGCCCGTAAAGATCACTTGGCGCTGGTAGCCAATGGCTATGGTGGGGTGCAGGTATTTGACATTAGTAACCCGACAGCTCCTTACAAAATAGGGTTTATTAAGCCCAACGGTTATGCCAGAGATGTGGTGGTTCACCAACATTATGCGTTTATTGCCGCTTCTCACGAGGGTATTGTGGTCGCTGACCTGGCGGACCCAGCACTACCGATAGTGGCACAGCTGGATACCTTGGGTATTGCCAACCGGTTGACCTTGCAAGGTGACAGGCTGTATGTGACTGATATGGCAGGGGATGGCGGCGCATCCCAGCTCAACATCATCAACATTAACAATCCCTTCCAGCCGCAACTGGTCAAAGTGGTTGAGCTCCAACCTAACCGGCCTGACCTGGTCGCAGATGGTATGTACGATGTACATGTGTCAGGGCATTTAGCCTATGTCACCATGCATTACTCTGACCAGGAAGATAAGCCTGCCCAAGCTCTGGTAGAAATGATCGATTTGAGCAAAGTCGATGACCCGACCATTGATGCCACCATTCCGGTGTTAACCAAGGCTAAGGCGACATTAGATGATTATGCCTCTCGAGGCATTACCCTTGCCCGCGGTGGCTTGCAGGTCGCAACGGGTAAAGGTGGGATTGCACGGGTTGAAATGCCAGAGCTGTCTATCCTGCAGCATACTCCTGTGCTGAATCAATATGATGTGGGGCAGCAGTTACCGGCGATCGAAGTGATGTTCTCAGCACCGCTTGCGGCTGAGCAGGCAGAGGCTGTTCGCCCATCGATTCAAATCAAGGTAGGAGATCCTATTGTCGGTGAGTTGATTACGGATCAGTTTGAGCTGGCCTACAAACCAACAACCGGTAATGAAGTGAGTCGTCAGACGCTTCTGGTTAAGCGCAAGCAGGGCTTCAATCTGGCACCTAATCAGCAGTATTTTGTAACGTTGACGGCTGGGCTGGAGCCACTAGCCGGTTATCCGCTCAGTGAAGACTATCAATTTGGCTTTACCACACAGCGCTTTCTCAATGCCGCAACACCTGAAATACAGCGCATTTGTGCGCAGTCAGCCGCTAACGCACCCGTTGATAGCTGTGTCAGTGCTGGTGATATCAGTGGTGGTACACCAATTCGTATTACTGGTAAGCACTTTGGTGATAAGCCCAAGTTGGTAGTAGGTGGACAGCCACTAGTGGTCAGTCGAGTTGAGCATGATGATCTCACGGGGGTGGATACCCTTTATGCAACAACAGTCCCCAATTATGCGGGGCCTGCTGCCGTCAAAGTGACTAATGCATATGAGTTATCCGATGTGTTGTTAGGAGGCTTTACGTATGTTGATCAGTTGGAAATCTCTTTCTTGACCCCAGCGGTGGTGAATACCAGTCAGCGGGGTGAAAACGATCAGGTGGCCATTGTCGGTTATGGTTTTCATAGCAGGATTAAGGTCACTGCCTATAAATCAGGGCAGCCTGCAACAGCACAGATATTTACGCCAGGTGCTGGCACCTTACAGCTGCAAAGCGCAGAGCGCATGCAGTGGACCGTACCTGATTTTGGCGATGAAAATTATCGTGGTTTTGTTGATATTGAAGTGGAGGATGAGCTAGGGCGCCGCTTTGTCCGGCGAAATGCTTTATTTTACGGCAAGTTGACTGTTGATCGCCGACTGATCAGCTCAGCACCTTTAGCAGCCAACAGAATCCAAGAACTATTAGCCGATCTGGCTGAAGGTAAGCCTACAGACTTTTTGCAGGATGCAGGTCGTTTACCACCTGGGCAAATTGTTGACCTGCAGTTTGATTCAAGCCAACCCCTGCTTTATGTATTAGGCGCAGGTATTACAGATGGTGTAGCCCCTGACCATGTTTATGATCGGCAACAGTTTGAGCATTATTTTGCACCAGGCTGGATATCACTGGTTCATTATGAGCCTGGCCGCTTGGCTGAAGCAGCGACTGTGCATGGTTTAGGGTATTACAACTTGCCTCAGGATCTGGTGCCTCAGGGAATGCTGGTTCATGGTCAGCAGTTGTATATCTCAGCAAAAGGGTATCACTTTAAGCATATTCAAACCGAGTTTAATAATCGGACCGCGCTACTGGTTTATCCAGCCAATACCACTGTATTTGATACTTCAAGCTCTGGTACTGGCAACAGTAGTGTATTAGCACCCAGTACCGAGCGAACCCTGCGTTATGCCTTACCGTTACCCCTTACCGCTACTCCCAGCAAAATGGTCGCTAAAGATGGGTTACTCTTTATTGCGGCGGATAAGCAAGGGGTTGCGGTAGTCAATATCAATCAGCCAGAGCGGCCAGTGGTAATTCGCCAGATTGAATCGGCTTTGATTCAAGGGCGAACGGTGCCATTAACCGTAGTGGATATTGCCATCGTGGAGCACTATCTGCATGTTACGACTGATCGTTATCGGGTGATTTATGATATTCGCCAGCCATCACTGGCTCAGGTGGGGGTGAGTGACCTGAATGGTTTAACGGCAACGACACCCACTAACCCATTACTTGCCACCAGCCGTAATATTACTTTGTTGGATGCCAGCCAGGCAGCCTATCCGCAAGTGAAAGGGCAGTATCAGTCGTTTAACTTTACCGTACCCGGTACCATCAAAGCGCAAAAAATGCAGGCTGCCAGTGTTGCTGCCGCCTCATTTCAAGGGCTGCTTGGTAGTGAGTGTAAGGGGTATGCAACCTACTTAGCCCTTTATGATATTGCGCGGCCAGCACAAATCAGCTTATTGGATGCCTTGGCAGTACCTACCAGTCGTTGTGTGGGTAAGCTCCATGTACCCTTCTGGTATTGGCATCAAACCCCCATGGATTATGCGCCTAACGGCGTGATTGCGTTGGCAACCCCATTAGGCAAGAACCAGTCACAGCTGTATTTTGTGGATCCTGTGCTATTGGATATTGCTCAGACCTCACCTGTAGCCAATGAGCGTTACGTACGACGTGATATCCAGCCGGTTATTACATTAACTCGGCCAGTTAACCTGACGGTTGAGCAGCTGACATCACAAATTGAGTTTGTGGCAATCAACGGGGATGCATCAGGTACCGCAACGCCCACTGCTGTCCCCTTTACTTTGGGTTTAAATGAGCAGCGTAACCAAATTACCTTACAACCTAGTTCCACCCTGGCTGCGAATCAGGCCTATCAGCTGCGTTTGCAGAGCAGCGCTGATCGACGCAGTGATACTCTACCTGTTTTCACAATGGACTTTACCACAGGGGCTTTGTCTGCAGCGCCACTGGTGATTCATCAAGTAACTCCGAGTGCGCTGACCATCGAAGGCGGGGAAGTCACCGTTGAGTTGGATAATGTCAGCGGTAATCTGAGCCTACAGTTGTCGGGTATGCCATTGGAGACCCTAAGCCAAACTGACTTGGGCAATGGGCGTACGCGCTATCAAGTGCGGGCCCCTCGGCAGCTGGCAGGGCCTGCCACTCTGGAAGCAAGTACTGACCAAGGAGGTTATGCCCAGTTTATTGGGGCAGTACAGTACCTTGAGCCGTTGCTGCTGAGTACCGTCACACCTAGCCAAGGACCACTGACCGGAGGAACACGGGTACGTATCTTAGGCCAAGGGTTTAGAGGTGATGCCGGAGGCATGGCCATTAAAGTGGGCAATCAGTCGTTGTCTGCGGATGTTATTAAAGTGCTGGACAGTAATACCCTGGAAATTATTACCCCGCCAGGTCCCTTAGGTACTGTTGATATTCAGGTTGCTCAAGCAGATGGTTCAGCAGGTGTGCTGAGTAGCGCTTTTACCTATCAACAAACTGTTCAGTCGAATATTACTGGAGGCGAAAAACAACGTATTTTGGCATTAGCCCTTGACCCGACTGAAAATTATTTATTTGCCTCGACAGGCAGTGAAATTCTGATTTTAGATGCTCAGGCCAGTCGCTATACCAGCCGTGCTGAAAACCCACTTAACCCAGATGATTTGCTAAATCGGGTGGACCTAAATAAAGACGGCATTGATGACCGTATTCTCGCCAAAATAGCGTTACCAAAGGGATTGGTGGCACTGGATGTTGAGCCTTACTTTGAACAGGGGGTGGATCGTTTATTTGTCACAGCAGTACGTTTGCAAGATGGTCAACCGAGTCAACCCGAGTTAATGGTGTTGGCCGTTGATGCGCTGAATTTAGCCAATACCACGGTTATTAAGCGCCTGCCGTTGCCAGGTGAGGTGGCACAGGGGTTAACCGTAAAAAATTATAAATCCTTAGTGGCAATGGGGCGTGCTGGTGTGGGCTTGGTGGATAGCTATTATCAGCAAAAGCTCTACTTGGTTGACCAGCAGCTGATGCCACAACAAACTCCAGTACTGGATGTAGCTCAGGCTCTGGAGGTAGAGCGTATACCTGGGCAGTCAGTCTATGTTGCGGTTGGGGGAGATTATGATTATCAGTCTTTCAAACTTAATGAGGGAGCAGGTGGCTTGTTTATTGTTGAACAGCAAACTGCATCATCTGCCAGCGATCGAACTGAGTCAGCCTCCGGATTAGTTGTCTTGAGCCAGTTACCTGTGGCAGCGAATCGGGTCAAGGTCAAAGGTCACTTTGCCTATTTAGCGGCAGGTGCTGAAGGGCTGGTGATTGTGGATATCAGTAATCCATTACAGCCAGTGATTGTCAGGCGCTTGAGTGAAGTCGGTTTTGTTCACGATGTAGATATCAATGGCCATCTGGTTTACCTGGCGCTGGGTAAACAAGGGATGGTACAGGTGGATATTGCGGACCCGACACAGCCCGTTATTGTGGCAAGCTTAAATGCTTATCAGGGTAATAACTTAACGCAAGTGGTGGCGGGTAGTGCAACGGCTTTGGGTGCAGGCCAGTCAGGCAATGCCCAGTGGGTAGCTCAGGTGGTGCCTGATGCATCCCTTAAAATCTATGATATTGACCCGCAGCAGCAGCTCAGTGCTTTACCCTCAGGAGCTCTAGAGATCACACTTCGCTTTAATAAAGTGGTGGATGGGTTAGACAGCAATAAGGGCTTATTTAGCCTGAACGATGCTACTGGGCAGCCATTACCTGCTAAGGTATCCCTACAGCATAATGATGTGCTGCTGACCTTAGCCGCTGAGCATGTTAAAGCCCTGCAGGATCAGCAGCCATTACAGCTTGCAGTAAAAGCAGGGGTGGCCAGTACCATCGCTAATACCAGCCAGGTACTTTACCGTCTGGCGCAGGATGTTTATTACACACTCTATTTTAATAGTGGCAAAGATCCTGCGTTTAGTTTGGTTAATATCACACCCCACCATGTGTCAACAGCACAGTCGACCGAGGTCAGTGTAGCCGTCAGTGTTGCCGCAGCACATGCATCCCAGCTGAAGTTTTATGTGGGCGGCGTCAGTGTTCAGCCTCAGGCGATTGAGCCAGACCAGCAGAACGAGAGCATCTGGCTAGCAAAACTAACCATTCCACCGTTATCGATACCCGGTCTTTATGATTTATCTGCTGCCTTGGGAACGCAACAGCAACGGCTGCAAGGAGCCATAACGGCATCAGCACCACTTAGTTTTACCAGCATCAATCCTGGCTGGGGGCCTGCAGTGGGTAGGCAAACGGTCACATTGCTGGGGCAAGGCTTCGAGCCAGGCACCACAGTCAGTGAAGGTTTGCAGATTTGGATTGGTGATACAGCGGTCAGCCAGGTTGAGGTGCTGTCCAGTCGAGAGTTGAAGCTGGTAACCCCTAAAGGCTTACCAGGCAAACATACCGTCAGTGGACGAGATCGTTTTGGGCATCAAGCGTTACTGGAAGGTGATCAGGG
Organism: Zooshikella ganghwensis; assembly: GCF_018263875.1. NCBI lineage: Bacteria > Pseudomonadati > Pseudomonadota > Gammaproteobacteria > Oceanospirillales > Zooshikellaceae > Zooshikella > Zooshikella ganghwensis. The sequence goes on from NZ_JAEVHG010000007.1 coordinate 206,936, forward strand.
TTATGGTTATGGCTTACAGCAACAGGTTGCATTGGCCACCGGTAATGTCCATCCAACCATGCTACAGGTGTTACCGGCGTCAGGCATCGTTTTAACCAATGGTGGCTATTTACAGCAAGGTTATACCCTGGTACCTGTTGAGCGTACTGCCTTTCCGGATAACTATCGGGCTGCTGCGTTTGCAGTGCAAGACCCGCTACATCCGTTATTAGTAGGGGGGGCACCTGCATTAACGGGGGATACCCAGCAACTGGTGAAGCTGGGGCAAATACTATCGTTGAAACAAAAACAGGCGGCAGCTTCGTTAATGCAAGGCACGTCACTGCAGTTATCCAGTGCCGAGCAGCAACTGCTCAGTCAGGAAGGACGTTATGCGTTAACCATTGGTTTGGATTCCAGCCGGATTTATCCCGTCACCGAATGGGAAAATAGTATTGCCCGGCAGCGGCTTTATGTCGCCAGTGGTGTGGGAGGGATCAGCCGGTTAAATCTGGATGATCAGAATGCAATGCAATGGCTAGGTGATACCGATATCAATGGCCTGACCACAGATATCATTAAGCAGGGTAATAGTGTCTTTGCGTTGACGGCTCAACCAGATCCTGGCGGTATCAAAGTACCTCAGAATTGTAGTTTTGTGGGCATTCCTGCTGAACCTGATGCCTTGATTCCAGTTAACTATCTGATGGCCACGGATCCACTGCAGGTAACGGATAATGCCTTAGCCAGTGTCCAGGCTAATGCCCAGCTAAAAGGGCAAAGGGGACGCTATCATAACGGCTGGTTGTATTCAGGAGGAATACCCGCTGCGGTGCTATGGGGCAATTGTCCTTCCTGGTCAGGTGAAACGTTGCAAGCGCCTAAAAGTGGCAGCCAAGCCAGCCAAATAATGGCGGTAAACCTGTTTGATCCTGCATTACAGGCGAACTATGACTTTCAGGGTAATGTACTGGACTTTGTCTTTTACCAGGCCGCTGTTCAGCCTGACTCTCAAGAACCTATGGCTGCAACCTATCTCATTGCGGCGTTAGGTACACAAGGCGTTGAGCTGGTACCACTGCATGCGGCTGAGCAGCGTGTGCGGATTGGTTTAGATGAGCTTAGTCCGTCAGGTAAGTATGCTGCCCGTACCCTGCGTATTCAGGGCAATACCCTGTGGGTCGCTACTGAGCAGGGTCTTGTCATGATTGATATGACTGACCCAGAGTCTCCCAAGGTGATTTCAGCGGGTAATGATGAGCCGGTGTGGGATATGGCCATTCATAATGATCGGGTGATTGGTGTGGCCGATGAGGGGCTACGCCAGTTTGAACTACCTGGTGCACTGGTGATGGGGGTTCAGGTAGGAGGAGAGCAAACGGTTAGCCAGGCTAATGATCAAGCACCGTTCATTACAGCAGGAGATAAGGTTTCTCCCGGGGATCAGCAGTTAATAACTGTACAGTTTAATGAGCTGATCAGTACTGAAAGTATCCAGCAACCAGGTGCTTTGGTGCTGCAACGTCGAGTACCCGAAGGTTTGCAAAATGTACCGATCACCTTTGAGGCTGCGCCTGATGCTCCTGCCAGCACAGCGGTTCAGTTTAAAGTGAACCTTGAGCCCAACGCTGTTTATGAGCTGGCCGTTAATCAAGCTAATACGGTGCGAGGCCGTAACTTATGGTTACCCTTTAAACAGTCACTGCAGACAGCGGCCCAGTCGTTTAAACCTTTCTCAATTCATAATGTCAGTCAGGGACGGGTTCGTTATGGTAATCAAGAAGTTCCGGTTGTTATCCATGGGCGTGGCTTTAGTGCTGATATGCAGGCTCAGCTAAACCAGTATCCGCTTGCCCTGTCATTTATTGATGAGAATACGCTGCATATTCCTGCTCACACCTTAGATATGCTCCCCCTCAGTTCCGGGCAATATCACTTACGGTTAAGTCATGCCGAGTATCAGCAGGATTGGCTGGGTGCGGTGATTATCAGTGATGCGACGCCGTTGACGGCAGCCAAGTTTTGGCTAGCCCCGGATAATACCGATCAAGAAGGTGGGCAGCGTATTAATGTAACGGTTGATAAACCCGTACTCCAGCCCGGTACCACGGTCCTGCTAAAAGCACGTAACAGTGATCAGGAAGTCTACAGTGGTCAAGCACTAACAAGTGAGGCTGCGGGGGCTGAGGCGATTCAATTACGTGATGATGTAAAAAGTCAGCAGACATTTAGCTTTTTGGCCCCCACCGTATTAGCCGCTGACCTGTATGAGGTTTGGTTACGCATCCCCACCGGCAACAGTCAGCAAGAGGTCTATGTTGGTGATATGTCATATACCTTACCTGGTGGTTTAGCCATCAGCTTGCCGAACTATCCACCGATGACCATAGGGGCTGTCACCCGCTGGGATAATTATCTTGCCGTGGGGGTTAAGTCAGGTCAGTCACCCTCTGCCAGTAATCGATTTTTGATGAATGCTGGTTTAGAGCTTTATGACATTAGTTTGTGGGACCGCCCTGTGCGCTTATCACAGCTGCCTATGACAGACCCAGTGACTGGCATTGAGCGCTGGGATGACACACTGTTCTTAGCCAACGGTCAAGGTGGAATCCAGGTGGTGGATATTCAAGATAAGGCATCACCACTGCTGGTGGCGAATGTGTCCACCCCAGGTTATGCCGCCATGGACATTGCGCTGTCTGCACCTACGGCTGAACAAACACGCGTTCTCGCTCTGGTGGCGGCGAATGATTTGGGTGAGGGGTATTTACGGTTCTTTAGTCTAGAGCGAGAAGGGCTAACCCAGGCTGCGGCGCTACCTACCTTAACTTTCAGTAATGATGCCCAGCAGCAAGCTGGGAGTGGTGAACAGCGCCTACTTGGTATGCCTGTGGATGTGGCATGGCAGGATGGTCAGCTTTATGTGCTGACTGTGCATCAAGGCAAGCTGTCATTAGTGATCTTTGATCAACTCCAGCCTACCGTGAATTATCAGGTGGTGGCTGTGCCAAGGGCGAATGTCGGAGGGGATTTGGCCAGTGCTAAATATGCTGCAGCGCTGCAAGTTTCGCCCTCTCAAGTGACTGTGGCAACCACAGATACATCGTTGATTTTGGCGAAGCAGGATGATCAATGGTCACTGCGGTATTGGCAGCAAAATCCTCAGCAGCAGGTTGAGCTTGCAAGTACCGGAGGGCAGGTGTTGCAAGCTGAACAGGGAGGGTTACGAGTCACGCAGAGTCCGGTTTTTGGCTTGGCCTCAGTCATGCCAGCGAAAGACAGTGTGCTGCATCCTGGAGCCACTATTACCCTATGGTTTAACCAGTTGATCAATACCGAGTCCAGTGTCATTGGTAGTAGTGTGAGCCTGTTGCAGGCCAATGGCAGTCCACTGAGTAGCAACAATTATCGCATTGAAGCCAGTAACACCCTAGAGGGCGGGCAGGTCATCATTACGCTGGCAGATACCTTGAGTTACAGTGGCGTGCTCCGGTTGCAGGTGTCATCAACACTGGTGGATTTACAAGGCCGAAGTTTGGCGAGTGTTATTGATCAAGCTTATGTTATGAATGATCAGCACCAACCTGCCATTACTGAGGTGAAGCGCCTGGTTGCCGGAAAACAGCAGCGTCATTACTTCCATGCTGATGGTTCGGAGCAAGCGATTATCAAGGGGAAATACTTTGGTACAGATACAGCCAACCTCCACATCAAACTGGGCAGTCAAATACTCAATCCAGCTGACATTGTTGATGTGACGGATAGTCAGCTGACGATTAATGTTCCCGCACTGGCCATGGCTGATGCCAGTCAGTCAATCCCCTTAACCATTAAACGCCTGGATACCCTCACTCAAGCGACACGCTATGGTGCTCTGGTCATTTTACCGAAGCAGCAGATTGTTGATTTCAGACCTAGAACTGGTCCCCCACAAGGTGGTAATTGGGTTGATATTTATGGGTTGGGCTTCAGTCATCAAACCCAGGTACGTTTTGCGGAAGCGGTAGCGGGGGATCTACAGGTATTAAGTAGTCGCCACTTGCGAGTAAGGGCGCCTGCGGGCAGCTTTGGTGATGTGATCCTGCAAGCCCAAAATACGCTGTTCCCTGGAGAACAGGCCCAAAGCACTGATGCTTATTTTTATACAGGGACTGGTACCGGAAGCACTGAGCTTGCCAGTGATCGTGCTAGCCCAGTAGCGAAAGTATTAGCCAGAGAGCAGATTCTCTATGCCGTTACCGGCGGTGGTATGGATGTGGTTAACCCGCAAGGTGAAGTGGTGAAACGGCTGACCAGTAATGTCGCACGATTGTCTGTCTTTGACCTGTCTGATCCGGTTAGGCCAGCACTGATTGAAAAAAATATTGCGGATCAGACACTACCCTATCATTTTGCTGTGCCCCAAGGCCTAACCCCCAATGGATTTACGGCAATAAGGCAGGTAGCCGATAGCCTGTATCTGGTTGGTGGGCAGCAGCTGTTTTATTTTGATGTCAGTTTACCGGCTGAACCACAGTTGATTACTCAGTTCTCGCTGAGGGGGAGAGCTTCAGACCTGGTCGCATCAGGAAACACCCTGTATGTTGCTACTCAGGTGGGGTTACAGGTATTGCAAATCGATAGTCACCAACAACTGACTGAGCTGGCATTTATTGAAGCGCAAAATCTGGGTGGACAGCCTGGTTTACTCTTTTTTACCCCTGAACAGCTTTGGCTCACTTTGCCGGCAACCCAACAAGTCAAAGCACTGGCGTTGAGCACAGGGGCCTACCAGCAACAGCAGGTACTGGATTGCCAGGATATGGCCGGTAATAAGTTCACCCCGCATGGCATCATGGTGACGGAAGACTTGCTGTGGCTAGCCAGTGGGCGTAATGCTTCAGTCGTTGCCTATTTGCCACAGCAAGGTGAGCGTTACGTGCCAGTGGCTTCATTGAATTTGAAACAGCTTGAAAAAGGTGAGCTGTTAGCCAGTGAGTTGAGGCTACAAGGGCAGTACCTATATGTGGTGGCAGGCCAAGGGGATATTCAGGTGTTTGATGTGGCTGACTGGTTAGCCAGTCGCTTTAGTCAGCGACCTGAACTGATACAAGCCTATGGCATCACCGGTAATGTCACCAGCTTGGCTGTCACAGCTAAAGCTTTGTATGCAGGTACAGCGCTGCTTTATGAAGACGGTGAGGCAAGGGAAAATCCTGTCAGTAATGAAGTGATTCCTCGTATAAATCATATGGGGGGAGGTATTAATACGATTTTGCCCTCACAGTTGATGGTTATTGATCAACAGCCTGCAGCACGTCAACTCTTAGCGGTAGAGGGTACTGTTGCGGTGCAATTTAACCGAATACTTGATGCCACACAGGTGAGTAACGCTGATGAGCAGCTCTTCAGTTTAACCGTCGCAGGGGAAACTACTCCTGTAGCAGGCTATATATCTCAACGGGTCAATAACCAGGGTTCACAGTTAATTTTTACCCCAGCCCAGCCTTTATTGGCGAATAAGCGTTATCAAGTAAGCGTGGCATCTGCCTGGCAGGATATTCAGGGGCAGACGCTGGGCCAGCCTTATGCATTTGCAGTGACCACCACTGATGCTGCACAGCCAGTACTGCGGTCAGTGGATCAGGCACTTGGCAGTTGGCGAGGGGGGCAAGCATTAACTTTGTCTGGGGAAGGGTTTGGCCTGGATACTCAGGTCTGGATCGGGGACTTACTATTGTCCCCTGAACAGGTTATTGAGCGCTCTCCCAATAAATTGGTGATTCAGCTGCCCAGTTATGCTCTGGCGAAAGCACAGAATCGGGCGGTCAATATCAAAGTCACCAATGGCCCACTGGCCTCGACCTTAACGGCTGCCTACACGTTTATCGCTGACCCTCAGATTGAAGCGATTGGTGCTTGGGTCAATGGTCAACTGCAGCCAAACCAGAAGACATTTGTCTTTAACAGTGGTCAAGCATTCGCCATTCAGGGAAAAGGGCTATCCGCTGAAACCCAGGTAAGCATCAACGGCGTCCGTGTTGCCCAGGTCAAACTGGTCAGTAGTAATCTATTAGAGTTAGCCATTCCTGCAAATGTGTTGGGACCACTGCAGGTAGTCGTGAGCAATGATGGCTTTAAGCAAGATGTGCAACGGGATACGTCACTGCAGGTACGCTTACAAGGACAGAAGCAGCTCCTGGCGGTTAACCAGGTGGCACGCTGGCAGGATTTGCTGGTGACTGCGCGGGGTACAACCCTGAGTTTGTATAGCACGGCAGGTAGTGCCGTACCGGTTTTACTGGCAGAACTTTCACTCCCTGAGCATCCTGCAGCTATCACCCTTAATGACAATACATTGGGGGTGATGCTGCAAACGAGTCAAGACGTTCTGCTGTATGAGCTGACCAATGTGTATCAGCCCAGCCTGCTCAACCGGCTAGTTCATGTGGCAAGCAGCAATACAACCGCTCAAGCTAACATAGCAGCTACATCCAGGAATTTCATGGTGCGTGGGGTTAATGTGTTGCGTCAGCAAGGGGATATCCTACAGCTAACAACGCTGAATGGCCGTGACTGGTTGTCTTTGAATTTGCGGGATCAAGGCGAGGACCTGCCAATATTAGGCCTTGCTGCTACAGATTTCTATTTAGTTGTTGTTAAAGCCGGGTGGCTGGAGTTACGGCAACTGAGTCAGCCAGAAACCCTTGTTGTGGCGCAGCCTATTGCCGCGCAAACATTGCAGCAATTGTTAATCAATAAACATCGAGTAGGACTCGTCAGTGGAAATATGCTGTATGTCTATGATATTGCCTCATTGCTCACAGGGCTGGCTGAGCCACTGCTAGGTGCAGCCACAATTCCTGATGCGACTGATAGCGACCACTATGCCTGGAGCGGAGAGTTGCTGGTGCAGTCTCAGCAGGCACATATTCGCTTTTACGATATTAGCGTTGATAGGGCGGTGGCTGATTCGCAAAGGTTACAGCTTGTTACCATGACCAGCCCTATGGCCGTAGGACATTATTTAAAAGGGTTACAGCTAAGTCGTACCTTGCTGGAGTGGTGGGATAGCCATGCTTTTTACTCTATTGATTTACCCTTTGTGCTGAATAGTCAAACACAACCTGAACAGCTTTACAGTGAGCAGCAGCCACTGCAGCTGAGTATTGCCCAGCCTAATCAGTGGCGGTCAATAGGCTATCAATTGGCGAATATGCAAAGTGGTGATGATCTATCTCATACAACCCGATTGGATGGCCGGCAGGTAGTGCTTGAGCCATCAGGCTCAACCTTTGCCGTGGGAGGACTCTATCAATTACGTTTAGTCAATGAGCCAGCACAAGTGGTGCAAGGCGTGAGTTTCCAACATGATATTCCCTGGCGCTTAACAACACAGCCTGTGCTGGGACGAGCACCACCACAGATTACCAGTGTGAAGCCCTCACTGGTTATTAAAGATCAACCTTACACATTTACCTTACATGGCAGTGGTCTAGCTGATATCACCTCATTACAGCTCGGTACGTTGCAGTTGACACAGCAGCAGCTCACCTACGACCCACAAAACCAGGCTCTAACCTTTACCGCAGCACTTCCCACTCAAGGTATACAAACCTTACAAATTAATACTGCTCAGGGTGTTCAGCGGATACCTGCAGCGTTGAATGTCGTCTCACCGTTACTGATTACCCAGGTCCAGTCCAATTATATTGGTGGCGTTGACCAGGTCAGTAATCAAGCAGGACAACAAGTAACGGTGGATATCAGTGGTTACTCATCCGATGTCACACTCCATTGGTTCCCTCAGTCAGGTGGCTATCAGGCAGGTACCGGCAATCAGGTGGCATATCAGGTACAGCAGCCTGCAAGTGGTCAGACTGGTAGCACAGCGCAGCTTCAGTTCGTAACGCCAGCGAGTACGGCAGGTTTGCGGTATCAGGTGGTGGCACGCCGAGCACTTCCTGCGATGGCTGCGGTGGAAAGCCATACAGCAGCACAAATGCTGTTGGTGGTTGATGATACGGCCCCAGCTATTAAGCTTGTGCAAACACTCAGCTCACAACAGCCACTGAGATTAGAGGCCAGTGAACCGATACAGGCAAGTGGGCCCAGGGCATTCAGTGTGACTAAAATCTTTAAGGATTATCAAACCCACAGCTCACCTCAGGAAGATATTTCTGGGCGGTTTGCCGACTTACTGACTCAAGGTAACCAGCTATTGCTGCAGCTTCGTTCTGGTCAAACACTGGAGGCCAACGCCTTTTACGAAGTGAAGCTGTTTGGACTGCAGGATCAGTATGGCAATGCAGCAGCTGATAATGCGTTAATCACTCAGGGTACGTTAACCACACTATACCAGGGTACTGACTCACTGCCTCCTGATAGGCAGTCAGTCACGTTGGTGAATAGTACAGATAATGCACCTGTCACCACTGCTACTTTAGTGAAAACCGGAAGTCGTTATCGCTGGCAAATACAGGCAAATGATAACTACCTGGTCTCGGAAAAACTTCACTACAGCTATCGGTTGTCGTTCGATGGGGGGCAAACTTATGCAACCAGCTGGCTTACTGCCAGGCAAGGGAACGTTGATATTGAGGTGCCTGCTGGTACCGTTGGTGTTGCGTTAAAAGCAATGATCAGTGATGGCAAACAAAGCATTGAAAAAGTTTGGCAGTTTGCCGCGACAGATCCTAGTTTAACATTGCAGCGCATCACCATGACCCCTTCACCTGCAGAAGAGCGACAGCAAAGCCTGATGGCTTTTGAGTTAACCGGTGATGTGGACCTGGTGCAATCAGCCAGCGTGCTCATTGACAATGGACAACAAGCAGGCTGGCAGCCAGTGACCATTGACCCTGCTACCCACCAGTTAACCTTTACCCTGACCCAGCCACGGCTATCTGATCTACCAGCCGCCGCCGGTAGTGGTCAAACGACTCGGCAAATCCCAGTTAGCTTACGTTTACAACTTGGCAATACGGGCACTTCACAACTACTGACCTTTACCGATAGCTATCTGTTGGGGCCTGATGCTACTCCGCCACAGATAAGTATTGTCAGCCCTCTAGAGGGTGAGCGTGTGGCGAAAGGGCAGTCATTGAAGGTCTTGTTGAGTAGTTTTGACCAGTTTGGCATTGACCGTGTTGAGGTTTGTGTCAATGCCGCTGATGCCCAGCAGCCATTTACTGATGCTACAGCCTGCCAGGTCCTGACAGGTAGTAATCAGCTGACCTTAGCCATTGCCAAAGATGCCCCTGCACTCTTGCGGTTACAGGCAAGGGCTATTGATCTCAATGGTTTGGTCAGTGATACCGCCACCGTGCAACTGGCCACAGTGGATGCTACGGATATCCTGCCAGAGTTGGCGATTGTTGCGCCTAATCAGGGGCAAACATTTTACAGTGGTGAGACCCTTAATCTGTCGCTGCGCATGGTGAACCTGGCACAGGCTGAACTACACGTCGCATTAGCCGGTGATACCCAACATGCTAATAATCCAGCATCAGTGATGATCACCAAACCGAGTGCAGAAACGGACTATGTTTCGTATGCACTGACCTTACCTGAAGTAACTGAGGCGATGGTTGCAGTACTTAAACTGACCACTACAGCCAGTAGTCAACTGCCATTGCCTATGGTGAGTCAGCAGTTGATTAATGTGTTACCCGCTCCTGGGATCAGTACTGCCCCTGAGATTAATGTGATTCCAGCACAGCGGGTGCTGTCAGGCAGTGAGCTGTTGATTCAGGTCCCCATACCAGAGGGCATGACGGACTTTAGTAAGGCCTCAACAGTTGCAGTTGCTGGGGTTGATCAGGCGCAATCCTTCGCCTTTAGCGATCAATGGCGGCATCTGCGTGTAGTGCCTGGTAATGCTGCCATCGATATTGCTGCAACCTTGCAGAACCGAGCCAGGCAGCAGGTTCAGCAACAGCATTCCGTGCAGCGGATCAACTATCTTTCTGAGCAGCCGTCGACCTACTACCAGGCAACAACAGCGGGTTATGCGCTTGGCCAGCTGGTGGTCGTGCCAGGCTATCGTCCTGATCCAGCTGCGCCAGTTAACACGTCTGAACCAGTGCAGGGACTGGTTTGGGTGGAAAATCGTTACCAAGGCGGCTATCAGCTGCGTGACCAGCATCAGGTGCTGTATACCTCACTGCAAGGGCGCCTGCAGCAGTTGAGTTTTACTGGAACAGGGCTGGTAGCGGTTGAAACCTCAGCAGAGCAGCAACAACTGCTATTCTGGCCGCTGATATCGGGTACGCAGTCAGGCGATTCCGTAGGGCGGTTTGGCCCTCCCATTAAGCGGCTTTTCCTCGCAGAGCTATTAGGTGGTAGTGGTGACTTTATCTTTACCCGTTCGGGCAACGTGTTGAGTGGGCTTCAGTATCGCCCAGGCTCTGCATCCACCGGTTTACTGTTACCGATGCATGGCAAATCGCTCAGTGGTGATATCCAGCAGGCAGTGGTTGCTGAGCAGCGGGTCATGGTGCTTGTGAAGCGAGAAAATCAACAATCAGCATTAGTGATATTGACACCATCATCGGGTCAACAGCTACATATGGCAGAAATAAACAGTCTGCTAGTCAGCGAACTGACATTACCTGAGGAGGGAGGAGAAAACACCAATAACTGGCAGGGAATGAGCGGGTTGGGTGATGAGCTGTATCTCTGGCGAGGGCAACAGCTACAGCGAATCCGGCTGACTGATCCTGCTCAGCCGAACAGTTGGACACGGCAAAAAATTTCGATGTTGGGTGATATTCAGCAGGTGGCCCATGACGGTTATTTACTTTGGGTATTGACCCAAAGTGCGTTAGGTAACTACTGGGAGGTGTGGCATCAGGCTGAAAGGGTTGGCCTGATACCTCATACAGCTCATGAAGTATTAATCACGGCACAAAATCTATTTAAGGTCGAAGCAAATACCATCACTCAGCAGCCATTGCTTGCCAGTGCTGCGCAGTTAAGTACTCTTGACCTGACTGAGCCAAACTTGGCGGCCACCAGTATTGAGCAGATTGCACTGCCTGCAGGCTGGCTGTTGACTGGCTTGCCAGCAGCTCCCCTGCAAACAGCACAAAAATGGTATATCACTGATCAGCAGCAACAGCGGTTGCCTGCTCAGCAACTGTCAGTAACCCATACACTTAACCAAACCTTGCAGCATATTCTGGGGGCAAGTGCGCCCAGTTTGCCACTGTCAGCCGCAATACTATGGTTACCGGCTCAGCAATCTGAGCAGAACATTGTGGTCCATGGTCTGTCTCATAATCAGCATCTACAGCAGGTATTGACGCTACCTGCCAGCGCCAACTCAGACTATCAGTGGGCGTTACCTAGTCAGCGACAAAGCTTAGCAGAGCAGGGGCATTTACCTTTGGTGCTACGTGCCCAGCAAGGTAGTCCTTCGTTACAGCAAGTGCAGATTAATGATCAGTTGCTTACGCCAACCTATGACATTTGGGGGAACTACTATCTCGACTGGCCTGCAGCAGCACCAACCGGTGAGATGGTGCTGGTTATGCAGCAACCACTGCAGCAGCAACAAGCGGTCGATACGGTTGCTAATGAGTCGTTAGCCACCGTGGTCATTGCTGGGATCGTAAATAACTCAGTGCATAGCGAAGGCAGTGAGGTGCAGTTATCTGTTTCCGTCACCGGCTTGGATGAGACCTTAATCCAACAGGGTATGACAGTTCAGGACTTACAGCTGCGCCTAGAAGACTTTAATGGTGCCACAGTGTTCAGTGAGTGGTTAACCGATGCTCAGTTAACGCAGGTGCTTAATGAGGGAACGGTATGGAGCTGGCGATTACCTCAGGTTGAACAACAGGCCAGTTACCGCATCAAAGCTCGGGCCTATATTGGTCAAGCTCGTTATGTCACGGAGCAGGAAGTTAACCTGCGGGTGATACCCCAAGTCACCCTTGCAGCGCCTGAGCTACTGCCTTTACCTAACCATACTTATGCAGGCAGTACACTCAATCTGGCCTTTAAGCCAGAGCAAGCCAATTTGGCTGGGCAAGCCGTGCAGAAAAGCATTGCTATTTATGATGAGCAGCAGCAACTCCTGCATGCTGGAGGAGAGCAGGTACGCTTTACGGTACCAAACGCTGTTCGTCAACTACGGGTAGTGGCTACGGTTGATGATGGTTTGGGTAACCAGCGACAGCAGCAATGGCAGCTGAGCGTTAGGGCTGCTCCGCAGTGGGCTATTTCAGCAGATTCCCTACCATTTGATGCTTTTCTCCCCGTGGTAGGAGGTTATTGGTATAGCCAGGGGGCCACACTGCGAAACCTGCAAGGTCAGAGTTTTACCGCTAATGGTCCACTGACTGCACTGGCTATGGTAGGCGCTCGGTTGGCCCTGGCAGAGCAAGGGATCGGAATCACGCTGGCGGTGACTGAGGGTAATCAACTACAACGACAGGGCCATTATCCCTTAGCAGGGCGTGTACAGTTAATGGCCAGTAATAGTCGTCAGCTACTTGTTGCGCAAGGGCAGCGTTTAACGCTGTTGGATACTGATAACTTTAATGCTCTAACTCAGGGCTCGGGTACTACGGTACCGCCTAGTTGGGTGCTTGAAAGTCCGATATTGGGTGTGCAACGTTATGGCAGCGACTTTTTGTGCTTAACACAGCAGCGACTCTGGAAAATTACTGCACAGGGGCAACAGATTAAGTTGCTGGATGGACACAGCCAGTTTGCAGGAAATACCTTCAGTGCAATGGCAGTGTATCGTGATGCAATTTACCTCGCACTGACTAATGCATCAGCCAGTCAACAGGGGTTGATCAGATTGGTGAGTGGGCAGTCACCTCAACATATGATCTTACCGGTTAATGCTCAGCGCTTGTTGGCATTATCAGGTCAGCTATTAGCCCTGGATAGCCGGCAACAAACCCTGCAGCAGATCGATATCAGCTCACCGGATGCCATTCAGATAACAGCAGAGTGGCCTATTACCTTGAGCGTTGATGTTGATAGTGAGCAGCAGTCGGTGCTGGCTCATAATGCACTGAATCAAAGTGCATTGAGTCAAGGCAAGTTGTGGCTTGGTGGGAAGGCCGGTCAGGTCATAGAGTGGCAGCGCATGACTGATTATCAGACACAACTGGTTACCTCAGCTGCACTATTTGCCGCCAGTTATTCAGCTCCAGAGCACGTACTGCCTCAAACAGAGGGTTTTCGTGGGGTTGTCAGTGATGTGGCGCTGGCACAAGGAACCCCCTTACTGGCAGGGGGACACTGGGGCGCAGCCTGGTTGACGGCTACTCAGCAAGCGGGCTGGCAACTGCAAGCTTATCCTCCTCAGGCCTTTACCCAGGCAACCCAGCAAGTAGCAGCGAATATTCACTATCAGTTTATGGTTCAGCCTGACTTACAGCGGGTGTTGATACAGCACAGGCAAACCAACCAAGTACGAGAATTTATCCGTAATATTGATCCGCAGGCCATTGCCTTGACAGCGCATCACTTAATCATTGCAGCAGGGAGTGAGCTGTACTGGTTACCGCTGCCTGCTGCCGGACAACCATTTACTTCAAGTCCATATACAACGGACTCAGCGCCACACTTATCGCTGGGTACAGCAGCCATTCAACAACTTACCGCGCATGGGCAAAGTGTCGTGGCACTGCTGGACAACGGTCAGCTATGGCAGGTGACTGCAGCCGTTGCGGCGGCAGGACAGCATCAGCCATGGCAACCCCCATTGCTATTGAATGAAGGTGATGTCGATCAGCCGACGGTAATGGCACTAGGGGATGGCGCGCTATGGCTTGGCCAAGGCAGCCTGATACAGCGCCTTGACTTGATTACTCGACAACGCCAGGACATACCACTGAATCAGTTACTGTTGAGCTACCTGGTTTATCAGGATGGCCTGCTGTGGCTAGCAGCCCAGCAAGCGGATAATACTGGGCAATATTGGGTTCAAGCCTTAGATACTCAGCAACAGCAACTCATTGCTGGTAGCCGCCTCAGTATGGATAAGCCCATTACCGCGATGGCGGTAGATGCCAACCAGCTATTGCTGGGCTATGGGGTACAAGGGGCGCAACTTATTCAAATCCCTGAACAAGTGCTAACAGCCAGTGCCAGTCGCCAGCAGCCCCTACCACAAATTATTTCTCACCTTGAAGTGCCTTTACCTGTGCAATTTGTTCAAACCCAAGGTATTGCCGCAGCCGCAGTGTATGCGAATGAGCAGCTTATTGCCCATTGGCATCAGCCTCCTTTCACAGGTACGGTGCGTTTACCTCCCTGGCTACCCACAGGACAGACACTTCAACTGAAAACCACGGTAGAAGACGTCAATGGTCGAGTTATAAGCGCTACCTCTGAGCCTTTTTTGGTGCAGCTACCCGCTCAACCTGGCAACACCTTCCGGGTGCAGGCTTTATTTGCTGAGCACAGCTGGTCGCCAGCACCTTTCATCGCGGAAGCCAGCATTCAGCAGAATCAGCAACCCATTGCTCAAGTGCTATTCCTCCATGCGGAGCAGGAAAATGGTTCCTGGCAGGTTGCCCAATCGCTGGTCGGTACGCCTTATATCTATCGGGATAATTTGGTCACACCTGCCACAGGAGCTTATTTGAAAGTGCGTGCGGTGGATGTGTTTGGCAATGTGGCAGAAAGTAAACCACGGCTTTTCTACCGTCATGCAGATAATCGACCACCACAAATCAGCTTAACAGTAGCTGGGTCCGGTACCCAACAGCTGACCACTAGCCAGGGTGAAGTGACTGCACAAGCCACACTGGGCGAGTCATATCACTTCAATGTGTCGCTAGAAGATGCAGAGAGTGGTATTGAGCAGGCATTGTTACGAAAAGATGGACAGGTCATTGCTGCGGCCTTTGCGGGTCAGCCCTTGCATTATGCTGTGGTGCCTAGTGCTGTTGGCCAAGCGGAGTATCAGCTGGAAGTTAGGGATAAAGCAGGCAATCAGCAGCAGCTTCGAGCAGTGGTCTCCGTTGTCGGGGATCGTTATCCAACACTTGAAACGCTGGCAAGTAGCCCATCCTCACAAATTTATGAGCAACAGTCTTTTTCAATCACGGTATCGGCTAAAGATGATATTGCGATACGTCAGTTGCAGGCCACATGGAATGGGCAGACACAAACCATTTCATTTGATCAGCCGCAGCTCCGCAATTATAAGTTGACCTTAAGTGATGCCCGGACTGAGCGTTTAACACAAGCCATTACCGATACGTTGACAGTTCAGGTCACGGACAGTAGAGGGCAAAAGGCACAACAGACACTTTCCTTACAGGTTTTACCTGACCCCGTTCCCGATGCCAGCCGTATTAGTCTGAATTACCCGGCACAAACGGTATATGGGGCGACAGTGGCGATTAATATGCGGCATTTAAGTCAGGCTGATGCGATGGCTGATGGGTTGCGCCTAGACCTACTGCAAGTGACGCAGACAGGAACTCATGTGCTGACCTCACTCACCAATCATCAAGGTCGCTATGATAACCATACGCACTATGTGCGCTTGCCTGTGCAGCCCTTACCTGAGCATCGTTACCGCTTTAAGGTGGAATTAACTGATCGTTTAGGCCAGCAGCAGCAAGGTGCTGAGCAGCAAATTATCCTGACCCAAGCACCCACAACATTAGTGTTTACCCAGGTTGCCAAAGTGGTCAAGGTAGGACAAGCACCGGTATATCAGGTGCGGGTGACGGATGCGAATGGTACTGGGGTAGCGGGTCAGCGTGTACAGTGGGGGTTAAGGGATAGCAGCAGTGGTTATGTAAGTCAGCAGGGAACGAATTTAACGGATACGGATGGCTATGCCAGTTTAACTCTGAATACGTCACGGCAGGCTAAAACTTATGAGCTACAAGCATCACTGATGGATTACGCTGCCATTGCTATGGTACGTCAGCAAATTGAAGTACAAGCAGGCGCGGTCGCGGAGCTTCGCTTTAGTCATTTACCCACCACCGCTGCGGGTGACAATCTGGGCATTGCCGTGCAAGGTGTTGATAGCCAGGGCAATAGGGTAACAGATGATAATCGCACCCAGTTTCTGATCCGCTTACCGAACACCCAGTTCCAATGGGTACCTAGTGAACAGTTAGTGGTTCAATCGGTTATTGAAGGTAGCCAGAATCTATCACAAGCACTTGTTACTCTGGCCAGTGGCCAAGCGCGTTTAGTATTACAAGCCGCCACTCAGGCTAACCGTTATTTACTTCCACTACAGATAGCTCAAGGCCAAGGGGCGCTCCGCTTCAGCTACCAGCTGGATGCTCACCAGTTGGCTTTCCATACAGTGTCTCAGTTACCCATTAATGTGATTGCTGGAGTCCCAGCCAGTGTCTTACTGACGGATGCACAAGGTCAACCACAAGCTTCAGGTGATGTTGCTGCAGTAGATACTCATCATGAGGTGGCATTACAACTGCATTTGATGGATCGCTTTGGCAATCTAGCAGCTAATCAATCAGCAATGCACGTGCCTGTTTATACCACCGAGCCTGCACAGATCAATCAACAAGGAGTTACCAGTCTCATTGCATTAAATCAGGGGCAAGGTCAGCTGGTGGTTACCAGCGAGCAGTATGGTGAGGCAACCGTGGCGATTGGTCTAGCTTCAGGTGAAGCACCTCCTGAGTTAACCGGCATTGATCATAGTAGTGTGTTCCGCATCCAGTTCAGCGCGCAGCCACCTGAAGTCAGTCAAGCGTTGGCGACTAATCAGCAAGGCAGTAATACTATTCAGTTTATTTTCACCTTCGATGAGCCTATTGAGCTGAGTGGGGCCAATGGTGCAGCAGTTACCTTGCGGCCAAAAACGGGAGATACCATAACGGATACTCCCATAACCGGTACCGTGAACTTACAAGGTCCTCAGCAGCTGGTATTTAGCCCTGCTAGTCCAGTGGCACTGGGCAGCTGTTATCAGTTTGATACCTCAGGTTCAACATTAAAGGCTCAAGGTCGAGATGAAGCGATCAAAGTGCAGCAAGGAGAAGTCTGTACACCGCATTTACTCTGGAAATATGGTCAGAATATCAGCGTATCTGCCAGTCAGCTCACTGATCCAGCACCTGCTCATAGTCCTGCACAGTTTATGTTGGCAGACCCACTATCCATTACTGCACCGCTGAGTTTGTCGTTACCGTATCAACTGGCTAATGGGCTCAGCCGGTACTCGTTAACCAACCTGAAAATTCATATTGGGTCGGCCACGCTGGGAGCTGAGGCAGTCTCCAGTCGAGATTACACTACCAGTGCATGGCTCACCCTGCCTGCAAACTATAGCTATAACGAGCCAACCATTTCAGTCGTACTCCCTAAAGACCTGCTGGATCAGCTGGCAGCATTATCACCACCGGTAAGGACAAATGAGCCAGTCCTGGTGCAGCTGAGTGGCGATTACCGGGTTAATAATGAGCAGTCCTTTAAACTTCGGACAGGACGCCTGGCTGGTGTGAAGGTATTTGCTGAAGCTCAGGATACTGATCAAGATGGGCTGATTAATGGCCTGGAAATTATGCTGGGTTTAAGGCCAGATCTGGCTGATAGTGATGGCGATACTAAAGCTGATGGTGACGAAGACCTGGACAGTGATGGTTTATCAAATCTGGCTGAGCTGGCAGAAAAAACTCGATTAAACCGCTATGACACGGATGGTGATGGTTTATCCGATGGCAGTGAAGTACTGACCCATAAAACCAATCCACTCCTGGCGGATACTGACGAAGATGGTATCAATGATGGGGAAGAAGTCAGGCGTATACCTCCTACCTCGCCATTATTGGCCGATACCGATAACGATGGTGTGAATGATTACACTGAGCTTGTCAACGGGCTTGATCCTACCCGCAATGATATGGCTGAGGACCGTGATAATGATGGGTTAAGTAATGGCGATGAAATTAAACATGGTACCTACTTATCAGATTCAGATTCAGATAATGATGGCTTAAGTGATGGTCGAGAAGTAAATGAACTAGGGACTAACCCACTGTCCAGAGACACTGATGGTGACCTGCTAGCGGATGCTGATGATCCTGAGCCCCTGATTGCTGACCAGCAGCCACCACAGGTGGTAATTGCGCAACCAGCAGCCAATCAGCAGTTACTGTATGGACAACAGCTGCAGGTTAATGCAGAGGTGACCGAGGCTGGTCGGCTGGTAGAAGTGATGTTCCTGGTCAATGGCGTGCAGGTCGCTCGTCTTACTAAACCTCCTTATCAATTCGCGGTGCAGCTACCCAGTGCGGGTAATCAGGTTGAGTTTGAAGTCCAGGCCCTGGATGTCAGTAATAACCTGGGCACCAGTGGCCCACAACCACATGCACTACAAAATGATCCGTTGACCACAGTGATAGGTCTGGTAGTTGATGGTCAAAATCGACCATTAGCGAATGTTAATGTGCAAGTAGCAGGGCAGTCTGCACAAACCGCACAAGATGGCTCCTTTGTAATAACTCAAGTGCCTGTTGCCCGTGGTGAGCTAGTAGCGCTGGTCAGTGGTCAACTGGCAGGTCAACCGGTTAATACCTTGAGCGAAGCTGTACAGCCAGTTTGGGGTGGGACCACCCAAATGGGCACCATTACCTTGCAGACACCTTTGGTCAATGTGGGGTATTTCAATGCACGACAGAATGCGGGTCAACTGTATCAGCGGCAGATTATCGAGCAGGCAGGCTTTAATGCCGTCCTGTTGAATGACTTGCAGTCTACTAGCCTGAATGCACTGGATATGCTGGTGCTTGACATTAATGCCGATCGAGTTGATCTGAATGCACAGCAACGGCAGGCGTTAGCTGATTTCGTAGCGGTAGGTGGCGTGGCCGTAATTCATGTAGCTTATTGGCGCAGTAATGCCTTGGACTGGTTGCCTGGCAGCCCTGCGACCAAGTTGCTAAGTCGCTATGCCCACGATAATAACTATCCCTTTGATCGTTGGGATACGTTAGCGGATGGTAAGGCTGGTCGCTTTACTCAATTAACACAGTCATATGCTACTCGGTCTTATTTACCAAAAGACAGTCTAGCTGCAACAACGCAGGCTTTGATGTTCTGTGGAGAACGTTATCAGCAGCAAGTTTCCGCCATTTTGTATGCCTACCAGCAAGGCTGGGTGTACTTCTCAACCATTGGCCTTGAAATAACAAATGAAAGCTCCGTTGACCGGCAAACCTATGCACCGAATGTCTTGGCTTATGCCTATGAGCGCTCACTACTGGATTCCGATGAAGATGGTTTGGCTGATATTCGGGAAGTGAGTGCAGGTACTAACCCTTATCAAGCAGACTCTGATGGTGATGGTTTATTAGATGGGTTTGAGCAACGTTTTGGCTTTAATCCTTTGCAAATGGGAGAAGAAGATGCTGACCCGGATAATGATGGTTTAACCAACCTGGCGGAACAGACGGCAAAAACCCATCCACAGCAAGCAGACACCGATGGAGATAACTTAACCGATGGACGTGAGGTTAATGAAATTCACAGCAGTCCACTCCTGGCAGACACCGATAATGATCGGCTGAATGATGATGTGGAACTGGCCAATGGTGCTGATCCCACTAAAGCTGATACTGATCAGGATGGTTTAACTGATTATGAGGAGATCAATCAATGGTCAACCCGCCCTGATAAAGTGGATAGTGATGATGATGGTATCAGTGATGCTATCGAAGTCCGCTATTTTGCAGAGCATGGTAATAAACCATTAAATCCAAATAACAGTGCAGATGCAGATGAAGACTTTGATAACGATGGTTTGACCAATAAACAGGAAGTGGTGGAGTACCATACCGATCCCACCCGAGCTGATCAGGATGGTGATGGCTTATCCGATGGTGCGGAAATAGCGCAGGGTACCAATCCCGATAATCCTGATAGTGATAATGATGGGTTACTGGATGGTGAAGATAGTCATCCAAAAGATGTCGATACTCAGTCACCCCAGGTTGCTTTGTTAAAACCTGCAGCGGATAGCCGGTTATTACATGCCCAGCAGCTGGAAATAAAAGCAGAAGCAACGGATGACGGGCGGGTGGCGAC
The DNA here is from genome assembly GCF_018263875.1 of Zooshikella ganghwensis. NCBI lineage: Bacteria > Pseudomonadati > Pseudomonadota > Gammaproteobacteria > Oceanospirillales > Zooshikellaceae > Zooshikella > Zooshikella ganghwensis. The sequence goes on from NZ_JAEVHG010000007.1 coordinate 226,946, forward strand.
ATTGGGTATTTATATCAATGGCAGCTTGTTGCAGACCATTAATGGTGGCACAGCATCAATAACCTACACGGTTCCTGAGCAAATCGACACGCTACGTCTGGAAGTGATGGCCACTGATACGAATGGTAATCAGGCTACTTCAGGTGTGTTTACCTATACCGTCACCGATGATCCGGGTACAGAAGTGATTGGTCAGGTGCTTGATGCGCTAAACCAACCAGTAGCAGGTGTTCAGGTCAGCATCGGTACCCAGCAAGTGGCGACCAATCATGAAGGGCGTTATCAGTTTACCCAGTTAGCGGCTACGGCGTTGAATTTGCAAGTCACTGCAGAAACGTTGTTTGGTAAGCAGCTAATGACGGCAAAATCAGAACCTTTTGCGCCGATACCAGATGGCCGGGTTGAGGTGCCTGCCTTAGTCTTAAAACGTTCAGGCGGCTGGCAATTGTCTGAAGGATTATCTGATGCTGAGGTGACTTATCCTGAGGAGGTGAGCTTTAACCATAATATTGTGGGTGGAGGTTATAAATTTGACTTGACCAAATCAGGCAGCATAAGCGATGGCAGCAGTGATGCTTTTGACGGAGGGCATAGCCTTTCAGTCAACAATGTACTTTTTAGCATAAATGGAAGTGCTAAAGCCCGACAAAATGGACGTGAAATTTATTACCCCGCTCAAACAATGGGGTCACTGCAGGTTAGCCGTAAGGTTTTTATTCCTGAGGATAAACCCTATGCTCAGTACATCGAGAAAGTAGCAAATAGTACTGACCAAGTTCAGACCGTACTGCTCAAAATTAACGGGAATTTAGGATCAGATGGTGGTACCCGAGTTATTGAGACTTCTTCAGGTGATAGTACGGTTAACCATCAAGACTATTTCTTTATTACCGATGATGGTTCAAATGGCAGTGGTGATCCCGCTATAGGGCAACTTTTTGGTATGCCAGATGGACAGCAAAGCGCACGACCTAAAGTAGTCCAGCTTAGTGGTGACAGCTACAGTATTCAATTTGAATTGTCTTTAGACCCTCATAGTTCGTGTACCCTGTTGCACTACGTTATTCAGCAATACAGTCGCTATCAAGTTAAAGTGCTTATTAATGAACTATTAGCGGATGAACGCCAATTACAGGCGATGACCATTGAAGAGTCAGCAAGGCTGGTGAATTTTAATGTGCTGTTGGATACCGACAAAGATGGCATTGCGGATGCTGATGAAGTGCCGCTAAAACTTGACCCTCTTAATAAAGACAGTGACGGTGATGGCCTGGAAGATGGATTTGAGCAACGCTATGGCTTTAATCCACTGTCACCAGCTGGTGCAGGTGAAGCAGATCAAGACCCAGATAATGATCAGTTGAGCAATTTATTAGAGCAACAGCATAAGTCGAATCCTACATTAGCGGACACGGATAATGATGGCTTATTGGACGGTGCAGAAGTATTAACCCATCACTCAAATCCAACACTTGCAGACTCTGATGGTGATCGACTTTCTGATTTAGAGGAAGTGCAAGCAGGTACTTCGCCATCACTGGTAGATACTGACAATGATGACCTTACTGATTATGAAGAGTTAAAAGATTACAAGACGAATCCTCTGCAAGCGGATAGTGATAATGATGGGCTGTCGGATGGATACGAGGTAAATCATAACTTGCAGAATGTTGCCGCAACGGATGATACGGACAACGATGGCTTAACAAATTTACAAGAGTTTGGCTTGGGAACTAACCCTCGGTTAGCCGATACTGACAATGACCAATTATGGGATGGTTGGGAGGTTAATCGCTTTAATACAAATCCGCTCGCTAATGATAGCGATGGTGGGGGTGGGTATGACAGTGATGAAATCTTAGTTCATGGTACAGACCCTAATAATGCTAATGATGATTTCAGTATTTATGATACGGGCAGCTATTTTTCAGATGAAAATAGCCGGTACTGGGAAGTAAGAGAAAATGGTGCAGCTGCTATCCGTTACCGTGGGGGTGAATTTACCCGTCTGCAATTATCTCAACAAAATAGCACGATCAATTATGGCAACAATCGACGACACTTAGGTTCTGACGGTCGAGAAGTGTTCTTTGGTATCCAGTCAATTCATAGTTTGCTCGTTGGACGGCGGACATATATTCCCAATGTCGGTGGTGCTTTTGTACGGCAGATGGAGATTTTGCATAACCCAACGGATGACGAGATAACTATCGCTGTCTATTTAAAAGGCCTGTTTTTTGTTACTGATCAATATACGGAGGTACACACAACGTCTGGTGATGATGTTTTAACCCTTAATGATGATTATTTGATATTAAGAAATAAAAATGATTCATCTCACCCAGTGTTAGGCCATGTTTTTGCTGGTCCTCATGTTATGGCTGACCCAACAGATGATACTTATGGAAGAAGTAATGACAATGATTGGTTAGTTGCTTTTAATGTCACTATTCCTGCTAAGAGTACACGGATACTGACGCACTTTTTGCGGCAGGAGGGCAGTGTTGAATTAGCCTTAGAAAATGCTAAGCAAACACAACGTTTTGAGTCGGCAGCCTATAATTATTTAACCCCAGAGCAGCAAGCTGCCATTGTTAATTTTTATGCCTACCCAGATCAAGATCAGGACGGTTTAAGTGATGAGCAGGAAATAGCGCTGGGTACAGATCCAAATAATATTGATACCGATAATGACGGTATTGTTGATGGTAAAGATACTGAGCCTACTAAAGCTGATACTGAGTCACCCGTTATTTCAATTATTGAAAAACCTGATTCAGGTACTGAAATTTATGCAACTCAAACCATCAATATTAAAGCCAGTATTACCGATAATGGTTTGGTAAAACAGGTTATTGTTAAATTAAATAATGAGCAAATTATTACTCGGGATAAAGGTGGGGAGCAGACCTTTGCTATTCAGCTATCCGAAGCGACCAGTCAGCAAATCGATATTATTGCGGTAGACAGTAATAATAACCAACAGCTTTCAACGTTGAATTTAACGATTAATCCAGACCCAGGAATGACTGTATCAGGACGTTTAGTCTTCAGTGATACGTTGAATGGTGAGGATATTATCCAGGGACTAAGGGATATTACCGTCAACATCATGAGTAAGGCTGCCAGTGAAAGTGGTGGGGAAGTTATTGATACCACTGACTGGCCAAGTACGGTTACCAATCAAGATGGCTATTTTACCTTAAATCATATTCCTTCCTTAAAAGGAGAATTTGTCGTTGATATTAATGCTCAAATGGGTAACCAACCGATAGTTTGGCGTTCCGGACTCATTACTCCAGAAGCGAAAAAACAATTAGCGTTAGGTGAAATTGAACCTAAGTGGCAAATTATTGATGGTGAATTTTTGAAAAAAATGGGGCAGTTTAATGTTGAGATGAGGCAGTATGACTTAGATAGTGAACAATTAGTTTATACATCGCTAAATGATGGAATAATTCCTCATTTTTACGGCGAAGATTATATTGCTTACTCGGATGATAAACCACAGTTTTTATTAGGTAACGGTACCGTTATTTTTGGCAATATAACTAATGGATCGACATTATCTCAAGATGCTTATCAACAGTTGTTAGCAACCAGGCCTTATCTTATTTTCTACCATGGTGAACAATTACCAAAACGAACGTTAAACTATTCCGTAGGCTTTGAGTGGGGTACAGAAAGTGACGGTTATAGTGAAGTTCCTGAACGTTTCTCTTCAAGTCCTATTCAAGTAATTAACTTTGAAAATCAAGAGCTGTTAATTACCTATCAAAATGTGCCTGATAAAGTCCATTTTGCAATTAATCCTGGAGGTGTCACTAATCCTGAAAATGTAGATGTTATGCGAATTCCTATCGGGTTGACCATTGATAAAAATACAGCCATTGAATTTAACTACCAAAATCCACAAGTAGTTAATAAACGCTATATTCGCTTAGCACCATTAGCCGATGGTGGTTATTGGGTGACATCTGGCCACTTTGGGGATCGCTATTTAGTGGATAGTGACCGGGATGGTATACCTGATATTAAAGAAATATTGATGAGTTTAGATCACCAAAATCGTGATACGGATGGTGATGGGTTATTCGATGGCTTTGAAGTGACATATGATTATGAACCTCGGTTTATTGGTGAGGTTGGAAGTGAAGCTGGATTTGATTGGGATGAAGATGAATTAACCAGTCTACAGGAGCAAGAGGCATTAAGTAGCCCTTCATCTGACGATACAGATGGAGATGGTTTACTTGATAAGGACGAAGTCAATACACATAACACTTTACCTTACTCACCTGACAGTGATGGTGATTTATTAGCGGATGCGGCAGAAGTTGCCATAAATTTAAATCCAAATCTTGCAGACAGTGATCAAGACGGTTTGGATGATTATGAAGAAAAAATGATTTATTTCACCAATCCTTTACAAGCTGATTCTGATAATGATGGAATGCCGGATGGGTTTGAAATTAAGTACCAGTTAACGCGAACTGGTGCTGAAGAAGATACTGATGGAGATGGTTTAAATAATAAAGATGAAGCTACTCATGGTACGAATCCTCGTCAGCCAGATACTGATGGTGATTATTTATGGGATGGTGAAGAAGTTACCGTGGGTAGTAATCCTTTATTGGCAAATTCTGATGGACAAGGACGTCAGGATGGTGAAGAGATATTAGTTGACTACAGTGATCCTAGCCAAGCTGCAGATGATCTTACAACTAAGGAACTTGTGGAAGGAACACTACAGTTTACACCGTTAGATCATATTCGTATTAACCGTGAAGGGCGGTTGGTTTTTGATAACAATACAGTACTGACAGCCTTTGCTCAGTTAACACTTGGGTTTGATACTGGTACCTCAACTTTATTTGATGATGACATAAAACGTTTGCATGATAATATTGGAGCAGGTGTTGCGGAAATTACCCTTGATAATGGCGTTAAAAAAGCTGAGGGTATGATTAATTTCAGGTTGCAGCAAATAAATAATGTTCGGGTTACACGAAAATTACAGGTTATTAATGATCAAACCCAATTTATTTCTGGCCTTCGATATTTAGAAGTATTTAGCAACCCTACTGATGCTATACAGCCTGTGAAAGCACGGATTCTTTCTGATTTTACCTACCGAACCCAAAGCCAAATCATCACCAGTAGTGGTGATGATCAATTAACCGCAGAAGATCAGTATGTGATCTTCCAGGCTACAGATCGCTATTCTAGAAAAGCATATTTTGCACATGTTTTTGCAGGACCCAATCGAGACTTACGGCCTGCACAATCAACAGGTATCAGAGTTGATTCTAATAATGATTGGCAAATTGATTATGAGTTTAACATCCCTGCAAAAAGCACCCGCTATGTGTTGCACTTTTTCTTAACAGCAAACAGTGTAAATGAGCTACAGCAAATGGTCAGCAAAGTATTAACCATGCCGGAAATGGTAATTACAGGACTCACAGCACAAGAGCAGCAGCAAACGTCGAATATATTTGCATTTACTGATCAGGACTTGGATGGTGTGGCTGATGTTGATGAAGCAGGTCAGGGTACCGATGTGGCTAAGGCTGACAGTGACGGTGATGGACTATTAGATGCAGAAGACCCTGCACCACAACAAGCGGATAATATTGCACCCAGTATTAATATTCAGGGTATTAGTGAGGGACAACAGGTCATTGCAGGGCAAACACTTAAATTACAGGTGCATACAACAGATGATGGTAAAGTGGCGCAACTGCAATTGGCTGAAAACAATACGGTATTACAGACCATCACGGATCGAGCGCAACTTAATAGTGGAGATGGATATTCAATTACCTATCAAGTACCTGATCAAGCAGGACAAACCGCTGCTCAACTGACATTTACTGTGCAGGATACAAATAATAATCAACAGACTAAAACTGTTAATTTAACGATTATTACTGATCCAGGTACAACGTTAACTGGTCGAGTCATTAATGAGTTGGGGCAGCCGCTAGCAAATGTAACTGTGATAGTTGATGAGCAAAATAATGTTCAGACTGATACTGAAGGTCGATGGAAAATAGAGAATATTCCTGCACGGGTGAGTGAGCATCAAGTTCGTTATTCACTACTAGCGGGTGGTTATACCTACACAAATAAAGAAGTGCTGAATGAATGGGTTAGTGGTGGGGAAACCCAACTGAATGATATGACCCTTACCTTCGCTGGAGAAGCAATGCCTGTGCTACGGGATACCAGCCAGCAGCAGCCTTCAGCTCATCAACCTATAGGTGTTAAACAACCGGTTCATCGCAATGCACTATTACCCATTACACCGAAAAACTGCCGTATTTTTGGGGAGCCATGTCGGCAAGTGTTAATTGATTTTGCTGGGATACTTCGTTTATTACCTGAGAGTCAATCTGCCTTTACTACAAGATCACCGTTCCTAGCAATTTTGGGTACACAGGAGCAAGCGCCAGAATCGGGTGATGTCTATTATTGGGAAGATAATCAGCGGTGGGTACTTCAATGGCAGAGTATCCCCTTGCATGCTAATAATATCGTGCCTGTACCAATGTATGAGGAAGTACCTACTGTTGAAATATTTAATGATGATTTATTACCAGGTGATGAGAATCCACTCTTAGTATGGCTACGCAGTGATGCTCCCTTGTCACTTAACGTTGATCCTTCAATACCTCGAAATAGTTATCGATTGAATATGAGTAAAGATGGAACGATAAAACTTTATTATCAACAGGTTCAACTTGAGGATGGCTTCAGTGCTCATATTTCCCTATTTAAGGACTTTGCTCGTTATAAATTTAATAACTACAACTATCGGGTAGATTTTCAGCAAGCAAATAATTTATCTTTTCCAAATAATGGTACGGATGCTAATGAGAGGTATGAAGGAACATTCCCACTCTCTAATCATATTATTACCTACTTGCCTGATGGCACAGGTCATTACCGTATTACCACTGAACAAGCCTGTGTTGATAATGACCACGATGAAGTATGTGATGGTCGTGAGTATATACTAGGTATGAGTACTGAAAAGCAAGACACTGATGGCGACGGGCTATGGGATAACTTTGAATTAAAATATGGTTTTAATCCATTAGTTGATGAAGGTATTAATGATCAAGATACCGATCAGGATGGCTTAACCACTCTTCAAGAACAGCTGCATTTTGCTAACCCCAAACAAAAAGACTCTGACGGCGATGGTATTATTGATGGAGAAGAAGTTAATAGCCATCAAACCTTAGCATACTCAATACATAGTGATGAAGACTTATTAACGGACCAAGAAGAGTTAGCATTAAATACACAAGCTAATAATAAAGACTCTGATAACGATGGCTTAAGAGATGATTTAGAAATCATCCATTATACCAATCCAAAACTTGAAGATAGTGATCAGGATGGTTTAAAAGATGGGTTTGAAATTAAATATGATTTACAGCGTGTATTACCAGAAGATGATAGTGATCAAGATGGTTTAACCAACCTTGAAGAACAACAATTAAATACCAACCCTCGTGCAAAAGATACAGATCAGGATGGATTATCAGATGAGCAGGAACTTCGTTTTGAAACTGATCCCACACGGTTTGATACTGATAATGGTGGGCGAGGTGATGCAGGTGAAATACTTGTAGATATTACTGATCCTTATAATGGGTTTGATGATTTTATTCGTGGTAATTCTTCTAATGTTTGTGTTTGGCTGGATTATCGTTGTAACCCCAAAGTCTTCTTCCGTGACAGCAATGGTGGAGTCTGGGCACCGACAGTGCTGTATGGTGGCATAGGTAATGGTAATTATTATGATGGAAGTGCGAGGAATGATAGAGAGTGGTTACATTTGAAATACAAAGTTGGAGGTAGCATTATTACCCGTAATGATAACCAACGGTATACCTCAAATGCTCTTGATTCAATAGCAAGCTCAATATCTGGACGATATCACTCTTATGGATTAAGCCCTCAATATCAACAGCTCTACTACCCTAAAGTTAATTTAAGTAATCAGTTAGCGGCTACAAGAACAATCTATATCTCTTCCTATGGGCAGCCATTTGTGCGCTATATTGATACCATTTCTAATCAAGGTCAACTACCCCAAACAGTGAATTTAGGCTACGAGTTAGGTGAGATAAGTCATGGTGAAATAATGGCCACATCCAGTGGTGATTTATCATTTGATATTGCACAGGATCGTTATGTTATCAGCCAAACGGGCGAAACGAGCTACTTGATCTGGGTGTTTGCGGGTAGTGCATTAGTTGAAAACAGTGGTATAAGTACTGACCCGGTTATAAAACCGTCTATTGATGGAAGTCAGAAAGTAATTAATTATACGATACACTTAAGTTCAAGAGCAGATGCATCCATATTGCATTTTGTGGCTATGGCAGAGTCACTGGAAAGTGCTAAACAGCTTGCTGAAAAAATAGTGAGTTTACAGGGAAATACATTGGATGGAGTACCTAGTCAGCTGCGTGATACTGTACAGAACTTTGCAGTATGCACAGATAATGATAATGACCTGCTGTGTGATTATGAAGAGAGTGTTTCAGCATCTACCGAAAATATGGATGCAGATAATGACGGTTACATTGATGGATTAGAACAACGTTTTCACTCTGAAATAAAAAATACAGAGTCGATTCCTGAACATAGTATTTTTGTAACAGTTCCTCAAGCGGTTGGTAATAGTCGGCTTTATAAAGTCAATCCTCGTAATGGTGCCGCAACGTTAATAGGTGATACTGCTCATCAACAGATAGCCGCTATTGATACAACTTTAACTGGTGATTTAATTGGTCTAGCAAAAGTAGATTCAACGGCTGAAAGCTATCAGTGGATTACTTTTGATTTAGAAAGTGGTATGACATCCACATACTTTGGAAATGCTGGTATTCCTCTTTCTGGAGAAGAGTTTTATGAGGGGAACTCAGAAATTCCTACAATTATTGATAGTACGTTTTATGTTAAAAGTACCAAGGTTGCTACTGAAACCCCAATATCAAGTAATTCAATTACAGATATACTCGTACTGGGGTTAAGTAATGGCGCTGATGGTTACCTGGCTGTTGATAGTGTAAGTCGCTCTTCCTCAAACCGTTTAAGTATTTATGAAATTGGTGAGCAATTAATTAATTTAACAGAACAAGGCGATAGTGCTGAGTCGTGTGGTCAAGCCATTGCTCAACGTGGTAATTACCCGCAAGCACCTGTTTATGTGATTGCTGAATGTAAGATGTTTAAAGTGGATTTAGTCAGCGGTAAAGCATTGGCATTTAGCAACGTTTTATTCCCTGAAATTATTGGTGAACAACCTAGGATTATCGCGATGGATTATCATCGTTGGCTTGATCAATTTGTTGCCATTATTACGGATAAAACAACAGGAAATGGACAGGTACGTACTTGGTTAGCCTTAATTGATCCTCGCTCAGGAAGTATACGGCTGATTAGCCAGACGATTACAGGAGCAAATACCATATCAGTATTGTTACCTGATGAAATTGTGAAGAGACCCGCAAGGCCTGCATTTATGTACCTAATGTTTAGGCCAGAGTAAAAAGCTATAAGTAAGGTCTAATTAGAGAGGTATATAGAGTACTAAGCAAAAAATAAGGGCATTTATGTGGGTAAACATTGTACTTGAAATTGACAAACTGACTTACCTATATAGCTAATGCAAAGTTAATTTTTAGAATTTTTTTTGTACGGCTCAGATAGTGAGGCGCAGTAGGACCAACACCACGAAACCGTTTGCGACATGGATGTCGCAGCCGAGCCTCCAGGGATGGATTTACGGCGTGTTGAGTGGTGTTGGGGCTATCTGGGCAAACGAGTGTTCCATAGGGAAAATAAGGTAATAACTACATCCCTTACAACGAGTATATATTGATAAACAAGGCTTTAAGGCTGCTATACTCTACAAGTTATTGTTTTAATCTGTCGCTTTTTACCACTGAACAGTGGAACGATTTAAAGCTTAAAAAACAGGAGTAATGTATGAAGTATAGAAACGGTATGTTGAGCGTTTTAATTATTTCTGCCGTTATCGCTGGTTGCTCCCGTGATGAAAAAAAAGAAGTGGTATCCGATAACTCCACCCTGGCAAAAGTGAACGATAAAATAATAACAAAAGATGCTTTTAATGCTTATTTGCAGTTTAAGCGGATACCCAGTGATAATACAGACCTAAAGTCGCGTGCATTGGCACAGTATCTTGAGCGGGAAGCACTTGCTAATGTGATAGAAAAACAGTCCCTCGTTACACAACAACAAATTGATACGGAGATTAATGAGTTTAAAAAACAGATGTTGATCAGTCGTTATTTTGATCAATATTTACAGAATCAAATTACTGATGAGGCGGTTGCGGATTATTATGCGAAAAATCAACAGCAATACTCTGCTGAAAAAGTTCACGTTGCGCATATATTAATTCGAACCAAACCTTCAATGACTGAGGCAGAAAGGCAAGCAAAGTTAAATCAAGCTCAAGAGTTGTATAGCAAAATACAGGCAGATGCTGATTTTAATGAAACCGCTAAGCAGTACTCCGAAGATAAACTTTCTGCGACAAAAGGTGGTGATTTAGGTTGGCTGCCCAAAGGTGCAATTGCACCGACGTTTTCAACAACTGCCTTTGCAATGGCACAAGGCGAAGTTTCTACACCAGTAGCAACGCCCTATGGATTCCATATCATTAAAGTGGTTGAGCCAGCGAAGACGATTCAGCAACCTTTGGAAAAAGTACGTGGTGATATACGTTATATTTTACGACAGCAGGCTCGCAAAGCTGAACTTGATCGATTATTACAATTAGCAAAAATAAAACGGCTACAGGAGCCTTAATGTGATTAGGCGGTTAGCAGCGGTTAAAAAAATGATGGGGTCTTATATTCGCAGTGCTTTTATCATCCTGTGCACAGTAACTTTAGCAGGTTGTGATGATGCGTCTTCGACTAAAGAAAAAACATCTGAGCATCCTGTTAGTCAAAATGCTAGCGAGGTGGATGCCTCTGGAAATACTACAGCTGTAGCAGACAGTAAACCTTTGTATAAAGTAAATGATGCGGTTATACGGGAACAGGACGTGCAGCTAGCAATTGAGCGTACGTTAGGAAATAGCGTTAATTTACAAGATGATGACGCCCTTGAAGAAAAAATTTTACAAAGTTTAGTGCAAAGCCAAGCGATGGCGCAAATGGCTCTGTCTGAAATGTCTGATCAAGAAAAGCAAAAATTAGAGGGGCATGTGAATGCCTATCGTGAAGAACAATTAGTGAAAAGTTACTTAACAAAACACACCAAGCCTGTGCCAGTCACAGCTGAACATGTACAACAGTATTACCAGGCACATCCTGAAGAGTTTAGTGCAGGGGTAAGAAAAACCTTTCAGGTATTCTCCAGTACTGAGCCATTATCGCCGGAACAACAGCAAGCATTGGTCACTCAGTTTGGTCAGCTAACCATGGATATGGATTGGCAAGCACAAGCTCAGCAATGGCAACAGCAGAAACTGCCTGTCAGGCTACAACAAACAACGTTAAAGCCTGACTTATTACCTGAACCTTTACGGGCGTTAGTTGCTGATACACCTGCAGGCAGTCTTTCAAGAGTTTACACAGATCAGCCAACAGAAAGTGGTGACTTACAACCAGAAACATCAGGTCAGATCGCAAAAGTAATGCGTGTCAAAGTGCTTAAAGAAGTCAGCCTGGGACAACAAGCATTACCTGAAGTGGCTGATAAAATTAGGCAAAAATTAGCTCCTTTGCGTATTCAGCAGGCGGTTAAAGAAGCGGCTGCAAAAGCAATGGCCCAAGTGACAGTGACTGATTTACGTGAAGAACAGCCTAAATAAATATTAGGGCACCTCAAAAATAATGAATTTTTAGAGATGCCTATGAAGCAGTTTATAAGGTCGTAAGCTGGCAAGTATGAGGGAGTTACTTACTTCTTATTGAAGGGTTGAAAAATGTCGTATCACCCCATGCACGCAATTCAACATATTCGATACAGACCTCATTGATTTACCGGTATTTTCAGGAGTATTCCTGAAATTCGGGTATCACTGTCATGATGTATTGGCGCTTTTTTCAAACCACTCCCCTTCGTTTGCTCTATTTATTTAGCTTACGACTCCTGTTGTGCCTGATATCGATTGGAGTAAATGCTGGTAGCCAGGCAGCACAGTATTGCTCATCATTGTTTGATGGGGCATTGCAGGTTAACCAGCATCGAGGTGGAATTGTATTTTATTTAGGTGGGAAGGTGGTTAATAACCCCAGCTTTGAACTGGAAACCCCCTGGATCTACGACTGGTTTGCCTGGAATACCTGTGGGCGTTATAACTGCTGGGCATCATATAGCACTGCGAATCAGATGGTTAAGCCGCAGTTTCGTTACAGCCAAAATCACATTAATGTGTACCTTAAACCTCGTCGTTCTTATCAGCTACAAGCAAGAGATGGCAACCAGTTTGGCAATATTGTTGTGCGGCGTAATGCTGCCCTCCGCTTTGCGCAAGGAATGCCGCGAATACACATTAACTATTTACGTTTAGGTGGTCGTGCCAAAGTTTTGCTGAGTGCAGGTGAATATTGGATTAACTGGTTAAGCCTGGGTAATCGTAGCCAGATTTATTTACGGGGGGATGGACCGGTCACCTTATATGTTAACCATGGTTTTACCTTACCCCGCAGTAGCCGAATTAATATGAATGAGAGTAATGCAGGGAGTACGCCCTTATCCATTTATGTTAAAGGTTCAGTTCGGCAAGCTAGAAGTTCGCGGATTACTGCGCGAATTTATACGGAACATCACTATCAGTTTGGCCCAGAGAGCCAGCTATATGGTGCACTGAATGCGGGTGATATTGATATTGTCCGGGGGGCGAGGATTTTTTACTTGCCCGAAGCCAGCCAAGGCCAGCCTTTTTACTCGCATTGTCCCGACCTTGATGGTGATGGCATTCTCGATCACCTGGATGATGACCGAGATGGCGATGGCTTCTCCAATGCCATTGAAGAACAGCTGGGTACCGACCCAGATAATGCAGCAGACAGCCCTCCGGATATGGACAATGACAAAATTCCAGATGCACTGGATGATGATATCGATGGTGATGGTATCAGCAATGTCTATGAGCAACAGCTAGGTACCAATCCTCGTGATCCTAATAGTGCCCCCCCAGATCTGGATAAAGATGGTATTCCTGATGCGCTGGATCAGGACCGTGATGGTGATGGTGTTCTGAATAGTGTTGATGCCTTTCCTGATGATCCCAATGAGAGCAGTGATCTGGATGGCGATGGTATTGGTGATAATGCCGATACGGATCGGGATGGTGACGGTATCAGTAATACCTATGAGCAACAACTTGGTACCGACCCCAATGATGTCTCAAGTACACCTCCTGACTTGGATAAGGATGGTATTCCCGATGCGTTGGATGACGACCGGGATGGTGATGGAGTCAACAATGCTAATGATCAGTTCCCCGATGACCCCAAGGAAAGCAGTGACCTGGACGGCGATGGCATAGGCGATAATGCCGACACCGATCGGGATGGGGATGGTATCAGTAATGACTATGAAACCCAGCTTGGCACCGACCCCAACGATGCCACAAGCACGCCCCCTGACCTGGATAAAGACGGTATTCCTGATGCGTTGGATGAGGATCGAGATGGCGATGGGGTCAACAATACGTTGGATCGCTTCCCCAATGATCCTCATGAACATTCAGATTTAGATGGCGATGGCATTGGTGATAATGCGGATACGGATCGGGACGGGGATGGTATCAGTAATGCGTATGAAACCCAGCTTGGTACCGATCCAAATGACCCTGCCAGTACGCCCCCGGACTTGGACAAGGATGGTATTCCTGATGCGTTAGATGATGATCGGGATGGTGATGGGGTTGCGAATGATCAAGATGCTTTCCCCGATGATCCCAGTGAAAGCAGTGACTTAGATGGTGATGGTATTGGCGACAATGCCGATACGGATCGTGACGGGGATGGTATCAGCAATGACTATGAAACCCATCTAGGGACTGACCCTAATGATGCATCCAGTACGCCCCCCGACCTGGATAAAGATGGTATTCCAGATGCCCTGGATGATGATCGGGATGGTGATGGGGTCGCGAATGATCAAGATGCTTTCCCCGATGATGCTAATGAAAGCAGTGACCTTGATGGTGATGGTATAGGTGACAATGCCGACACTGATCGTGATGGGGACGGTATCAGTAATGCCTATGAAACCCAGTTAGGCACTGATCCTAACGATGCGGCCAGTACCCCCTCAGACTTGGATAAGGATGGTATTCCCGATGCCCTGGATGATGATCTGGACGGTGACGGGGTCAACAACGCACAGGATGCCTTCCCAGATGATGCCAGTGAGTCTAGTGATATCGATGGTGATGGCGTAGGGGATAACAGTGATCCTGATAAAGATGGTGATGGCATTAGTAATGCGTATGAAGATCAGCTTGGCACTGACCCCAGTGATCCGAACAGTACCCCTGCAGATTTAGACAAGGATGGAATTCCTGACCCATTGGATAATGACCGAGATGGTGATGGTGTCACTAATGATGAAGATGCTTTCCCAGACGATGCAACTGAATCCAGTGATATGGATGGGGATGGTCAGGGAGATAACAGTGATCCCGATAAAGATGGGGATGGTATCAGTAATGCGTATGAAACCCAGCTTGGTACCGATCCAAATGACCCAGCCAGTACGCCCCCGGACATGGATAAGGATGGTATTCCTGATGTGCTGGATGATGATAAAGATGGAGATGGTGTCAACAATGATGAAGATGCCTTTCCCGATGATGCCACAGAGTCCAGTGACTTAGACGGTGACGGACAAGGGGATAATAGTGATCTGGATAAAGATGGCGATGGCATCAGTAATGACTTTGAAACCCAGCTCGGTACCGATCCTGCTGACAGTACCAGTACGCCTCCAGACAGTGATAAAGATGGCAAGCCAGACGCCATTGATGATGATCGAGATGGCGATGGTGTTGTCAATGACAGCGACGCTTTTCCTGATAATCCTAATGAAACCCATGATTTAGATGGTGATGGCATTGGGGATAACAGTGATCCCGATAAAGATGGTGATGGTGTCAGTAATGAGGATGAACTGGCGGCAGGTACAAACCCTGCAGATGCAACAGATTATCCTGTTTTAGAGCCTCCCCAGCCACTTATCAGTACCCCTGATAATAAGCAAGTCTCAACAGATACGCTGTTGATCGAAGGTGGTCTAAAACAGCAGTGGGATAACAGCTTGCAGTGGGCTGCCCGAAGTGATCGCTTTGGGGATACGCCCTTTGTGGTTAAGTTACTGCAGGGGAACCGTTGGCAAACCACTGTGCCGTTGGCCGTGGGGCGCAATATTATTGTAGTTTCTGCTAAGGACAGTCGCGGACGAGTAGGGCAGGCACAGCTTACGGTGACTCGTGTTGATACGGGGGTGGCGTTGGCCCTGCAAGTTAACCAGCCCGTTCCGGGTAGTGTAGTCACGCAAAATACTGTTGTGGTTAGCGGTGACATCACCATTCCTAAAGCGGTAGCACAACTTTCAGTCACCGTAGCAGGACAACCTGCTGTGGTGAGTCCAACCTCAGATAATACACGTTTTACCTTTACCGCTGAGGCGGTCACCCTGGTAGAAGGCAGTAATACCCTGGCCTTACAGTTAAAGGCTGATGAGCAGACCCTCGACCGCACACTAACCTTAACCTACAAAACAGAAATTACCGCACCAGCGCCGACGATTGCTGCCGTCCAGCCGGTTAACAATAGCTGGTTAGCGGAGCCAGGATGGATACAGCAGGCCACTATAAGTAGTACCGTAGGGTTAGCAAAAGTACAGCTCAATCAGCAGGATATTCCCTTAGGCTCGGTACAACCCAAAACCTTTCAGTTGCAGGAGCTGGTGAACTGGGGAGGACAGGGGGATAGTTGGATGGTGACCCTTCGTGCTGAGGATAGCCTGGGACAGGTGACCGAGCAGCAACTAACGTATCATCGGGATCAAACCCCGCCTGTTATTCGTTTACAGGCTGCTGCGGGGAGCGGGAGTTTGCAGCCGTTACCTGCTGTTAATCAAGTGGTCACTCAGCCTTATCCATTACTGGGGTCAGTGCTGGAAGCGCAACTGGCAAGCTTCACGATTAATGATCAGCCTGTCACTCTGTTACCCGTCAGTGGCTCACCTAATGCATTGAGCTTTAATTCAGCCATTTCACTGGTGCCTGGACAAAGTCAATTGGTCACGTTAAGGGCTGTAGATCAAGCGGGTAATCAGCAGGTACTGAGTTATGCCTTACAGCTCCGTGGGGAAGTTAATCTGAAGTGGTTAAGTCCATTAACAGCAGAGTATGTGCTGACTGGAGATGAGCCTTATCAGCTGGAGGTGGCCGTTCAGCTTTCAGGCACAGTAAGTGCGGGTACTGTGGTAGCGGTTCAGCTTGTAAGTGATGGCGGTGATACCACTTCCGATAGTACCGCCTCTGCCGCCATTGAGTTACAAGGCAATGATGTGCTGCGCTCCGCGACCTTAAATTTACCGAATACCCCAGGTAGTTTTCAGTTGGTTGCCCAAGCCACGGTTCAGGGGGAGGTTGTGAAGTCCATTACTCAACCGCTCCAGCTATTACCGGTCGAGCAAAAGCCTGTCGCACTTGAACGAACCAGTCCAATAATTGGCAGTGAAGGTAACGAACCTAATCTGCCAATAACCTTTTATTTTAATCAGCCGGTTGATCAGTCTCTGTTAGTGGTGAAGGTGAATGAGACAGCCCATGGCTACAGTTATCAGGATATGGACCCGACAGGTACTACGGGCGAGTCTGCTAAAGGCTATCAGCTGCAAGCGATAAACCGTGACTTTGCCCCAGTTACAGGCTCACTTTCTGTATTGCCTGGGGAGCAGGTGGTGGCATTTTATCCCCAGCAGGCGTTAGCCTATGGCGCTACGGTTTATGTCCAGGTGCAGTACCAAGGGCAGGAAATGCTCCGAGGCAATTATCGGACACGGCCACTGCCCACGTTTGTCAATGGTGCCATCATGGATATCTACCACCAGCCGGTCGCCGATATTCAAGTGCGTTTGCAAGGTCCTGTCACGAGCGCAACTGTCTCAGCAAGTGATTCATTCACGTTTAATAGAACGGCAGTGACTAATAGCGATGGTGCTTATCAATTTGGCTATGGTGATAATGCGCAGCAAACACTGTCTGGTGGGCGTTATCGTTTAGAGATTAATCCAGGCTTAACAAATCGACGTTTTGGCTCGCGTGTGCGTTGGTTAGATATTGAGGGTGGGCGACGCAATGAGGCCAGTATTGTGTCGCTGGTACCTATGACTGAACAAGTGCTATATACCCCTGTGCAGTCTGGCCGTGTTAATCGCTTTGCTAATGATGCATTGCTCCTGGATAGTCAGCAGGCCAGGCTGTTGTTTACCGATGGTCGTCAGCAAGGAGCTATGGCCGCGGTTTTTGTACCAGACAATCAAATCCCGTTTCCCATGACTCGTCCATTAATTCCTCAGTGGGCTTATGTCTTGCAGCCAGCCGGGGTTCAAGTCAGTGGTTCGTTGGCTGTTGATTTTGTTATTCCTGCATTGGATGGCAGCTATGATCATGTTCCCCCCAATGACAGTTATGTGTTTTTACTGGGCTATAGTGGACAAGCCGATAGGATGGTGCCTGTAGGTGTTGGTCAGGTTCAAAATAATCGCGTGGTGAGTCAGGGAGACACTTACTATGATCGGCTGGATGCCATTGCTTATGGTATTGCGGCACCAGCTTATCAAGAAACACTGAAAAATTATGCTGAGGGTAAAGCGAGTTTTGCAGAAGTGCTGTTGTTATTGCAGGAATAATGAGTTTATTGCGTTGATTGAAGTTGGGTGTTGGGTGTAAGGCAATAAAGTAAAGTTATTTTTTCCGCCCGCATTAGAAGGCCATCCTTGGCCACTAATGCTAACGATGCTCCCAGCATCTGCTCCAAAAACAGCTTTACCTTATGCCCTAAATACCGAGTCAATAAATCAGTTTGGGTGAATAGAATAATTATTTAATTATGCATACCTAAAATGAATGATTTTAGGGTGATGCCATCAAGGGACGATAACAATACTGAAAAATCGTTTATGCAGTGCATAGTGTTTTGGGTGTGGGCGCTAATAACGCCAAAGCCAAAGATGTATTCGTGAAATATATAGCATCAAGGGAAAGATTGAAGGTAAAAAAACGCTTTATTGAGCGTAGGGTAGTTAATCATATGCAGTGGTATGAGCCTGTTATTCAATTAAATCTTTTTGCGCCTCGTTGGCTGTGTTTATTGCGGCTGGGGTTAAGTTTCTGGCTTGTACTACTTGTTATTTCTATCTCTGGGAAGATCCATGCATTTTCGTTTGGGTTGTTAAGAGGTGGAGAATATATTCATCAGTCTGAGCTAGTGACTGGTG
The DNA here is from genome assembly GCF_018263875.1 of Zooshikella ganghwensis. Classification (NCBI taxonomy): domain Bacteria; kingdom Pseudomonadati; phylum Pseudomonadota; class Gammaproteobacteria; order Oceanospirillales; family Zooshikellaceae; genus Zooshikella; species Zooshikella ganghwensis. Next base: position 245,471 of record NZ_JAEVHG010000007.1, read on the forward strand.
CAGTCTATGCCAGAAGTATTATTAAAGGCGAAAATGATGCGCCGATTTTAGTGGAATATGATCTAACAGGAAAAGAAGTTAATGTTATTGGTGAGCAGTATGGTAAGTTTGCTGATACTCAGATAATGAGTAGTGCAGAGTTTAATGGCTATTTATATCAAAGAGAAAAAATTGAAATAGACTATAAAAACCAATTTAAGTTATTAAAACGTGAGGATTATGAAAGAGCTAATTTTTGGGATCAGAATGGTGACCCTGTTTTCAAGAAAACATTGTTGCCAGATACCTTATATGTATGGGTTTTAAAACAGGAGTTTATAACACCTGATAGTAACAATATTTTACTCGAAATTCCTATTTATGCTTATGCTTACCCGGTGTCTACACATCCATCAAATTATATTCGTAGTGTGCTTATTAGAAAAAAAACGGGACAAGCTATTTATCGAACGGAAAATAATATTGGCTATAGAACAGGGTTTATTGTCAATCCAGGGACAGGCGAAGAGCGCACATTTCGACGTAAATTTGACGATGAGTTATTAAATCCCCTGCCTTATACCAAAGTATTTGCTGCTGCAGGTTCTGAGTTTACGAGTACGACAGACGAGCTGGGTAAATATCGTATTGAGTATTTTAATCCAGCCTGTCCAGGGTTTGAAATAACCTACCATAATCCCATAATTGCCGAGTTGCATTACAGTCGTTTTCATCCCCGTAAAACGGAATATTTACCGTATTTTTTAATTCGAGAAAAAGAAAGTCACTGTAATGGACTGGCGGTGTATGACTATCGCGTCAATGAAGTTTTAGCACTGCAATCAATCTTTTATTATCACATTGATTTTCCCGTGGATATGATGGTGTTACGTGGCAGTGGAAGTCTTTATAGTCAGGATGAAGTCCCTATCTTAGTGGGTGATGTCCTTTCAGTTTATGGTGTTTATTATGATTTTGATTGGCGACCTGATCGAAAAATAATGCCAACTTATGATCTCAATAATGATGGCCGTGATGATTGGGTTGTGCCGGGTAAACTAGTTAAGTCTCTCAATAGCGATAAAAAAATATTTATACGCGTTGATCATCTCGATGATGCGGAGGTATTGGGTATTTTTTTTCGTTATAACCAAACAGGCCCTCCAGATTTAATTCGCCAAGTGGACTGGTATGAGGATTTTAGTCATAAAGGAATGGTCACCCAAGTCAATGAAGAGGTTATTCAAAATACTGACTTATATGTGGTACGTACCTCAACAGGTGAACTGGTTGCGGAGCAAAAAGGCTTAACCTCTGGCGCATTAGCGAAAGGTGAAAAGGACAGTCACTTTCAGTTTTTGGTGCGTTTACGAGGAAGGCTAGGTGAAATATTCCGGCCTAACAGGAACTTTGAACGCTGGCAAGTGCAAGATGGCGTTAAACCTCGTTTTAGATTGCGTAATTATGATCATATTCGGCCTGGGGAACAGGTTACTCTCTATTTAATTAATCGGGTGACAGGTTATATGGGGCATAAAACCGTTACCTTGGGCAAAAACTACGGGCAAGCTGGGGACAGTGACTTATCCACAGTTGTGGGCGAAGTTAAAATGTATCCGCCCAACCTCAAAATTTGGGCTGTGCGTCGACCAACTAGGAAAGCATCGAATCAACTTAAACAAGATCAAATGATTGGAGCTGAAGGTTCAGGACTGACTGCAGATAAGTTTGTAGCGGTATTTACAGAGTGGCTAGATCACAATGATCAACCTCTACCGCCAGTGTTAGCAGATTATGGTTATACAGGGCGTTTGGCAAGAGTGACGGCTCCGAATCAGCTAACGCCTGCGACAAATAGTTGTACAGATAAGCTTTGTTCTCAAGCCAATATGGCTCACTTTAGTATTCAACCTGGGCGACATACCCAACTAATTCATTTTTCAGAAAAGGTGATGAGTCGTCAGCACTTTTATGTGCAGGTCAGTGCGGTCCCCAAATACCGTAACCCAACGTTTGCCAGCAAGCGCAGCAGTGTTGGCCTAACCTCTGAGCGTTTTGTTCCCATCAAGGTACCCATCTTTGATGAGGTTGCAGCACGAGCGGCAAAGGTGACTGAGCCTGCGGAGCTGCAACATTACTATCATTGGGTTTACCGCCCTGAATTGCAGTTCAGTTTGTATGATCTGAATGTGCAGTCTTTGCAAATTCTCAATGTCAACGAGGGCCAGGAAACCATCCGCGATGTGTTAGTCAACCCTTCCTTAATACAGCCAGGAGATAAGCTGTTAACCTGGTTTTATAGTTTGATTGCACCTGAGCTTGAAACACTTAAAAGCTGGTCAAAGCCGGGGGAGCTTGTGCTGGCTATTGGGGATCAGGAGGTGTCTGTTACTTTTGATAAAAAGCAAAAGGTCACTATTGATAACTTGGAAAAAGTCCGCCAGCTTGATGCGGATGGGCTATTGACGCTTCGGCTGTATGCCAATAACGATTCTCAGAACATTTTATGGCAATACAACTTTCCAGGCCCTTTTTTACAAGTACCGGAAGTGGTTAAAGGCCGAATTAAGTTAGATATCCCCAACGAGCGTGTGTGTGTGACTCCTGCTCGTTTGCAATTCAATTTACAGCAGCCTGCCAAAATTACCCTCACCACCCGTGACCGCTTCAGTGGTACGACAAGTAGTGAGACGAAACTACTGGATGAGGTGTTGTATCCAGCCGGTACCCACCTTTATGAATTCGACCCCGCAGCTTACCCCAATGGCTTGTTTACCTATCAGATGACGGGCGTTTCTGAAATTTCCCATAAAAAAGAGCAGTACAGCGGGGTGCTAGAGGTATTTTATGATATCGATAACCAGTTGCCTGTGGGTCATGTGGTGGAGCGTAATATTGATTTATTTACCGGCAATTTAGCCTTTTCCCGCACGGATATTGATATTCCTGGTCGCGGGGGCGGTTTACAGTTTACCCGCAGTTACAATAGCCAAAGCCGTGATGCCGGGCGTTTAGGTCGAGGCTGGAGTCATAACTATGATGTGGCGCTATACCGTACCGGCTGTGGTTATGTCTCTGTGAAAGGCATGGTGTTTATTGAAGAAGGGGACCGCTATCGAGCCGGTAAAGGCTACCACGGCACCTTAAAAAAAGTTGGCAATCGTTATGACCTCTACACCAAAGACGGGACTCGCTATCATTTCCGCCAGTATGCCTTCGACCAGAGTAACCGCAGTTGGCATCTCGCTTATATCGAAGACACTAATGGTAACCAAACCCAGCTGAGTTATCACGATGGCTCAGGTGACGGCCGCTTGAAGTCGGTGGTGGACAGTGCAGGTCGCCGTTTGGACTTTTTTTATGAAAGCCGGCAGGGCGATTTCCGTATCACCAAAATCAAAGCCCCGGGTGATCTGGAAGTGGAGTTCTTCTATGACGCCCAAACCCGGTTGGTAAATCGGATCATCCGCAGCCAGCAAACGGCCGTAGAAGAGAAATACGGTTACCAAGGGACGGTTGCAGACCCTCAACAGATGGCTGACTGGGTGCAGCTGCATCGGATACAAAGTATCACCGATGCCAATGGTCATACTACCCGCTATCAAGCCGTGCCGTATCAGCTGCAAGCCTCCGCCACTGAGAATCTGATCATGGATTCGGCCTGGTATACCCAAATCGACTATCCGGATAACACTCAGGCCCAATTCAGTTACAATGGCCGTGCTCGTCGTAATAACACAGAACTCACCACAACCGTTACCGATAACCGCGGAAACGAGACCCGTTATACCTTTAACCGTTATGGCTCCCCGCTAACCATCACCTCCCCTGTGGGCACCATTGAGCATACCTGGGCGGATAAGGATGTCTTGCTGCTGTCTCGCACCAATGAAAATGGCGTCAAGACCACCCACACCTACGATGAACATGGCAATATCCTCACCGAAAAAGTCACTGGTCAGCAGGATCATCCGGCCAAGGTCAATACTTATGTGTTGTTAGGTACAGGGGCCGCTGAAGGCA
>NZ_JAEVHG010000008.1:0-238611 GCF_018263875.1 Zooshikella ganghwensis
ACGACTTGGTTGACTGCTTCTTGTTTAAATTCGCCTGAGTAACGGATACCTTTACCCATGATTTACCTCTTATGGTTTAAGTTACATTTTTACCATAAAAAGTGTCTAAGGTTTTCAGGCCGTACCACTTAACTATTTTAATTTATTTGATAAAGCAAAACCGTTTACTTATTTTTATCCCATTCATTATTCTAATTGGAATACAGTTTTTGATAACACACTTGTTAATGATATCTGCTTATTCAGTGACTCATATTCTATTCATTTATGGAATGAAATGTCTCGGCGCTGTAAAGGCTTTGATAAAAATGGAACATTCCACCATGACTCGTTATTTGAGCAACTCAAGAGAAAATATGGTGTAAGTTAAATGAGTGAAAGTTAAAACTAACAAAACCAGAGAGTGGTTGGTTAGGATATGATATAAAAATATTTTAAGGTAATACTTGTTAGCAAATACCTGTTTTTTCAGTTTATACAAGTGTTACATACTCGTAAAATTTTATCCTAACCACCAAAAACCATGTAATACTCAAAAGTGAAAATAATAGAAATTATAAAACTCTCATATGTGTGACTCTTTTAGAGCCAATATTACACTCATTCTTAAAAACTACGGACACTTGTTTTCCACTCGCTAATGCTGTCAACGCCGTAGAATACATTTCTTTTGCAAGTACATCTGTTGCTGGCCACCAATAGTGCCCATTAGCACTGGCGCATGAGTGAGAGGTAATATCGGTTGTTTCCGTTGTTATTCTAAAAGTTGCGTTATCATGTAATTCAGCTGAAGTAACTTTAGCATAGTTGGTCCAGCTTCCTTCTTGGATTTCTGCAGCTATTAGTGTTGAAGAAAGTAATGTTGCTGATAAAAATAGGATAGTTTTACTCATGTTAAGCTCTATCGATAATTAAAACGTACGGCCCTATTTGACATGGGAGGTCAAATAAGGCGGTAATTCTAGTGTGTTTGTATTCGTATGGCTAATGCTTTTAGAAGTATTGATAGAAACGCAAGCTGAGCGGCAGCTTATCCTAACCCGGCTAACAATTGCTGTGCCTTCAACACACTCTTTTTTTTTACTAGGGCATAACCAGGTACACACAACTGAACAAACTCAGACAATTGTTCTGGTTTGCCTGAGGTAATCAAATCATCTTTATTAAGCGGGTGGGTTGATACAAGCTGTCCTTTTTCAAACACCAGCACCTGGACTCTATCCAGTAGTTTGGCTTCTAGCGCTTGTTCGTCTGTAAGAGAGGAGGGTATTTGTACTTGCTCTTTCAGCTTCTTCTCACACTCAATGAAGTAGCGACGAGCTTGACGGCCTTTCTCGTTACGCTCTACCATCGCGAGCTCTTTGGCCATGTCTAGGGTGAGGTAGTAGTCTAGTGAGCGTCTATCTCCACCTTTGCCATTGGTTTCCCCGTTTGGGGAAATCAAAATATAGTCTCTCTGCTCTTCAAAACCATACTGTTTGATACGATTTACTATCCTGGTTGCGAATTTGCGTCCGACTTCAAGGAAAGTATGTAGCTCGCGGGCGTTCACAGTATCAGCTGTTTCACCAGAAATAACCTGAGGGTAGAGGGTTATAAGACTAGTAGTCATCCGATGACTCCTTTGTGTTTTTTTCAAAAGTAATGGTGTCGGGAGGTTCGAAACGGCCACAAAGATACCGCGGACTTATTTCCCCAAAGGGTGTTGTATTCGTCGCCCTCCCGGCATAAAACCGAGTGAATCCATTTTGTAGGCATAAAAATACTAACGCTTTCGGAGTTGGTGTGTACCGCTTTGTGTGAGGTTTCGACGCCTCACACATAAAGCCATATCAACTCTCAAGGAAGGTCAATACTTATAGTGTTGTATTATTTGTGACAGTATGCTTGAGCGTTAGACGTATGGCTGTATTAAAACTATCATATACCGAGTATCGTAGGCAGTTTTGCGAGATAACAAATGACCAATATATATAAAGGCCCTGAGGCTGGTATTGAAAAAGAAGAAGCTGAAAAACTTCATTTCCGATCTAAAATAGGGTGGAAAGTATTTTTCTTTATAATATTGATACTGGAAATTATATCTTTATTGTCTTTAATATTCGGTGAATCAGCTTCACTCGTAAATATATTGGGTGAAATTATTATATATGGTCTCGTTCTTCTAGGACTGTATGGATTTGCTTTTAACAAAAAAATACTGGTTAGAAAGTTTTGGTTTTTAATGATTTTTGTTGTGTTTCTTTGGGATGGATATTCGATGTTTTATCAGTACTCTGAACTAGCAGAAGAGCAGTTCCTGGAGTCTGTACCATACGGAGCTTATTTTGCGATTGCAATTTTTGCGATTTTTTGGCTTCCATTTCTCATTATCCAAACGATCGCGTTTTATAAATACAGCTTTCGTTCACCCGAAATATGGAATCAATAAAATTGGCTCTATTTGAGGTAGAGAGTCCTACCCCTCTACCTTATGCACACTGTAAGTCACCACGCCAAAGACAGCAAACTCCTGCTCGGGATCAAGACGGATTTTGGGATATTGAGGGTTCATCGGCAGTAGCCAGTATTGGTTATTCTTGATGTAAAGCTGTTTCACCGTAAGATCACCATCGACCTCGGCCACGATAATATTACCGCTACGAGGCGTCAGCGAGCGGTCAATGACCAGGATATCGCCATTGTTAATCCCTGCATGAATCATCGAATCACCACTGGCACGAAAGAAGAACGTCGCTGCAGGGTGTTTAACCATGAGTTCATGTAAGTTCAGCTCTTTCTCCATATAGTCATCAGCAGGGCTGGGAAAGCCTGCCGAAACGCTGCATGAGAAGAGCGGTGCGGTGTCTAAATTTGTCTGTTCCATAGCCATAAAATCAATAACTGTATATATGTACAGTATTATAGTCTGCTGTCTGGTTTTTGATCAAGTGCCATTGATCAGAGTTCATCCCGTGTCAAACTCGACTGGTACAAAGAGGTTGATTAAGAGTGTGCTGATTTGGCACAGTTGTACGTGATGTATTTCCATGTATAATGCGGCGGTTTTTTTAAAATAATGATTACACCGTCACTAGAAGTACATAATGAATCGTTTAAACATCGCGCTTGCTAGCTTTTTTTTCTTTATTACCCAGCTATTGATACCTACCATTGCAATGGCTGATCCTCCCAAGGCTGTGGGTACGATCCCAGGCGCTTTTTCTATCGGCACGGATGGCGCCGCTAATTACCGTATTCCTTTAGAGTTACCACCAGGTATTAATGGTTTAAAGCCTGATTTAGCGCTGGAATACGACAGCCAAAAAGGCAATGGCTTATTAGGTATTGGTTGGCGATTAACAGGTTTTCCTGCCATCACACGTTGTCCAACAACGCTAGAACAAGATGGATTTATTGATGGTGTTGATTTTGATGATAATGATAAATATTGTCTGAATGGCCAGCGTTTAGTGGCTATTAATGGTGACTATGGTGCGAATGGCACGGAGTACCGTACGGAACACAACAGTTATAAAAAAATAATTTCCTATGGTTCTGCAGGCAGTGGACCTGCTTATTTTAAAGTCTGGTATAAAAACGGTGAAATTGCTGAGTTTGGTAATACTGATGATGCGCGTGTAGAAGCTCAAGGCAAATCAGATGTTTTACATTGGGCGATCAATAAAACTGAAGATCGATTTGGAAATGCTATCAGTTATGGATATCAAGAAAATAATACAATAGGGGAGCATTATCCACTAACTATTAACTATGCTAAATCAATAATCTCATTAACGTATGAGCAAAAACCGGATCCTTCTCTTTCTTTTTTATCTGGGAGTAAAGTTAGTGTTGAGAAGAGGTTGATCGAAATAAAAGTTATCAATAATGAAAAAACTAGTGTTTATAACTTATCTTACTCTTCACAAAATAGTGATCAGTCAAGAATAGACTCTATCCAGAAGTGCGCTATCCAAACTTGTTTCCCTTTCACTAAGTTTAACTGGAGAAAAATCTATCAGGAATTTAAACCCAGCCATGCTATCTCCACGAGCTTCACTGATGCACAGGGCTGGAACTCAGGACAGCGCTACTTTGTTATGGATATCAATGGCGATGGAAGGCAAGATATTGTTGCAAGGCATGCCTTTGGTGATTTTATTCCTCTTGTGTCTGATGGGGTAGGCTTTAAAATATTTGAGGCTACTAAAACCACTTTCAAGGATGTTCATGGGTGGAATGAGGGGCATCGCTATTTTGTTATGGATATCAATGGTGATGGAAGGCAAGATATTGTTGCAAGGAATGCCTTCGGTGATTTTATTCCTCTCGTATCTGATGGGGTAAGCTTTAAAATATTTGAGGCTACTAAGACCACTTTCACTGATGCGCATGGCTGGAATTCAGGACAGCGCTACTTTGTTATGGATATCAATGGTGATGGAAGGCAAGATATTGTTGCAAGGAATGCCTTCGGTGATTTTATTCCTCTCGTGTCTGATGGGGTAGGCTTTAAAATATTTGAGGCTACTAAGACCACTTTCACTGATGCGCATGGCTGGAATTCAGGACAGCGCTACTTTGTTATGGATATCAATGGTGATGGAAGGCAAGATATTGTTGCAAGGAATGCCTTCGGTGATTTTATTCCTCTCGTGTCTGATGGGGTAGGCTTTAAAATATTTGAGGCTACTAAGACCACTTTCACTGATGCGCATGGCTGGAATTCAGGACAGCGCTACTTTGTTATGGATATCAATGGTGATGGAAGGCAAGATATTGTTGCAAGGAATGCCTTCGGTGATTTTATTCCTCTCGTATCTGATGGGGTAAGTTTTAAAATATTTGAGGCTACTAAGACCGCTTTCACTGATGCGCATGGCTGGAACTCAGGACAGCGCTACTTTGTTATGGATATCAATGGCGATGGGAGGCAAGATATTGTTGCAAGGCATGCCTTTGGTGATTTTATTCCTCTTGTGTCTGATGGGGTAGGCTTTAAAATATTTGAGGCTACTAAAACCACTTTCAAGGATGTTCATGGGTGGAATGAGGGGCATCGCTATTTTGTTATAGATATCAATGGTGATGGAAGGCAAGATATTGTTGCAAGGAATGCCTTCGGTGATTTTATTCCTCTCGTATCTGATGGGGTAAGCTTTAAAATATTTGAGGCTACTAAGACCGCTTTCACTGATGCGCATGGCTGGAATTCAGGACAGCGCTACTTTGTTATGGATATCAATGGTGATGGTGCTCAAGACATTGTTGCTCGTTATGCAAATGGAAAATTCATTCCCTTAAACCTAAGCCAAAGTGCACTTAAAATAACTCAAATCACCAACGGCCTAGACCACACCACCACACTGACGTATAAGCCCTTAACCGATAAATCCATTTTCACCAAAAGCACAGGCAGCCAATACCCAGTAAAAGATGTACAACCTGCCGTGTATGTTGTCAGCGAAGTCAAACAAGCCAATGGTATCGGCGGTGAACTCACCACCCAATATCACTACAAAGGCTTAAAACGACACCAACGTGGTTTAGGGGCCTTAGGTTTTGCCAAAATTACCAGCACGCAACTAGAAACAGGGATTAAAACCACCGACCAGTATTTACAGGATGTGGCTAACCGCAAAACCGGTTTGCTAAGCCGTTCGCAAACCTGGTCGGCAACAGGTGTTTTATTAAAAGACGCTCAGCAGACCTGGCAGGTGAATACGCTGGATGATGGGGACATTAAACGTTTTCAAACGCATTTAGTGTCACGGGAAACCCAGCAAAAATCATTGCAGGATGAATGGCTATCCACGCTAACGGAAACCTTTAAATATGACGACTGGGGTAATACCACAGAAGCCAAACAAGTCATTAAGGATGCGTTAGGTCAGCAGACAAGCATAACAGCTAATATCTACCAAAACGATGAAAGCAACTGGCTGATTGGGCTAGCCACACAAACGCAAGCTATGAATGTGGGTGTATCCGGTGATAGCCAAACCCGCACTACGCAATTTAGTTATGATGCTACGACTGGTGCTTTAACGCAGCGTATTCAGGAACCAGGCCAAAGCGATTATGTCCTGACCACGGATTTTAAATATGACAGCTTTGGTAATTTAATTGAAGAGCAAACTCAAGGTGCCAAGGTCGCTGCACGCAAACAGACGTATAACTATGATGCCCAAGGTCGGTTTTTAACCTCGACGACCAATGCCTTAGGCCATAAAGCGCAACAAACCAGCGATGCGTTCTGGGGTGTGCCGTTAACCACTACCGATGCCAATGGCTTGGTGACGCAATACGGTTACGATGCCTTTGGTCGTCTGACGAGCCAAACGGCACCGGATAATACTAATACTTCCATCACGCGGGGCTGGTGTAATGCAGAGACAGAATGTCCTTCAGGTGCCGTCTATTGGGTGAAAACCCAAGCCCAGGGCAGTGCCCCTACCACGGTTTATGTGGATCAACTGGAACGCACCCTTCGCACTGAAACCCAGGCCTTAACCGGAGAAACCCAATACCAGGACACCGTGTATAACGTGCTGGGTCAGGTGGAGAAAACCTCATTCCCGTACTTTAAAGGTGATGAGGTGTACTGGACCGCGTACCAATATGATCCCTTGCTACGGATCGTCAAAACCACGCAACCCGATGGCACCACCAGTGAGGTGGCTTATCAAGGCTTAAACAAAGTCCTCACGAATGCCAAAGGCCAGACCAAAACCGAGCACTATAACGGGGCCGGTCAACTGGTTAAGGTCATTGATGCATTAGGTAGTAGCCTCAGCTACACCTACGACAGTTTTGGTAATCTCACCCAAACCACCGACCCTGACAATAATACCGTCGACCTGACATATGATTTACTGGGCCGTAAAGTCGCGATGAATGATCCTGACAAAGGCGCATGGACCTATGAATATGATGCCTTAGGTCGGCTTATTCGTCAGCAGGATGCCAAAGGTCAGGTTACGAAGCTGAGTTACGACCAGCTGGATCGCTTAATCAAGCAAACGGAAAATGCTCAAGCCAGCTCTAAATTACTCTGGCGGGTCTCCGAGTTTCAGTATGACCAACAGCATAAAGGGCTACTGGATCAAGTGACGGTCGATGGCATCACCCAACAGTATCATTACGATAACTTAGGGCGCTTAACCTCAGAAACGCAAACGCTGTTTGGCGAAAGCTTTACCCTCAGTTACAGCTATGATCAATACAGCCGTCCTTTACAAACCACCTTCCCAACGGGACTCACGGCGCAGCAAACCTACAACGAGCGCGGCTACTTAACCGCAATTACCGATGGTAAGGCCAGCAATGCCACCACCTATTGGCAAGCCCAGGGTGTGGATGCGTTAGGCAATATTACCCAACAACAGTACGGTAATGGTGCGACCACACTTCGGGTGTTTGATGTGAAAACCGGTCGTTTGCAAGACAGCGGTGCCTATATCGGCAGTACCACGCAAATTGAAGACCTGCATTTTGCATACGATGAATTAGGTAACCTCACTCAGCGGGAAGATAAACGACAGAAGATCCAAGAAACGTTTGCTTATGATCAACTCAACCGTTTAACGGAAGTCACGGCTCAACTCAGTGGTAACAGCTTAACCACCAGCGTGCAGTACGATGCCTTAGGCAATATCACCCATAAATCAGATGTCGGTGATTATGGCTATGGTGGCAAGTGTGGCTCCCAACAAGCCGGTCCCCATGCATTAACAAAAACCACGGGCAGCCAAAACGCTACCTACTGCTACGATGCCAACGGTAACATGACCAACGGCAATGGCCGTACCGTGCGCTATACTGCCTTTGATAAACCGGATCAGATTATCCGCGGTGATTATCAAATTGATCTGGTGTACGGCCCGGATCAGAAACGGGTGCGTCGGATTGATCAAGGTCCCACCGGCACCAGCACGACTTATTACCAATCAGGTGTTTATGAAAAAGTAGTCAGTGATACCGGTAAAATACAGCACAAGCATTACATTGCTGACGTCGCCATTATCACTAAAACCGAAAATGCCGGCACCGAAGATGGCACAAAAACCAATTACTTCCATCGTGATCACTTAGACTCACTCACCGCCATTACCGATCAAAATGGTCAAGTGGTTGAGCGCTTCAGTTATGATCCCTGGGGTAAACGCCGTCAGACGGACTGGCAAGCCGCGATAGATTTTACGCAAATCACCAGTACCATTACTAAGCGTGGCTTCACCAATCACGAGCATTTGGGTGGTGTGGGCCTGATCCACATGAACGGGCGGGTGTATGATCCTAGCGTCGGGCGGTTCCTCAGTGCCGATCCGTTTATACAGTTTGCGGGTGACTTGCAGAGCTATAACCGTTACAGCTATGTGTTAAATAACCCAGTTAATCGATTTGACCCCTCTGGCTTTTTTTCATTAAAGAAAATTGCAAAAGGAGTTAAAAATGCCTTTAGTTTTAAAGGGGTAAGAAATACGTTACAAAAAGCAGTTAATAAGGCGTTTGAAAATGGTAACCTTAGTATTGGCTTTGGTGGAAATCAGGTTAGTAAAATAAGGAATAAAGCTCTTGGTGATTACGAAGTAAAGCTGTATCGAAAATACAGAAGTATTGAACCCATGTCGAAGAAAATCGATGCTGCTTTAATGAGAAGCGAGAAACTTAGGAAAACTGTGGGTTTTTTAGCGGGTATTGCTGATTTTGCTGGAGGCGGCGGGATTGTATCTGCAGCTTACAAGGCTCACCTAGCAGCTATCTCTGGTGCATCATCACAAGATGTCCATAATGTCTTTGTTATGAATTATGCCATGTCTGTTGCTAAGAGTAATTTTAATAAAACCTATATAAAAACAGGTGGAGTTCGTGTAACGAATAATGCTGAGCTTGTTCGACGTTACCATATTCCTGGGAAGACAGTAATACTTTCTGGTGATAGACCGCTGAACTTTCAGTTGAATGGAAAAGATATAGCATTAGATGATCTACAGGGTTTAACTGATAACAAACTGCTAAAAATACTCAACTTAAGTGGAAGTCATGAGCATATTATGATTATTGATGGTTCTGGAAAGGTATTCAATATTGGTTTTAGTAATGGAGGTTTAATATTGGATGAAAACCTAGTAGGGTCATCTTACCGCTTTATGTATAGAGGTGGTTTTCATAAAGTGGTTGATGGGAACTTTGATGTAAATGCACTTAAAAGTCATTATGGAAGTAATGGCTTTTCTTCTGGAGACTATTCATTTTATTCGAGAAATTGCCAGTTATTTGTTGAGAAGGTTTTTAGTTATTTGTAATAAAATGATATCCAAATGGATGTTGTGAAAGCATATTATGCTAACTGATTAAAGGTAGATATTATTGGTTTAATGCATTAAATAGCTATGGACAAGGAAGTCTTAGATGAGATAAGTGCGCATCCAGCAGCCCTTATTTAAAGAAATTGTGGATAATTGCTGGCATTATAATTTGTTGAGTAAGTAAAAAATCGTTAATCCATAAAATGAAGAAGTTATTTACAGTAGTTTTATTATCCGTATTAGCCACTGGTTGTGGCATTAATGTAAAGCGTGGCGTTGAAGATAACGTGCTAACTTCTAATGCATCGCCAGCTATACAGCTCAACATACCTAAGTCTTATAAAATAGTGGATTCATTTTCAGGTAAAGAGTTTAACCAGTATCAAGATGGTTTTAGTGGTGCACATAACAAGCAAGAAATATATTTGTTCCAAGGTAAAAATACTAAAGGGTATGTAAATCGTACTTTATCGGTTAGTTTTATGGAAGCGGGTGTTCATACGTACTTTAGCGATGATCTTAAAAGTAGGGATTTTTTCAATAAAGATAACATGTTTTTCAAGGGGCTTACTTATAAAACATATTTTCGTGTAAGAAGGCTCTCTAAAAAGCAGGAGGACGTTTCTGTTTTTGGGTGTTTAATTGAAAAATTACACCTCAAAGCATTACCACCTCAACAGCGTCGGATGTTCATCATCACGTATGGGGAGATGATTCCTTGTGATGAAGTCATGACAGACGAAATCAGCCCTCGCGTGATATCAGGCGTAAACATGCGGGCTATTGAGTTTATGAATCGTTTGTAAGTTTGTAGGTACGCTTTAATCATGAAAAAAAATGTTGAAGTGAGTGGTAAAGATAGTTACCAACTAAGTAAGATTATCGATATATATGCTTTGGAGATGAAAGTTAAAGATCACTTGATTAGAGTGCTCACTTTCTCATTTCTCTTCTCTGCGATTGGCTGGGCTTTTATGCCTTTACTGGGTTTTGGGCTATTTGCCATTGGCTTTGTAATTTCCATTTTAACTATGAAAAAGTATGAGTTGAGAGCATTACACAAAGGTTCTGATGAAACGGGTGATCAGGTCGTTACCCTGTTAAGATCAAGAAAAGCTGAAGATTTTGAACGCTTTAAGCAAATAGCTGATGATGTAAAATCGACTAAGATATCTTTGTAATGATGCGAATTATTCTCGTTGTTTTCTTTGCCCTAATAGCTAGCCAGCTTACTGGTTGCCACTCAGCACTGACTAAGCAGCAATCTTCTTCTGAGTATGCGCAATATATTCGTAGTGAATTAAGAGCTTTGGACTGTATCAAGCAAATAGCACCCAACTCCCGTTTGTTAGTTGCTGTGGCTTCAGATGGTACCTTTAAAGAGGTTATTCAGCTTCAGGGTCAAAAAGTAGACTTTGGTACATTACAACAATGCATTGCGAATGTGTTTCCAGTTGAACCTTTCCCCACATCTATGAGTAATATTGATATTTTAGAGGTAATTACTCAATTTGGTGATGGTGGTAATCTAGATAATAAAAATCTCGCTGAAGAAATAAAAGCGCTTGAAGCTGAACTCGATAAGTTGGTTGAGGAAAAGGATGATGAGAAACTTAAGCATTAAAATAAAAATGGTGGCGATATTTAGCAAAGATGCATCTTTGCAATGGCTTTATTCATGATAAAGTATTTATGTTTGTGTGGGTGATTGATAATTAAAATGAAGAAAATTATAGCAGTATTTATTGTTTTGATTTTTGTTACAGGGTGTGCTGTAAATTTGGCTCGAAACATTGATGATAGTGCTCTAAATTACTTTGACTACAGTTTGAGTGATTATTTAGTCCAAGGAGAGAGAGCCAATCGAGTGTTTACTTTAGCTTTTGGCCTATACAATGATATTGCAAATGCAGATAAAATTGAGATGGTAGCGAAGTAGAAATAAACTAAGTATTTGTATTGTTTGATGGTTAGCTATGAATAGCAGTGAAATATATCAGGCTCCTGAGGCTGAGTTAAAAGAAAGTCAATCTGAAAATTGTGAGCTTGCTTCTTTGTCAAGGCGTTTTTGGGCTACAGTTATTGATAAAATTATTTTTCTTGGTGTTATAACGATTCCATGGTTGCTTTTAGATTGGTTAGGGGTTGATAATTCTAAATTTCAAGATGAGCATTATATTTCGGTATTAATGTTGTTTTTGTACTTTATATTAAATCTGTATCTGCTAATTGTGGGTGGGCAAACAATTGGGAAAAAATTTTTAAAGATAGCAATTGTTAGATCTGAGGATGGTGAGAAGCAAAATATATTTATAATACTAATTTTTAGAATGCTTCTATTTTGGATTGGAAGCTTGATTATTAATTTTCTATTTGTGGTTGATTCACTGTTTATTTTTGGTAGTGGACGTAGATGTTTACATGATCTGGCGGCAAGCACGAAAGTAATAAATTTGAAAAAATGAGAAATATTGCGAATGAAAAAATATTATCTGTTGCTGGTTTTATTAAGTGTTGTGTTAACTGGTTGTATAGGCTTACAGAAAAAAGTAGTCGAACCAAAAACTAAGCTTCCCCAGAGTCTCAAAAGTATAGCGCTGATCATAAAAGCTAGAATTGAAAAAAACTGGATTAAGCCTGAGCCTATTGTAAAGGGGTTACAAGTTAAAATTCAGATTCGGACTAAAAGTGATGGCTCACTTGTAAGCTCCAAAGTCATTGAGCCAAGTGGGAATGCAGCTTTTGATAGAAGTGCTTTGGAGGCAATTAAGAATGGGTTTCCGATAAAGGAATTAGGCGAGTTGAAGTCTGAAGTTTATGAGAGAAATTACAGAAAGTTTAACTTGGTTTTTAACCCTGAGTAATAACTTTCTAAATTCCCCAATAAAATTTATGTGCTTATTTTGTAAGCCAGGTATAGCCAAAGGAGTCAGCTACGCCGTAACGGATAAGCCTTCCAGCACATACGCTTCTATAGAGAGCACTGTTCGTTCAATTGGTTTAGAGAATTCACCCTCTTCAGGTCCGATATTGAGCTGGCTCAGTATAAGCTTTTCTTCTTATTGGATACCACTTAACTAACTGCTAATATGCCGCGTTTTACGAGTATCTGTGCAGTCACTACGTAAGGTTATTTATGAAGAAAGCTTTATTACTTATTGTTTTATCAGTGTTTTTTGCGGGCTGTGGTATTAACGTAAAGCGAAGCGTTAATGATAATGTGTTGGTATCTAACGCATCGCCAGCTATACAGCTCAACATACCTAAGTCATTTGAATTGGTAAAATCATCAAAAGGTAAGGGATTTAGCCAGTATCATAGTGGTTTTAGTGGTTCATATGACAAAAAAGAACAGTATTACTTTGTTCATAAAAACTCAAATGGTGATATTGATAAATTCTTTGTTGTGAGATTTAAAGAGGCTGGCGCAAATACATATTATATTAATGACTTAAAAGATAAAGAGCTACTTAATCGTGATAATATGATGTTTAAGGGGATGAGCTATAAAACTCATTTTTATCCTTGTCGTTTACCTAAAGATGATCACAAAAAATTTGCTGAGAATTGTATTATTAAGAAAACTCATTATAGAGTTTTGCCTCCTTCTCAAAGTAGAATGTTTATGATGATTTATGGTGAGGCTATTCCATGTAATGAAGGTAATGTGAGTCCGCAGGAAGTATCTGAAGTTAATATGCGGGCAATTGAATTCATGAATAGCCTGTGAGCAAGTAATCAATGAATAATCAAGTCTATAAGTCACCTGAAGCAGACCTATCAAAAAATGACATTGTATTTGAAGAGACAAAAATAGCGGGTACAATGAAGCGTTTTATGAATATGGTGATTGATTCAATATTTTTATTTATTACTGCATTTCCTGTAGCTATAGTTATTGCGCTTTTATTGGATGTATTTGAGGCTACTCATTTAGAGTATATATATAATGAGAAAGTTATAGTCATTATAACATTTCTCGTTTATTTTGTTCCTCAGGAAGCAATATGGGGGAGAACTCTTGGGAAACTTATAACACAAACTAAAGTCGTCAATCGTCAGGGATTAAAGCCAAACTTTTTCCAAGTGGTTATACGTACACTTTGCCGGCTGATCCCTTTTGATATGTTATCGTTTGGAAGCAAAAATGATAGGCCCGTAGGTTGGCATGACAAAATACCAAGAACCTATGTTATTGAAGTGGAAAAGATGGTTTAAAAACTTTATCTAACCAACTTTTCCCCTACCTTAACACTGAAATCACTAATAATATTGGGCATAGCTAAAGGAGCTTGTTATGCCCCAACCTATGTTAATTCTCACCAACTCTCAGCAACAAGTCTGTTTTCGGTTTAGTCGCGATACGGCTGCTTATCAATCCAGTCAGCAAACTCATCATTTTCGGTGGAGTCAGCAGGAGCGTATTTCGAACACTCCAGCTCACCAATACATAGGTCCAGGACAGCAGAACTTAACACTTAACGGCGTGATTTATCCGCATTACTTAGGTGGTCTGGAACAAGTGGAGCAACTACGAAAAGAAGCGGGGAGAGGCCAACCTTTTCTATTAGTCGAAGGGACAGGTTCTGTGTTAGGCCATTTTGTTATTGAGTCGATAGAGTCTGAGCAAACTTTTTTTTAGAAGATGGTCGTCCGCAAAAAATTACTTTTCAACTTTCTTTAAGTCGCTATGGGGATGATGATGCACCGTTATCGAACAACCCAGGGGCAAACGATGGATGAAATAGCCTGGCGGTATTATGGTTATACCGAAGCTGTCGTAGAGCATATACTTGAAGCGAATCCTGGCTTGGCTAAATTGCCTACGATTTTACCTTCAGGAACGATCATTAATTTACCTGAAATACCTAATCAACCAATGAAACCACAGGTGAAACTATGGGATTAACACCCTGGTTTAACATAGTTGCGAATAACACCGATATTACTCAGCAGATTAAATCCCGGTTATTAAATCTGCAGGTGGTTGATTGTGCAGGTTTTGATTCTGATATGGTTTCTATCCAGTTAGATGACCGTGATCACCAGATTGTGTTGCCCTCTACATGCGCAAAGAAATGAAAGCCCCTAACACAAAAACCTGGCAGCATCCAGGACAAGCGGCTCCTGAGTTTTTATTAACGGATATTGTAAAAAGCATTGCGGCGCGTTATCAGTTAATACCCCGCGTCAGCGAAGAGTATCAACACATCACCTATTCGGTGGTGAACCAAACTGAAGAAAGTGATTTACACATTTTATCCGCTTGGACAAGGAAGTGGGAGCGATAGCTAAGCCTGCAGGTAATTATTTGTTATTTGTAAAACGAGGGCAGGGTAGATCAATTACCGTTTCTTGAATGTATGGCAGTCCTTGCTTCCCATTGTAGGGTTAGGATAGCTACAATTTTTGTTTTAAAGGCACTAGCAGGGTTGTCATGCAATAATGAATCTGCAAGGTATGTTGTATTATTTTTAATAACGCAATTTTTAAAAATTAGTATGGATTTATTTATGGGGTTGTGGGCTTTCTGCTTATGACATCATCCAAAAAAGTATCATACTCACCGCTGCTAACTAATGCAGAAAAACCTTTATCAAATAGTTTGATAATTTTTTTGTTTTTAGGATTTTTTTTAGTGAGTATGAGATAAGATGATCGCTCAGTAAGTGGCTTGGGATGGTTAATGATTCCCTTAGCGTATTCTGCAGGCAAATCATTAACAAGTTGGTTATAACCTACAATAAACTCATGAGGCTGTAGGTCAATTCTTCCCATTTTTAACATCTTAAATAGTGTGGTATGTGAATTAATACGTTGTACATTAATTAATCCTTCTTTTTCATATCTATCAAACTCATCAGAGATATGTGATCCTATTGCAGCTCCAATAATGAGTCCTTGAGTATCCTCTAATGTTTCCCAATCAAACGACATGCTTTTACGATGAAAAAAAACGACGGATAATGTGAGAATGGGTTTTTCACTATAGTAAAAAAAAGATTCTCTTTCCGGGGTTTTATACCATAAAAAGGAACCATCAACGGTTCCTTTTTTCGCCATGTCTAATGCTCTCGCCCATTTAGTAAAATGATACTTAACAGATATGCCTACTTTTTCAAATGCTTTGCTAATAATGCGACAAGCAAATCCATGATGTTCAGCAGATTGATTGACATAAGGTTGCCAGTCTTCTGCAGTTAGCACAATGGTGTTGTTGAGTGCGGGTGGGGATATTACTAATGAGAGTAGCAGGCATAATATAGCGATGACTTTATGTATTATGATGTAGTTGGTTTGTGTCATAGCCTATGCTCGAATTAAAGTAATATTTTAACATTAGCTAACTATAGTATAGAGGGATATTGAATGATTATTCTTTTGGAGAGTTCACAGATGGGTTCTCAGTGAGCACTCTAGTGTAGAGTTCACGTTGGCTTGAAATATCAAATTTTTTATTACTATTTTTTATGGCAGTCTTAAATAGTTGGCTATACTCACCGCTTTGTTTAAGTTCAGAAAAGCCTTTGTTAAACATAGCCATTAACTTTTTGTTTTTAGGGTTGCTTTTGCTAATTAATAAGTAAGCATCCCTTTGTGTTAAGGGTTTCGGGTGGTTCGTTATATACTGTTTGGCTATATCAGAAAAATGGTTATTGAGTTCTTGGTAACCAACGATGATGTCTTGAGGAAAAATATCTATTCTGTTTTTTATTAACATCTTAAATAAGATAAGATCAGAAGGGAAACGTTGTATGTTGAGCACGCCATTCTTTTCATATTCAGCGAATTTT
Source organism: Zooshikella ganghwensis (assembly GCF_018263875.1). NCBI lineage: Bacteria > Pseudomonadati > Pseudomonadota > Gammaproteobacteria > Oceanospirillales > Zooshikellaceae > Zooshikella > Zooshikella ganghwensis. The sequence continues at coordinate 16,088 of NZ_JAEVHG010000008.1, forward strand.
GTGGAAACATAAGACCCTATAGGGGCTCCTATTTTATACTCGGTTAAATCATCCAGTGATTCCCAGTTAAATTTAAGATCTTTATGATGAAAAAAAACGACGGAAAATTTTACTAGTGGCTCATCACTAAAGTAAAAGAAAGGCATCCGTTCAGGAGTTTTGTACCACAAAAAAGTACCCTCAACAGCCCCTTTTTTGGCCATGTCTAATGCCCTAGCCCAAGGTACAAAGTGGTAGTCAACATTGATGCCAACGTTAGCAAATGCTCGAGTAATCACTTCACTGATAATACCATGTTCCTGCTCCTCTTTAAGCACGTAGGGCTCCCAATTATCTGCAGCTAGAGTGATCGTTTTACTTTGGGCTGCTGGGATTATGGCTAGCAGAAATACAAAAAGTCCTATAGTTACTATCCGCTTTATTCCATGAGTGAAGATAGTAAACATATAAGCAAACCCGTCTTGTTGTTAAGTTAGGCGCTTAAACTTTATCTGTAGTTACATCAAACGCCCATTTGAAAAAAAGTTACCATAGTTGGATGCGCTTGATAAATAATTATTCCATAATGATTTGCTATTTTAACTTTACATTTAATGAGTGGAGTTGATAAAAAATAAGGTTAGAGACAGTTTATAATAAAAAAGTCAACAAAAGCAGGCATATGCTCCAGGTCCTTGTGTCGTAGAATATGAGTATGAGAAGAACGATAAAGCATGCAAAAAACCACTTATAAGAGGGAAATATAATGATACTTTTGCGGGTAATGGCAAAAGTTCAGGTTAAGGCGTTGGTTGCTTTTTGGTGAGAACTTCATCTAAGAATTGATCGTATTCACCACTTTCCATAAGTTGAGAAAAACCTTTGTCAAATAATTTAATGATTTTTCTATTTTCAGGATTTTTCTTGGAAAGCAAAAGGTAGGATGGCCTCTCTGTCAGTGGTTTTGGGTGGTTGGTAATAACCCTAGAAAAATCATCAGAGAAACTATTATTTAGCTGGCTATACCCTACAAAAAAATCGTGGGGGAAGAGGTCGATTCTGCTTCGAATAAGCATTCTAAATAAGGTGATATCTGAACTAATGCGTTTTACGTTAATCAATCCAGATTTATCGTACCTCTCAAATTCGTCTGATATATGGGACCCTATTGGTGCTCCAATAAGGTAACTCTTCGTATTATCTAATGTATCCCAGTTAAATAGCATATTTTTACGATGAAAAAAGACTACAGATATTGTAAGTATAGGAGCTTCGCTAAAGTAAAAAAATGGTTCTCTTTCTGCGGTTTTATACCATAAAAAAGTGCCATCTATAGTTCCATCCTTAGCCATTTCTAGTGCTCTTGCCCAGTTAGTAAAGTGATACTCGACGGAAACACCCACTTTTTCAAAAGCTTTACTTATAACGCGACAGGCAAAACCATTATGTTTATCTTGCTTGAAGACATAAGGTTGCCAGTTTTCTGCTGCTAGGGTAATAGTTTTGCCATAACCAATGGACGACAATAGTAAACAAAAAAATAGAGATATTGTAGCAGCTACTATATAGATAGTGGGTCTAAAGAAATTTTTCATTATAATTTTTCTAACTAAACCAGGAAGCTTTTTGGGCTGTTTAATATTAGCCTTACTATAGCATACCTAATTAATGAGTAATGATTAAGCTAAGGTATTACTGTTACTTGCTTATTATATACCTTTGCAAGTCAATTTCATGGGCGCTACTCATTGCTTACTCTAACAGACCGGTGAAGCTGTTTAATGTGTTCTCAACACATTATTAGGGGACAGTGCTTTTGGTTGCTAAGAATAGTGGGAATGCAATTAATGCATAATGGTTTGGATGTCATATAGTAGAGCAAGGAAGGAACCATTGTCGTAGAGCATTTAACTGTTTCTTCATTTACTTACTAACATAAGCACCCATTAGCACTTTTATATTACTTAAAGTCGCTATTGCTAGTTTAACTGCAAAGCTTACCCAGAGGCTTCACTGTTTGACGGCTTTGTTAGTGCTTGTCATAACAGACCAGACTAGCCCCGCTAAAAATCCTTCGTTGTGAGTATAGGTAGAATATAGTGCTTAACATGATCAAAAATACTAAATTGATTGTTGTTATTCTTATTCATAACTGCTTCAAGAAACTGGTCATACTCTCCACTTTCTTTTAGCTCGGAAAAACCTTTATTAAACAAATTTATAAGCTCAGTGTTTTTATGCTTCTTTTTACTAATGAGTAAATAAGTATTTCTTTCTACTAGAGGTTTCGGGTGGCTGGTAATATTGTTAATGGCCTCTTCAGAAAGGAAATTAGATAGCTCATGATAGCCAACAATATAGTCATGGGGAAAAATATCTATTCGGTTTTTTAAAAGCATTTTAAAAATAATAATATCTGAGGGCAGCCGTTGGACTGTAAGCAAACCACTTTTTTCATACCTGGTAAACTTAGACGATATATAAGATCCAATTGGTGCTCCGATTTTGTATTGTGTAATATCCTCCAACGTTTCCCAGTCGAAACTGAGGTCTTTATGGTGGAAAAAAACTACAGATGTTTTAACGAGAGGCTCTTTACTAAAGTGAAAGTAAGGGGTTCTTTCTGGTGTTTTATACCATAGAAAAGTGCCATCAATAGTCCCTTTTTGGGCCATCTCTAAAGCTCTAGCCCATGCTACAAAGTGATATTCAACATGAATGCCCACTTTGGCAAACGCATGAGTAATTACTTTACAGATAAATCCGTAGTCCTTATCATTTTGATTTACATAAGGATTCCAGTCTTCAGCTGCGAGGACGATGGTGTTATTTTGGGCATAGGATACTGAAATTGAAAGTAATAACAGAAATCCTGTAGTTACTACCCATTTAGTCGCATGAAAGTCGATAGCAAGCATGTAAAGTTTCCCATAAAAAAGTTATATATTTAAATGTATACCCTTCACCAACAAATTTTATGTGCATTATCCATAACGTTTATCCTGACGGACTAGCAAATCTGTTCTAGTGTGTTCTCTACACATAGGTATGGTTTGTTGCACCATACAGAGCATCTAGATTATCGCTCTTGAGCAATAGTGATGGTGAGAATGCAAGATGGTATGGATGTCATGTGTTAGTGCCATGTAGGGGGCTAATGCTGTGGAACATTTAACTGCAACCTCCGTTGCGCTAGGAAAAGTAAATGGTTGCTTACAAGCAAAGTGTTTTCGTTACTGCTTCTGTATCTTCTATAGCAAATTAGCATAGAAGGGTAATCGATTTATCTTTATTGATGTGATGTGTGTCACGATCGATTTAGTCGTGTCTAGCTAAAATCTGCGCCTTGTTCTGGCCCTGCTGGTTAATTATTGAATGAAATAGCCAAAGTCTCATCGTGAGATGTGCCTCTGGGATAGTGTTCCTTGCGTTATGAAGGTTTGTTCATTAGAAGAGATAGATTAAGTATGCGTAGTAATCAACAGACAATACTCCTTCAGGATGCGATCAAGGCGTATGAATTAGATTTTATGGATGAGGCTATTAGTAAGTTTTTACTGTTAGCTGAATCTGATAATATTCCTGAAGTTTTTCAGTACTTATATTTTATTTATAAAAATGGTGATGGTGTATCTATTGATGTTGAAAAAGCGGAAGCTTTCAGGACTCGTTATATAAGAGCTGTTAAGCGTTTAGCTCAGGTGGGTAAAGAAGAGTGGAAACTCAAGTTAGCGTATATGTACTTCTACGGTGATGGGGTTCGTCAGGATAATCAACAAGCAATAGAATTGTTTCATGAGCTTGCTACAGCAGGGCATACAGTAGCTCAATTTACTTTATGGAAAATTTACAAAGCAAACTCGGCAGCGCCAAGTAGCGATGGGATTTACTGGTTACAGAAGGCGGCAGGACAAGGGCATACAGAAGCCATGTACACACTGGCAAGTTTAATGCTAATTGGCAAACTTGGTGATGAGAATGCTCATAGTGAAGCGATTTGTTTGTTAACACAATCGGCTGAAAAAGACTTCTTGCCTGCTGAAGAACTGCTGAGAAAAATGCGCAGTCGACAGCTTGATAAGCTCAGAATGAAAAAAATTGCGTGATAAAACTACTGATAAAAAGGAGTATTAATCTTAGTTGTTAATACTCTCTTGTTTAATGATTTTGTCAAAAGTACCTGACGACTTTATTTTTTTCAGTCCGTGATTGATGACTAAAATTTTTTGCTCGGGGTCCACTGTTTTTTTTGATATAGCAATATATTGAGTCATCATTGCAACTGGTGGTTTGATGATAGTAAAAGCATCTTTATAACGGTGGTGCTTTACTCTAATTAAATAGTTTAGGTAGTTTTCATCTAAGAGGGTAAGTTGAATACGGCCTGAAAAAAGCTTTTGTAAATTCTTTTCGTCATCTGCAACGAGCTCAATATCATACCCCTTGTTTTTGACAGACTCGGGAATGTAATAGCCTCTTACTGTACCAAGACGATAGTTACTTGATGCAAGATCAATTGCTGTCCCATTCTTTTTAATAAGAGACCATTTATTAGTCATTACTGGGTCAGAGTATAAAAAATATTTAGTCCGCTCTTCTGAATACCAAACTCCCATTATGCCATCTACTTGTTCCCCTGTTTTGGCTTCTTCAATCGCTCTGTTCCATGGTACAAATTTGAGTTCAAGAGAGTAACCTGAAAGACTGATAGCTGCAGAGATAATACGAGGAATAGGCCCGAACTGCTCCATACTTAGACTATGGTAAGGGGGATAATCCATCACAGTTAAGACGATGGTATTTGATTCATTTGCTGCGCTCACATGCGATGACGATATAATAAGCAGCGTGAGTAAATGTTTCACTAAGCATAATAGTTTCATTTTGGTTACACATTGATGAGTGCGACTATTAACTATTAGTGTAGACTCCTTTGGAGTGCTAAGTGTTTTTGTTTAATTTAGATCCCTCACGATATGCCAGGCTAGCTTCGTAATAAAAACTATGCTTATACTGCTGACATGATAGCCATTTTCAGAAGGAAGCAATATGAAGGACGCACTCCGTCTTTTGAAGGATAAAAAATTAAGGCATAAGGAAAGATATACGTCACTAGGGTACCAATATGTTATCGCTGATAACATCAATTTTTTAAATAAAGATGATTGGAGTGAACTAACGAAAAATAAAACAGTATTTATGAGTTTGGCGTATTTACAAGTATTGGATGCTCATAGTCCAAAAAATACAGAGCAACGTTACGCGTTAGCTTATCAGAATGGAAAGCCCATTGCTGCATTTGTTTTTCAGCTTGCGGTCATTAGTGGGGAACAATTGGTATTACCTGATAAAAAACTGAAGGAAAAAGTGGTTAAGCGCTATCAAGAGCGTGTATTAGTGTGTGGAAATCTGGTATCTAATGGTTTGCATGGTGTAGCTCTTAGTGATGAGCTACCTGTTGAGCAAGGATGGCGAATTGCTGCAGAACTGATGTATCGTATTCGCCGTGGTGAGAAGATAAATGGCTCTGTTAATTTTGTGTTAATAAAGGATCTTAATAAAGGTGAATTGGATGATTCAATGGTAATGGAGCGCTACAGTTATCGAAAGATACAAACAGATCCGGATATGGTGCTACATCTACCAAAACGTTGTGATTCATTTGACGATTATTTGCAGCTACTGACCTCAAAGTATCGTAACAGAATTAGAAAAGTCATAAAAAACTTACAGCAGACCAATATTACAGATGAGCGTGTTACAGATTTAGCCCCTTATGAGGCTATTATCCATCGCTTGTATTTACAAGTAGAAGAGCGGGCGGAGGTAAGGCCTGCAACATTACCACAAGGTTACTTCTCGGCCTTAGCTAGCGCCTTAGGCAAGGGATTTTGCTGCTCAATAGTTAAACATGATAATGAAATTGTAGGCTTTGTTTCGACGATCAAAGATGGAGATATTGCTAAAGGTTATTATGTCGGTTTTGATGAACAAACTAACCAAACCTTTCCTATTTATTTCCGGTTATTGCAATTGGTGATTGAACACGGAATTAGTATGGGGTGTCAGGTTATATCTTTTGGACGAACGGCATCGGAACCAAAAACAGGTTTAGGCGCTAAGCCATTTTCAACCTATGTCTGGGCGCGGCACAGGTTACCTACGGTAAATTTTATTGTGCGAAAATTATTCCGAGTGATTCCTTGTGAAGAGGCACCTGAACGCAATGCGTTAAAAAAAAGTGAAGGATAGTTTTATTTTAAAAAGAATAAAATGAATGATCTATAATATTAAAATTAAGTTCTACTAAGTAGTAAATTTAGTTGTAAGTAAAGGTTTACTGTCATGAATAAGAATTATGTAGGTTCATTGGCAGTGCTTATTACAGCACAGTTGTGTACTACGCCATTATTTGCCAGTAAGTCACACTATGGAGAGCGGTTTTGCGAGTATGAAACGATTACCTGCTACCGTGTAAAACGAGGTGACAGCTGGCACTCTCTTTTTCCTGATTCGACGCGGCGAGATTTAATTCAGCGGTTTAACCGAATGAATGTAAGACTGCGCCCAGGAATGAAACTTGCCGTTCCGAATGAGCTTCATTCAATGACACTCATGGATATTTCACCATTTAAAGCTCAAATTCCCGATTCAGGCGAAAAAATGATTGTGGTTAATTTAGATGTATTAGCCTGGGGAGCTTATGATGAGGGAGGAAGTTTAGTCCACTGGGGACCTCTGTCAGGAGGTAAAGACTGGTGCCCTGATGTAAAACGTCCTTGTCGAACAGTGACAGGAACTTATTCAATACAGCGTAAATTAGGTTCTCGTTGTAAATCTTCCAAGTATCCTTTAGGAAAAGGTGGGGCGCCAATGCCTTACTGTATGTTCTTTTTCCGTGGCTTTGCACTTCATGGCTCACCTTATGTACCAGGATACAATGCAAGTCATGGTTGTGTTCGCTTATTTCCTGAAGATGCTCGGTGGATTAACCAGGAATTTGTAGATTTACCATCATCTCCGCTTGGAGGAACAAGGGTCATTGTCGAGCGTTCTTAATAAGAAGATAAAAAAAGGCCAGCGGATAAGCTGGCTTTTTTTTATTCTGGGTGCTGATTGTATTAGTGCTTTTACTGTCATAACAGTGATATTCAAATAGTGTTAACAGGCCCTAGCTTGGATTTTCAGGAGGGACTTCCTCTATTGAGGGTGGAGTTACCGCATCTGTGCCTTTTTGGGAATTCAGGTAAGTTATTTCTGAGTCATCAATAATCGTAGTATTGCCTGATATGTTATCTATTGTCACAGTATACACACCTGCAGCAGTGGCAACGGTCATATAGGTTTGTTGAGAGCCACGACTGATAGAAACGGTTTCAAAACTTTCTCCGTTCACTTTTTGGCCAGTCCAAACATTTACATCATCAATAGCATTTCGTGTACTGGTGAGCTTCATATCAACCACATCGTTAATATGGGGCAATGGTAAAGAAAGCGTTTGGCCAACAGCAAAGTTTTCAATCACGCCTGTATTTATTTGCGCATGAGCAACGTGTAACCCATTTTCTTCAACAATAGGATTTTGCTCGTCAAGTTCCCAGGCCTTTATGGGACCGTAATCAACTGAACCTTTTTGCATGAGTGCTGCATCTATTTCCGCGACATTAATGGGTTTTTGATCTTTTAAATTTTGTTCAGGTGTTGTTGCTGCAGCCGTAATTTGCTCTGATGCTGGAGTTTGTGATGGCTGTGTTTGTGATGATTGTGTGGTTTGTTCTTTCGGTTCTGGTGTTTGAGCAACAGGTTTAGGGATTGCTCCGTCGTCACTGGGTTGATAAAAAATGATAACGGCAATTGCTCCAACAATTAAGGCAACAACGGCGGTGGTTAAATGCTTGGTCATGGTAGCACCTCTAAAACGATGAAAATCTTTATGGGTAGCTTTTCTTTTCTATGTGGTGTGCAGAAACAGGTGAGCTTAGTTTAATTAAATCGGTAAAGAGTGCTTCGCCTACTGCTATTTAAAAGATACTTGAAAACAGTATAGTCGAATATAACAGTAAATAATTTTTAGATTTATAGCGTAAAATAATTTTTCAGTATTTGAATTTTATTGGTTATATAAAAAGGGGCATTATATGCCCCTTTTTATACGCTTATTGCTTCTCTAAGACTTTGACATTATCGATATTAAATTTAATACCGGATTTAGGTCCAAAGAAGAAGAGTTTTTCGTAGCGAATTTGGCCTACGGGTTTGAACGAAATGTCGCCACTAATAGCTTGCCATTGACCGGCAGCTGTTGGTTGACGTTTGATAACAACCCAGTGATGGCCAGCATCGTCGATGTAGTACAACCTCATATCAGCATATTGAGTACCTGTAGCGGCCGAATCAAGTCGGAAGTCTGCAGATACTGTGTAAGTTTTGCCTGATTTAATGATACCTTTGACATCGTACAGTGCGCCAGAGTACCAGTAAGGGCGGTAGGTAACGGCTAAGCTGTAAGAGCCTTCTCCTGCCGAAATCGGTGCCAACTGAATTGAGCTTCGGAAAGCCGCGCCCCAACTCTGTAAACCATTTTCAAAGTTACTGTAGAGTAATGAGGTAGGAACAACAGGTTTAGGCTGCTCACTAGACTTGGTCAACTTAACTTCGTCTATCAGCAGTCCAGCATCATTATAAGGTGTGTGAATGAATAAATAAGCTGTCTTTAACTCTGTTAATGTTGAGGTTTTTTCAACATTAATCCGCTCAGAAATAACCGTAAATTCCTGGTCTGTAACAGATGCTACTTTAATCGTTTTATAACGCTGACCAGGTATTACTAAAAAGATCTGAACATCTCGACGTACATTGTTAGCGCTATCAATTTTGACTTTAGCTGAAAAGTCGTAGTTAGTATTAAGCTCTAAACCTTCAATAGGTTGATAAGCACCATTACTGTATCGACCATTGCTGGCACGTAAGACATTATCAATACAGTCGTGAGTGATTTCAGCAACCTCTAATTGACCACCATAGGTAGTTCCCCAGTAGTGGGTAGTATTTTCATTAAAGTCGCCATCTTTAACAAAGTTATCAGTAACAGGCTGCTTTTTACAGGCTGTTTTGGTAACGGTTGTTTGTGTTGTGGTTGTTTCAGTAGTCGTTTCTTTGGTTGTTTCTGTTTTTGTCTCTGAAGTGGTTTCAGTTGTTGTTTCTGTAGTTGTCGAAGTTGTTTCATCAACCACTTTGGTTGGCATAAAGTCAGCCAGCTGAACAGCTAGACGGTTAAGTGCTTCTGCAGCGTTTGCGGCTTTACTGTCTGTGATGGGTTTACCACAGGCTAAGCCTTTACATGCATAAACATCGGGATTAGAAAAATACTGTAAACGGGGTACATAGCTACCGCTGGAGTAAGCTGACTGGTAGGCCATAGTTGTAACAAAAATATTATTTTCACCGTGGCCGCGTGCCCAGTCGTAAACACCACCTTTGCTACCTTGTGCATAAGAGTGGCTAAGACTCATGTTATGACCTAATTCGTGGGCATAAGAGCTGGTACATTGAATATTTACCCAGTTGAAAGCATAAGATTTGGCATAGCTATAAAGCTTATTGGTTTTTTCATCGCCTTGAGCGACATAACCTAAGCCACAGTAACCAGATGCAGGGCCAACTAGAGAGACAAAGTCAGCACCGTATTGAGCACGAAGTGAGGCAACATATTCGCTGTTTTTTAATTTCTCCAGGTCACCATCACCGATAACGTCGCCAAAACCTTCACTAGCAGGCAAGGCGCTATGGTGTACTAAGCGTAACCGCATATTAATTTTACTGTTGATATAGCTTTGGTTGGCATACTCAACAAAGGCGTTGAGCCGGGCAGCCATATCGTTTTTATTTGCAGTATTGGCGGTGTATACGGCCATTACATCAATGACAACAGGCTCTGCAATAGCAACGGTTGATACAGATGCTACAGCAAAAGCCACTGGACTTAGCAGTGCCTTACCAAGTGCGTTCATAACTATCCTCTTTTCCCTAATCTAACGTCGCTAATGTGATTTTGTTTTTTAATTTTAAAAAAACAAAACCATATATTTGGTGCGTAGGATTTAATGGTTGTGTTGGCAATAGTGCCTTTTTTTAATTTATTGACGCTGAGTTGTGGGAGAGAAATTTACCTCAATGAAACATAAGTATGACTTGAAGTTTGTCACAAAAAAACTTTGTTCGTGAAGTAAATCAATGTAATAAAGATAAACGGTTAACTAAAAATATGTATTTCTTATCTTATTTATAGTGAGATATTAGTTGCGTTGATGATGGTGATTGATTTAGAGGTGCCCTTTAGTCATTCTGTGCTAGGGCCTGTTAACACTATTTGAATATCACTGTTATGACGGTAAAAGCACTAATCTAGGCGCGAAGAGTGAAGTTTAGTTATTCTAAATGAACAATGAGCAACAACGAGTAGTGCTTTTACCGTCATAACCCTTCGGGCCGTGATTATTTTTCCGCCTAGCAGTGTTACAAGTCATTTATGTAGAATGACTACACGGCATTCCTTGTGCCTTGCTAGGCGAAAAAATAGTCTAAGGCAGTGGTGATTCAAATAGTGTTAACAGGCCCTAATCAAATTTATTGGTTGGTTTGGAATTGATTTTAATTAATAGCAAAAGGTAATAGAAAATAGTTTTTGTCTGAAAATACGCTGCGAAAAATAAAAAAGGAGAAACGTAAAAAGTTTCTCCAAATAACAATTAGAAGATAAAGGTCTGATTTAGTGGGCGGTCGGCAGCTGAAAAAAAGACTCTGCGACGTGCCTGGTTTGGTTAGCTATTATTTGATAACCAACGTGCTGGCAGTCAGCAATGGCTTTTATGACTTCAGGTAAAAATGCGGGTTCGTTACGTCGGGATTTTGGTTTGGGAGAAAGTGTTCTGGGCAAAAGGTAAGGTGCATCCGTTTCAACCATCAGCCGATTGCTAGGAATGCTGGGTATAAGCTCCAGTAGGTGTTGCCCTCGGCGTTCATCACAAATCCAGCCAGTTAAACCAATATGTAAATCTAAGTCCAAGTAGTTATACAAGGCCTGCTTATGTCCAGTAAAACAATGAATCACAGCATTAGTAAGGTAATCTCGATAATCTTTAAGAATGGCTTGCATTCTCTGATCAGCATCTCGCTCGTGTAAAAAAACAGGCAGTTTTAATTCACAGGCAAGCTCTAGTTGTTGAATAAATACTTTTTCTTGTTGAGGGCGGGGAGAAAAGTCACGGTTAAAATCCAATCCCATCTCCCCCAAAGCAACTGCTTTTTTATCCATTGCCAGTGAGCGCAGTTGATCCATGCTTTGAGCGTTGGCCTGTTTTGCATCGTGTGGGTGAATGCCTACAGTGGCGAAACATACATCATCATATTGGTTGGCAAGCTCTAGGGCTTTCTCACTGCCATTGACTGAAGTGCCTGTAATAATCAGCGTATTCACACCAGCTTGTTTTGCTCTTGAGAGGACATCCTCTCTATCGTTATTAAAAGATTTATCCGCAAGGTTGACACCAATATCAATCAAAGTAGGTGATGATGCTTCCACAGTTGAAAAGACCTCTTTTGTATTAAGAAACTTTACATGCGGGCATTTTTATACGAAGGCTCTTTTTATAAAAGCTTTTGTACGAATGTTTATGGCTGACTTATTTTGTACGCTTAAAGATATGGGTTAATTTCAGCCAATCCCACATGTAAAGTGCATCAATATAATGAAGAATAAGCTTACAGCTTTTGTAGTTGGTGTGCAGCACTTAAGCTGGCAAGGTAGGCATCACGCACAATAAAATCGCTAATGTTAAGTTGAAGTAGCCGTCCCCAGTTTATTTTTTGCCAGGCCGCCTGCTCGTATAATATGGTGGTTGATAAGATAAACCCCATGGTGCCTTTAAAGTGTAAGGCTGCGTCGATATGTTCAGTGGGTAGGGCGAGACTGGATAAAACACTTTCTAATGTTTGATCAAAAAAAGCATCAAGCATTGATAGCAAACCGACGAGAAAATACTGTGAAGGATCACAGCCTTTAATGTGTCGTGACATAAGCTGACACATTAACGCTCGCTGCAGAGCCAGCACAATAAGCTCGTTAGGTTTATCGACCAGTGTACTAAGTTTAAGCATGATGACCAGGTTGCGTATTTGAGTAATCCCCAACATGGTGATGGCTTGCTTAATACTTTCAACGGTTCTTGTACGGCGATAATAGGCTGAGTTGACAAGCCTTAAGATTTTGATCGCAATGGTAGGATCTTTATCGATAATGGACTCTAACTCTGATACCTCTACATCAGGATTTTGCAGTTTAGCTAATAGCTGCATCACGATCGCTTTGTTGGACTCAAGCCGGTGACCGTGAATTTGTTCTGGCTTACATAAAAAATATCCTTGGAATAAATCAAAGCCAGCATCTCGGCAAAAGCTAAGCATACCGTAAGTTTCAACCTTTTCTGCCAGGGTTTTTACATTAAACGCTTTTAATTCAGCCAAGAGCTGGGGAATATCTTCTTTGGGGGTATCCAGTACATCAATTTTTACAATATCAACATAGGGTAGGACGGAAGGTTTATCTTCACTGTGCTGATAGTCATCAAGGGCAATGGTGTAACCATCATTATGAAGCTGTTTTACGGCAGCAACAGTTTGCTCGTCAAAGATAATATCTTCTAGCACCTCAATGACAAAACGGCTTTTATCAAGTGCTGGTGGGTTGAACAAAAGTTGATGAGTGAAGTTGATATAGGCAGGAACCTCACCAATAACTTCATCTAACTGTAAAGAGCCAATAACATTATCCAACAGGTTTGAAGTGGCGGCATCCCCATCTTCAAAAATGGCTTGATAGTCATTTTGATCTCTAAACAGTAACTCATAGGCTTTGACTTTTTTCTGTGTGTCAAAGATGGGTTGACGAGCCAATAGAATTGTTTTTTCAGCCATGATTTTTAATAAAAATTAAGCTATTGGGGCTTCCTTGATCTTTCTCTAGTCTAGTTGAAGGAGGCTAGCTTGGGTAGGCTAAGAAGCTAGCGGGCTATGCAGGGAAAGGTGGAGACAATAAAGAGGGCTTCACTAACAGGCATAGTGATCGCCTATTAGTGAAGTTTGACGTTGAGCCTATGATGAATGATGAGCTGGTTGCGCGACTAGTTCATCCACCTCTGTGTCTTCCTGATGCTTTCTTGCAAAGAAGGTATACATCGTAGGGACAATGTATAAGGTGAATAGAGTACCAACCGTCATACCCGTAGCTATCACTAAGCCAATATTGAAGCGACTAATGGCTCCAGCCCCATCAGCCAGAACCAGTGGCACAACACCAAGAACCATTGCACCTGTGGTCATAAGCACCGGCCGTAACCGGATGGCGGTCGCTTCCAGTACAGCCTGTTGAACACTGTATCCTCGCTCTTTTTGCAATTGATTCGCAAATTCAACAATCAGAATACCGTGTTTGCTGATCAGTCCAATAAGTGTCACCAAGCCAATTTGGGTGTAAATATTCATAGTACTGACTCCTAAGAATAGCGGAACCAGTGCACCAAAGATTGACATGGGCACGCTGATCAGTACCACGAAAGGATCGCGAAAGCTTTCAAACTGTGCAGCGAGAACCAGATAAATCACAATTAATGCAAAGACAAAAGTGATTAATAAAGCACTGCCTTCTTGCATGAACTGCCGAGATACTCCCGAGTAATCGCGACCAAAGCCTTGGGGAAAGACTTTATCTGCAGTTTCATTCAGAAATGCCAGGGCATCACCCAAGGCAACACCAGGCATGACAATACCCTGAATTGTTGCAGCATTAAGTTGTTGGAATTGTTTAAGCTGGTTAGGCTTACTGATTTTTTTAGTGGAAATAACTGTACTCAAAGGAACCAGATCATTCTGCTGGTTTCTGACGTAATAACGCTTCAGCCAGCTTGGATCAATACGTGATAAGGCTTCGGCTTGAGGAATGACTTTGTAGCTGCGTCCATCAAGGGTAAAACGGTTGACCCGACCTTCACCCAGCATGGTTGCTAAGGCATTACCTATAGCGGCCATACTTATTCCTAGCCGGGCGGCTTTATCCCGATCAATCCAGACTTGCCATTCTGGCTTATCGAATTTCAGGTCACTGGTGATCATCATGAATTTGCCGCTTTTTCTCGCTTCAGCAAGTACCCGCTCTGTAACCTGATGCAGTGTTCGGTAGTCTGCCGTCGTATTGACAATAAACTGGACGGGTAAACCATCACCTGATCCAGGTAGTGGCGGCATATTGAATGAAAAGATTTGTAAGCCAGCAATATCATTTAATTTTTGTTGTAACTGTGGCTGTATTTCAAGCTGGCTGCGTTCACGCTCATCCCAAGGCTTGAGAATCATACCGGCAATGGAATTATTCACGCCGCCCATGCCATTGACCAAAAAGGAGCTATCATACTCGGGAAATGAGTTAAAAATAGACTCAAACTGTTTAGTGTAGGCATTCATATAATCGATATTGGCATATTGAGGGGAAGATGAAGAAATAAACACCACGCCTTCATCTTCATTTGGTGCAAGCTCACTTTCAATAAATAAAAACATGACAGGTAAACTGCACAAAATGACAATTGCAAATACCACTGTGGGGGCACGGTACTGTAAAACACTGGCCAATGAACGTTGAAAACGCTGCTTAAGTTTATCGAAGAGTTTATCTAATTTAGCGGCTAATTTACTTTCGTGACTGGCATCCTGTAATAACTTAGAGCACATCATGGGGGATAGCGTCAGGGCGATAATACCTGAAATAATAACAGCACCTGCCAGCGTGAAGGCAAACTCTGTAAATAATTTCCCCGTAAGCCCTCCTAGGAAACCAATAGGTGCATAGACTGCTGCCAACGTAATTGTCATGGCAACGACAGGCATGGCAATTTCTCGAGCACCTAAAATGGCTGCTTTATAGGGGCTTAATCCCTCTTCAATATGGCGGTGAATATTTTCCAGTACGACAATCGCATCATCTACCACTAAGCCAATTGCCAGTACCATGGCGAGTAAGGTAAGTAGGTTAATCGAGTAACCCATGACCAGCATAAAAAATAAAACACCTACCATGGATAAGGGGATGGTTACCACCGGAATAATCACTGAACGTAACGCGCCTAAAAATAGGAAAACAACAAAAATAACAATAACCGTTGCTTCGATCAGCGTTTTGACTACCTCATTAATAGACGCTTCAATAAAGCGAGTGGCGTCATAGACAATATCTGCTTTTAAGGCAGAAGGCAGTTGTTTTTTGACTTCAGGTAGTTTGTTTCGTACCCGCTGAATGACTTCCAGAGGATTGGCAGAAGGCGTTGAGCTAATCGCCATATAGACGGACTGAATACCATTAAAGGCAACATAGGAATCAAAGCTTTCTGCCGATAGTTCAACTCGTGCCACGTCTTTAACACGTACCAGTGCATCTTCACGGCTGGCAATAACGATGTTGCCAAAGGCTGTAGGTGAAGTTAAATCTGTTTTAGCATTAACCCCTGTAACAATAAACTCACCTTTTGTTTCGCCTGCAGCAGACAGGAAGTTATTGGTGCGGATGGCTTGATTAATATCTTCACTGGTAATCCCATGAGCTGCCATTTTTACTGGGTCTAACCAAATACGCATGGCAAAGGTTTTTTTACCTAATATTTCTGCTTCAGCGACACCTTCAATGGTAGCTAATTTGGGTTGTACGACACGTGTGAGATAATCGGTAACTTGCTCGTTATTCATTTCCTCGCTGTAAAAACTCATATAGAGCAAAGCGGTGCCTCTTGCTGACTCTTTGGCGACCACAGGCTTATCAGCATCTTCTGGCAGTTCATTTTGAACTTCAGCTACTTTGGCCATTATTTCAGTTAATGCAGCGTTGGCGTCATAACCTAAAATAAGGTTGGCTTTAACTGAAGATACGCTTTGCTGGCTGCTTGAAGTGATGTAATCAATCCCCTCAGCACTGGCAATGGCCTGTTGGATTGGGGTAGTAATAAAGCCCTGAATAACATCACTGCTGGCACCTGCATAAGTGGTAGTAATGCTAATCACTGCATTCTCAAGTTTAGGGTATTGACGAATGCTGAGGGTTTCAAATGCTTTAAACCCTAATAATAAAATCATCATACTAACGACAGTGGCCAGCACCGGTCGTTTTATAAAAACATCAGTAAAATGCATGGCGTAGCTCCTGCCTACAACTCAACATCATTATTGATAATGATGCGGGTACCATTATTCAGCTTTAACTGACCAGAAGTGACAACCTGCGCCCCAGCTTCCAGACCACTAAGGACAGCCACTTCACCATTGCGCTCTTCACCGGTTTTGACGTAGTGGCGGGTGACTGTCAGTAAGGGGTTTCCATCTTCAGCCTTGCCTTCTTCTTTAATTAAAAATACCGAGTCGCCATATAAACTGTAAGTAATCGCTGTAAGCGGAACGGTAATGACAGGTTTTGTGGTGGGTAATAAAACACGTAAATTAGCAAACATACCAGGTAACAGTTTATCTTGCTCATTACTGACACTGGCTCGAACTAGCAAATTCCGTGTTTCTTCATTCACCTTTGAGTTAATGGCAATTAATTTTCCTCTGAATACATCTTTATTGTGGGCTTCAACGGTAAACTCTACTGTTTGATCAATGGCTAATTTAGGGAAGTCCTGCTCTGGTAAATTAAAATCGACATATAA
This sequence comes from Zooshikella ganghwensis, assembly GCF_018263875.1. NCBI lineage: Bacteria > Pseudomonadati > Pseudomonadota > Gammaproteobacteria > Oceanospirillales > Zooshikellaceae > Zooshikella > Zooshikella ganghwensis. Next base: position 32,812 of record NZ_JAEVHG010000008.1, read on the forward strand.
AGGGTTAGTGTCCTGAAGTGTAGCAATAGGTGTTCCTGGCGAGACATATTCTCCAAGGTCGACCATACGAATACCAATTTTCCCATTAAAAGGAGCACGAATTGTTTTTTTCGCAATAACGGCCTTGGTGCTTTCGACACTGGCGACGGCTTCTTCTAATGTTGCTTTACTGCGGTCAAAAGTGGTTTGAGGAATGGCCCGCTTAGCCAGCAATGTTCGATCACGTTCGTAATTAATTTTGGCCAGTTTTAGTTGGGCCTCAAAACGTTTTAAGTCTGCTTGCTCAACTTGATCATCAATTTTAATTAAGATTTGACCTTGGGAAACCTCTTCACCAGATTTGAATAGTATTTCTTTAATTGTACCACCCACTTCGGTACTCACTTCTACACCGTTGACAGCGGTGAGTGTACCAATTGAATTTAAATAAGGTTGCCAGTTTTGAGTTTTGGCCTTGTCGGCAGAGACTGTAACGGGGGGAGGGCTGTAATTTGCAAATGCAGCCATGCCTTCGGTAATTTGCTGGTATTTCAGACCAAAAATAGCACCAAATATTATTAATAATATGATAATTACAATCATCATGCGTTTAAACATGAAGAATTCCTTGCTTAAGTGTTAGTGACTTCAATGACCTGAAAACAGGCATACCATGTATAAATAATTTTTAATTTGTCAGGGTTAAAGACCCCATGCTGCCATTGAGTATTTTATACGTAATGTTATGTACGCTTATTAAGGGAAAGAAAGTGTTAGTTGTCCATCGCTCTCAGTCTGTTATTTCCTTTGCAATGATTGTTTAGCAACTTTAATGGTAGAAAGACAAAGAAGCCCAGGTAACATTGCAGACTGTGACCATATTCATTACGTATGAATGGGGGTTATGCTGCTCTCTGTTTAAGTTTTTCCAAAATAGCGTATGATGCATGGTTTTCTACCATACTATAACGTATGTTTTTATTTTCATGCAATCATTCTTGCAAGCACAGCATGTTCGTTCGGTATTTGAGTAACTGGATAAATAAGGTATGACTAAAGCGACTCATGAAGACTGGCTGTATGCCGGGTTTCGAATTTTGGTGAAAAAAGGGCATAACCAACTGACAATTGATAATTTATTATTGTTGCTTGGAGTGACGAAAGGCTCATTTTACCATCACTTCAAGAGTCGTCAGGATTTTACCGAACAGCTATTAGGTTATTGGCGGGAGCATATCGCTACCCGTGCTATTCGAGAGTTACAACTACGCCACTTGGCTCCTCTGGCTTGCTTAGATGAAGTGCTGGTGAGTGTTGCCAGCAGTCGAGATGTAGGAACAGTGATACCACAGCTTCAAGGGATTGATGCGTTAGTGCTGGAGATGGCTATACGGGCTTGGGCTCAGCACTGTAGTTATGCTGCAAATCACCAGCAAAGTGTTGATCAGGAGCGAATGGCATTTTTAAATCACATGTTTTGTCAACTGGTCAACGATCAGACGCTGGCTAAAAGTTTTAGCTGGCTGCTAATGTTAACCTGTGTTGGTGAAAAGCATGTGCCTATTCAAATTAGCAAGCAACAGTTTCGTCAGGTTTTATTATTAATTCGTCAACTTGTAGTCGAGCAGTCAATTGATAATGTTGGTTAGCTGAGGCCTTTCGGCGTAGTTTTGTTTGCTGTTATCTGCTAACTACCTAGGCTTGAGGTAAGTTATAAATTAATTATAAGTTATCAATTAATTAAGGGAGGGCAGGCGGCTGATATGACAGAGTTAACCTTCAAAATAAACAAACTCAAGCAGCAGATTGCAGAATGTGAGCGAAAAGCCCGAGAGTATGAGCAGCAGGCTCGTGAGATAACCGTTTATCAGCACTTTGATAACCGACGGGTAAGTATGCTTAAGCAAAAAGCAAGGGCAGAACGGCGTAAGGCGGAGCAGTTAAAGCATGAGTATGCACAGTTAAAGTCATAACGCAGTGATAACCTGGGCATGAACTGGTAGGCTGTCTTGGTAAGCGTATTAAGTAGCAGTAATATAAGGGGGCAGAATGGTATGTCATATTGTATTGTTGAAATGTAAATCTGCAATTACCGAGCAGGAAACATTGCAACTCGAAAGCGCTCTGGTGAGTCTAGAGGGTAAGATACCTGGTTTACGACAAGTGATTTTTAATAAAAACATCAGTCCAGAAGGTAAGCAGCAAGGTTTTACTCATGGTTTCTATATGATGTTTGAGAATTTGGCTGCACGTGATGTGTATTTGACTCACCCTGAGCATCAACAAGTGAAACCATTTATTCGACAGGTATTGGCTGATGAGCCAGAGGCAATTCTGGTCATTGATCTTTGAGCACCAGAAATACATGAAAAAATGATGACGGAAAATAGCTAGCTGCTGTCGTCTATTGGCTCACTGAAACACCTTCAGTATCTTCTCCTATAAAGCGATAGCCAATTCCTGGCTCTGTTTCGATAAAGCGAGGCTCTATAGGATTGTCTTGCAGCTTTTGCCTGAGTCGTGCAATAAAAATGCGTAAGTAATGAGTGTCATGAATATGGTGCTCCCCCCAAAGCTCCTTAAGTAAAAACTGTTGAGTTACTAAGCGACCTTGGTGATTAAGCAGGGTTTGTAGTAGTGCAAACTCTTTTTTTGATAGGTGGACAGGCTGATCATCAACCAGTACTTTTCGAGAAGCAAAGTTTATGTAGAGGCCCTGCTGCTGATATTCAACCGTGGGTGTTGACACGTTGGCAAAACACTGCAGTAAATTTTTGACTCGGGCAAGAAACTCTTTAATACCAAAGGGCTTTTCCACATAATCATTGCCGCCATGATCAAAGGCCATGACTTTTTCATGCTCCTGGTTTCTTACAGACAAAACCAGTATTGGTTGTTGAGCAAACTGTCGTATTTCTTGCAACACATGCTGTCCGTCCATGTCTGGTAAGCCTAAATCGAGCACGATTAAATCTGGCTGCTCTGTCGCCACAAGATTAATACCTTGCTGTCCGGTTTCAGCTTCAATAATTTCATATTGCTGAGATTGTAAGCTGATACGTAAAAAGCGGCGTATCTGAGGTTCGTCATCAATGATCAGAATCCGTGCCATCGACAGGCTCCTCTATTGGCTGTTGAGTGGGGAGAGGAATATGAAAGACAAAGGTTGCTCCTGTGTTAGGGGCAGATGATGCTGTGACTTCAATGAATCCGCCATGGGCGCGAAGAATACTTTGACTGATGGCTAGTCCTAAACCGGTACCGGGAGGCTTACAATCCCCTCTGCTTACGGTATAAAACATATCGAAAATTTGTTCTCGCTCATCTTCAGGGATACCTGGTCCTTCGTCTATTACGCTCAGGAGCAATGTATCCTCTTGCTGGGCTGTTTGCAGCTCAATTACTCCATCCTTAGGGGTGAATTTAATGGCATTTTCGACAACATTAAATAGTGCTTGCTCAATTAGAGCGGGATGAACATAAAGCAGTGGTGTTGGCTGCACACCTGTGACATGAATATATTGGTGCTGTAAGAGGGGCTTGCTGCGCTTGAGAGTGACATTAATAATATCTTCTATCGTGACCCAGTCTCTTTCCAGTTTTAATTCACCATGTCCTAGCCGGGTCATATCCAGTAAATTCTGAACATAGCGGTTTAAGCGCTTAGCTTCTTCTAATATAGCTGTCAGCAGCTCTTGCTGGTCATCTACACTGAGTTGCTGATGAAAGGCTTGTAAGGTACTTACTGAACCAATCATAGTGGCCAGTGGGGTTCGTAAGTCATGAGAGACTGAAGACAGTAGGGCTGACCGCAGCATCTCCCGTTCATTATTCATTTTTTCTTGTTGCAGGCTATTCATCAAAGCACATTGGCGAAGTGCTTGTTCAGCTTGTTGGACAAAGGTGTGAATAAGTATGGTAGTTGGAGGAAAAGGGGATGCTTCTGTTTTGGCAGAGAGCATGAGTACGGAAATGACACTATCACCCTGTACTGGAAAAAATAAATATGGGCTTTGGCTAAAACTAGAGGCACCAGCTCCACAAGGTTGAGCGTGCTGCGCAGCACTTTGAAAAGCACTCAGGGCGGCAGGCTCCAGTGGAGGAAGGCTATCAGGTGGATAATGTTGGCAGTTGACGTTGAGTACTTGGTTAATATGTTGACATAAACAATCAAGCACAGCTTGCTGTGATAGGCAAGACGACAACTGTTGGGCAAGCTGGAGTTGATGATGCAGCATTTTATCATTGCTATGTAATAGCTGCATTTGTTGCCGAAGACGTCCACCAATTCGTCCAACCACGAGTGCAATCAGTAGAAAAAAACAGACTGTGAGGATTTCTTCTTGATGAATCATTTCAAGGGTAAAACGTGGACTCATAAAAAAGAAGTTGTACGTCAAGAAGCTTATGAGTGAACACAAAATGGCAGGTGTGGTGTGGGTGTGAAGCGCCGTGAGTAACACTGCCGTTAAATATATGAGTGAAACGTTCGCAATCGGCAGGTAGCTAGCCACAGCCGCGGCCAACACTGTGGCTAAAATGGGGGTGGTCAATGCTAGCCAGTAAGGGTGACTTAACCACTGGGGAGGAAACAGGTTCATAGTTAACGTCGCCAAAAGTCTCGAGAGAATACCACCAGCACACTGAGTAACTCTAGTCGACCAAGAATCATGGCAATGGCTAATAACCATTTAGCACCTACTGGTAAACTTGCAAAGTTGCCAGCGGGGCCAATGGTGTCACCAAGTCCGGGACCCACATTGGTCAACGCTGTAATAGAACCCGTTAGGCTGGTCATCAGATCAACTCCCAGTAAGCACAGCAAAATGGTAAATACAGCAATGGATAGGAAAAAGATAAAAGCAAAAGCAACTGCTGAGGCAATAATGTCATCACTGAGTTTGCGGTTGTTGTAACGTCGGCTGACGATCGCATAAGGATGAACAAGCTTACGTAACTGTTCACGGACTAAACACCATGAAATCTGAAAACGGAAAATTTTAACACCACCGCTGGTAGACCCTGAGCAACCACCAATAAACGTGATAATAAAGAAAATTGCGATTGGGAATTCTCCCCAAAGGGTATAGTCCGTAGATGCGTAGCCCGTTGTGGTGATGATTGATACCACATTAAATGTCGTGACGGTAATGGCTTGAAAAAAGTCAGTGTCAGTTTGCTGAGCTAAAAAAACAGCTAGCATCACTGATGGTACGGCAAAGCTGATTAATAAACCTTTTATTTGTTGGTCATTTAACAGTTGAATATCATGACTATGCCAAAACCTTACCAGAATAGTAAAAGGTAGCGCCCCGCATGCCATGAACAAGGTGCTAATCCATAAAATGCTGGGGGCGGTAAATTGCCCCATAGACTGATCAGAGGTGGAGAAACCACCTGTCGAGATGGTAGTCATTGCATGGTTGAGTGCATTAAACCAGTCCATGCCCACTAACCGATAACAGAGCACACAGATTACGGTGAGTGTTAAGTACAACAGTACGATAGTTTTTGCGACTTCACGAAACTGTGGAAGGGCTTTATCAGACCAGTCAGAAGACTCTGTTTGGAATAACCGCATCCCTCCAACCCGGAGAAAAGGTAAAATAGCGACCGCCATACCAATAATGCCAATTCCTCCCAGCCATTGCAGAATGGAACGCCAAAGTAAAATATCGCGAGGCAGACCATCTAAACCACTGATGACCGTTGAGCCAGTGGTAGTAATGCCTGATATGGTTTCAAAAATGGCGTCTGTGACAGTGAGTCCTTGCTCAACCAAAATGAGAGGCAGAGACGCAAACGTACTCACTACAACCCAGCTAAAAACCGTTAATAGAAAGAGCTGGTTTGGGTTCAGGCGATTGATAGGGGTACGGCAAACACCCATCGCAAGCGTGCCACAGCCTGCTGTTATGGCTGAGCACATGATAAACACCTTCCAGTCCTGACTTCCTGCCAACAAGACTATGGGCATCAGCATTAAGGCTGCGAGGAGTAGTAAAACAATACCAATGATACGAATAACAGGCTTGGCAAATGACATCGTTAATCCTGTGTTTTTCAGGTCCAGTGCTGTCATTGACAACGAAGACAAATTCTCTGTTGACTGCAAATCACCTTACAGAGCATCAGATGCACTCGGTTAGGTTACAGGCGCTATAAAATAAACAATTTTCCCGTAAAAAAAACAGCCACTTTTTGGCTAGTGTCCGTAAACAAAGCGTAAATATTTACCTAAAGCGAAGGATTTTTTAGGGGTGGCAGTTAAATGCTCCTCGGCAATTGCTCCTGCATTGCTCTACTACATGACATCCATGTCATTATGCATAAACTGCATTCCCACCATCCTTGGTGGTCAAGAGTGGTGACAACAAAGCCTACTAATGTGTCGGGAACACATTAGAACAGCTTCGCTGGCCTGTTAGGGTGAGCGCTATGGATAGCGCACATAAAATTGATTCGCGAAGGGTATATGTCAAATATTTGCAATCTATATCAGATCGGTATAATAGCGGGCAGTTTATTTCGTCATTGCGCATTATGTGTTGTATATCTTATGGCGCAATGTCTAGTAAAAACACAATAAAGTCTTCTATATCAGTGAGACCTGTCGCTGGCTATTGTGGTTGGTTGGGTTTGCAGTAAGGTGAATAGAAGATATTGAGAGAGGATAGAAGGCATTGAAATAAGTGCTCACTAGCCTGTGCTGGAATAACCTTAGCGGAGATGGTTTACCTGTTGTGACTGAGCTTTTACGCGTCAATCAGTTAGTATGCGAGCGTGATGAGCGCCTGTTATTTAAAGGTCTGAACTTCACACTTAACACGGGGGAAATGCTTCAGGTAACGGGTGCCAATGGTAGTGGTAAAACCTCATTACTACGCATTTTAGCTACACTTACTGATGATTATGAGGGCGAAATTTACTTTGCAGGTCAAGCAATACAGGCGGTACTGATCGCCTACAGGCAGCAACAGTTGTATATAGGCCACGCGCCAGGTATTAAGGGTCCACTGACGCCCATTGAAAACTTGCGCTGGCTGCAAGGCTGGTATCAATCGCTGTCTCTTCACACCATTGAAAATGCGCTTGCTAAAGTTGGTCTTCATGGTTATGAAGATGTGCCCTGTTACAGTCTGTCAGCAGGGCAACAACGACGGGTTGCGCTCGCCCAGCTTTATTTGAGTCATCAGGCATTGTGGATTTTGGATGAACCTTTCACCGCAATAGATTTAAAAGGGGTTCAACATCTTGAAGCCTTTTTAGCTGAGCAGGCCAGCCAGGGGCGATCCATTATCCTAACAACCCACCACCAACTGAATGTGCCAGATGGTCTCGTGAAAAAACTGAATGTTGCTGATTATGGTGAGTGAATTAAACGTGCCTGCCTTAACAATAAAGCCTGTAGCAGTAAGTCCTGGGGGAGCGGCTTGGATTACACTTTGTCGTGATTTACGACTTGGTTTTAGACGACAGGCTGAGCTGATTAACCCGCCTTTATTTTTTCTAATTGTTGTCACGCTATTTCCTCTGGGTATTTCTCCTGATCCAGCGTTTTTAGCCAAGTTGGCACCTGGTGTGATATGGATTGCAGCTTTATTAGCCACACTACTGGCTATGGATTCCCTGTTTCGAGGTGACTATGAAGATGGGGCACTGGATTTGTTATTAATCGTTCCACAGCCACTTTTTATGCATGTGCTGGCTAAGGTGACTGCTCACTGGTTACTAACTGGACTGCCTTTGCTGGTTTTAGCACCAATACTTGCTTTGATGTTATCGTTGCCTTCTCAAGCTTATACGACGCTTATTGCCAGTCTCGCATTGGGAACACCTTTATTGAGTTTGTTAGGTGCTATAGGGGCTGCACTTACGGTCGGCATTCGGCGAGGTGGCATGTTATTATCATTGCTTATTTTGCCGTTATATATACCTGTATTGCTGTTGGGTACAGGTGCTGTTGTTGCTGCCAGTGAAGGGTTACCAGCAGCGGGCCAGCTACTCTGGCTTGCTGTGTTGTTGACGCTGGGATTAACGTTGGCACCATTTGCTATTGCGGCTGGACTAAAAATTACCGCCTCGGGATAAGCCTGAAACAAGTGTAGAGTTTAAATAAATGAATTGGACGTGGTTTCACAAGCTAGGGTCACCTAAATGGTTTTATGAGATCAGCAGTCGCTGGTTACCCTGGCTGGTTATTCTGTCTTTACTGCTTTTGGTGACAGGTGTGGTATGGGGGTTAGCTTTTGCCCCTGCGGAGCGATTTCAAGGTAACAGCTATCGGATTATTTATATTCATGTGCCCGCTGCTTTTCTCGCACAAGCGACCTATGTATTCATGGCTATTGCTGGTGGAGTGGGACTCATCTGGCGAATGAAAATGGCTGAAATTGCAGCCAGTTGCTGTGCACCCATTGGTGCCTCTTTTACATTATTAGCATTATTAACGGGGGCTATATGGGGAAAACCAACCTGGGGAGCTTGGTGGGTATGGGATGCCCGGCTCACATCCATGCTGATTTTACTGTTTCTTTATCTGGGGTTTATGGCACTGCAGGCGGCTATTGATAATAAAAAAACAGCTGCACGGGCATCAGCCGTGTTGGCCCTTGTCGGCCTGGTTAATATTCCCATCATTAAATACTCGGTTGACTGGTGGTTTACATTGCATCAAACCGCGTCAATTAAATTAACAGAAAAGCCAGCCATGCCGGCTGAAATGTACTACCCACTTTTTATTTGTCTTGCGGGGTTTTACTGTTTTTTTGCTGTGGTCTTAATTTTGAGGTTGCGAGCAGAAATATTACACCGAGAACATAAGACAGGTTGGGTGAAAGCGTTGATGAGCAATAAGTGCTGATCAAGGCTAAAGGAGACTTATCATGTATTTTGAATCCTGGGCTGACTTTTGGGCGATGGGCAAGCATGGCCTCTATGTATGGAGCTGTTATGGTATTGCGGCGGTGGTCATGATTTACAATATTTGGGTGCCACTTGCACAGCAGAAACGATTTAAGCAACGCTACTTACGTCAGTTAAGACGGGAGGCCCAACAGCAATGAACCCTGTCAGAAAAAACCGCTTGAGGATCGTGCTGTATATTGTGTTTGGTTCAAGTCTGGCTGCAGTTTTAGGGCTAATGGCGCTGGATGAAAACATGAATTATTTTTATTCCCCTGTTGAGTTAGCGGCGGGCAAAGCGCCTGTTGATAAAACAATTCGGGGCGGTGGGCTAGTGGTGGTGGGATCTCATCAGCGAGATACTCAGTCTTTGGCAAATACGTTTTCGATTACTGATGGTCAAGCCATCATAAAGGTTCATTATACGGGCATACTGCCAGACCTCTTTAGAGAAGGACAGGGTGTGATTGCCGTGGGCAAACTGAATGCATCAGGTGAGCTAATGGCTGATCAAGTGCTTGCCAAACATGATGAGAATTACATGCCCCCAGAGGTAGAAGGTGCCCTTAAACAGGCTGGGCATCCGGACTACTCTTCTTCCTCCTCTCCAGCAACTGTGACGAATTAGTGGTGGGAATCAGAGATTATGATAGCTGAGATCGGTCACTTTGCAGTTATTTTGGCGTTTTGTTTATCATTGGTGCTGGCCATAGTACCAATGATGGGCTCGGTGCTTAGGCAGACATTATGGATGGCAATGGGGAAGCCACTGGCAGTAGGGCACTTTGGACTGCTGCTCATTGCATTTGTGGCATTAGGTTACTGCTTTGCCACAGATGACTTTTCAGTGGCGTATGTGGCTCACAACTCAAATAGTTTACTGCCTTTGCCTTATAAAATAAGTGCCATCTGGGGTGCCCATGAGGGTTCTTTTTTGCTCTGGTGCTTGATGGCTGCTGGCTGGACACTGGCTGTTGCCGTCTTTAGTCAAAGTTTACCTCAAGTGCTTGTTGCTCGTGTGCTGAGTATTTTAGGGCTTTGTAGTGTTGGCTTCTTAGCTTTTCTGTTATTTACCTCCAACCCATTCAAGCGCTTGTTACCTCATGCCCCTATCGATGGTCGAGACCTCAACCCGCTGCTGCAAGATTTTGGTCTGATTATTCACCCACCGATGTTGTATATGGGTTATGTTGGTTTTTCTGTAGTGTTTGCATTTGCCATTGCTGCATTATTAGGGGGGCGCCTTGATGCTGCATGGGCGCGTTGGTCCCGCCCCTGGACAACCATTGCCTGGAGCTTTTTAACAGTAGGTATTGCGTTAGGGAGTTGGTGGGCCTACTACGAACTTGGTTGGGGGGGCTGGTGGTTCTGGGATCCTGTCGAAAATGCTTCATTTATGCCCTGGTTGATGGGTACAGCCCTTATGCATTCTTTGGCAGTGACTGAAAAGCGTGGTGTTTTTAAAAGCTGGACCGTTTTTCTGGCCATAGCTACATTCTCACTTAGCTTGTTAGGGGCATTTTTAGTCCGTTCTGGTGTTTTAACTTCAGTACACGCCTTTGCCACAGACCCTGAGCGTGGGGTATTTATTCTAGCCTTTTTATTATTTGTGGTAGGTGGCTCGTTACTACTTTATGCGCTTCGGGCACCTGCCGTTCAAAGTAGTACTCAATTTTCGCTGTGGTCGAGAGAAACACTACTGTTGTTGAATAATATTGTGTTAACGATTGCCACTGCACTGATTCTTGTTGGTACTTTGTATCCGTTACTTGCAGAAGCGCTTTCAGGCAGCAAGCTATCTGTTGGACCGCCATATTTCAACCAGTTCTTTCCTGGATTGATGGTAGCGCTCGCACTACTGCTGGGAATTGGCATCACTGTTAACTGGAAACACAGCCGGTTGATGCAACTGTTTGGTTATTTACGCTGGGCGTTGCTGGGCGCTTTAGTTTTAGGCTCAGCCCTCAGTGTTTGGCATACCCAAGGCTGGTTACTGCCAGTTTGGATTGGACTGGTTGTGGTGATCTGGATAGCTTTATCGGCGCTAACAGATTTATTCCGCAAATTAAAGCATCAGTCTTCACTTTGGCGAGGGCTACGCAAATTAACGTTAAGCTATTACGGCATGCATTTGGGGCATATGGGCTTTGCAATCTGTATTCTGGGTGTAGTGTTAACCAGCTTTTACAGTGAAGAGCGAGATTTGCGAATGGCTCCAGGTGATCAATTACAGCTGTCAGGGTTGACCTTTACTTTTATGGGAACGCAGCAGGTTACGGGTCCAAACTACAAAGCTGATCAGGGTGAGATAAAAGTGACCAATGCTGATGGTGATGTCGTCACCAGGTTATATCCCCAAAAGCGTCAATATCAGGTGCAACGATCAATGATGACGGAAGCGGCCATTGATCCAGGTATAACCCGAGATCTCTATGTTGCCTTGGGAGAGCCGCTGGATGAGGGCGCCTGGGCTGTACGTGTTCACTATAAAGCTTTCGTGCGCTGTATTTGGCTTGGCGCTTTAGTGATGGCGCTGGGTGGTGTTTTAGCGGTGCTGGATAAGCGCTACCGGCGTCGGCGGGTTGTGGTTTCTAACGAGCAAACCGCTGAAACTGTTTATTCTCATGCGTAATGTATTGCTATGAAACGACTTAAGTTATTCATCCCTCTGTTGGTGTTTGTATTACTGGCTGGTTTTCTTTATCGGGCACTGTATCAGGACCCCCGTACGTTACCATCAGCACTATTGGATAAACCATTCCCTGCATTCTCGCTACCCAGCCTAGGTGAAAATCAGCAAACCCTAGATGCATCCTTATTAAAAGGAGATGTTACGTTAGTAAATGTATGGGCAACATGGTGTCCCTCTTGTCATGTGGAGCATCCTTTTTTATTAAAATTGGCTCAACAGATGGGGGTGCGTATTGTCGGCATTAACTACAAGGACGATACCCAACAGGCAAAGCAGTGGCTGGTAAAACTGGGTAACCCCTATCAAGCCACAGTTGTTGATGAAACAGGTGATTTGGGGATTGAGCTAGGAGTATATGGGGCACCTGAAACCTATATCGTTGATCAGCAAGGCATCATTCGTTACAAGCATATTGGTGTAGTTGATGAGCGGGTATGGCAAGAATCACTTCTGCCGATTGTCAAACAGCTGCAAGCAAAAGGAGATCCATCATGAGTTTGGCAATCGCCTTGCTCAGGTTGACTGGTGTGCTGCTGATCTATGTAAGCTCAACGTCACTGAGCTGGGCTGCAATTGATACTTATGAGTTCAGTTCTGACCAGCAGCGAGAGCGCTTCCAGGTTTTAACAGAAGAACTACGCTGCCCAAAGTGTCAAAACCAGAATATTGCTGACTCTAATGCACCTATTGCGGTGGATTTGAGACGGAAAATCTACACCATGTTGCAAGCGGGTGAGTCTGACAAAACCATTATTGACTTTATGCAGTCGCGCTACGGAGATTTTGTTCTTTACAATCCACCCTGGGATCGACGTACTTGGCTGTTATGGAGCCTACCCTTTATTTTACTTATGGTTGGGTTATTTGTACTGGGTCGTTTGCTATGGCGCCGGCATTCTCAACCACAACCTCAGGCATTGTCTGAAGCAGAAAAGGCTGCGTTAAATGCGATTCTTAAGGAGTCAGAAAAGTCGTGATGATGTTGTATTGGATAAGCCTGATTGTACTTGCCTTAGTAGCTGTTTTTTTTATTTTGTCTCCGCTGTTAAGAAAAACAGCTGTCATAGCAGAAACAACAAGTGTCATTGATAGTGAGGATCAGGAAAAACAACAAAATCGCCTCAATGTAACTTTATATGAGCAGCGGTTAGCTGAGCTTGATAGTAATTTGGCGCGAGGGGATATATCGACAGTGGATCACCAGACAATGGTGGTTGAGCTTCAACGACAATTACTTAAGGATGTTCAAGGCCAAGCAGCCCCTGATTTAACACAAGGTGTAACGTCCAAAGTGGCCAGGCTGACTATGTGGGGTGTAGCTTTTATTGTGCCTTGCTTGGCTCTGGCTATTTACTGGCAGCTTGGTGCAAGCCGAGAGTTGTCTATGGTGGCTTCAATGCCTTCTTCTGCAGAGCTGGCTAACTTATCTTTGCCTGAACTTACTAAAAAGCTGGAAAGTGCGGTCCAAAAGCAGCCCGACAATAAAGATGGTTGGTTTTGGTTGGCACGAGTCTATGCTGCACAGCAGCGCTACTCTGAGTCCTTAAAGGCATATCAAACACTGCAGACGTTGGTGCCTGATGATGCAGAGGTTATGGCGAGACTGGCCGAAACGCTGTACCTGGCAAATGGTAATCGAATGACCAACGAAGTCGTTATTTATGCTAAACAAGCGCTTCAACGTCAACCTAAGCAGCAGATAGCGCTTGGTTTGCTAGGGATTGCTGCATTTGAGTCAGGGCAGTATCAGCAAGCGATTGATCACTGGCAACAAATATTAGCGTCAGGTATTGCTGATGGGGAGGCTCAGCCCATTCGGCAGGGTATTGCTAAGGCAAGACAATTACTCGCTGAACAACAGAGTTCGTCATCCTCGTCTACAAATGCCATGGCTTCAGCGAGTGATAGCAAGGTAAGTTCGGAGACTGGAGCCGCTTTGAAGTTACAGGTTTTGGTTGAAGCTGACCCAAAGCTGGATGCAGCATTACCCAAAACGGCAAAAGTCTATGTGCTGGCTCGTCCTGTTGGCGTAAAAATGCCGGTAGCGGTCACTGTTTTACAGCTAGCTGATTTACCAAGTTTAGTCACGCTTGATGATAGTCAGAGTATGATGCCAGAGTTGAAACTATCACAACAAAACACGGTTGATGTAGTAGCACTGGTCTCAGCAACAGGTGATCCTAAACACGTTAATAGTCACATTGAGCAGTCTGGGATATCAGTTAAAGACCAAAAAGATGTCATTAAACTAAAAATACCATTCGTGCCGTGAAATTGCATTACATTGCTAGTGTTGTTTTTTGTATCGTGTTATAAAGAGAAGTAACATTTGCTGGCGGGTTGTTAACATAATATTGTTTTGTATTAACAGCCTGTTAAGTGATTTTAGTCATTAGCAAGTTTTAGCTTTTCAAGTACCGAAAAGGAAAAAAGAATAAATCTTAGGTTGCTGTTGGTATAGGCGCTTTTTTTGATTGGGTCTATTCGAAGGGTAATTTAGTGGTTTTGGCGTGTGGAATTAATACCAGATACCAATGTACTTACAAGAATGTGCTTACAAGAGAGTTATTGCTGTTATACACAGCTTGTGAGTGACTGGTAGTGGATGGATATATTGGCCAAGGCCTGGCTCACGTAACACAGTCTGTTTTCCATAAATCACGCTTTGTTAGCCAAGCCTCACCCATCTAGCTATTCGCCATACGCTGTATTGGCTGTTTAATGGGGGGACTGTTTTCGATTATGTTTTTCAAAGCTGCTGATAGCCTCACTGAGCAGATTGCACAACACTTAGCGAATAAAATTATCACTGGTAAGCTAAAATCTCGTGAGCGTATTCAAGAGTTGAAGATTGCACATGAGCTTGATGTCAGCCGGGGATCTGTTCGAGAAGCCCTACTGCTGCTGCAACGTCGTCACTTGATTGATATTTTACCTCGGCGTGGCGCAATGGTAAGTGACTTAACGGAGCATAAGATTCGCTGTTTGTACGCGATGGTGGAAAACCTTTATACCATGTTAGCGGTTGAGTTAGCAGGAAAGTGGAAGGAATTACACCAACTGAAGCCTTTTGAAGTTTATCTTGAACGGCTAAAGAATCTTGCTCGAGAGGGAAATGTTGAAGAGTTCGTCAAATGTAGTTTTGTGGTTATTGATTTAGCAAATAACATTGTTAAAAATCCATACCTAGCCCAAATTCTTAATAATCTACAACCTGCTATTCATCGTACCTACCATCTTGCGTTGTCACGTCGTGAAGAAGAATTAGAACAATCACTCAACTTTTTTAATCAAATCCTGATCGCGATTATGCAGCGGGATCTGACTCGTATTGAACAGTTAGTACGAGAGTATGCACACAGTAATCGTGACTTGATTTTAGCCATTATGTCTGATGAACACTGTGCTTCAGAAGTGACCCCTGCCTGAGTTTATCTACTCATTCGCATTGTGCGGTGAAATTGTGTGGAGTGCTAGTACTGGATACCAGTACTAGCACGAGTTGTTTTATAAGCAAAGTGACAGCTAGTTTTGCAATGTAAAACTCTTGGCGAATGAGCCGTACAGTTACCTTCTATGTGGGCTAGGCAAGTGGGAGCGTATCAAAGAATGGTACACAAAATGCTTTGTAAATAAGTCACTTTGGCTGACTAATGTGTATACACATAGATTAAAGCTGATTAAACTAGGCGCTGTTTTGTAGTAGTCGACGTTACTTGTGGATTATATACCTCATATAAAGGGTATAAATGTGAACAAGCACTGGAACTGTAGTGGTTAATTAACAATTAACAACAAAAAACAATTCACTGTAACGTATAAATCAGGATAATGGCCCGATTGTTTCGCTAGGACTTTGACTCAAATTGTTGTACTTAAGGCAAGCACACTTCCATGCGTCTTAAATGTATTAAGCTAGCTGGTTTTAAATCTTTTGTAGATCCTACCACTGTACCGTTCCCCACCAATATGAGCGGGATTGTCGGGCCTAATGGCTGTGGCAAATCAAACATCATTGATGCTGTTCGTTGGGTGATGGGAGAAAGCTCCGCAAAAAATTTGCGGGGAGAGTCAATGACAGATGTTATTTTTAATGGCTCCAAGGGTCGTAAACCGGTTGGACAGGCATCAGTTGAGTTGGTGTTTGACAATAGTGATAGCACGCTAAAGGGTGAATATGCGAAGTACAACGAAATATCCATTCGCCGAAAAGTAACGCGTGACGCCAAAAATGCCTATTACCTTAATGGTGTTAAGTGTCGCCGTAAGGACATTACCGATATCTTTTTAGGAACGGGCTTAGGGCCTAGAAGTTACGCAATTATTAGCCAAGGCATTGTTTCCAATTTAATTGAGTCAAAACCTGAAGAACTCCGTGTTTTTATTGAAGAAGCCGCTGGTATTTCTAAATATAAAGAGCGGCGCCGTGAAACAGAAAACCGTATTCGTCGTACTCAGGAAAATTTAGAGCGATTGACGGATTTACGTGATGAGCTTGATCGACAGTTGCAGCATTTACACCGTCAAGCCCAGGCTGCGGAAAAATACAAAGAATATAAAGCAGAAGAGCGTTTGAAAAAGGCTCAGTTACAAGCATTAAAATGGAAGTCACTTGATGAAAAGCTTACTAAAGAGCGTAAGCAAGTGAGTATGCTGGAAGTTGAGCTGGAAAAACATATTGCTGGACAACGTTCTGTCGATGCAACGCTGGAAGAAAAACGACAGTTTCATATTGAAGCAACCGATCGCTTTAACGAAGTACAAGGTCGTTTTTACAGTCTAGGTAATGAAATTAGTAAAATAGAGCAAACCATTCAGCACAGTAAAACAAGGGCTCAAGAGTTAAAGGCTGATTTGCAACAAACGGAAGCCAGTTTGGCAGAAAGTCAGCAATTATTAGAGAGTGACCAAAACTTAGAGCTGCAGTTGACTGATGAACTTGCAGGTCTTGAGCCTGAGCTGGAGCTGCTGCGTGAGGCAGAGGAAATGTCTGCTCAGGCATTACAGGAAGCTGAAGAGGCAATGCAACGCTGGCAGTCTGACTGGGAGCAGTTCAAC
This sequence comes from Zooshikella ganghwensis, assembly GCF_018263875.1. NCBI lineage: Bacteria > Pseudomonadati > Pseudomonadota > Gammaproteobacteria > Oceanospirillales > Zooshikellaceae > Zooshikella > Zooshikella ganghwensis. The sequence continues at coordinate 49,445 of NZ_JAEVHG010000008.1, forward strand.
CAGCAAGTGGCTGAGCCCAAGCGCCAGGCAGAAGTTGAGCGTTCGCGTATACAGCAGTGGGAGCAGACGATTGCTCGGCTACAGGCCCGCCAGTTGCGCTTGCGTGAAGAGCAAGAGGGTGTACAAATTGATCCGCTAGTTGATGAAATTGAAATACTCTCTGAGCGTATAGCTGAACGCCTGCTTGAGCAAGAGCAAGGTCAAGCATTGATTCAGTCACTATCGGAGCAGATGTCTCAACAGCGGCAGACGATAAATACCCATCACCAGCAGGTAAACCAATATCAGCAAACGTTGCAGGAAGCGCGTGGGCGTTATGCGTCACTTGATGCATTACAGCAGGCGGCTTTGGGTGATAATGGTGAAGAGCAGCAACAATGGTTAGCTAAATACCATTTACAAGGAAAGCCACGTTTAGCAGAAGGTTTAACGGTTGTCCCAGGCTGGGAAACAGCGGTTGAAACGGTGTTAGGTGACTACCTGCAGGCTTTTGCCGTTGACCAGTTTGGATCATTCACTGAAGCACTGGCATCCTTTAACTCAGGAACGCTGACTCTCTATAATTCGGCACAGCATGGTGTGAGCTCAGACTGTGTGAGGGCTGAACAGAATACATTGCTATCGAAAGTCGCGTCAGCGAATTGTGATTTACAGCCATGGTTGGATGGAATTAAAACGGCTGACTCCTTAGGTGAAGCTTTTGCTTTGTTGGATAGTTTGCCTAGAGGTGAAAGTATTATTACACCTGAAGGTATTTGGTTATCTCACCATTGGCTAAGGGTGACGCGAGAAGAAAATGCAGCAGCTGGCATGTTGGCACGGCAGCAGGAAATGGTCGAACTTCATGCACGCATTGAAACCATAACAGGTCAGGTTCAGCAGGAAGAGGAAGCTTTTCATATTGCAGAGCAATGCCTGAAAGATATTGAGCTGCAATTGGAGGCTGAGCGTCAGCAACGCAGTGTTGAGGCACAAGAACTGTCTTCATTACAAGCTGATCTCAGTGCTAAAAAAGTAAAAGTAGATGAAGTCAAAGCACGAACCGAGCGCTTACAGCTTGAACAAGCCGAGCTAAGTGAACAGCTGACATTGGAACAAGAGCGGGTTGCTGAGGCACGGCTAAAATTGCAAGAAGCAATTGATGCAATGGCACAAGGTGAAGAACGGCGAGAGTTTTTACTTCAGCAGCGGGATAGTATTCGAGGTCAGTTGGATCAAGTGCGTCAACAAGCACGCCATGACAAAGATGCAGCTCATCAGTTAGCACTCCGTCAGCAATCGCTAAGTACTCAGCTTACATCAACGTTACAGGGTGTTGTTCGTTTACAACAGCAAACTGAAAAGCTATTGGCGAGGAAGCATACAATTCAGGCCTCCCTTGAGGAAAGTGAGCTGCCTGTTGATGATTTAACTGTTGAGCTGGAGGCATTGCTTGAAGAGCGTTTAATGATCGAGGAAGAAATGACTGAGGCAAAACAACAACTCAGTGAAATCGATCATGCTATGCGTCAGCTAGAACAGCAAAGAACACAGGCTGACCAACAAGCACAGCAGGTTAGGACTGCATTGGAAAAGTACCGGCTGACCGCGCAAAGCTTGGAAGTTCAACGTCAATCACTACAAGAACAGCTGCAAGCTGATGAATTTGATTTAACCACAGTGTTGGACAATTTACCTGCTGAGGCCAATGAATCCTTATGGGCGTCAGAGTTGGAAAAAATTGCTGGGCGTATTCAGCGGCTGGGAGCGATTAACTTAGCAGCCATTGAAGAATATCAGACCCAATCACAACGAAAGACGTATTTAGATAGCCAAAATGATGATTTGGTTCAAGCATTATCTACTTTGGAAGAAGCCATTCGCAAAATTGATCGAGAAACAAAAGCACGCTTTAAAGAAACTTTTGACCGAGTTAATTACGGGTTGCAGACACTTTTCCCGAAAGTTTTTGGTGGGGGAAGTGCTTATTTAGAGCTTACCGGTGAAGACTTGCTGGACACAGGGGTTGCGATTATGGCACGTCCCCCTGGTAAGAAAAATAGTACTATACATTTATTGTCGGGTGGTGAAAAAGCACTTACGGCAATTGCGCTCGTTTTTGCTATTTTTCAATTAAATCCTGCGCCGTTTTGTATGTTGGATGAGGTTGATGCGCCTCTTGATGATGCTAATGTTGGTCGTTATGCACGCATGGTGAAAGAGATGTCATCATCAGTACAGTTTATCTATATCACGCACAATAAAATAGCAATGGAAGCAGCCAACCAGATGATGGGGGTGACGATGCATGAACCTGGAGTTTCCCGCTTGGTGGCTGTTGATATTGAGCAAGCAGCAGCACTTGCCGCTGTATAAAGACTAAACTAATTAGTGGTTGGCAAGTCTGATACGAAATGGTGAGAAAAAAAGAAAACTTTTTACGCCTATTATTGCGACCTTTTTTATCTCTGGACCATAATTAAAGATAATGTTTCTAGCTTGCTTGCCACGTTCTTGTGCGTGTGCGACGAGAGGGTATTAAGGCACAATGGATATAGGTTTGCGAGAAATCATATTTATTATCGGCTTTCTATTAATTGCCGGTATCATTTTTGACGGCTACCGTCGTATGAGGGTAAACCGAAAGAAAGCAGATGAGCTTTCTTTGGGGCTGAGTGGTGGTGGCGATTATTATGACGATTGTAATGGTGAGCTACCTCATGGTGGCGCTCGTCTGATAAAAGGGCAGGCAGCAGATGATACAGAACAAGTCGCACCTAAAAAGGTAGAGCCACACTTTCAGCAAGACACAGCTGAAGAATCGTACTCTGAGCCGTCGAGTAATCACTTTGATCAATCCTTTACTGATACGAGGCAGGAAGCTTTACACCAACATTTGCAAACTGCTCGGCAAAAACAGGCTGCTCGGCAGAAACAAAGTGCTACAGATCCAGTATCTCCTATTGGAGACCAGGAACCACCCGTTATCACTGATAAAGTGAATGACGGTTTTGCTGATACGGAAGAGCCTTTGGTCGCAAACCCGGCAGATCATGTCAGTCCTCTGTCGATGAACAGCAATGCTTATCATGATCGGCGAAAAGTTTTAGCCAAAGGTGAGTCAACTCATAAAGCTTCATTACTCAAAAATGCGGCCGATGGGCTTAAAACAGTCGCTAAGCCAAGTGCTAAAGACAGTAAAGTCTGGAAGCAATCGAAAAAGACAGCAAGCGATACGGCTTCTGTTGAAGACTCAATAGACACTAAAAAGGCTGTGGAAGACATTATAGTAATTCATGTCATTGCTAAGCCTGATACCAGTTTTGCGGGTGATGCATTATTAGCCTTGCTGACTAAAAATGGCTTGCGATTTGGCGATATGAATATTTTTCACTGCTATGATTCATCAGTTAATCGCGGTGAAAAAGGTGCTTTGATGTTCAGTATGGCTAATGGTATTGAGCCAGGTACTTTTGATCTTGATAATATGTCTGAATACAGTACACCTGCCGTTAGCTTTTTTATGAGTCTACCTGGGCCAGATAAACCAATGCGGGCATTTGAGCAAATGGCATTAGCAGCCCATGATATTGCCTCAACATTTGGCGGAAGCTTAAAAGACGAAAATCGTAGTGTGATGACTCAACAAACACTTGAACACTGTAAACAGCGTATTATGGACTATGAACGACGTCACCTGGTGCGCAAGCAAATGGTGCGTTAATCACTTAGCAGGTTATTAATTCCCAGATTTATAGTACATTAACCTAGCACTGAATTTTTATACCCAAGGTAAAAAGGGTATAGCAGAGGCCGGTCTTTATGAGTACCGGCTTTTTTTATGGTGTACTATTTATCTTTACTTGCCTTATTAACGGTTGGACGTATTAGGTATTTTGCTATGACCACTCCCTCTCATGTTGTCAGTGAAGTTGAGCAGCTTCGACAGGAAATTAATCAGCATAATTACCGTTACTATGTCTTAGATGATCCTGCTGTACCTGATGCAGAATATGATCGTCTGCTGCGACGTTTACAACAGTTAGAGCAGGAGTATCCACAGCTTGTTTCTGCTGACTCACCATCACAGCGGGTGGGGGCTGAACCTGCTAGTGCGTTTGCTACGGTTACTCATGAAGTGCCAATGCTATCGCTGGATAATGCTTTTTCAGCGGATGAATTACATGATTTTGATCGTCGCTGCAAAGAGCGCTTGGATATCACTGATATTGAGTATGTCGCTGAGCCAAAACTGGATGGCATTGCTGTTAGCTTATTGTATGAACGTGGCAAGCTGGTTCGAGGCGCAACACGAGGTGATGGTCAGCGTGGTGAAGACATTACTCAGAATTTACGAACGATCCACTCAATTCCATTGGTGCTGTTAGGTGAAGATGTGCCGGATCGTCTTGAGGTTCGAGGCGAAGTGTACATGCCCAAGGCGGGTTTCCATCAGTTTAATGAGCAAGCCCAGGCTAAAGGGGAAAAAACATTTGTTAATCCGCGCAATGCTGCAGCGGGAAGCCTTAGACAACTTGACTCCCGTATTACAGCTACACGTCCCTTAGAAATGTGCTGTTATGGCGTAGGTGTTTGCAGTGATGAGTTACCAGGGGATCATAGCCAAATTTTGCATCAACTTAATAAGTGGGGCTTTAAAATAAACAAGGAAATGGAGGTTTTACCTTCTATTCAAGCCTGTGATAAGTACTATCAGCAATTACTGTCACGCCGCGAGCAATTATCTTACGAAATCGATGGCATCGTCTTTAAAGTCGATGCATTAGCATTAAGAGAGGAGCTTGGCTTTGTCTCGCGCGCACCACGCTGGGCAATTGCCTATAAGTTTCCTGCGCAAGAAGAGATGACGACATTGGAAGCTGTTGAGTTTCAAGTGGGTAGAACAGGAACATTGACCCCAGTTGCTCGGCTCAAGCCTGTCTTTGTTGGCGGGGTTACTGTGAGTAATGCGACCTTACATAACTTGGATGAGATTGAGCGATTAGGGGTTAAAGTCGGGGACTCTGTAATTATTCACCGGGCTGGCGATGTGATTCCGAAGGTGGTGCGTGTTGTCGTAGAACAGCGTTCCACTGACGTGCAAGATATTATCGTGCCAACAGAATGCCCTGTTTGTAGTTCTGAGCTGGAGCGGGTTGCCGGAGAAGCCGCGTTACGTTGTACCGGTGGGCTGGTATGTTCTGCTCAGCGCAAGGAAGCTATTAAGCATTTTGCCAGTCGGCGAGCCATGGACATTGATGGACTAGGGGATAAGTTGGTTGAGCAGCTAGTTGATCAAGAGTTTGTGCACTCGGCTGCGGACTTATATGCCTTGCCAAAGGATGATTTGGTAACACTGGAACGAATGGGGGATAAGTCAGCCCAGAACTTGATAGACGCGATTGAGCGTTCTAAACACACTACATTGGCTCGTTTTATTTATGCTTTGGGTGTTCGCGAAGTTGGGGAGACCACAGCATTAACCTTAGCCAATTATTTTGGTTCCCTGGATGCTTTAATAAATACGACAGAAGAGCACTTACTGCAAGTGCCTGATGTTGGACCTGTGGTTGCACATCATATTGTGTGTTTCTTTAAAGAGAAAAATAACCGGGATGTGATAAATCAGCTGAAGACGGCTGGGGTGGATTGGCCTGAGCAGTCTCAGCCAACACAAGAAAAATTAAAGCTGGTTGGCAAAACATATGTGTTGACTGGCACATTATCCGTCATGAGTCGTGATGAAGCCAAGCAAAAATTACAATTGCTGGGAGCAAAAGTTGCTGGTTCTGTGTCGAAAAAGACAACAGCAGTTATTGCTGGCGAAAAAGCAGGTTCTAAGTTAAGCAAAGCTGAGTCATTAGGGATTCCGATACTTGATGAGCGCGATTTATTGGCACTACTGGAAACATAAGCAAGCATCCACGGGATGCCTGACAGTTCGGCAGCGATTTAAGCTGTCGCTACTGTTATTGAGTGTGTTGATATCAGGTTGTGCTCATACACCGCCACCGGAAAACCCTCATAACCTATGTGATATTTTTGCGGATAACTTGGACTGGTACCAAGCGGCAAATAGCAGTCATCAGCGTTGGGGAACCCCCATCCCAGTTATGATGGCTATTATGTATCATGAGTCTAGTTTTGTAGCCAATGCACGCCCCCCCCGTCGCTGGTATTTAGGGTTTATTCCTGGTCCACATCGCTCTTCAGCCTACGGTTATGCTCAGGCGATTGATGGTGCTTGGACTGATTACTTACGTGAAGCGGGGCGGTGGGGCGCTGTGCGTGATGACTTTTCTGATGCGATTGACTTTATTGGCTGGTATACCAGAAAAACCCGCCAGATTAATGGTATTTCTCAAGATAATGCACGTTTGCAATATCTGACTTATCACGAGGGCTGGGGTGGGTTCCGCCGAGGAACATACAAGCGCAAACAGTGGTTGCAAGGAGTTGCTCATCGAGTCCAGCGTAAAGCCAGACAATATGAAAATCAGTTGCAGCACTGTGAAGCCTCATTGAAAACCCCAGGTTTTTGGCAGAATTTATTTGGCTAACCCAGTCTGATAATTATTTTTTCTGTGAAGTGACAACAAAATTGCTTTGGCTGAGTTTTACTTAGCTGATGCCAAGCACTACTATTGCTTGCCTTTTAATAGCACCTTGTTTACTTGAGGCTAGATTTTCAGGTTAACGGTATGATATTTAGAGGCTTGTAGATCACTATTTTGTAGATCATTAAAAGGAATAGGTAGTTAGAAGATTAATGAACAAAATGTTGAGTCGCTGAGTTGTTTCCCCATAGGGAGCTGGGCATAATAGACGACTTTTGTCGGTTAGTTAAGGAGTAGCTTTTGGATCGCGAATCCATTGTTTATGGTTGTATCAAGGATTTGCCATCAGGCAGTGAGAATGAAATATTAAAGCGTCGTTATCATAACCTTCGAGTGATTAACTCACTTCCCAAGCATGATGAGTGGCCTTTTTTATCACGTGATCTATTTGCAGTGTCTGGTGTCGAGCCTTCATATGGCACTTATTTAACCCAAGTAATTCACTTTGGTGCTTCTTATCGTGATGTTGAAGGAGATTGGGGGCAGTGGTTACAAAAGTTCGAAGCTGTGCTAAAGAAAATGTATTGGGTGGCCGCAACCGTCCACTTAGAAACTGAGTTGACGGGGTTTCATACGTTTAGCTGGTTTACAAATAATAGTTGTCATTTACCTGATGAAGAGCTTCAAGCTCGATGTGAGTGGCAACATGAAAGCTGGGTTAAAACTAATGCCTCGCAGGCAAAATCAACATCTTGTTCAGCCTCCACAGATGTAGCTTAACCGAATGGTGGGTGATAAAAATCAAAGGTATGAGCAAAGAAATTCTCCTTGCCATAGGATGACCAGAAATGATTGGGTAAGGGGATTAACTTTTTAACTTTCATATACAAAATGTTGCCAAAGCAGCCTTTTTGTATATAATGCTGAAAACCGGAGCGTCTGCCAACGCTCCGGTTTTTTTGTGTCTGCTTTTTGTATAACTTTCACTATCTGCCAATAGAAAAGTTATATAGGGAGCAGTGAAGGTTAGTTAATAGAAAGGATTAACTATGAGAATCGAAAACGACTTGAAACTGGGCTTTAGTGATGTATTGTTTCGACCGAAACGCTCAACTCTAAATAGCCGATCTCAAGTTGAATTAACCCGCGATTTTACTTTTAAACATAGCGGTAGTCAATGGTCTGGTGTACCTGTTATTGCCGCGAATATGGATTCTGTAGGTAGTTTCGCGATGGCTCAGGCGCTTGCTGAGCATCAGGTAATGACGGCTATTCATAAACACTACAGTATTGCTGAGTGGGCCTCCTTCCTTGAAAGTGCAGATGAAAAACTATTGAATTATGTCATGGTGTCGACGGGTACCTCTGAGCGAGACTTTCAAAAGTTAACAGAAATACTACAGTTGTCGAGTCATATAAAATTTGTTTGTATTGATATTGCCAATGGTTATTCTGAGCACTTGGTTGAGTTTGTGCAAAAAGTTCGCGAGACATTCTCTGATAAAGTGATTACAGCAGGTAATGTGGTCACGGGTGATATGGTTGAAGAACTTATTTTAGCAGGTGCTGATATCGTTAAAGTTGGGATTGGTCCTGGATCGGTATGCACCACGCGTGTCAAAACCGGCGTTGGTTACCCTCAGCTATCTGCGATTATTGAGTGTGGTGATGCTGCCCATGGTTTAGGCGGGCGTATCATTGGCGATGGTGGTTGCACTTGTGCTGGAGACGTTGCGAAGGCTTTTGGTGGAGGGGCCGATTTTGTCATGTTAGGCGGCTTATTAGCGGGCCATGACGAAAGTGGTGGGGATATTGTAGAGAAAAATGGACAAAAATTTGTTCATTTTTATGGAATGTCTTCTGCCTCTGCCATGAAAAAATATGCTGGAGGCGTTGCAAACTACCGAGCTGCAGAAGGTAAAACAGTGTTATTGCCCTACCGTGGTTCCATTCACAATACAATTGAAGATATTTTAGGTGGTGTTCGCTCAACATGCACTTATGTTGGAGCGGCTAAATTAAAAGAGCTAACCAAGCGAACAACATTTATTCGTGTGCAAGAGCAAGAAAATACTATTTTTGGCAGAGAAGAATAGTACGCTTTAAATGATATAAATATAAAAAGACCAGCTACAGGCTGGTCTTTTTATATTTGTTATCCCCTTCACGAATTATTTTTATGCGCGCTATTTTCATGTGTCAGACCATACAGCAAACTCGTTGCCACTAGGTTCGGTAAAATGAAAACGTCTTCCACCAGGAAAAGTAAAAATGGGCTTGGTAATTTTTCCACCATATGTTTCTATTTTGCTTTGTGTTTTTTCCAGGTCATGACTATAAAAAACTAACAAAGCGGCTCCGTGGTTGGTTAAAGAAGTTAATTCAGCTCGATAAAAGCCTCCATCGAGTCCTTGATTACTAAATGCGGTATAGTCGGGACCATAATCTTCAAATACCCAATCAAAAACATTAGAAAAAAACTTTTTTGTCTTTAGCAGATCTTGAGCAGGGAATTCGACGTAATTTATTTTTTCATGTACTTTCATTGGAGTGCCTTTAAGATATTGGGGGCGTTTCTATAAAGCATATATTATTATATTGAATTAGTTTCTATAAAGTGAAGGCTGCTTTATCAATATGAGAATGGTTTACTGTTGAAAAAAGATGTAAAAAGAGTCATATACTGACTTGGTAGATGCTGGACTAATAATTGTAAGTGAATTACTGTTAATACATTAGTTCTAGGCTTACATGATAATAAGAAATAATAGCGTTAAGTCTGTTAGTACAAAAGTGCATAAATATAAAAAAACACAGTGCAGATCCTCAGGGCCATTTTATGTGGTGAATATACCCAGTTAGGGGAAACGCTTTGAGTAGTCTTTAACAAGGTTATGAAGTAGGTAGAACTGCACATTACCTTAAACTCAAGCGATTTAAAGTTATAATAACAAGGAGCGTTCAAATGAGAAGGAACTCATATACTACCAGTTTTGTAGGTTTTATAGCTGGTGTGAGTTTACCTATGTTCAGTTATGGACATAGCGCTATGTTTCCCGACGGGTTTAAGTTTGATGACAGTAATGAAGGCAAAAAGCCTAAAATGTTGTTACAAGATATATCCACCAACTGTGAAAATGGAAATGCGAGTGGTTATCCTTGTAAAAATGTGGATTTGCAGTCATTTTTAGCAAAAGAAAAAATGGGTGGTGGCTCTGCAAATCTTAATGATATTTGGGGTTATACAGACCCTGTCACAGGTGCTGAGATTGCCATTGTAGGCAGAACCAATGGTACATCATTTGTTGATATCACTAATCCGCTTAAGCCTGTTTTCCTGGGTTTTCTTCCTTCTCATAATAATGGCTCCGCTTCGTGGCGAGATATAAAAACCTATAACGATCATGCATTTATTGTGGCTGATGGCAGTGGTAATCGTACACATGGGTTACAGGTATTTGATTTAACAACATTACGTGACTTACCCTCGCCAGGACAAACATTACAGGAAACAGCGCATTTAGGTGGATTTGGTAATGCGCATAATATTGCCATTAATGAAGATACGGGGTATGCCTATATTGTCGGCAGTAACCAGTGTAGTGGTGGTCTATACATGGTGAATGTGTCTGATCCTCAACGACCGACCTATGCAGGATGTTTTTCTTCAGATGGTTATACTCATGATACGCAGTGTGTTGTATATAAAGGTTCTGATGTTCGGTATTATCAGCAAGAAATATGTGTGGGTTACAATGAAGACACAATAACGATTGTTGATGTGACCAATAAATTAAATCCTAAACAAATATCCAGAACGCCTTATGAAGGTTCTCAATATACTCACCAGGGCTGGTTTCTTAATGACGAGCATAACATCCTGATCATGAATGATGAGCTGGATGAACAACGTAATGGTATTAATACAACGTCATATATTTATGATGTTAGACAGTTGGATAATCCAAAAGAAATAGGGCGTTATGTGGGTCCTACTTCGGCTATTGACCATAACCTTTATACTAAAGATGGCTTTGTTTTTGAAACGAATTACCGTGCTGGATTACGTATTTTAAGCACCGATGATATTGAAAATGGCAAGCTGGAAGAAGTCGCCTACTTTGATACTATTCCTGGTTCAAATAGTGCGCAATTTTCAGGTACATGGAGTAATTACGTTTATTTTGATAGTGGTAATATCGTGTTAAGTGATATTGGTAATGGACTGTTTGTCGTTAATCCTGACTGGGATGCGATTAAAAAGCCTAATCCGGACCCAACCTATTGTAATGCTAAAAGTACTAATGCAAATTATGAGTGGATTGCTGGAGTGAAATTCGGTCAGTACTCACACACCTCAGGTGCAAAGCAGTACTCTGATTTTACTGATAAAGTGATTAATTTAGCTGCGGGGCAAAGTAGTGTTGAGCTAAAACCTGGCTTTTCAGGGATAAAATTTAATGAGTACTGGAAAGTGTGGATTGATCTAAATAAAGATGGTGATTTTGATGACACTGGAGAAATGGTGTTTAGCTCTAATGAAGCAACATCTTCAACCGTAAGTGGTGTTATGACAATTCCTTCAACAGTTAAAGCGGGGAAAACACGGCTTCGGGTGTCTATGCGTTATAATGGTGAGCCGTCAGCCTGTAGTGAGTTTAAGTATGGAGAGGTGGAAGATTATTCTGTTAATATTACACTTAACTAACGCATTGCGAGGCCTTATGAGGGGTAAACCGTCAAGAAAAGGCCTCATTAATTACTTCAATGGTTGTTGGTTTATAACGGTAAACTTACTGTTAAGTAACGTGCTTTATAGTGCGGAGATTTCAATTGAGAAACCTCCGCAAATAATAAGCACTGTCGATATTGCATCTCAACTGATTTATGATGGGAGAAATTTAGAGCTCTCATCAATCAAACTGATCAGCCGTTCAAATCAGTTACGCAAAGATGTAAATAAATTAAGAGTTTCAGCAAGATCTGCTAAAGATGAATATACTAAACAGCAGTTGAGTGATGCTGCAAATCTACTCGCTAGTCAGATTTCACAGTGGCAACAGCAAGGTGCAGATAACCGGCAGCAAAGCAGCCGCTATTTAGGTTATGGTCATAAGTTGCTAACGCAAGCCATGTTTCAGCGTTGGCAGTCACGTATTAAGCTGCAACGAGAAATATCGTTAATACCTTCTAAGCACCAGCTTTTAGCGCATAATACTCAAATTCGTAGTGTTCATCCTTCTATGCCGAAAGTAATGCAAACGGTCAAAGAGCCAGTTGCTAATATGTCGCTTTCAGTTCCTGCAATGAATAACCAAACAATTCCATCTCCCCTGGATACATCGAGTTTTCAGCTATCTAGAGATTTACACTATTTTGCACATGTTGAGCCTGTAGCAAGCGAATTAACAGTATTATCTATTGGGAATGAGCCTGCAGTACCCTTAAATACAATACATCAGTGGTATTTATTTATTTCTGACCTTAAGGGGCAACCTGTTGCGGATAAGAAGATTCAAGTAAGAGGCCATATGCCAGGTCATGTTCATGGTTTACCAACGCAGCCTAGAATTACAGCTGAGGTTGAACCTGGCGTTTATCTTGTAGAAGGTGTGAAGTTTCAAATGATTGGTTGGTGGGTTATGGAGTTTGATATACCACATAATAAAGAGCTGGATACAGTAAAATTTAATATTGTATTATAGGGGCTGATAATAAAAAGTGCCTTATCAATTACTACTATAATCATGAGCAGACCTATAAAAATAAAAAGCTTGTACTGTTTATTGGTTTTATGGATGTTGAGTGGACATGTCCATAGTGATATTAACCTGTACCAGTTTAGTGCAGCAGATATTCAGTTTTTATCGCAGTTTAATTTATCTAATCTACCTCCATTACCTGATGCACAAGATAATCAGTATGCGGATTCATTAGCGGCAGCCACTATTGGGCAGCAGCTCTTTTTCGATAAACGGTTTAGTGCAAATCAGCAGGTATCATGTGCAAGCTGCCATAATCCTCAACAATACTTTACGGATGGATTAGCCGTATCAAAAGGTATGGGGGAAACAAGACGCAATGCACCTTCAATCATTGGAAGTGCATACAGTCCCTGGCAGTTTTGGGATGGGCGTAAGGATAGCTTATGGTCACAAGCATTGGGTCCAATGGAGTCAGATGTTGAACATGGATTAAGTCGGCTGGAGGTGGTGCAAGTATTCATACAACATTATTTACCGTTATATAGAGAACTTATTTCTAATACGAAAAGCGCAGCTAATACCTTACCCAGGAAATATTTTCAGCAGTTAAAATTATTATTGAAGCTTAAAATACCTGCAAGCCCAAATGGAGTAACACAAGCTCAAATAAATTGGCAGGTTATCAATCATGCAGAGCAAAATTTAATTAATCGTGTTTTTGCAGATGTCGGTAAACTACTAATGGCTTACCAGCGACAAATACAGCCATTGTCTAGTCGCTTTGATTTGTTTGTTAGACAGCTTGAAAATAACTCAAGTGATATTGAGCAGCTGAAACAAATTTTAACAGAGAATGAAGTTGCGGGTTTAAGATTATTTATGGGAAAAGGCAACTGTGCCAGCTGTCATAATGGGCCGCTTTTTACCAATTTTGAGTTCCATAATATTGGTGCTCCAGAATCGGATATAAAACAAGTTGATATGGGGCGCTATGAAGGGGTTGCAGCACTGTTAAAAGATGAATTTACGTGTTTATCCTCATGGAGTGATGCGGACAAAAACTATTGCCAGGAGATGCTTTATTTAAAAAAACAAGGACCTGAACTCGTTGGCGCTTTTAAAACCCCTTCCTTAAGAAATGTTGCTGAAACTGCACCTTATATGCAAAGTGGGCAGTTTGCCTCGCTGGATGAAGTCTTAGAGCACTATAATAAACCTACCCCGCCTTACTATGATCGAGAGCAGCATCCTTCCAGACCACATTTTGATATATTGCCGCTCGGCTTAACGCCAGAAGAGTTACAACAGATTAAGTCTTTTTTGCTGACCCTGACAGGGGATTTGAAGCTTGCAAATCAATGGTGGCAAGCACCTAAGCATATGCTTGAACAAACAGATAATGTACAGCAAGCTATGTATTAGGGCGGGATAAAATTATTGAGCGTCATCTCTGTCACCAAATCATGTAGCTAAACCCTTCACGAATGATTTCTAGGTTTTGTTACCATCGCTCTTGATCACCAAGGATGGTGTGAATACAGATTATGCATAATGACATGGATGTCATATAGTAGAGCAATGCAGGAGCTATTGCCGAGGAGCATTTAACTGCCACTCCAGTCACCTATTAATATAGGCTCATGGGGCTTCGTCACTCGATGGCCGTGTTCTTGCAGTAAACGGCCTGACATGTGTTATCTTGCCTTTATCTATCCGTAATACTACTTTAGTTTTTAGCATAAACTGACTCATTGTGTAATTCTGTGCTTTGTTGGCTTCGATAACAAATTAAAGCATTTGTTAATGGTCTATAGTACAAAGATAAGAGTCTGAGGATAGGTTAACAATGATAGATAAAGCCAAGCAATTTGCCCTAGAAAGACATGGCAATCAAACTTATGGTGATAAGCCATACGCTTATCATTTGGATAGGGTTGTTGAGTTATTAGTGCCATATGGGGAAGTTGCACAAACTATTGGCTATTTGCATGATGTTGTTGAGGATACAAGTGTAACGCTTGATGAGCTTGCCAGAGAGTTTAATCAATTTATTGCGGATGCTGTAGCTATTTTGTCTGATCAGCCTGGGATAAATAGAAAAGAAAAAAAACAGAAGACATACTCTTTAATGGAAAATGTGACTGGTGATTTGCAGGTAGCGTTAATTGTGAAGGTGGCAGACCGTTTAGCGAATTTACAAGCCTGTATAGAATATGGCCGATACGATAAGCTTAAAATGTACATGGAAGAACATGAGCATTTTAGAAAGGCGACTTTCAGACAAGGCTTAAGTGATGACTTATGGCAGCAGATAAATGAATTACTTAGTGAAAGTATACCCAAAACGAAGGGTTTTTAGGGGCGGCCGTCAAGTGATGAAGCCCTCGGAGCTTATATTAATAAGTGACTGGGGTGAAGAGCGCTGACAACAAACCCTACTAATGTGTCGGGAACACATTAGAACAGCTTCGCTGGCTCGTTAGGGTGAGCGCTATGGATAGCGCACATAAAAATGATTCGTGAAGGGTATATACAAACTATTTGATTCGCCAAGGGGGTAAGCGTATGAGATTAGATAGCAAGGTTATCTAGTGGTTATGGATTGGCATGATTATAAATCAGTATTTCTAAAGGGAGGTGGATTAAAAAAGATAGTTATTAAAGATGTGAATCTTGAAGATTGGCAACGATTAATTAACTTTTTACGCAGTACTGAAGCTAAATTAAATTTATACTTAGGTAGTGAGAAAATTAGTCTTCCTGATAATATAAAAAATATAGTTGTGAGTGCTGAATATTCTTATAAGTTAGTCATTGCATTAAATACAGTTAAGTTGGTTTGTGGTTTTGCTAATGCACAAAAAATAGAGTTTACTTTTAATTCTGCTGAAGTAGACAAGGAAATAAAAGCGAAAGTTATATTTAGGTTTATGTCGACAATGGGTAGAACGCTAAATAAACATGTGGTGCTCATACAGGGAAATGGAGAGGGTGAAAGTATATTTGAATATTTTCCCGGTGAAGGGCTTAAATATTTATAACATTAATGTTGCTGATGATAAAACAGTGTGGGCTATTAGTGAACTTATCAAAAAAGGTTGTGATTGTATATGCTATCTGGTTTGTCACTATTATGCTTTTTGCGCTTTATGGGTATTTTTTTGCCAATCATGGTGAGTTTGGAGTTGCTTGCCACTTATGGTTAATCATTACTGGTATTCCAGCAGCACTGTTATCTGGATATTTCCCTCATGGTTCTTTAACTGGGATTTTTGTTGCAGGGTTACTTGGAATGATACAATGGTATTTTGTCAGTGTTGTTATATTATTCTTTCTTAAGAAATAATGGTCTTATACAAACTTAGAACGAGTAATTATCTCGTTTGTGATTAGTCTGATACTCTAATAAACTTATTTGAGAGCTAAGACAGCAGGTGTTAGTGTGGAAGATAGAATTAAAGGTGCTTTAGTTGGGTTGGCTTGTGGTGATGCAGTAGGTACTACACTTGAGTTCAAGCCAAAAGGTTCATTTATGCCAATTAATGATATGCTAGGTGGCGGTCCTTTTGGTCTGGAAAAAGGGCAATGGACTGATGATACCTCAATGGCGTTATGTTTAGCGCATAGCCTGATTTATCAGAAAGGATTTAACCCTGTAGATCAAATGAATCGTTATTGTAACTGGTATCAACATGGCTATATGAGCTGTAATGGTGAATGTTTTGATATTGGTATAACAGTAACCAAAGCACTTAATAAATACCTTACAACAAATAATCCATATAGCGGTTCTGAGGATGAATACTCATCAGGTAATGGCTCTCTTATGCGATTGGCCCCAATACCGATTTTCTTTCAAAGTGATTATGAGCAATGTATTTTCTATGCAGGGGAAAGTTCTCGTACAACCCATGCATCATTAGAGTGTATTGAGGCATGTAAGTTATTCGCAAGTTTGATACTGAGTGCTTTTCATTCCAGTTGCAAGGCAGATATTTTACAAAATAGTAAATATGTATCCTCGTGTGAAAAAATTGAAGATATTGCCCAGGGGAAATTTATCAACTTGACTTATGATGATAACCAAGGCAGTGGTTACGTTGTTGAAAGCTTAACTTCTGCAATGTGGTGTTTTTTTAACAGTAACTCCTTTGAAGAAAGCATCTTGCTAGCAGCTAATCTTGGAAATGATGCTGATACCACTGCTGCGATTTGTGGGCAAATTGCTGGTGCTTTTTACGGTTTTACAGCTATTCCCAAGCATTGGCGTGAAGGTATTTACATGGCTAAAGAGATAGAAAAATTAGCTATAAATCTATATCAGACCGGTAAAGCCAATGTTTAATAGTTAAGAAGAGAGCGTTAAAACTTGATTGTTTAACAAGCTAATGGTAGAGGGCAATTTCTATTAATTGTATGTATACCCTTCACGAATGATTTCTAGGTTTTGTTATCTTCACTTCTCATCCCAATCGCCTATTAATATAGGCTCATGGGGCTTCATCACTCAATGGCCGCACCTAAAAACCATTCGTATTGGGTATATTATGTGTGCTTTATTTTGAAATATCAGTTCTCAGTATAAACTAAGACCTTCTCGACTTAGTTGGAGAAGGTCAAATCAATAACGTTAATTATCTGGTTTAGCTATTTTTCTCGTTACGAGGTTAGTGTAGTCCAAATAAATAAGTTGATGTTAATGCTGCTGCTTACAATAAGCTTCTTAAAGTATACCTGTTTTTATAGGTTATAACACCAAAACTTTTTGAAAGCTCATTTCTTTAATAGCGTATTTTACTCCCTCACGACCAATGCCACTTTGTTTGACTCCACCAAATGGGAAGTGCTCAGCTCGAAAGCCAGGACCGTCATTCACAGCCAATGTACCGACCTCAAGCGTATCAAATAACTGTCGTATGATTTGAATATCCTGAGTAAAAACACCTGCTTGTAAACCAAATGGCGTGGCATTGATGAGTGGAATAATTTCATCTAAGTTGTCAAATTTGCATAAAGGAATAACAGGACCAAAAACTTCATCCTGCATGACACTACAGTTATCAGGAGTATGCTCTAAAACAGTTGGATAAATAATGTTTCCCTGTTGCTGCCCACCGAATGTGAGCGTTGCTCCTTGAGCAATGGCCTCATCAATTTTTGCTTTAACCTTATCTGCAGATTGTCTATTAATTAAAGGACCAATAAACGTATCCTCTTGGCTAGGGTCGCCCACTTTTAATAACTTGCTGGCATGTAATAATTTTTCTCTAAATAAGTCATAGACTGTATGATGAATGAATAATCGCTTTGCTGCAGTACAGCGTTGACCTGCAGTTGCAAATCGCTGGTTGATAGCGGCATTCACTGCAGCATCAATGTCTCCATCGGGCATTAAGATAAGTGGGTCATTCCCCCCTAGCTCTAATAGCAGCTTTTTATATCCTGCAGCTGAAGCTATGGCATCCGCTGCGGCAGTTCCTCCAGTAAAATTGACAGCATTAATATCAGGGTGGGCAATTAATTTAGCCATATCGGTAATATCTGGTACAGCTAATTGCAGCACATCATGAGGTATCCCTGCTTGATAACACAACGTAGTCAACTTTTTTGCCGAAGCATAGTTTTGTGGACTTGGTTTAAAAAGAATGGTATTGCCAGCCGCAAATGCAGGTCCAATTTTGTGCATAGCGATATTTAAAGGGAAATTAAAGGGGGTAATACATAATATTGTACCCAAAGGACGCCAGCACACAATCCCTAAACGGTGCCGCGCTGGTGCATACGCATCTGAATCCAGTGTTTCGCCACTGATTTGCCTGCATTCTTCACTACTGGCTTGTGTTGTATTAATTGCTCTTTGTAATTCCACTCGACTATCAGAAATAGTTTTACCTGTTTCTGCAGTTATTTGTTGAGACAGTGGCTCAGCATGCTCTTCCAATAGTTGTGCTAAACGTCTTAAAATATTTGCACGTTGAAAGGCTGTAAATGATGTTTGAGTTTGTCGCCCAGCTTTTAATATTGCAATAGCGGCTTTTACTTTTTCCCATGATGAATAATTGTACTCATCAATCTGTTGTTCTGTATAAGGGTTAATTACACGAAAACTACCGTTCATTTGTCACTTCCTTGCATTAATTACACTAACTCAACAAGTTGGTAAGCCACCCGAACTCCAGCAAGTAGTAAGGCCCACCACATTAAGGTAAAAAATAGTTTATCTTTCATTTTTGATAGTAGGTGAACACCTATCCAGGTAGCCATTACAGCAGTCAGACTAAATAAAGCAATAAGCTCTATATTATCGATAAATGAAAATCCTAAATAAATAAATGCAGGCACTTTTGTTAAGTGGGTGATCAATTGCATCATTGATTTATTTGCTACTACCGTTTCTTTATCTAGGTCGTCGCGTATAAAAAATACTGCTAATAATGGGTCAATCGCTCCAGCTAGTATACCTAAACTGCCTGTTGCAATGCCTACCCAAAAAAAATTCTGATCTTTAATTTTTAAGTTTGGTAATTGTCGCGGTTTAAATAAAGTATAAAAAATCAAACTGACTAACAGCAATAAAGGAATAAACTCGCTGGCATATTGCGCAATAACTAACGTTGTAAGCATTGCGCCAATTATTGCACCTAAAGCAAATGGCAGGCACATTGACCACCGCACGTTGGAGCGTAAAAGCCATGTACGAGTAGCGTTATTAAATACTTGTACTATCCCATGAATAGCAATCAGTGGCCGTAAAGGGATAAATAAATTCATCGCAGAAAACATAAGCACACCACCAGCCATACCCGTCACGCTGGAAATGATCGAGGCAAGCGAAATGGCAAATAGGGTAAGCAAGGTTGCTGACAGGGAGAGATCAATAACATCCATGGACTGCCTCACTAGCCACTTAATATCTTAGGGCCTGTTAACACTATTTGAATCACCACTGCCGTAGACTATTTTTCCACCTAGCAAGGCACAAGGAATGCCGTGTAGTCATTCTACATAAGTGACTTGTAACGCTGCTAGGTGGAAAAATAATCACGGCCCGAAGGGTTATGATGGTAAAAGCACTACTCGTTGTTGCTCATTGTTCATTTAGAACAACTAAACTTCACGCTTCGCGCCTAGATTAGTGCTTTTACCCCCATAACAGTGATATTAAAATAGTGTTAACAGGCCCTAGGTCGTTAACCATAGATGATCTCAAGCAAAACACTTAGGGCCAGTCGTTATTTTTTCATTGGGCCAATACTATTAATTGATAGCTATACCCAATACGAATGGTTTTTATACCCCAAGGGCACAAGGGTGCGGCCATCGAGTGACGAAGCCCCATGAACCTATATTAATAGTTGATTGGGGTGGCAGTTAAATGCTCCTGCATAAACTGCATTCCCACCATCCTTGGTGGTCAAGAGTGAAGATAACAAAACCTAGAAATCATTCGTGAAGGGTATAACATGGTTGAAATATGTTAAGTGCTGGCCTAAATAAAAGCTTACCTCTGGCTCTACTGGATGACATTAGCAACCCGCTACTATCTGTTTCATGTGTAATAAGTTAAATCTGCCTGAATCATTTTGTATAAGGAGATAGCTGTGTCGAACTTTGCCGCAGAAAAACTGATTGAGCTGGACCGCCAATATGTATGGCATCACTTAACACCTCACTCTCAGTCTTTAGGTAAAGACCCTATGATTATGGTTAAAGGTGAGGGATTAAGGGTTTGGGATGCGAAAGGCAAAGAATACTTAGATGCTGTTTCTGGTGGGGTTTGGACAGTGAATGTTGGCTATGGTAGAACTGAAATAGCTGATGCTGTGAGGGATCAGCTAGTGACCATGAACTATTTTGCACAAACCGCTGGAAATATTCCTGCAGCACAATTTGCTGAACGGCTATTGAGTAAAATGCCTGGCTTAAATCGTGTTTATTATGCCAACTCAGGGTCAGAGGCTAATGAAAAAGCATTCAAAATGGTACGTCAAATTGCGGCTAAAAAATATGGTGGAAAAAAGCATAAAATCCTGTATCGAGAGCGTGACTATCATGGCACGACAATCAGCTGTTTAGCTGCGAGTGGACAGGTTGAACGTCGCAAGCAGTATGGCCCTTTTCCTGCTGGTTTTGTAGAAGTTCCACACTGTTGTGAATACCGTTCGCAATGGGGAAAAGTCGACGATTATGGTCTACGTGCGGCTAACGAAATTGAGCGTGTTATTTTAGAAGAAGGGCCTGATACTGTTGGCGCAATTTGTTTAGAGCCTATCACTGCCGGAGGTGGTGTCATTGTTCCACCAGCAGGCTACTGGGACAGAGTTCAGGAAATATGCCGTCAATATAAGGTACTACTGCATATTGATGAAGTTGTGTGTGGTTTAGGACGAACAGGAGCCTGGTTTGGCTATCAACATTTTGGCGTTGAACCCGATATTGTAACGATGGCTAAAGGTGTTGCCTCAGGATATGCCGCAATAGCCTGCACAGTGACAACAGAACAAGTATTTGAATGGGTAGAAGATGATGACGGTGATCCGAGTATGGATTATTTTCGCGATATTTCTACTTTTGGTGGTTGTACTGCAGGTCCAATTGCCGCGATGGCTAACTTAAACATTATTGAGCGAGAAAAACTTGTTGAAAATGCTCAGGTTCAAGGAGACTTTTTGCTGAGCCAATTATATGCGTTGCAAAAAAAATACCCTGTTATTGGTGAAGTTCGTGGCAAAGGTTTATTTGTAGGTTTGGAATTGGTTAAAGATCAGAGTAGTAAGACACCTGTTGACGAACAAGTGTCCATGGCTATTGCTGCTCACTGTTTGCAGAATGGGGTTATCATTGGTAGAACGAACCGATCACTGCCGTCATTGAATAATACTCTTTGTTTAAGCCCTGCATTAATAGTCACTCGGGAGGATATACAGCAGATTGTTGATACATTAGATCAGGCCTTCGCGGCGGTGTGTTATTCCTAATATACCTGTCACGAATCATTTTTATGTGCGCTATCCATAGCGCTCACCCTAACGGGCCAGCTTAATATAAGCTCATGGGGCTTCATCGCTTGACGGCCGCCCCCTTGTGCCCTTGGGGTATAAAAACCCTGCGTTTTGGGTATGCATTATTGGGTTGTTTTTTTACGCAATTTATTCTTATCTAATTGCTGTTTTACTAAGTTAGCCAGCTGTTTTATACCTGGTTGAATATTTTCCGTTTGAATCATGGAAAAGCCTAAACGCATAAAATAATCTGGTGGATTATAGCTTGGTTTATCATGGTAAAAATGAGGAAGACCTGGTTCAATAAAAACGCTCTTTTTAAGTGCTTGTGTGTGTAGCATAGAAGTACTTAATCTGCTTGGTCCTTGCAGCCAAACTGCACTACCACCACGTGTTGGTGACATACGAAGCTCCGGTAAATAATGTACTAGAGCTTCACGCAAACACTCAAAGCGCGTTTGATATACACGACGTAAGCGGTGTACTAATGCATCATGGTAGCCTTCAGCTAAAAATAACGCGAGGGTCCGTTGGTTATTGGCTGGAGGGTGACGTAGCATTAGCCGTCGTAGTGCACGAGCAGCCTGAATGAGTGGCGCTGGTCCCACCATGTAGCCAATTCGTAAACCAGGAGCCAGTGTCTTTGACATACTGCCCACATAAATTACTCGCTGTTCATGGTCAAAACTTTTAATTGCGGGTGTAGCTTGCCCTAAAAAGCTCATTTCACTTTCATAATCATCTTCAATGATCACCTGATCATTAATTGAAGCGCGCTCAAGTAGCGCTAAGCGTCGTGTCAGTGGTAAAGTCACGGTAGTCGGTGCTTGATGGCTGGGGGTGATAAAAAGATAATCGCAAGCATCAATGGTTTCATCAATAACGAGTCCTGATTGATCGATTTTTAAACTTTTTAAATGCGTATGAGTTGATGTGAATATTGAGCGAACATCAATATAACCTGGATTTTCAATGCCTAACGTAGTTTCCTTCCCTCCCAATAACTGTGCTAATAAATACAGTGATTGTTGAGTACCGAGGGTAACCAGGATTTCTTCTGGTTGACAACGAATACCTCGACGGGGTAATACCCGTGAACGCAATTGTTCTATGAGCATAGGGTCATCAGCATCCACACTGTCCCATAACCAATCACGGGTTAATAAACTATTGGTTGCCTGTCGTGTACATTCTCGCCATTGGCTGATGGGAAAAAGTAAAGGATCAAGTTGGCCAAAAATAAAAGGATAGCGACACTGACTCCAGGCTTCAGATTTACGCCATAGGCTATCATTGTGTTGCACATGATGAAGCCGTTTGAGCCAATCGACTTGACCATTATATTCAGGGAGCATTGATTGTGGCTTAGTTTGTTTTTGAACAAAGTCGGTATTAATAAAATACCCCTGTCGCTCACGAGAAGTCAGATAACCCTCATACACTAATTGTTCATAAACCAGTACCACGGTATTTCGTGACACTTGAAGATTTTGCGCAAGCTTACGGCAGGAGGGTAAGGCTTCATTTTCACAGAAATAACCTGCTAAAATGTTGTCTACTAACATTTCTTTTATTTGTGATTGTAAACTTCTTCCAGCCGTAAACTTTACATAAAACAATTGCTCTTTTTTCATTTGGTGCCCGTCAATACTTCCTGTCAGTGATTGGACCCATTAATACCGCCCAACTGGCCCTAGGGAGCGGTTCTTGTTTTCCGTACTATTCACTCAGCAGAGGCTGAGTCCTGTCACACTATCATGGATGTTACACACTAAAGGGAAAAAGGATGCACAACAACTGCCTTGTAAAACTTATGGGAAAGGCACTGCGTGTGTCTATGCTATCCCTATTTTTTTTTATACAACAAGTGAGTGCACAAAGTCTTGATCAACATGTCAATGAATGGATCAGCCCCGTAGCGAATGCATTATCTGAACTGATTTTTTATAAAATTACAATTATGGGCATAGAGGCACCACTGATTGTACTGTGGTTAAGTTTTGCAGCACTATTTTTTACGCTGTATCTGGGGTTTATTAATATTCGTGGCTTGCCTCAAGCCATCAGATTGGTACGTGGAGACTTTCATAACCCCGAGGCGCCAGGTGAAATATCCCACTTTCAAGCAGTAGCGACAGCGATTTCTGGTACTGTAGGCATTGGCAATATTGGAGGTGTTGCTGTGGCCATTGGTATTGGAGGACCTGGAGCAACTTTCTGGATGATTGTGGCAGGTTTTTTAGGGATGTCTGCCAAGCTGGTTGAATGTACTTTGGGGGTAAAGTACCGTCGCCAAAATGCGGATGGCTCGGTTTCTGGTGGACCGATGTATTACCTAGAGCATTATTTACAGGTGCGAAACTGGCCTAAACTGGGCAAAGGGTTGGGCAGCTTTTACGCCTTTGCACTGGTTATTGGGTGCTTAGGTATTGGCAATATGTTTCAGTCTAATCAAGCCTTCATGCAATTGCTCACGATTACAGGTGGAGAAAATAGTTTTTTTGTTGATAAAGGTTGGTTATTTGGTTGTTTACTTGCGTTTACTGTTGGGGTTGTGATTTTAGGTGGTATCCATTCAATCGCTAAGTTTGCAGGTAAAATTGTACCCTTTATGGCGATTCTTTATGTCATTTCCGCCGTTATTGTTATAGGTATGAATGTTGAACACCTGCCTAATGCGGCTAAACTAATTTTTGAAAGTGCCTTTGCTGCAGAAAGTGTCACTGGCGGCATGGTGGGTGCAATGATGGTGGGCTTCCAACGTGCTGTGTTTTCCAATGAAGCAGGTATTGGCTCTGCAGCGATTGCACATGCTGCTGTACAAACTGACGAACCTGCCTCTGAAGGTTTAGTGTCGTTGCTTGAACCACTGGTCGATACTATTTTTATCTCAACATTGAGTGCCCTTGTGATCATTACAACTGCTTATCCTGCGGGGCTTATGAATAGTGGTCTTGAAGGCATTGCTCTGACCTCTGCTGCTTTTGCTCATCATTTCAGTTGGGCTCCTTATCCATTAGCATTGGCTGCTCTTCTGTTTGCATTCTCTACATCCATCGCGTGGTCTTATTATGGATTAAAAGGTTGGACTTATTTATTTGGAGAGTCCTTTTATGTAAAAGTCATCTTTAAAATCATTTTCTGTGGCTTTTTAGCGCTCGGCAGTATGATAATGTTGGAAGCGGTACTTGAGTTTTCTGATGCTTTAGTATTTTTAATCGCTATACCAAATATCATTGGGTTGTATTTATTTGCGCCTACTGTTAAGAAAGAGGTCAATAATTATTTGGCACGTGTTCGTAGGGGTGAAATCATAAATTACCGAGAAACGCCTACAGAGGAATGCTCACAAAATACACTGGTTACACCATAGTAATTAAATAAACATTGTATATACCCTTCACGAATGATTTATAGGTTTTGTTATCTTCACTCCTCACCCCAATCACCTATTAAAATAGGCTCATGGGACTTCTTCACTCGATGGCTGCACCTAAAAACCATTCGTATTGTGTATAGTAACGCGATGCTCGACTTTTATTAACGTGAAATGACAAACCCTAACCCCATCCTAAGTTTTGCAAAAACAGGGATATAAAGGAAAGGGTATGTCATTGGAAAGCTTATTTTCCAGGCATAGGGTCGCGAAGCCAGTTTGCGAAACAAGCGGCTAATTTGTGGGCGATAAAGCAACAGTTGCAAAAACAAGAGACAACTGAGCTGGTTACGATCAATGCTCCTATATATATTGTTGATGGTTTTCCTTTACCTGTAAGCCATTTTAAACGGGCAAAAATTGTAGTCGTTTATAAAGAAGAGGCTGAGTATGGCTACTGTGCATCGAAAGAAGAAACTTATTAGGGTTTTAAAGGGCACCTTATTCTTGATTTTCATGGAGTCATCGCAGGATTTACATTAACCCCAGCAAGTGAAAACGAAAGGGAGGCTGTATGGGAGTTAACAGAAGGCATGTCGTCAGGTATGTTGTTGGATATAAGGGGTATTTAGGCGCTGAGTTTAAAGCTTTACGGGACAACCCAAACTGGACACATTTGGTGTAAGGAAAATAATGGACATAGAAATTATTGAGTGTGGAAGCTCGAAGATTGCAAAACTATCTAGTGAAGCAGTAATTAATTCTGTTCAGTCTGCAACAGATCTGATGGGGAATGCAGACTATCAGGGTGCAAGCAAAATTATAGTCAGTGAGGCAAGCTTGGGTCCCTTGTTCTTTGATTTGAAAACGGGTATTGCGGGGGAAATACTTCAAAAGGCTTCCAATTATCATAAGCAGCTTGCTATTGTCGGCGAATTTGAAAAATACAACAGTAATGCACTTAAGGCATTTATCATTGAGTGCAATCGGGGTAATCATATTTTCTTTATGCCTGACTTAGAATCAGCCATTAATAAACTTATTTAATTCATTAGCGGCTAATCGGTTATGAGCTTGTATCTAAGCTCTAACCGCACTGATATTCGTCTACCTTTGCAAAATAACAGTCTTGTAACAGATCGTAGCCTTGTGACGTCCATTCCTTAGCCCCTCTTGGCTTTCGCCTACAATAGCGACCAGTTATTGGTTGTAAGGCGAAGTCATGAAATTGGGTGCCAATCGCAGTGTATTTTTATTGGAGATCACCGGATGCCATGCAGAATTGCTGGTAACGGAGATCAATGGTGTTGAAGGGATATCAGACCCGTACAGTATTGAGCTTAGCTTGGTCAGTCGTCATCCAGAGCTGGGTGAACTTGATCTCATCCGCAAGACGGCGTGTATCACTATTCGCGGTGAAGAAGAGGACCGAGTTATCCATGGAATGGTCGCTTCCTTGGTCGAAGCAAGCCCAGGTAATCGTTATACCGAATATGCTGTCAAAATTGTGCCCAAGTTGTGGTTTCTACAATACCGCGAAGACTGTCGCACTTACCAAAAGCTCACGGTTCCAGAAATCGTTGAGCAGGTGCTGATTCGTGCTGAATTTCAGAAAGGCATCGACTTTGAATTTCGCTTAACGGAAGACTATGAAAAAGAGACGTATATCGTCCAGTTTAATGAGTCTGACCTCAATTTTGTATCCCGCCTATTGGAAAAAGAAGGTATTTTTTATTACTTTGAGCATACCGCTGACAGCCATAAATTGATTTTTGTTGATCGCAATGAAAGCCTGGAACCCATTGCCAGCGAGACCTTGGCCTTTCATATGAAAACCGGCATGGTGCCTGATGAAGACTGTTTGGACTCATTAAGGCAGAGTGTGAGTGACCCTATCGGAAAGGTTGTCATGCGCGACTACAACTTTCATAAGCCCAGTTTAAATCTGGAAGTTGAACATACTTTAGGTGACCCCGACGCGGTAGAGCATATTTATCCTGGTAACTATAAGACACTGGAAGCCGGTCAGCGTTATGCCCGCATTCGATGTGAAATGCATCAGCTTAAAAAAGAAGTTGTGATTGTGGGTGGCACTTACCGTACGATGCTGCCTGGTTATACTGCTGAAGTCGTCGATCACCCTGTCAAAGTTATCAATAAAGCCTACATTATCAACCAAGTCGTCCATGAAGGACGGCAACCACAAGGCTCGGATGAATATGCGGTAGGCGAGGGTGCTTATTATCGTTCACGTGGCGTATTGACGCCGAAAACCACCGTTTACCGTCCTCAGCAGCGACACAAAGCACCGAAAATGCCAGGTAAACAAACGGCAGTGGTGACCGGGCCAGAAGGTGAAGAAATCTATACCGATGAATATGGCCGGGTAAAGGTTCAGTTCAAATGGGATCGTGAAGGTAAACTGGATGAAAACTCCTCGCGTTGGGTGCGTGTCATGCAAACCTGGGCAGGTGATCAGTGGGGTAGTATGGTCATTCCCCGCATCGGGCAAGAAGTAACCATCGACTATTTAAATGGTGATGTGAACCATCCAGTGGTGACCGGTGTCGTCTATCATGGCAGGCATCAAACGCCGTATAAATTGCCAGACCATAAAACCCGGTCGGGTTTTAAAACGAATTCAACGCCAGGTGGTGGTGGTTTTAATGAATTTACGTTTGAGGATAAAAAAGACCAAGAAGTAATTATGGTCACGGCAGAAAAAGACTTAGATGTTCGTATTAAAAATGATCGGCGTGAACATATTGTTGGAAATAATAGCGTTGAAATTCACCAACATGACTTTAAACATATAAAGCAAGACCAACACATTAAAGTTGATCAAAACCATGAGCGGGTAGTGAAAGGGGATTATCACGAAACCGTACTGGATACCCGTCATTTGAATGTTGATGGTGAACATCGGATTGAAGCTAAAGATATGAACTTTAAATCTGGTGATAAAGTGGTTTTGGAGTCGGATACGGAAATTACCTTTGTGGCGGGTGGTAGCACTATCACGATTAATCAGGAAGGTGTATTTATTGATGGTAAGACCATTCATGTGCAAGGTCCATCAGGTCAGCCGCTACCAGTGAATATTATTACCCCTGAACGTCCTGCTTTGGCTGAAGAGGCTGATCGAGCGAAATCGGGCCGTCCTTCAGCACCAATGGCTCAACCTATTTCAACTAAAAAACAGATGCGTAATTTATTCAAAGCGCTGCATGAGAGTACTCCTTTCTGCGCTATATGCCAACAAGACGCTCAGGAGAAAAATACACAATGAGTTTCACGGTTGAATCACTTCGTCAGCATCATCGGCCGGGCGCTCGTTGTTATTTATTATTAGATGGTGCTGTTGAACCCAAGTTATTAAGCCTTATTTTTGACCAGCAAACAGAGCCTCAAGTATTTCCTTTATATGCTCATACCCCTTTTGCCAATTTACAGGGCATATCCCCTTTACTGGTAGCAGTGGACATTGATGATGGCTTGTTCGCTGAGTATATAAATAAGGGTATTGCTAAGCACTGGGGACTGTTACTCAGCAGTGATTATTCTTTTGAACAACTCGTGCAACACGCGCAGTGGTGGTTAACCATGAATCATCCCGATGGTGGAGAAATGCTATTTCGTGGTTATGATCCCCGCATTGCCTGGCGGTTACTGGCGGCCTCTACCCCAGAGCAACATGCTTATTGGCTTGGGCCTTTTGCTTCTGTGGAATGCATGATTACAGATGGTACATTTGAGAAATTACCAAAAATTGAGCCATACGATACATTGCTGGTCACAGAAGATCGATGGCTTCGAGTTATCAACGTTCAGCCGATACATGATGTACATCGTTATGGGCAGATACAAACCTTTACGGCTAACCAAATAACTGCTATGGAAGAAGCACCTAAGGTTAAAGCACGAGAGCAGCTGTATAACTATATACACCAGTATCATCCCCACCTACTGCGACATGAAGCTTTAGTGCCTGCTATTTATCAGTTTATGGGCCAATTTAGTCGTCGAACACAAGCGCTAGTACCTGACGATCATGTTGTCATCAATCAGCGTTATCCGGTGATCCATGCATTTGATGCATTAACTCAAGGTATACAGTGCCAGACACGCAATGAGCAGTATTTATTGGTGGATATTATTGGTTTATTAGGGGAGCAGGTATTTTTTAGTCAACAGTATGATGCTGTGTATCAACTCATTACCCAGCCAGCCCCACATCCGCTCAGTGAGCGGTTAGCACAAGCCTATGAACTAGCTAAGCAGTATGGATCGAAGTAACAGATGAGTGATACCAGCAATAATAGTCCTTATGGTAAACCCGCTAATCGTGAAGAAGCCCGTGCAGAAATTGTGGATGGGGCTACAGTGAATGGCATTGCTCAGTGTCCGGTTACAGAGGAGTTTATCTACCTTTACCCAACACGCTATGCTCTCGTTGAAAAAAAAGTTGATTATCCTTCACTTCGTCCAGGTTTTTCAGCAACGATCAAGCCTATTGGTGTTCGTTTAGCCCGCAAAGGGTTTGTGTATCTTTTTCATTCGTTAAAGCCTGATGAGCTACTGTCATTTGAGATTCAACATGATGGTGAACAGTCACGTTATTGGGAACAAAAAGATCAGGTAGGTAATCCCAGCTTTTTAAAAAAGCCGATCAAGTTGAAACGACAAGGTTATATTGAGGTTGCGTATTCAGAAGTCGCGTGGTCTGCTTCGAAAATAGCTGAATTAAAGGCTGATCCACGTTTGCGCTATGAGTATATGCAAAGGGTACAGCTTAGTGATTATGACTTTGGTGATGGTGCGACCCACCTGGTGCCCTTGAGTGAAATTGGTAATGTACTTAGTGAATGTATTGGAAAAGAACAGGCGGAAAAACCGGCTAAACGTAAACATAGCTTACCTTTTGAATGGATAGATTTTAGCTGGTCCTCATTACCTTTGGCAGGAGCGTCTACTGGTAAGGTGTTGAATGAAACCCAAGGTACTTCATTTAATACTGCTCTGCTTGTATTACACGACATGCTTGGGGTATTACATGATCTTGATATGCATGCTGAGTGTATTTATCGAGAAAAACGTGAGTGGTACGAAAAAAATAAACAAGCACTTCATTCAGGACAATTTATTCGTGGGTTATACCATATCACGAAAGGTGACTTAAATAACCACTTAAAAACAAGTGAAGACTACCAAAAACTTGATGAGTTGGATCAGGAAAGTTTAGATGCTTTTACCCGTATAGCTGAGTTACGCAATGACGCGAAGCTATTAAGAGAAAAAGCAATAGTCATTCTTAGACGTAGTGTTACGCGGAATAGTGATCCTCATACACGATCTGCTGCCAAGCGACGTTATGATGAGCTCGTTGCACAAGCAGAAGCGAAAGAGGAGGAAGCTTTCCGAATAGAAGCAACGTTGAGGCGAAAACATGGTAGCCAATTTGACCATTATAAAAAATTGGTGGAGAACTACTATAATGGTAAGTTCAATATGTACAAGGACACCAGTATGTGGAATGTGCCGCGTATTCAGCAGCGTGTCCGTACAGAGGAAATGGAACGGTTTTTAGACGATGCTGATGCACTCGCTCAACATATCACCCTACTGGAAGAAGAAAATACTGAGGATCGCGCCGCACTTCTACCTCGATTTAATCAGGCGGCATGGTATTTTGACCCCATGCTGTCGGATCAAGTAAAGCATTTACACGAAACCCACTTTTGTTGTATTGCTAATCTGTGTGGTGATGCTGAGGGCAAAGGCGTAAAATTGGCGCATAAGCTGTATATTGAAGAGTTTGGCGAAGATAATCTGGCTTCGTTATTTATTACCAATTACAGCATTTTCTCAGTCAATGAAATGAATAATGCGTCGGGTAGTGCTGACGATATTAAGACTATTCTGTCTTCAGCCAAAGACGTTGCTGAATTAAAATCCCGACTTAAATTAGATCAATTTCCAGAGTTAACAGAGCATATTGAATTACGTGGCAGTTTAATTGCGGCATTGACACCGGCTTATTTGGAAGAGGTAACTCGCACATCTAACTTGGTACGTAATGCTGATACTGTCGAACGTGCCCGCCGTGTTATTCGTACTACAGGTGTCGGTTTTGACATGTTGTTGGTTAATGCGGCAGTGAACGATAATTTAATGATTCGTTTGCCAGATGCTGCCGCTGCAAATGAATTTGAGAGAGCTTTAAATGAGTTAGGTAAAGATCAGACTATCGTTGGTAGGTTAAGTGATAAGCGTAAAAAACTACGGCATAAAATTAAACAAGCTTTAAAGCGACGTGATAAAGCCACAGAAAAAATACTGAGAACAGAACTGGACGCATTAAAACAAGCTTCATTTGAAAAATGGCAAGCGATACAAGATGCTGAAGCAACAATTCGTTCTTATATTTCCCCCATAGACAACAGCAAGGGGATGAGTGGTTTTAAAATTGATGGTTTAGATCAAGGTGAAATTAGTACCCTACATAAACATATTGAAAACTATCGAAGTGGAATTTGGGGTAACTTTAACCAAGGACATACACAAGAGAGCTTAAAAAGTAGTGTTAAGGGCATCATACTGCCCACGTTATTAGCTATATCCAATATTTTAAATGCGTTTTCAACGATTGAGGACATTGCGTATAAGCAGACGTTAACAGGGTTAGATATTACTGAAATCCTTGCTGATGTATTTGGAGCAATGACTGCTACTGCATCTGTAGGTATAGAACTTTGGCGACAAAGTATTGAAGGTGGTATTGAGCGGGGTAATCCTTTCTTAGTGAATAAGCTTGGGAAGGTAGTGATCTTTTCTACTTTAGGGTTAAGTTTTATTGATGGAGTGGGAGCGTTACTAGATAACTTTAAAAAAGTTAAACAAGTGAGTGATGCTTTAGAAGATGATGACTATGTAGCAGCAGCTGGCAACGCTACCTCGATGGTGGGGAATACTCTAGTTTTAATCGGTAATGCACGACAGGGTTATTATGCTTTTAAAGCATTTGAATATGCTCGTTTACATGGCTTGAATTATGGGGCTGCACTGGCGCGCTTTGCTGCACCTATTGCCAGTGCGATACCCTGGTTAGTAACCGGTGGTGTATTGATTTTGATTGGTGAAGCTATTTATGAAATTTATAAGTCACCGCCTATTATGGTGTGGATTGAGCGTTGTTACTGGGGGAACGAAACTCAAGGCTGGAGTTATCAGAAAGAGCAGCAACAGTTAGCGGATGCTATTATGCGTCCACGTATTGAAGTTCAGTATTATGTTGATGGCTACATAAAAGAGGGTGTATATAATCAACATCCTGAATCTGTTTTAACACATAATATGGTAGATGTAACAGTTTCCATTCCGGGTATTAAACGCAGTAGCTTTGTCGTACCCAGGCAAACTCCACCATTGCAACAGTTTGAATCCCCTCTACAAGTAGGCATTGCCGCAGCTAATGACTACCAGGCACAAGATGTCACCTATTATATGCTAGCGACAACGCAAGCGATATTTAACAATAATATGCTGCAACTGAAATGCTTTGTATCAAGAGAAGCTTTAAGAAATGCTACGAGTCTTAGCTTTAAGCTTATTTCTAGACCGGACATGGCCTATAAGCCTGTACTACAAGATAAAAATTATGTCCGGTATACTGTTAAGTTGGATGAATTTCAATATGAAGATGACGACAAACCAGGTCTAGTACCAGTTTTAGATTATGATGACCCTTTACCAGGAGAACAAGCATTGAAACTATTTTCAATCAATGATGCCTGGTTAAACTATGCCGTAGATGAGGGTGAAGCAGATGTATAAGTTTTCTGATGTTGAACAGAGTGATGGCGTAACCTCACTGATACTGTCACCACTTCCAATATGGACGGGTTATAAAGCAACAGATCATCTAGGTGTGTTAGTCAAAAAAAATAATGTATATATCGATATTGGAAGTGGAAATGCTAAAGGGGCATTTGAGCTTTTATATGGTGGCCAGTCAATAGCTTCTATCATCTTATTGCTGTCTTATTTATTTTTAAATGTATTTATTTACGGACGATTTAGTCATTCTACAGTTATTTTAATACTTCTGTGTTGTTGGCTATTTATAATTTTATTATGCTTATCATTTATTGTTATTTCTCATATGCAGCATGGCAAAGAGAACATGCAGACCCGTTTTAATCGACAACGTCGAGAAGTGGCTTGGGTCGATGAAAAAAAACAGCTACATCTTGTGCCTTGGGAGTCGTTTAAAGCTTGGGTGAGTAGTGCAAGTACAATAGGGGATAGTGTCGCGTATCGAAGTTCGCTATTTGGTATGGGACCGCCTGCTCCTGATGATCCGCATGGCTTTTTAGGCGTTTGGCGCATGCCTTGTGGTACTGAGTTAGCTGGAATTATGCAATGGGAGTGTATTCGCTCGTTTATGGAGTTAGGCCCTGATCATATCCCTGATGTTGATATGACTCAGCGAGATGCAACCTTGCACTATAAGAAACGTAAAAAACTGCGCCGACAGGCTGAGTGGGGAGATTGGATTAAACAAGTGCTAGCAGACTGGTTTTTAGGGCGTTTTTGGGCATTTAAATATGCAGCTTTAAAAGAGCGGTTATATAGTGTTGAATTTTCACCAGAAGCTGAAGAATGGTCTAAACCTTTACCTGAAGAACAATGGGCTAAGCCTTCTGCTGAGTTAGTCGAACTCGAAAAAAAATGGCGACAACGCTATAAACGTCGTGAAAAGTTTTTTGATATGGATCGTCGAACTGCTGAGGCAAAAGCTGAAGGGCGATATTATACGCCAGTTGATGAGTAGTGCGTTGGTAGTCAACTATTGTGTGTATACCCTTCGCGAATCAATTTTAGGGTTTGTTGTCATCGCTCTTCACCCCAGTCACTTATTAATATAAGCTCCGGGGGCTTCATCGCTTGACGGCCGCCCCTAAAAATCCTTCACTGTGGGTATAGATGCTGAAACAGGGTCATTTATTTCACTCATGTCAGAAAGCCTTCCCTGGCTTCTGACATTACCGGTGCTCCCGGCACCTGCTCAATAAACAACCCTGCCCCAGCATATAACCATGGTGCTAATTTCAATCAGAGTGGTTGTATGCTTTTAAAAGCTTGAATTTACTTATGAAGGAGTTTTTGCCGCTAAGTTGAACAGATTAGCAGACTGTCTATGGCATGGATGCCATAGTCAAGCGTATAGGGATATATTAACAGCGGGTCTGCGTTGCTGTTCTGCTTATAAGGCACTAGCCATTATTGTGACTAAGACATTTATAGCATGAAAAAATATAAGTTCTCAGATGTTGAGCAGAGTGATGATGTTACCTCACTGATATTATCACCTCTACCTATATGGACAGGCTATAGAGCTGTAGATCATCTAGGTGTCTTGGTCAAAAAAAATAATGTATACATTGATATTGGTAGTGGAAATGCTAAAGCTGCTTTTGAATTACTATACTTTGGCTTATCTAGCTCTGCTCTAGTATTAATTTCTATTTATTTTTTTATTTACTACTTGCTTTCAGGAAGGTTTGACCAAGTAACAGCATCTTTGGGAGTTTTTTGTTTATGGCTGTTATGGTTAATTATTTGTGTCTTTATTGTTGTTTACTCACATTACAAACATGGCAAAGAGAACATGCAGACCCGCATTAATCGACAGCGTCGAGAAGTAGCTTGGGTTGATGAAAAAAAACAGCTACATCTTGTGCCCTGGGAATCATTTAAAGCTTGGGTGAGTAGTGCAAGTACAATAGGGGATAGCATCGCGTATCGGAGTTCGCTATTTGGTATGGGACCACCTGCCCCCGATGATCCGCATGGGTTTTTAGGTGTTTGGCGAATGCCTTGTGGTACTGAATTAGCAGGTATTATGCAATGGGAGTGTATTCGTTCATTTATGGAGTTAGGCCCTGATCATATCCCTGATGTTGATATGACTCAGCGAGATGCCACCTTGCACTATAAGAAACGTAAAAAACTGCGCCGCCAGGCTGAGTGGGGAGATTGGATTAAACAATTGCTAGCAGATTGGTTTTTAGGGCGTTTTTGGGCATTTAAATACGCAGCTTTAAAAGAGCGGTTATATAGTGTTGAATTTTCACCGGAAGCTGAAGAATGGTCTAAGCCTTTACCAAAAGAACAATGGGCTAAGCCTTCTGTTGAGTTAGTCGAACTCGAAAAAAAATGGCGGCAACGCTATAAACGTCGTGAAAAGTTTTTTGATATGGATCATCGAATTGCTGAGGCAAAAGCTGAAGGGCGCTATTATACGCCAGTTAATGAGTAGTGCGTTGGTAATCAACTATTGTGTGTATACCCTTCGCGAATCAATTTTATGTGCGCTATTCATAGCGCTCACCCAAACTAATATAAGCTCCGGGGGCTTCATCGCTTGACCACCCAGCTAGCACCATTAAAAAACTGTTGATGCTATCGCTAGTCTTAACATACCAGACTAGCCCCACTAAAAACCCTTCGTATTGGGTATATAAAGTGAACCACTAACAATTTTTAAAAATAGTGCATGTAACTGGACATCTATAATGGCTGTAATTAATATACCTACCGCCAATGCTTTTGTCCCGAATGAAAGGGATATAAAACAATAATAATGAGTGTATACTTTATGTTCAGCCCATAGTGAAGGGGCTATACATGTAATTCAAGGTGTCATAAAGTAACCGCTGAACTGGATTAGCCTGTTAAAAGGAAGTCGTGCACTGTGTAATTGGGTAATTACGCAGTGTTAGGTTATTGAGATTCAAATAGGGACACATTATGAATCGTTTTAATAAGGCTATCATTCAGGGTAGTTTGTGGTTATCTGTATGTGGCTTTGCTACTTTACCTCTGGTGCTTGGTGCGAATGAAGGATCTTCTGTTGACCATAGCATTGTTGAAAATACAGTAAATGAATACATGAGAACGGATAGTTCTGGTATTTATCGTATTCAACATACGGCTTATGCTGTCATCCATTTGAAAAAAATACTCCCCCCTGATGCACGTTTTTTCTTGAATGGAAAAACAGTGACTTTTCAAAACGTTGATACCACAGGATTGGTGTTGAAGGTAGAAGTAAGGAATCTTGGTGATACCTGGTTAGAAGTCAGGTCAGCACAAGGATCGATTCACCAATTATTGACGTTGAAAAATGGATAAGGGAGTGTTGAGCATGAAAAAACAAGTAATCGTTGTTTTTGGTGTTTTACTGTCCAATGTATCATCAGTTTTTGCTGCACCAGATAAAGTCTTTGGTTATTTACGTATGTCGGTTTTTGATTACCATACCCGTTATTTTGATGAGGCTGGTAATGTCCGTATTTATCCAAAACAGGCGCAAATTGATTTAACGGCAGATCAACCCAAACCTCAGTATTTATTTGCTGATGATACCCCTTTGGGTAATGATCTTGTGATTTCTTTTGCGCCAGATGCAGCGTGGTCTCAGGCAATTTACAAAGTAGCCAAAACAGATGCGTTAGGAAACCCCGCCAATGAGCGTGAATTAATATGGCAATTACGGGATAATGCCATTTTGATAAATAGTAAGTCGGCTCCCCTTGATGGGTTTAATGGTGTGCATGAAATTGTGGTGCGAGCTCATGGCTATAAGCCACGTTTTATTAATGTCCACTTGACCAAAAAAGCCCCTAAGATTTTTGTTTCGAATGGTCGACAACCAATGGTAGGGCAGGAGCTTACCCTTAAACTAAAAGGTTTTAACTATCGTTTTAAAAACCCTGTTTATGAAGTTGTTATTGATAATAAGGTATTGGCTGGCAACGACTATCGTGTTGTTTCAAATTTGGTGACGATAAATGATCATGTGGTTTCGACCCCAGGGGTGCATACTATACAGATTAAAGCCTGGGGATTTGAAACGGCCAAGCGGGCGTTAAAGTTTGCTGCAGGGTATAACAGTGCATCATCTGTTATGTCGACTGAGGGTAGTGCTGCTGATTCACTAGCCTCAGGGCCTTATATGAATGCTGCTGTCGTATTTGATTTTGACTTGGTTAGTAATGCTTATATTTTGCAAGCACTTGGCTATAAGACACTTGCTGTAGAACGTATTATTGATGCATGGGAAAATACTGAAAAAACCATGGTAAGAGGTAATACTGCGGCATTGTTTTACAGTTGGGAAGATTATACCTATGCCACAATGGAAGCAGAGGTCGAGGGGCAACATCTACCCTTTGACGACTTTGTGCAGTTAAACCCTGAAGAGTATCAAGGGCGTCCTTATCAAGTGAAGTATATGTTGGCTGATGGACATTTTGGCGAGGCTGTGGCTTTTAATCAGGCAGTAGCGGTAGAAGCTCCAGACGTCGATGCATTTTTCGATGAGCGAACAGGTGCCGTCGAAATCCGTTCAGCGTCAAATCAGTCTAGTGAAACACTCGTGACCTGGTTACAGCATCTTGAGCGAGTCAAAGTAGGTGCTACGCAATTGTGGGACTATGAGTATACGATTATAGAAAATGCTTTAATCATCACTAGCCGTGAGCGATTTATGCAGGGAA
The DNA here is from genome assembly GCF_018263875.1 of Zooshikella ganghwensis. NCBI lineage: Bacteria > Pseudomonadati > Pseudomonadota > Gammaproteobacteria > Oceanospirillales > Zooshikellaceae > Zooshikella > Zooshikella ganghwensis. Next base: position 86,627 of record NZ_JAEVHG010000008.1, read on the forward strand.
AAAATCGTATTACGCTAATCGCTAAAGACTTTAGGGATGTGACACTGGAAGTACTAATGGAAAGGTGAGGCCGGTTAATTGACTCCTCCTGCAGTAGAGGACCTTCTTGGTCTCTACTGCTCATGGTGCTTTTATGCTGCGTTAATGTAGCCAATCCCTTATCTGGTAATACAGCATACCTAATGCGAGTAAGGGTGACCGAAAGCGTCTTCCCCCTGGAAAATTATGGTGTTTAATTTTTTCAAGGACGGCAAAACGTGTATGGTCACCATTAATGGCTTCAGCAATTAATTGACCTAGTAAGTGACTGGCACTCACTCCATGACCAGCATAGGCTTGTGCATAAATAATATTATTATCAATGATCCCTAATTGTGGCATACGATTCATACCAATGCCTAAATAGCCCCCCCAAGCATAATCGATTTTAATGTCCGACAATTGAGGGAAAACCTTGAGCATGGCAGGGTAAAGGGATTGTTGAATATTTTTAGGGTGTTTTCCTGTGTATGTACAAAGACCGCCAAATAATAATCGGTGATCGGCAGATAAGCGAAAATAATCCAATACCGTTCGTAAATCACATACCGCCATATTATAAGGCAGGAGCTGTTTGGCTCGGAGTTCTCCCAATGGTTCTGTCGCTATCATATAGCTGCCAGCAGGGAGAATTTTACCACTGATTTCTGGGATTAAATGACCTAAATAGGCATTACCTGCGGCTACTAAATAGTTTGCTTTTATAGTGCCATGCGGCGTCTGAATGATTACTTTTTTTCCGCGGCTAATGCTGTGTACAGGTGAGTTTTCGTAAACTTGCACGCCTAGTTTGGTGGCAGCCTGGGCTTCGCCTAAACATAAGTTTAATGGATGAAGATGGGCGCCCCCCATATCAATAAGGCCACCAATATACCTTGAAGAGTTGATATACTGTTGGATATTTTCTTGATTAACTTGTTGTAAACGGTGAGGGTAATGGTAGTGTTCGCAGGCTTCAATATGTTCTGCAATGGCTTTCATATGGCTGGGTTTTAAAGCGGTTTCAAGAAATCCCCAGGTAAGATCACAGTCTATTTGATATTTATGGATTAAATCGGAGACGCACTTTACGGCTTCATGCCCCATATCCCACAGTAGTTGTATACCTGTTTCACCAAGGGTTTTACGAAAAGGGTCAAGTCCATGACCAATACCTGTTAGTACTTGACCACCATTGCGTCCAGAGGCTCCCCAGCCCACTTGATGTGCTTCCAGCACTGCAACCTGATAACCCTGCTCAGCCAGTGATAAAGCGGTGCTTAAGCCAGTAAAGCCAGCCCCAATGATACACACATCAACCCTTTGTTCACCCTGAAGTTGTGGCCAAGTCCAGGGCTTTCGTGTTGCAGCATAATACGACAAAGGATGTGTTTTTGTGTGAATTAGCGAATCATAGTTGAAGCCATCAAGCATAGGTGGATTATCCTTATTATCAGTACCTCCATAGTTTGGAGGTGCTGTTTCTAAACTTCGTTTCAGTGGTATATCAATAGCATGTTGGATCACTATATTTGTCGGCGTTTTAATCCTCGTATTAAAAAGCGGCAGGGGTGAGTAGCCTGTAATACTTCTGTTGTCAGAGGTATTGGTTCACCTGCTAGGTAACTTGCTAAAATTTCGCCAGCCAGTGGTGCGGTGATAAGCCCCCTGGAACCATGAGCTGCGGTAATCCATAATCCAGGTAGATAAGGTGGAGGCGTCGTGAATGTGGTACTGCCATTCTGTCGGAGTGGGGCATAGTGTTCAATAAAGGGTATTTGGTCAGGTATTGGCCCTACAATGGGTAAATAATCTGGGCTACTGCAACGAAAGCCGACCTTGTCATTATTGAGGGAGTCAGGCTCCAAAGTGTTTTTGGCAAGCTCATAAAGCTCTGGCATAAGTTGACTCAGTCGCTGAAAGTTCTCCCGTCGATCCTGGGCTGAGCAAGTATTCGCATCATTGTCATGGGTAAAGGTTGCACCCACATGTAATACATTATCAACCATGGGTGAAATATAACCATCACCACATACTACTGTTTTTGGACTCAGGCCCTGATAAGGCAGTTGACTGACTTGACCTCTAATAGCCTTCATAGGTAGTTCAACATCTGGCAATAGTGACTGGCAGGTATGGCCTGCGGCAATGATAACGTGGGCTGATTGCCAATATCGATCTGATGTATTGACTTGCCAGTGTTGTTCATGGCGCTCTAGTGATGTTACCTGCTGCTGGTAGTGGGTAGTGATATTAGGATGGGCCAACATAGCTTGACATAACGCCTGTGGCCAGACCCAACCACTGGTGGGCCACCATAAACCTGGGTATTGAATGTTGCTGCCTGCACGTTCAGTTAATTGCTCTGTGGTTTGGTATTCAAATAATTGTTCAGGAAATAACTGACTGCTTATTAAGGCTGCCTGACGTTTGGCTTCTTGCTCATTAAATGCTAACTGAATTAAGCCGCAGTTATTCCAGCTTTTGCCTTGATGAGTTTCTGAGGGTAATAGTTGTGGTAGAAGACGGGTGGTGTATTGATAGCCCGCTAATATCAGTTGTGATAGTGGTGTTTGGTGAGGTGAGAGCTTGGCATAAAGCATGCCTTGGCGATTACCGGATGCCGCTTGAGCTGGTCCTGAATGTTGGTCAAGGACCTTAACATGCCAGCCTCGTTGGGCAAGGGAAAATGCAGCACTGGCTCCTGCCAGACCTGCACCAATAATAATGGCTTCTTTATTGAGTGTTGTATTTGTTGAGTCGTTAGATTTTTTATTTAACGCATAGCCATTTGGCTGTGGAGGGTGCCACCAGGGAATCGTCTTTGCTATTGATGGATTACTCGTTAAGTGGCCAATTAACATATCGCGCTTATGGCCAAACCCTTGGACTTTCTCTATAGAAAAGCCCGCAGCTTGTAAGCCTCTTTTTACTATACCTGCAGCAGTAAATGTACTGAATGTGGTGCCTGGTTTACTTAGGCAGGCCATGGTCGAAAATAATTCAGGTTGCCACATTTTGGGATTCTTAGCGGGGGCAAAACCATCCAGAAACCAGGCGTCAATAGCCCAGTTGTTAAGCGCCGCTTGCCTACGTTGCTGTGCTAAATGTGGTAGTTGCTCTAAAGCATCACCAATTAAAAGTGTTAGTTGGACATTGCCATGGGCAAAATAAAACCGGTGCATACCTTCAGTAAAAAAAGAGGGGTATTGAGCAAGTAATTGTTCACAAAGAGGGTCTAGTTCTGGCCATAATTTGAGTGCTTTTTCTAAATCATTTTTAGTCAGTGGATATTTTTCTACAGAAATAAATGATAAGGATTGCGTCGGCTTACAAGCCTCAAGCCATTGCTGCCATGCACATAAAAAATTAAGTCCGGTGCCAAAGCCGGTTTCTGCAATAATAAATTGTTGATGGGTATCAAGTTGCTGCCAGCGTGTATGCAACTGGTTATGTTGTAAAAAAACATAGCGGGTTTCTGCTAAGCCTGACTGGCGTGAAAAATAGACATCATCAAACTCTGCAGATACAGGCTGCCCGTTTTCATCCCAGAGAATGTTCGCTGGCAGAGTTTTTTGGCTTGGATGTTCGGTGTTCAAAACTACTTACTCCTAGTATCCATCAACTGTTTACTCATTTATAACGTTTTGTGGGTATATGATACCGAAGATGGTACTTTTTTTTCCTGTGAATGTTTTTTTCTGTAAATGATTTTTTGCAACTGACGCACTGAATAAGCATTAAAGAATATTGTTGAAAACTGGCTACAAATTCCAAGAGAGGCATGAATACAAATATTTGACAGTCTCTTTGTTACTTTATTGAAGATTTTTTAGATTAGGGTAATTGTTGACGCTTTTTTTTACTGAACTATTGCCCGATAGCGGTGCTGAACTACATTTAGATAAAGACCTGGTTAGCTAAGGAAGGTGGATGCCTGTGTGACAATTTAAGCGGCTTTAGTATGAGCAAGTTGTTGAGTGTAGGTTTTATAACTTAGCCCATGTCAGACGTTAAGCAGCCTTCGAGGGGGTGGGGTGATAGCTAATTTTATTGTTATCACGATCATAATGCAGTTGTTGGTGCTGTTTTGCTTTCGATTGCGGCATCATTTGAGCCTAGCCATTACCTACAGCATGTTGGTTATCCTGAGTGTGCTGTTATGGCGCTTTGGCTATGCTGATCTGCGTTTATCAAAAGATCCTCAATCACTATTGTTGGTAGATATTGCCATTTATAGCAGCATGATGTTGCAAATTCTGCTGTTGTATATCTATGAAGGTGATTTTGCTGCACGCGTAGGTATTGGTATATGTGTTGTTAGTGCATTAGTACCAAGCATGAATCTGCTTCTTATTTCCCTCTCTGCAGAAAAAATAGCCGTTGACCCTATGTTTATGGTGCCTTTACTTGGACCAGGCTTACTGAGTGCATTAGTCACTATTATCACCTTTATTTTAACTGCAGTGACCTGGGAGTGTATCCAAAGGTTAGAACCGTGGTTACCTTTGGTAGTCAGAGTAATGATTACCGTTTTGGGGGTTTTATTGCTCGACCTGCTGTTTAGGGAATTTACCGCGTTTACAAATTATCTTTATGCTCAAGATATTACCCATTTTGGCATTATCGGCGTAGGCGTCGCTGTTGTGGTCGCGACCTTATCGTTGCTGCTCTACACCAAGTGGGAAAGTCTCCCTACTCAGGGACAGACTGAAAAGCAGCTTTTTTCCATTTTCTCTGGCCATAAGGAAATGCAGCAAGAAGTCAATCAGCTGCGAGAAACGCTGGAGAGAATGCATGCACCAGTCACCACGGCAGAGGGCATCAATGCTGCCAGTAGCCAAGTGCAGGCTATGTTAAACAGCCCAGTCATTCAGGTTTTTTCGTTGGATCTGGACTTTCGCTATACCCTGTTCAATGAAACCCATCGGCAGCTGATGCAGCGGGTAACAGGTAATGAAATTGGCGTGGGCATGGAGTATTTGGCGTTGGCTGAAAAAATTATCAACAAAGAGGAAGGGCTGCGCTTTTTTAACCAAATTGTGCGAGGTGAGACTTCGCAAAAGCAGCAGGCCTATCTATCGATCGAAGGGGAACGCATTGTCTATGATATGCGTTACTACCCAACACTAACCTCTGATGGCTACATTACGGGGATTACAGGGTTTGGCGTTGACATTACTGAGCAAAAATGGGCCGTAGATCGTCTTAAAGAGTCTGAAGAGCGTTGGCAGCTTGCGTTAGAGGGGAGTCAGGATGGTATTTGGGACTGGGATGTAGTGAATAATGTATTTTTCTACTCTCCACGCTGGTATGCCATGTTGGGTTATGAAGAAGGGGATATGAGTAATAAAGGACAAGAGTGGTTGTCCATTATTCATCCCGATGATCGCGTAAAAACCTTAAGGGAGCTTCAAAACCATACCTGTGGTGATACTGACTTTTATATCAGTGAGCATCGGAAGCGCCATAAAGAAGGCTATTATTTTTGGGTATTGGAGCGAGGAAAAGCTCTCTTTAACCGGCAAGGTTTTCCCGCACGATTACTTGGGACAGTATCCAATATTAACCCAAGAAAAGAAGCCGAAGAGCGGCTCAAAGCCAGTGAAGAGCAGCTGCGTTATGCTTTTGAAGTGGCAGATGAGGGCATCTGGGATATTGACTTGCAGCAGAACAGGGTATTTTACAGTCCCCGCTACATCACCATGATGGGCTACAGCCCTGATGAGTTTGGCCAATCACTGGATGCCTGGATTAAATATGTTCATCCAGACGATCAGGAACATGCCCGAGAGTTCTTACTCCATAAAGTGGTTGAAGAAGGGGAGCATGAAGCTCAATTTCGCATGATCCATAAAAATGGGGAAGTCATACACATGCTATCTCGCGCTAAAGTGGTTGCTTATGATGTTAACCAGCAACCAGCTCGGGTTATTGGTATCCACAAGGATATCACTGACCGGGTATTGCGCATGGAGCAGATTGAAAACATGGCTTTTTATGATTCCCTGACCAATTTACCGAACCGCCGCTTACTCCTTGAGCGTGCACAGCAAAGCCTCTCTATCGCTAAACGCCACAATCACAGTATGGCTGTGATGTTAATTGATTTAGATAAATTTAAGCACATCAACGATACGCTGGGGCATGATGTGGGAGATGGTGTTTTAGTGGAGCTAGGTCGGCGGGTTAAAAGTTGTTTACGAGAGATGGATACACTGTGCCGTCAGGGAGGAGATGAGTTTACGGTGATTCTTCCTGAGTGTAACTCTGTGCTGGCGCTAGACTTAGCCAACCGTATTCATGACACCTTTCATGAGCCTTGCAATATCCACGGTAATCAAGTTCAGCTGGAAGCCAGTATAGGCATTGCCTGTTTTCCTGAGGATGGTGATACACTGTCTGAACTCTTTAAAAATGCGGATGTGGCGATGTATCAAGCTAAACATAAAGGGCTTGAAGTATCACTCTTTCAGGAAGAGCAAGCCGAGGTTATGCAGCGCCGAGCCAGACTGGAGAAAGACTTGCAGCATGCGATTGGCTCTTCTCAAATGTATTTGCTGTATCAGCCTCGTTTAAGCTTACTCAATGGTGAAGTCACTGCGGCTGAAGTGTTAGCACGGTGGGATCATCCTGAATACCAAATGATACCTCCTTCCGAGTTTATTCCTATCGCTGAACAGTCAGGTTTGATTCATCGACTAGGTCGATGGGTGCTTGAACAGTCTATTATCCAAGCAGCAAGCTGGAAACATCAGGGCTATTCACTCCGAGTGGCAATCAACGTATCCGCTTATGAACTGCAAAATCATCAGCTGCATACTAATATTCGTGATTTGTTAAATAAGCATCAATTACAGGGTTCTGATATAGAGTTAGAACTCACAGAGACAGCCGTAATGTCAAATGTCGAAAGCTCTGTGATGCTGCTCAATGATATTAAGGAATTGGGGGTAGGGATTTCTATTGATGACTTTGGAACGGGGTATTCTTCCCTTAGTTACTTAAATCGCCTACCTATTTCCTGTGTCAAAATTGACAAGCAATTTGTCCATCAAATTTCATCTTCAACCTCTGAGGGTGAAGATGATATCGTCATTGTGCGCTCAATTATTACCCTGGCAAAAACAATGGGCCTAAGAACAGTGGCAGAGGGCGTCGAAACCATTGAGCAGCAACAGTACTTACAACACTTGTCTTGCGATGAAGCACAAGGTTATTTGTACTGTAATCCACTTGATCCTGATGGATTGGAAAAATACTTAAGAACTCATCAACCTATTAATAAAATTGCTTCATAATAAAAACAAGATCAATTGTCAGTGTTGTTATTTTGTCAGTTGCTTTGTTTTGAAACACCTGCCTTCAGCTGGAATGGGTCTTGTTTTGGCCAAACGCGTTTACCCGCTACAAACGTTGCCATGACCTGGGTTTGCCAGATGCTATTGTCAGGAATATTAAATAAGTCCCGATCAATAATAATAAAGTCAGCGTACTTGCCGGGTTCAAGTGTGCCCAGTACCTCTTCTTGAAAGGCCGCATAAGCCGCATTGACAGTAAAGAGTGCCAGAGCATCTTCTCGATTTAGGCGTTGGCTAGGAAGCCAGCTTGCTCTCGGTTTTAGGGTTCGATCCTGCCGTGTAACAGCCGCATGTAAGCCATAAAAAGGGTTAGCAGGTTCAACAGGAAAATCAGACCCACCCGTGAGGATAATTCCGTGTTGTTTTAAGCGTTGCCAGGCATACGCACCGTCAAGCCGATCAACTCCCAAGCGTTGTTCAGCCATATCGCGGTCGCTGGTGGCATGGGTAGGCTGCACGGAAGCTATTAAGTGGAGTTGACTGAAATGGTCCATATCCTTAGGGGCAACAATTTGCGCATGTTCTATGCGGTGACGACCTGGCTGCTCAGCATTTAAGGGCTTGATATTAGCTTTTGCCAAACGTTGATAAAGTTTGATTGCAGTACCATTTCCACGATCGCCAATGGCGTGGGTATTTATTTGCAGTCCTTGTTGATAGGCAAGTTGTACCTTTTTAACCGCTTGTTCCAGGGAATAATGTAGTAAGCCTTGTTGTTTAGGTGCATCGGCATAGTCTTTATAAAGTGCGGCACCTCGGCTACCGAGTGCACCATCCAACATCAGTTTAATGCTGCGCCAGGTGAACATGTGATCCGCTGTGAAAATGGGGGCTTTCGGTAGCCATTGCAAGTAATCTTCTGCACTTGCTGAAAGCATGGCATAGACGCGAATGGGGAGCTGGTGTTGTTGGGCGAGTTGTTGGTACAAAGAGAGGGTTTCTCCAGAAACGCCTGCATCATGCACACTGGTGATACCTAGTTTGGCGAGCTGTAATAGTGTATTTTTCAGTAATTGTTGCTGGTCACTGGGCTGGGCTTCAGGAATATGGGCTCGCACCAGATCCATAGCGCGATCGATAAAAATGCCTGTTGGTTTACCTTTCTCATTGCGTAGAATTTGCCCTCCTTCCGGATCGGGGGTATTGGCATCAATCCCTGCAATTTCCATGGCTTTGCTGTTGGCCCAGGCAGCATGACCATCAACCCGCCGTAACCAAACCGGGCGATCACGTATAACCAAGTCTAAGTCTTTAGCCTGAGGGTAAGCTTGAGGCTGCCAGCGCATTTGATTCCAGCCTCGGCCGATCAACCACTGTTGTTTAGGATGTTCAGCGGCAAATTGTTTTATTTTTTGCAGGGCCGCATGTTTTGAGCGGCTGGCCGTTAAGTCAATGTTTTGCTTTTTATAACCAAGGCCAAGGACGTGACCATGAGCATCTGTTAAGCCTGGCAGTACAACGTACCCTTGACCGTTAACTCGGGTAACCGAAGCCGGTAACTGTTGCCACTGATTGGCTTTTTGGTATGTGGCTTTGACTTTATCATCACTGACATGCAGTGCTGAAAAGGTTTTTAATTGGTGTTGAGTTGTTAGTGTATAACCTTGCACATTGTATATCAGCCACTCGGAAGCATACGACAGTGTGCACGTAAGTAGCCAGCCACATACCAGACTAAGTGTATATTTAAAGACCTTGTTAATGATCATCCTTGATAAAACCCTTTGCTCCTTGCCCGTTAAATTGATCTTGCCTATAGAGGATGACACTTTGGTGACATTGACGGTTAAAGCAAGATAGCTAAAGTGTCACAAAGATATTTAGATAAAACTTGCTACCCCCCAACGGCTCAACATAAAAATACTAATACCTGCGACTAAAGTAAGTAGTAGAGAGTTTCTCCACCAGGCCACAGCAATGGCGGCGATTGCAGCTATTAATGCTGGGTTATGAATAGATACATTCAGTGTATGCTGGTTCGTGGACAAAATTGCTGGAGCAATTATAGCGCTGAGCACGGCAACAGGTACAAAGCTAAGCGCTTGTTGCGTATTGGTTGATAAGCGAACTTGTTGGGCGGCTAAAAAAAGTAAACTACGAATGAGGTAGGTTACTGCACACATCCCCGTGATTAATAGTACTTCAAACACGTTGTTTACCCTCCAGTAATTTAGTGGTACTGATACCTATCAATACGCCTGTTACAGCAGCGGCAATAAGTCCTAACTGATGTGGCCATTGTTGACCAATTATGGCGACGATGGCGGCACTGACCGCGGCGGCGAGCATTGGGGTTGATCGTAACTGGGGAATAAGCAAGCCAATAAAGGTAATTGGCATGGCGATTTCCAAGCCTAGCTGATCAATTGCTGGGAGTGTTTGGCCTAAGTAGAGACCGAGAAAAGTAGCAATTTGCCAGCAAAAATACAGGGTAAACATCGAGCCTAAGTACAACCAATGTTGATATTGATTGGTTAATAAATAATGATCAGCAGTAGACTGCTGTTGATGCATATTTTGGATTTTGGCTGAATGGCTTGATACTACAGCAAATGTTTCATCAGTAAGACCAAATGCCATTAATGCTCGCCAGCGATAATTTAAGTTTTTTACTATAGGGAGCAATGATGCTGCATAGAGTAAATGTCGTAGATTGACGATAGCCGTAGTGAGAATAATTAACTCTAGACTGACACCACTGGCGAGTAGACCGATTGCAATAAACTGACTGGAACCCGCAAATACAAAGAAAGACATGGCGAGGGTAGCCCACTCACTCAGGCCACTTTGAAGTGCAAGTGTTCCATAAATAATACCAAAAGGAAGTGCGCCTATGACCAGTGGAATAGTCTGGTGTACGCCTGATATAAAAGCATGTTTGCGATAGTTTGTTTGTTCGGAAACCAATGATTCAGTTGTGTTCATAGGATTTACAGCTCAATTAACTACATTATTTTATTTTGTTCTTTGGGAATAAAGAGGCTTATTTCTTGATGTTTTTCAGCGTAAGGTTTTTTCCATAAAAATATCAGCCCTGGGAAAATCAGGTAAACCGGCGATAGGAACAGCTTCTTTAAAGCCTAATTCACGATATAAATGAAGTGCTGCTTTCAGCTGTCGGTTGCTTTGGAGTACCAGCTGTTGTGCACCGACCATGGTTGCCATGCTGATTGCATACAACATAAGGCGGCGCCCAATACCCCGCTGCTGATGTGTTTCTGCCACTGCGAGTTTGGACAGCTCAAAAATATCCGTATTTATTCTTTTTAAAGCGACAGCACCAATGGGTTGGCTATCAACTTCTGCAAACAGAATATATCCACCATCATTGAGATAATATTCTTCAGGTTGAAAAAGCGCATGCTTATCCGCTTCTGTGACAGAAAAGTAGCGCTCCAGCCACTGTAAATTGAGAGCTGCAAATTGCTCACGCCACTGCGGTTGCCAGCCAGTCAGCCTGACCGCAGTGGGGTTGGTGTTTGCTTGGGATGGGTTATTTTCGATAGCGTTGAGCTTAGCGAGCCAGGCTTGCTGTAAAGGACTCTGATTGATAGCTTGCTCCATTGCGGTGATGGCAGGTAACAGTAAAAAACCTTGCTGGCTGCCAAACTGTTGCAGTGTTGATTGCATCGCTTGCCATAGCGGTGTCAGCGACTGATAAAGTGCATGTGCTTCTGCTGTCAGCTCCAGAAATTGCCGTCTTTCATCAGTGGGGTCAGGTTGTTTGCTTGCTAATCCAGACTTCACCATCATATGAGCCATTTGACTCACAGCCGCGTGGGTAACCCCTAAAGCTTGGCTGAGTTCACTGATACTGTTGGGACCGTGGCGATAAAGCAATTGCAGTAATGGAAATAGGCGGGGATTAAAGTCGATATCTAAGGTTTTGTAAGTTTGACTTACTTCGCTGATTAGGTGATCGCTAAGCCGCTTTAGACGACTACCTAATGCTAAATAATCTAATTCTGCAAGGAAATCCATCTTACTTACCTTTCTTGCTCTTAGCCCTGTTCTAGGGGGCGTTTGCTTCTATTTGTTGGTGGTTGCTAACAACAGGCATACGTGATTGCTATTAACCGCTCATGTTTAAGAGCCTGGCTATAATGAGGTACTAACTAATATTAAAGTAATTACGTAAGTGCTTACGCAATTACTTTAATGGATTAAACAGCATTCTGCAATCTTACTCTGGAAGAGATGCAGAGGTTTTTCGCTGTTTGCGTAAACGGTTCCAGCCATCAAAGGTGAACAATGCTAACGCTAGCCAGATTAAGCTGAATGAGAATAAGCGCGTGAGGGATAAGGGTTCCTGATATATTACGATGGCAAGAAAAAACGTAATGGTCGGCCCGATATATTGAATAAAGCCTAATGTACTGAGTGGAATCCGAGTGGCAGCAGCAGTAAATAGTAACAAGGGAATTGTTGTAACTACGCCCGCTAAGCTCAACATAAAGCCATCATAAAATGAGGCAGTAAAGACTGTTTGGCTAGTGTAATTTGAGTAAATACAGTAAACCAGTGCCACCGGTAATAGTATTAAGGTCTCCAGAGCCAGGCCAGCTACTGCAGGGGCTTGTGCTTTTTTACGTATAGCGCCATAGCAAGCAAATGAAGTGGCAAGAATAAGTGCTATCCAAGGCAAACGTCCTAACTGGATAAGTTCAATGATGACACCTAAACAAGCAATTGATACAGCAATCCACTGGGCTTGAGATAACAGCTCGCGAAATAGCATAAAGCCAAACAGTACTGTGACCAGAGGGGTGATGAAATAGCCTAAGCTGGTTTCGAGTATTTGTCCGTTAGTGACTGCCCAAATAAATATCAGCCAGTTTCCGCCTATTAGTATGGCTCCAGCCAATAAAAAAAGTAACTTTTGGCGATCTTTGATAATGCTTTTCAGAGTGTGTAGCTGTTTTTGAACAACTAATACTAATGTCAGTAAAAGAACTGACCAAATTACACGATGGCTGATAATTTCAAAAGGGGATGCATGCCCAATGAGCTTAAAATAAATAGGGGATAGTCCCCACCAAACAAAGGCACTTATAGCACACAGTGTTCCTGTGCGTGATGCAACCATACAATAACTCCTAGGTACTACAAAAGATTAATAGGTACTACAAAAGATTAACCTAACATGGGTAACCATGGGGGTGAGAGATGAGCTCAGCTCAGCTTGGTAATGGTGTTAAAGCATATTCAATATCTCCACTAAATAAATAATGGTTAATAAAGTGAATGGGGTTAGATAAGTACTTGTACTAAACTCTCATAGGATAGCTTTTCATTAGCTAAGATTTGACTATAATGGCGCCGCCAAAATAATCCAAAGCACAGGCTTGTGCTCAAAAAAATCTAACGTAGCAATTTCATTCATACATTTACTAATACGTTTGCAACTAACCCCCAGTGTGCTTTGAGCTGTACGCTTGTTAAGCTTGGATGGAGCAGTGGTCCTACCTAAATAGTTGACAAGGTAGGTAGACACTTATCCTGCAAGAAAAGCCAGACAAGGGTTTATTGCTTTTTAATAGACTTTCTTCAAGTTTCTGTATTGCTATAGCGATCTATTGAAAGACGGTTGGTTTTTTAGCCATTGTTCTTTCAATGAATCGAGATGGAGTCACTACGTAGCGTGTGAAGCGCAGCCTTGAGCCTTATTTATACGTAGTGCTTATTCTAAAGGATCACTTTAGCCGTTTGGGTGTTGGGATTACACCTAGTTAAGTATGTGCGATCGATAGCAATGAGTTTTGCAATTTTGCATCCATAGTGAGCGTTTTAACTCTCCTTGGTGCAGGATATAAATATTTGCGTTACCTGTAAACCAGGTATTTAGGTAGTCAGCTATGGTATTAGATCAGTTGTCGTATAATGAATTATTGGAGTTTGTGCTACTTTGCATAACCTCACTATTTACTATGATAAACCCGCTTAGCATTACCCCTATTTTTGTGGCGATGACTCATGACCTTGAGCCGAGTGATGCTCGTCATGTTGCTTTAAAAGCAACTATTACTGCTGCTTTGATTTTGGTGGTGTTTGCAGTAACAGGCCAGTTTATTTTTAAGGTATTTTCCATTTCAGTGGATAGTCTGAAAATTGTGGCGGGTGTGTTGTTTTTTTTAATGGGCTATGAAATGGTTCAGGCGCGTCTGAGTCGAACCAAGTTTGACAAGCGCAGTCTAGAGGATACAGAAGAGTATACGAATGACTTAGCTATAACCCCCCTAGCCATTCCATTAATTTCAGGGCCTGGTGCAATTGCAACGGTTATTATTTTAATGAGCCAGAGTAATCACATGTTGTATTACAGTGTTTTATTTTTGAGCATTATGGGGGTCTGCGGCGTTACCTATGTTTTCTTATTATTTGCTAAACCTATCATGAAGTGTTTAGGTGAGAGTGGTAATAAAGTTTTAATGCGTATTATGGGCTTGATCGTAATGGTGATTGCTGTGGAGTTTTTCTTTGGTGGACTTAAGCCTATTTTGCAATCAATCTTATCGATCACTCCACAAGCTTAAAAGCACTTTTAAATTTACCCATAACCAAGGGTTTTTAGTGGGGCTGTCATGTGAATAAGGTTCCCTACCAGCGCTACTGGGCTACCTCTGGTGAGGTCAGCCCAAACTTACTCTTACTCCTCCCTTTTCCAGCGAGTGACACCTTATCCTAGCCATTGCATATTCTTTATGAGTGTTAGAAAAAGTGAATAGCTTGAAAAACACCTGTGGGAAGTCAATTATCTTTTTTTACAGGATACAGTTGCGTCATTTGTGGTGAAATATTGTTCAGGCGGTGGTGGGCTAAGGGTCCATGGATAAACTGTAATGCCTCTTCAAACCTGGAAAAGGTGAACTCGTGGTAACGACAACAACGATTACTATCACGAAACTCCACAAAAACTTGATAACGTGGCAAGCTGAATTTTTTGGGTTGTTTAAGCCAAGCTTGAGAGATCCAGACAAATAATGAGCAGTCATAGTGTTGGTGATGGATAAACCAACTCATTGACGCCTGGTCGCGAAGGGAGAGGACAGGTGTCGTTTTTTTAGGGTGTGGTGCGTACTGGCTTACCACAAAATCACACTGCATGGTGTTCTCCTGGAACTGTAGAGAACTGACGCTGACTAAGGGGGCCTATTTAATTGCCTAAGGGCCACATCTCCGCTTTGCGGAATCCACCTTGCCTAGGGACAGCAGGTTGGCGAGGACGTCAGTCCTACTCTTGATGTTATTACGGGTTTAGATATTACGTACTGGTTTAAATGTTGCTTTCGCGACATAGCCAGAATAAGCCTAAATACCGCAATAGGTACTAAATAATGTCACAAAAAATTGTTGCTATAAGCAGCATTTAACGATTGCTAATTAAATCAGGGTTCTTAAGTCCTGACAAGTTATCGTTGCTAACAGTGCTGTTTCGTGTGCTGTATTTGTCACTTTGGGTGTGTAACGGTAAATAAGGTTTTAGCGAAAGACAGCGGTTATTGGCTGAGTGTTTCACCTTAGATAGACAGCATGTGTTTTCCATGGAGAGGGTGCAATTACGAGGCTTCTCAGCTAACATACTCGGTTTGGCTTAAGTAGTCTCTATTCAATTAAAGTAGTGCACAGCGGAAAAATCTTTGCATGAGTTATCAGGTACTGGCACGTAAGTGGCGACCACGCACATTTAAACAACTTGTAGGGCAATTGCATGTGCTCAAGGCGCTGGTCAATGCGCTAGATCATGATCGTTTACATCATGCCTATTTGTTTACTGGTACCCGAGGTGTAGGTAAAACCACTATCGCGCGTATCCTTGCTAAGTGCCTGAACTGTGAGCATGGTGTTAGCTCTGAACCCTGTGGGCAATGCGACGCTTGTCGTGAAATTGATGAAGGGCGCTTTGTTGATTTAATTGAGGTGGATGCTGCATCACGCACCAAAGTCGAAGATACCCGTGAACTTCTGGAAAATGTCCAGTATGCGCCAACCCGTGGCCGTTACAAAGTCTACCTGATTGACGAAGTCCACATGCTGTCTACCCACAGCTTTAATGCATTATTAAAAACCTTGGAGGAGCCACCGCCTCACGTTAAGTTTTTGCTGGCAACCACAGATCCTCAGAAATTACCTGTTACGATCCTTTCTCGCTGTTTGCAGTTTGCCCTCAAAAATATGTCGCCAGAGCGAATTGTTGGCCACTTACAGTTTATTTTGGCTGAAGAAAGTGTGGGCTTTGATATGCCTGCACTTTGGCAGCTTGCTCGAGCTGCAGATGGCAGTATGCGCGATGCGCTGAGTTTAACTGACCAGGCAATTGCTTTTGGTAACGGTGAAGTTCGTGAACCCGATGTAGCAGCTATGCTGGGAACTATTGATCCCCATCAGGTTTTTCATGTGGTCGAAGCACTTGCTGAGGGCGATATACAGCAACTGTTGAACACAATTGCACATCTTGCTGAGTTTGCACCTGACTATATAAGCGTCTTGGCTGATTTATTGTCTATTTTGCATCGTATTGCACTTGCCCAAATGGTTCCTGATGCAGTTGATAATAGTCAAGGTGATCAACAGCGTTTATTAGCATTAGCTGCCAAAATGACTGCTGAAGATGTTCAGCTTTACTACCAAATTGGTCTCTTAGGACGGCGAGACTTGCCGCTAGCCCCAGATCCACGGGGAGGATTTGAAATGGTCATGCTGCGAATGCTGGCATTTCGTCCTACACCTGTGGAGGGGCCACCTCAACAGCCTCTCACCAAGGATTCAGGTGAACAGCCGGAAACGTCTGAGATATCTTCACTGGCTGCTCCCTCAACACCTTCAGCCAATATTGATGAGCTTGGTGAGCCACACGTCAAGGAGACACCCTCATCCCCAAAGTCATTACCTGAAGACCATCTGGCTAAACAGCCAGAGGGTTCACATGTAACTTCACAACAGGCAACGAGCCATGTTTATTGCAATATTGGTGATCAGGGTAGTGCAGAGGTTTCACAAAAAGGTAAGGGACAGGAACAGCCTAGAGCGGAAAGCCCGTCAGCAACAGCCCAACATATTAGCCTGCAAGATATGGAGGCGAGTGCTCCCCCATTAGGAGTAGCTCACTCTTCAGGACCAGCTGTACAGCAGGCCCATGGTGGACGAGAAACCCCAAAACAAGAAAACGTTACGGATAAAAACACGCCAGTTGATAGAGCCTCTTTAGCCGGCCAGCTTGATGCTCGTGAGCAGGTTGGGTCGTCTGAAGCTACAGAGGTTCAGGCTAATGATATTAATGTAGCTAAAGCACTTGAAGGCATGTCGCGTGCTCAGTGGCCTGAGCTATTTTGGTTGCTGGGGCTAGGGGGGGTGACGCAAAATTTAGGTTCGCATATGGCACTCATGAGCATTGAGCAAAATGTATGGTCACTGGTGTTAGATGAAAAACACTCCATGTTGTTTAGTGATACGCACCATTCGCGCATTGAACAGGCAGTGAGTAACTGGTTTGGCGAATCGGTTCGCTTACAGATATCGACTGCACCAGTGACAGATATGACCCCAGCTCGCTGGCTACAGGAAAAGAAAGCTAAGCGGTTAGCAGAGGCAAAACAAAGCATTGAAAGTGATCATATTGTACAGGCGTTGGTAGCACAGTTTTCTGCTACAATCGTGGAACAATCGATCACCCCGATAGATGAGAAGCATTAACTACTTACCATAACCCGTTTATTGAGGTACGTATGTTTAAAGGTGGTATGGAAAATTTAATGGGCCAGCTCCAACAGGCTCAGGAAAAACTGCAAGAACAAATGAAAAAAAACCAGCAAGAACTGGAACAACTGGAAATAAAAGGTGAGGCTGGTGCTGGAATGGTCGCTGTGGCGATGAATGGCCGTTACGATGTGCGCCGAGTATCGATTGACCCTAGTTTATTAAAAGAAGATAAGGAAATGCTTGAAGACCTCATTGCGGCTGCTGTAAATGATGCTGTTCGTAAAGTAGAAGCAGAAAGCCAAAAACGTATGGGGAGTTTAACGGATGGGCTGGGATTAAACATTCCAGGCGGCTTTAAGCCTTTTTAATGAGCATTTCGCGTATTGACTGAGCGTTGCTTGTCATTAGCGCTTTGGCTTGTGGAGTTAAAGATGGCTTTTAGTCCTCTGATTAAACAATTAATTGAAGCACTTCAGTGTTTACCTGGTATTGGACCAAAGTCCGCCCAGCGTATGGCACTTCACCTGCTGGAGCGTGACCGAAAAGGTGCAGAAAGAATTGTCGCTAGCCTTGCTACTGCCTTGAGTGAGGTAGGCCATTGTCGCTCATGTCGAACATTGACAGAGCTGGACTACTGTTCAATTTGTGCTGATCCCAAGCGTGAAAAAAGCATTTTGTGTGTGGTT
The DNA here is from genome assembly GCF_018263875.1 of Zooshikella ganghwensis. Lineage (NCBI taxonomy): Bacteria > Pseudomonadati > Pseudomonadota > Gammaproteobacteria > Oceanospirillales > Zooshikellaceae > Zooshikella > Zooshikella ganghwensis. Next base: position 104,388 of record NZ_JAEVHG010000008.1, read on the forward strand.
GAAAGTCCTGCTGATATGTTGGCTATTGAGCAGGCAGGAGGGTATCGGGGGCATTATTTTATTCTGCAGGGGCACCTTTCTCCTATTGATGGTATTGGGCCAGAAGAAATCGGTGTTGATGACTTGTTAGCTCAGTTGCAGCAACGTGCTGTGGAAGAAATGATATTAGCCACTAACCCTACAGTAGAAGGGGAAGCAACAGCTCACTTTATTGCACAACAAGCTATTGCGCTGGGTGTTAAAGTGACTCGAATAGCGCACGGGGTGCCTGTAGGGGGAGAGCTTGAATACGTTGACGGTGGCACTCTGCTACATGCTTTTGCTGGGCGCAAACAAATGGGATTGGGTGAATGACAACAGACTGCCCAGTACATTGGGTTGATACTCCTATAGCGCTGGAAGCAATGGTTGCAGACTGTTTAAGCGCTGAAGTCATTGCGTTGGATACTGAGTTTGAACGTAGTCATACTTTTTTTGCTCAACCATGTCTTATCCAGCTTTGTGATGGAAAGAAGGTATATTTACTCGACCCTATAGCTATACCTGATTTAACTCCTTTGGGTGCCTTATTAGCTGAGCCTGGAATTACCAAAGTATTGCATGCGTGTTCTGAAGACCTTCAGTTGTTACAGCGTACAGTAAAGCGGTTACCCCAGCCGCTTTTTGATACTCAGTTAGCTGCAGCGCTTGCAGGGCTGGGTAATAGTGTGGGCTATCAACGGCTGGTGGCTGAAGTATTGGATAAGTCTCTGGGTAAAGCAGAGACACGATCAAACTGGCAAGACCGCCCGCTTTCATCAGCACAATTACAGTATGCGGTAGATGATGTATGGTATTTACATCAGTTGTATTATGCTTTAGTTAAATTGCTAGCGGCTCAGGGGCGAACTCAGTGGGTACTGAACGATGGTGCAGCTCTTTGTGCTGAATATCAAGTTACTACGGATTTAACAAACTATTATCGTCAGATAAAGCAGGCATGGCGTTTATATCCAAGGGAGTTAGCAATATTACAAGCACTGGCCACTTGGCGTGAGCAGCAGTTATTAGCACGTGACATTCCTCGTAATCATTTATTGGGCGATCAATTATTGTGGCAAATTGCTCGCCGCAAGCCTCGTTATAAAGCACAACTTGCCACGATTAAAGGGATTAAATCCAGTGTCATTAAGCGAGATGGGGACACTATTTTAAACTGTGTTAGACAGGGAATGATCATAAAAGAAGAAAACCTGCCTGAGCGTCTTCCGAAACCACTTCCTCCTTCAAGTAAACGCTATGTTAAAAAAGGAAAGCAGTGGTTGGCAGTTAAAGCTGAAGCTTTACAAATTCCTGTCGAAGTATTAATGCCCAAAAAACCTTTTCAAGCGATAATCCGCTCTGGTTTATATGACAATGTATTTCGTTGGTCAATGGATGAAGATAATTGGCGATATCATTGTTTTGGCCAAGAACTGGTAGCTTATTTAAATGAGATAAAACAAGGTTTGGTATCGTGATTGCAGACAAAGTGGTTGTTGCTGTTTACAAAAGCAGTCGTAAAGATGAAACCTATCTTTATGTTAAAAAACAAGATGGTTTAAATAAAATACCTGAGTCATTATTAACTGTTTTTGGTGAGCCTCAACCTGTTATGACGTTGGTATTGCATTCAGAGAAAAAGCTTGCACGCGTTACGGCAGATCAGGTGTTAGATGCAATCACTGAGCAAGGTTTTTATCTGCAAATGCCACCTCCTAAAGAAGAGTATTTAGTGGCATTGCCTGATGAGCTACTGTGTTTTAATGATCCGGAATAAGTATAAGTTATGAGTGATATAGTCATTCCATTTTGGCAACAAAAATCATTAAAGCAGTTTTCCAAAGCTGAGTGGGAATCCGTATGTGATGGCTGTGGGCTATGTTGCTTACACAAGCTGGAAGACGAAGATGATGGGCAGGTGTATTACACTCAAATTGCGTGTCGATTATTGGACGATGATAGTTGTCGTTGCCAAGAATATGAGCATCGTACCCAACATATTCCAGAGTGTACTGTTCTCTCACCAGAGTACATAGAAGAGTTTCACTGGTTGCCGCCAACTTGCGCGTACCGTCTATTGGCTGAAGGCAAGCCTTTACCAGGCTGGCATCCATTAGTTACTGGTCAAGCAGACAGTGTTCATGAGGAAGGTGTTTCAGTCAGGGGTAAAACACTTTGTGAAACGCAGGTAGCTGAGGAGGATTGGCAAGAATACTTAATTCGTTGGGTAGACTCTTGAAGGATATACGCCTCACGTATACCCTTCACGAAGTATTTCTAGGCTTTGTTATCTTCTCTCCTCACCCCAATCACCTATTAATATAGGCTCATGGGGCTTCGTTACTCAATGGCCGCACCTAAAAACCATTCGTATTGGGTATATTATTCTTGATATTGTTAGAAATGCTGCCGGAAAATGGAAAAGCTGTTTAGTCCGGCAACAGTAGAATTATTTTAAGTCTTGTACATAAAACAGTTTAATAGTAATTGACTGAGGCTGTGTTTGTACTTGAGCCTGTAGCCAGTCCTGTAGTCAATGTTTCGTCACATTTTCTGAACTGAATACCATACTGCTGGGTTAATTTACCATCAATAGTGTCTGTCGTGATTAAGCCTCTGGCATTAACATTACCATTATTACTTAATCGCAGTTCCGTTGTAACAACCACTGGCTCCTTGGCACCACAGCTTGACCAAACAAATCGTCTCACACCTAAACGGTCACTAATTAAGTAGTCATCATCATAAGGACCTTGAAAATCTCTTTTAAACCGTGCTTCTTTCGGATAGCCAGCAAAAAAGTAACGAGATTGTTGAAGTGCAGTGACACCTTCATCAAGGGCTGCATAGCCACGATAATTTACATCAACAATAGTAAACGATAAACCATTTGGGATATTCAGCTGTGCAGTGAGCGTGCAGTTTTTACGACTTTCTCTTCTCGGAATATTGGGGCCTACCTCAGCAATATAAGCATCAAATCCTAGTACAAATGATTTTCCGTCAGGGGCAACTATGGCCGATACGGTACCTGATGGGCATCCCGTTCCAGAATTTTTAACGAGGTTAATAGAGACTGGAATAATATCACTGGCAAATAGTGAGGTTGCAAAGGCAAAAAGTGGTAATGTAAAACTTGTTTTACAAAGAGTTTTTGTTGGGTTTTGCATGGTCATCATTCCTTGATGTGAGTTTTAATAAATCTTTATCGTAATGGTATTGCTATGATAAAGATAAGCCTGGTTAAAACTTTTTTTTTCGTGGCTTTGGATGATGAATTATAAAAAAGCCTTAGCGGGTTTAAATGAGAATAAATTAGTATTACTTGTAATAATGTGTTTGCAGGTGATGTTAATGAGCTTATATCAAAAAAAGTATAAATACTAAACGATTGTGGTTAATTTTATGTGGCTTTTATATAGCTAGTTATGGGGTGTGCTATTTGAGATTATAGCTGTTTGTAAGATGTGTTAGCTTTTTTAATTTATTGCTTTTTTTTGAATATCTTTCTTCTTTAAGAAGATTTATGATTTATGTAGACCTGTTTGTAATAAGCTTAATAATTTAAGTGGCTAATAGTGTTTAGGGTATCATAATGCCTTGTATACAATTTATGTTGATATTAGCTGTTATTGGTGTGCTGCTAAATAACGTTGTTTTTGCCTATGAGGTGAAAATTTGTGATGATGAGGTTGAATACCCACCTTATTCATATTATGAAAGAGTTAATAACGTACCTTCAAAAAAAGTGAAAGGTATTACTAAAGATACGTTAACGGCGATATTTGCCTCCCTAGACTTTACCTATCAAATTGATCATATACCCTGGAAGCGATGTCTGTTTGAAGTTGAAAATTATGATAAAAGAAAGCGTTATGAAATGTTCTCAACTGGGTCATATACTGTAGAAAGAGCTGATAAATATTATATAACATCACCATTTACTGAAGTTTATCCTGGTGTTTTTTACTCGATAGGGCAATATCCCAAAGGTATTGAAGTGAATAAAGTGAGAGATCTTGCTCAGTTTGACTCAGTTTGTGGTGTTTTGGGGTATAGTTATAAAGAGTATGGATTAACTCAAGAGTCTAAATTTGTACGGGTTTCATCCATAATTTCAGGTTTTAAAATGCTAGAAGTAAGTCGTTGCCAAATTATGCCATTAGCTATTCAGGCTGGTTATGGTTTAAAGCTTATTGAAAAAGGAAAAGTACCGGAGGTAATTAGAGCGTCACGTATTAAAAGCATTAAGCCTGAAACGCTGCATCTATTTATTTCAAAGAGATCACCGATGGCTTTTGAACTGTACACTAAGATAAATAATCAATTGTTGCTTTTAAAAAAAACAGGCGTGTTAGATGAAATTGATGAGAAGTATAGGAAACTTTATAATAAGTAAGCAATCAAGGTTATGTTTTTAGTTTAATTTGATGGTAAATGTAGTGTATATCACTGACGTTGAGAATGGTCTCCTAAGTAGTCTGAAAGAATCTTGTCAATGGTTCCATCATTAAGCATTCCTTGATGTACTTTATCGAATTTTTTAACAAGCGATTTAGCTTTGCCAAATTTTGAAAAGCCCATATAACTAGGAATACGTTCAAGATCAACCAACAAAGATAACTCGTTACTTTGTTTTAGACGTTTCAGCAGGTGAGCGACTACATTTCGGTCATCCACCAATATCTGACAACGGTTATGTAGTATTTTTTGAATATTCTGCAAGGAAGAGTTAGCAAGATCAACATAAGGAAGTGTTCCATTTAATTCAGCTTGGTCGAAAACAGGGCCTGAACTGTAACCTCTTACTCGGCAAAAGCGGTAATCACCCAAAAGAGCCAAATCACCATCATATTGGATAGCGTCACTAGCACGAATAAAGAGTGATTTATATTCATAGGTTAACGGCTTAGTGGAGTACTCTGTAAAATAAATTCGATCTTCTGTGATAAACATAGGAAACAACCCATCGCCTTTGCCCGTTTTCATCTCATGTAGTGACCTGGCCCAGGGTTGAACTACAAGTTCATAGTCTTGCTGTAATCTGTCCATAGCTTCTTTGACAATATCGACAACAAACCCCTTAACTTGACCTGACTCGACATAAGCGTAGGGCGGAAAAGACAAGGTTAATATCCGAATATTATCTGCATGCAGGCAAGACGATATAATAAGTAAGTATATTATGATGAAACGTTTTAAAAACATCATACTGTCCACTAAGTTTCATACACTCATTAGTATAGAACTTAAGTAAGCATGGTATGGGTAAGTTTGCTCACTCATTTTTTGAAGCTGAAAAGAATACTTATGGCCCGGAAAATATCAGTAAAAAGTAATTTATTGTGATTGTGCTGTACAAGGAAAAGATATGTCTTGTCTATGAGTATTATTTCAAATAAATGGTGAAAATATGTAAAAGGAGTCACTTCTGATGCCCCCCTTATTGATTAGCTCTTAAGAGCATCTATCTCTCGCTCACGTATAATTAAAACTACTCATTTTTATAAGTTTTTTCGTTAAGTCTCTGTCAGGGCATTTCTTCTTTTCGTGTTGAAGGAAATTGCGCTTGGTTGATGTTACGTATATTGATAGCATAGCTGCATTTAGATGGACATATGTTGTATAGCTTACGTTGTTGGTTCAGTGATTAAGCGTATTATTCAGGTTAAATGAATGAGTTTAGAGCCTAATTTATAACTCGTGTTTTCCGGGTAGAAAATCGCTAGAACTGGGTAATGCGTAGGCTGAAGTTGTTATAAGCTGAGTATGGATTGACGATGAACGATGAAGTATTTATGAGCCGAGCTTTGGCGTTAGCTAGCCAAGGACTGTGGTCTACCTCACCGAACCCGAGAGTGGGTTGTGTATTTGTGAAACAGGGTAAAGTCATTGCTGAAGGATTTCATCAGCGCGCAGGAGGGCCACATGCTGAAGTTGCAGCGATTAATCAGACTAAAGATAGTTTAACGGGTGCTACTGCTTATGTGACATTAGAACCATGCTCGCACTTTGGGCGAACACCACCTTGTTGCCAGACATTGGCTAAGCTGAATTTAGAACGTGTTGTTGTGGCAATGACTGATCCAAATCCGCTGGTATCAGGACGAGGCCTTTCAGTACTTAAGCAAGCAGGATTTCAAGTTGATGTAGGGATATTGGAAGAAGAGGCTTTACAGCTTAATCGTGGTTATATTAAACGAATGAAACAACAGGGACCTTGGCTGTTTGGTAAGGTTGCGATAAGTATTGATGGTGGGATGGCACTCGCGTCTGGTGAAAGTAAATGGATTACGGGTGATAAAGCACGTCAGGATGTTATGACACTTCGAGCGCAAAGCTGTGCCATTCTTACTGGTGTAAAAACGGTTATTCAGGATAACCCCCTCTTAAATGTGCGCTTAGATCATTTGGATAAAATACCAAAACCTATGGTGCGTCAGCCAGACCTGATTATTTTAGATACCCGCCTTTCTCTGCCACTAGATGCTAGATTACTCACAACCCTAGACAGTAGAAATATAGTAGTGATTGTTGGTGAAGGACTGGCTGATAAAAAAAGGCAACAACAGTTGTCTTCGATGGGGGTAGAAGTCATTACACTGCCAGTGAGTACAGAAGGGGTTGATCTAAATGTATTGCAGCAATGGTTAAAAACAACGGAGTATAATGAGGTAATGGTTGAGTCTGGGCCTACCTTAATGAGTCAGTTCTTGCAGCATCATTTGTTGGATGAGCTGGTTGTTTACCAGGCTCCAATGCTTATGGGGAAAGGCTCGCAAATGCTTTATCAGGTGCAGACTACAAAACTGACAGAGGCTGCTCGGTTTACACTGATAGATAGTCAGGTTATCGGGAATGACATTAGAAGTCGTTATCAGAGGAAAGCAGAGCCTGAGCTGCAACCATAATAACACATATTCGACGTACGTGACCTTGTCTTAGCGTTGTCATACCATGCATCGAAATATCATGATGTATGCAATAGCTCTGAGGGGACTACCCTTTAACACAGGAGGCTTTTATGTTTACGGGTATCATTCAATCTGTGGCGACAATTAGATGTATTCACGATCACGACAGTATTCGTACATTTGAAATTGAATTCCCTGAGGGGTTTTGTAAGAACCTTACAATAGGCGCCAGCATTGCAGTTGATGGTGTATGTTTAACGGTTACTGAAATACTGACTGAAACGGTGGTGAAGTTCGATGTCATATTACAAAGCTTATTAATTACTACTCTGGCTGAACATGAAAAGGGCGATCGGGTTAATGTTGAACGAGCTGCAAAAGAAGGGGCAGAGATAGGCGGTCATCCTTTATCTGGTCATGTAGATTTTCGAACAGCTATTCTAGAAATTAGTGAAATGGAAGGCAACTGTCGTATTCGGTTTGACCTGCCTGAGTCATGGCGTAAATATATTTTCCCCAAAGGCTATATTGCAATTAATGGGGCCAGTTTGACAGTATCAGAAGTTGATAAGGAAAAGGGCTATTTCGAGGTTTGGTTAATTCCTGAAACCCGCCGTATGACAACTTTTGAGGAAAAGCGTACCGGTGATAATGTCAATATTGAGATAGAGCGTGGAACTCAGGTTGTTGTTGATACAATACAAACTACATTAGAAGATAGTTTAGGTAAGCTGTATCCAGTATTGGAACAGTTGCTTAAGGAAAAAGGTATAGATTTACAAGCACTGACAACTTCAAAGCTGGCTTTATTGCAGGGTAAAAAAATGGAGGATTAGTAAAAATAAGTTATTATTTTAAATGTATGGTATTCAAACATCGTTTTCATATGCGCTGTTGTTGGTGATAACCTAGGCGTACTGCAAACCTGTACAAATATGCCCTCAGCTCAAATGATCCAATTATAGCGGGGGTAATTATACGCTACAGACCGTACCGTGACTTTATAGGCTGATTTCTTTTTGGTATTCAATACAGTCTATTTGTTGGCCATTTACGAAAGCTTTATTGAATATAAGCCTTTTTTTGTAGAATCCATTTTTTATTAACACAATTTGGGAGGGTTTGTTTGCTGTTGAAGCTAATGCGATAATATACTTTACGCCATTTTGTGGTGCTAATGTGAGTATCTGCTTAACAGCATAAGATGCCACACCACGGTTGATATTATTCTTTCCTACACGATAACCAAGATATGCACTGTCTGTTTGACGACAGATTTTGTGTAAATTGATCCGACCAATGATGTCATTATCATCATTCAAAATAAGTAGCGGTAAGCGCTGTCCTTTATGGTACTGTGTAAGGAAGTCTGCTATGTGTTGTTGGATGCCCCTTGGACTATAAAATGTGGGTTCTCTTGCTTCAATATAGGACTCAAACCATGCTTTGTTTTTAAGTTCAAACATCAGTAAAGCCTTATCGTCTTTTTTGTCTAACAAGCGTAGCTGCATAAGATAACTCCTTGTGTAATCATGACATATTGGTAATATGCAATTAACTGATAGCTATGTAAACCGTTAATTGTGTTTCACAAGCAGGCTTTCTGGGAAGGTTTTATGGTGCATTTGAGAAAAATTATAAATACTTGGGATAATAGTGCTCCAGTAAAAGGCTTTTAAAATAAAACTATACCCAATACGAATGTTTTTTAGGTGCGGCCATCGAGTAACGAGACCCCATGAGCCTATAAATAATAGGTGATTGGGGCGAGGAATGAAGATAACAAAACCTAGAAATCATTCGTGAAGGGTATATATGTGGTTGTCCTGATATTATAAGCCACCAAGTCCGTAAATAATTAAGCCCACTCCAAAAGAAAATTGAATAAGTATAATGCTCCAAAATATAAGTGGGTTTTTATCGCGAGAAATATCTAGGTAATCTAAAGGGTTGATATAATCAAATAGGCCAGACATGTCCGTTTTTTCTTCTTTTACCTCCCAAAAGGTTAAAAGTAATACTACGATACCTAAAAAAATTAGTAGACCACTCATTTATACTGCCTTTTTTAATAACTTTGTACTCAAGTTTAAACCCAAATCTGTCATAAGAGTAGTTTGTGGTGGAAAGAGACTGTGCCGATTCCAGAATAGCTAACCTGCTTTTTGTTATTTTTTAAGCACGTCTCCAGGGGAGGAATTACGGCATGTTCGATGGGGGTTATGCAGGAGCATTTAACTGCCACCCCAGTCACTTATTAATATAACCGCCCAGCAGCGCTGTTATATCAATTAAAGTGGCTACCGCAAGTTTCACAGCAGTAAACTTGCCCAGGGGCTTCATCGCTTGACGGCACAGCTAGCACCATTAAAAAACTGTTGATGCTATCGCTAGTCTTAACAGACCAGACTAGCCCCACTAAAAATCCTTCGTTTTGGGTATATAATCGCAATGAGAAGTTGTTGGGATGCATGATTACGGATAGAGGAGCGAAACCAGGTTACAATATATACTTCACCCTAGTCACTTATTAAGATAAGTTTGAAGAAAATAGTTTAATGAAGTTGGTTACAGGGAAAAATGACCCTGCAACCAAAGCCTGTTAACAGACAGTCATAAATATTAAAATGGCTTTAATTAATAAGGCAGTCTTTCAATATGAGTAATACACGCTGGCTCATTTAGGGGCTTATAGATCGTAACCATTGCTGGGACCGTGGGGGCACCTGGATAAACGGGTGTTGCATTACAGAAAAACGCATAATTGACACCTGAAACCACTTGAGATGCGACTGCTACTGGTTGATATTTCACACCAGTGAAATGCTCCATAGCTTCGCTGAAAGCAACCTGAGCTTCTTTATCAATATTCGATGAAAAAGGTCCATATGCGCCAACTAGTTGGTTGGTATTAGCCATTTCTTTCTCCTTAAAGAAAAATATTATTAAGTTGTGAATCGCTGAATACTATACCCGCAGCGAATTATTTTTAGGAACGGCCGTCAATAGCGATGATTACGATGCCCTTTAGGGTGCAACAAACTCTTAAAATCATTCGTATTGGGTATATCATCAAGTAATTAGCTAAAATACTTGATGATGTAGAAATATAATATATATCTTTTGTACACTAAAAATACGTTACAGATATATAATTTTATTTATACTAACTTTTATTGCTGCTGTTCAACCACAACATAGGTGTAAGCAATACCTACGGGAGAACCGGCAGCGATAAAACCTGAGTCAACAACTTTTGCCGAAATATGCCCTGCAAATTTAGTATAAAGCTGGTTTACCGCATTGCTAAAAGCTAAATCAAGATTGCTTTGGTTATAGGCGTATCCCACTACCTGATTTTCATTTAAAGCTTTAACCGATGCTGGAACAGCTTGTGTTTCATTATTAGAAAGTAAGTGTGTTACTTTATATTTAGTAATACCTACAGATGTTTGGATTGCAATTTCTTGTAAATCTGGGTTTACACCTTCAAAGCTGTTTTTTGCAGTATAGGGGAAGTAACCTATAGCGGTTGTTGTATGAGCTACCACTTTAAATACAGGTATTTTAGAATTAAGGTCAACAGCAACGACATGTGCGCCAGTTATTCCCTCAGCATACCCTTCAGCAGTTATGGTTAATACGGGGTTACCATGTTGAAGTGCTAAAACCAGCTCAAATTCAGTTGCGGTTACTTTGGTCGGAGAAAGTACCACTTCTGTTGAATGCGCTTGAACGGCCATTTCATTATCCTTTGAAAATGGAAATAATTATCTGGTGAGTGATTTGGGTAAAGGATTGTTCGTGAAGTAATTAGCTATACACCACAACAACTGCTGTAGGTAGCACATTCCAAAATGAATAGCTTATTACTTGGAAAGTGCACCATATATAACCTGAAAATCAGCTCAGTATCAGCTTAGTCAAAGCCTCATACTCCTACCACTGCTGCGGTATTAAACCTTAGTGATGATTTTTTTAAACATTGATGTACTTATTGGACCTATTGGATCTATCAGTATTAAAAAAACAACAGTAAACACCTTTTTGTGCGCTTGATAGGTTTATAGGAATGACAACGCTCACGGAAAGAATAAACCGATTTGACCCTACTAATAGCCCTCTCTAGACTTCAGAAAGATTGAACTTAAATATTTTATTGGGAGCTGTTATGTTCAGTTATCGTCATATTAAACGCGTTGTGGCACTGTTTTTATCTGCTTGGCTGGTTATATTTGGTTTTCAAGCTAGCTTAGTTCAGGCTGCAATGGTTGCTACTGATAATGTCATTAGTACAGAGCAGCATCAAGTAGATAAAGAAGCATTAAAGGCAATGCTGGCTGAGCAAGCTGTCAAAGATAAGCTTGCTAGCCTTGGTGTTGATGAAGCCGATGTGGAAAAACGTATCGACTCTCTAACCCCAAGTGAATTAGCGCAGTTTAATGCTCAAATGGAAGAAATGCCGGCTGGTAGTGGTGTTGCTGAAGTTGTTGTGTTATTTCTTGTAGTGTTCGTGATTACTGATATGTTGTGTGCAACCGATATCTTCTCATTTGTACGTTGCATTAACTAAAAGCTACCTTTTGAAATACACCCTCTTTGCAGGGTAATACTAATGTTGAAGATTTTTTCATTGGTTGAATATGAGTTTTAGACGTTATGCCCAGCTTTGGCTGGGCATTATTTATTTGAGTGTACTTTCAGGTTGTACCACAAATCCTGTGCTTCATCAGCTGGATACACTGGATGAAACAGGTTTTCAGCCTACGGAGTTGAGTCAAGTTCCTTTCTTCCCTCAAGAAGAGTTTCAATGTGGACCTGCTGCCTTGGCGACAGTACTAGCTTATTGGCAAGTGCCTGTCACACCTGATGATTTAGTTGCTAAAGTCTATGTGCCTGAAAAACAAGGCAGCTTTCAAATTGAAATGGTCGCGACTGCACGTCAGTATGGCATGATTGTTTATCCTGTTAAGAGAGATTTTCAAGATTTATTACAAGAGATAGAGCAAGGATTTCCAGTATTAGTCTTTCTTAATCTAGGGCTTGACTGGTATCCACAATGGCACTTTGCGGTTGTCGTTGGATATGATTTAGAACAGCGAGAATTAATTCTCCGCTCTGGAACAGAAAAACGCTACCGGATGCCGTTTGAGGCTTTTGCAAATACTTGGGCGCGAGGTCAATACTGGGCACGAGTCATCTTACCCCCAAATAAATTACCTGTGTCTGCTCAGCCACTCACTTATTTACGAACAGCACAGCAATTAGAAGAGGTCGGTCAGCAACAGGCTGCTGCTCAGGCCTATCAAACAGCCCTCACAGCATGGCCTGAACATCCAGTTGCATTGTTTGCCATGGGAAACTTGCAGTTTGCAGCAAAAAAATACCCACAAGCAGCAGGTTACTTTAAACAGCTCGTGTCGACTAAACCTAGTCATAGTCAGGGCTGGAATAACCTGGCCTATACCTTGAAAGCGCTTAACTGTCCCGTTCAGGCTTATAAAGCCGTACGTTGTGCCTATGCGCTCGCTCCAGAAGACACGAATATTCAAAGCTCGTGGCAAGAACTACAGATTAAAGGCAAGCAGCCAAAGACAAAAAACACTTTAACCAAAAATAAGAAGACAATATGTGCCGTTCCCCAGTGCCCTGTGTTACCTGATTAATTGAAAGTGGCTACCAAAAAGGTGGAACACACATTAGCTAGGGCCTTATGAGTCTGTAGCCTTCGCGAAGGTTAATAGGTGCCAGTAAATACAACACCTGGCACCTATTACTGAGTGTTAGCGTTATGTCTTTCTATTCAAGCTGTAAGGTTTTTAAAATAAATGCTTGTTCAAAAGCCATTTCTTGAAGTGCTTCGTAACGGCCTGAAGCCCCTCCATGCCCCGCGGCAAAGCTGGTTTTAAAAATAATCGGTTGGTCTCCCGTATTATGGTAGCGCAATGCTGCAACCCATTTAGCAGGCTCCCAAATATGCACGCGTGTGTCATGAAATCCTGCTTGTACTAATAAGGTCGGATAAGCTTGTGGTTTAATATTTTCGTAAGGGGCATACGACTTTATACGTTGATAAACTTCTGGCGAGGCTGGATTTCCCCACTCATCGTATTCCGCAATAGTGAGTGGCAGAGACTCATCTAGCATAGTGTTTAAGCAATCAACAAAAGGCACATCCATAATGGCGCCTTTGAAGTATTGAGGGGCATTATTCAGTGCATAGCCAATTACCATGCCACCGGCACTACGACCAACTATCATTAACTGTTGCGGGTCGGTATAACGAGCTTTGAATAAATGCTCAACACATAGCATGAAGTCTGTAAATGTATTTAATTTATGCTGTTGCTTACCTTGACGATACCAGTGTTCACCACAGTCACCACCACCACGTACATGGGCAAACCCGATTAACATTCCCCGGTCAAGCAGGTTGAGTCGTGATATTGAAAACTCTGGATCCAAACTATGACCATAAGCGCCATAGACTTGTAAAAGTATGGGAGCAGGATGCTCCCAGGTCTGTTGTTTACCAATGAGTGTGAGAGGGATTTGCTCTCCATCTTCAGTGGTAATATAGTCACGCTGGCATCGGTAGTGCTCTGGATGGTAACCACCTTTAACCTCTTGGGTTTTGATACACGTTCTGTGAAGTGTATTAAGGTCAATATCCAAAACTTGTTCAGGCTGTATAAATGTTTCGTAGTGAATACGCAGGTGTTGTGTATCAACACACACATTATCACCAAAACTAATTTGGGCAATGGGGTCAGTAAAGGTTACAGGTATAAGTTTGTCATCATGCCAAATTGAGAGCTGAAGCAGATCTTTGGTTCTAGATAGAAGTGCAATGTGGTGGCGAAAAACCAAGTAATCTTCTAGGGTAGTATCCGCCTTAGGGGGAATAAGCGGTTGCCAATGAGCTGGCTGGGGGGATTCGCAGTCAGCTCTGACGAGGCGATAATTTTCATGTTGGTCATTGGTCAAAATAATAAGTTGTAGGCCATTGTGATCAACATAGTACTCATGATCAGGCTGACGAGGTGCAATACAGCATAGTTGCTGATTAAACTGTTTGGAATTATGAAAGCTGTCAGCGGGAAGAAAAAAGACTTCAGTTGACTCTTGACTAGAGGTTTCAATAAAAATCAGTTGATCTGACTGGCTGCGATAAACAGAGACATAAAACTGCTCATCATCTTCCGTAAACAGCAGTGGATCATCAGCCATGTTGCTACCAAGACTATGATAGAACAGCTGGTCAGTACGGTGCAGGTGATTAAGAGTTGTATAGTAAAACCCTTTGGCATCCATGGTCCAAGTAACATCACCTGAAGTATGGCTGTGTGGCAGGGTTATCTCTTCTTGGGTTGAGAGATTTTTAATAATTAGCTGATACTGTTCATCACCTGCAGTATCAATACTGTATACCAGGAACTTGTGATCAGGACTGATCGCTAAACCGCCAATTTCACAGTAGTCATATGATGCGGCGACCTGATTGCCGTCTAGTAATAATTCTGGTGGCTGTTGCTTATACTGTCGGTAATAAAAGGGATACTCAGAACCTTGTCGGCTTTCACTGTAATATTGATAAGGACCCCATGTGTACGCAGCAGAGCGGTCATTTTCAACAATACGCGCTAAGCTTTGCTGGTAAATTAACGTTTGTAATGCTTCGCTATCGGCCATTTGGAAGGCTGCATAATCGTTTTCTGCATTCAGGTAGGCTTGGGTATCAGGCAATGACGTTTGTTTTAACCAATGGTAAGGGTCAAAGCGGGGGTCAGTTGAGTGTGTATGGAAATAATCTTCACGTTTAGCTTGGGGGGGAATAATCTGTTGTCTGGTTTGCACTTACAGGCTCCGTTCCGCCATAAAGGCTGACTTACTCTTGAGATTAAACTAGTATAGGGCTTTTGTTGTTTGGCTTGTTGATACTGACACTATGGATGCAACCCACTATTTATACGCTTGGATGATCTACCTAGCCAGCGCGGCCGGCTGTTTTTTGGTCTGGTACCGTATGACGCGTATCTGTTGGCGATGGCTACGTTGGTTTTTACGAGGATTTGCATTAGTTTTGCTGTTTACTCCTTGGTATGTCAATGTTGAGCAGGATTATTTAGGTCCCGCCTTTCTTATTGCTGGGTTTGATGGTTTAACGCTTGGCTTAGAGGCTATCATGAGGGCAGGTCATGTACTGCTCGCGGCTCTGGCAGTAATGATTGTACTGTGGGTTTTAGCATTGGTGTTAATTCCTGCGCCAGCTGTTCGTCCTAAAAAGAAACCTAAAGGCAAAGTAGCGCCTGAGTCACGTCCCAAAAAGCGTGCAAAACAGGTAGCTAATAATGATGATGAGCGAATTACACCAACGTTATAAATAAACACTACTCGCTTCTGACCAGCCCCATACTTTACTTGTAGAGTTCACTGTAAAGTACAAAAATACATAGCACATTAATATACGGCACATTGGACTGTGCCTCTCACCTTAATAAACTGAATCCCTACCCATTTTGATTACCTCTTGTGTACTACAGCGACGCTGTCCAAGCATCGCTAGTTGTCAGTAACTGTGTTATGTTTGGAAAGAGCAGGGCGTGTTGATGTGTTAGGGATGAATACCCTTTATGATGGGTATTGAGATAGGATATTAATACGCAAAAAGGAAATAAACACGCTACTCTTTCTTAGTAAATTATTGTTCTTAGTAAATTATTGGTTTTTATACAAAGTAGCAAGGTGAGCTACAGCCTCAACTGAACTCCCATGGACCAGATTAAACAACAATAGGGATGTAATATGGAAAGTCATATTTTATTGCTGGCCGTCGTAATGCTAATGGCAGGCATATTTGGGGGCCTGGTCAACTATTATTTGTATCAGCGGCAAGGTTATGATTTAACTCACTTACTGCGCTGTATCATTCTTGGTATTGGTGCTTCTTTCCTGGTCCCTGTGGTGTTGGATTTATTATCCAGCTCATTGGTTATTGATAGTCAAAATGATCCATCTCGCTTATTAATTTTTACTGGCTTTTGTTTAATCGCTGCAATTTGCTCACGATTTGTCAGCACATCTCATACTGAGCGCTTGCTGGCGGAAGCACGGTTAGCACAACAACAGGTGACGTCTATTCAGCATGAGTTTCGTCGCTTGCAAGAAGAAGTTGTGCCTTTACTTGAGTTAGAAATAGAACAGGAACATCAAGGTGATAATGAGGGACCTATTTCAGAAGAGTTTGAGCTGGACATGACCGCAAGTAAAGTACTTAAAACACTTAATAGCGGTCAGTATATCTTCCGATCGTTAGCAGGGCTGTGCCGAGATGCCGAGCTAGATGAAGTCAACTTGGAAAAAACATTGCACGTGTTAGCAAGCCGGGGCCTTGCAGGAAAAATTACCAGTAAAGTGGGGCAGCGTTGGTTTGTTACGGAAAGAGGACGGCGTTTATTACTTCAACAATAAATATCATGAAGCTTATTGTTAATGTGAAATATTCCAAGGCTCACTTGATATTACGGGGGGTGAGCTTTTGGACTATGGTTATGTTGTTTTTGGGGTATATTGGTATTGGCTACACCAAGGAGGCCGATGTTAGGCTACTGATTGACACCTCTGGCAGTATGAAAGTCAATGATCCCAAAAACTTAAGAGAACCTGCAGTCAATTTGTTGATAAGGCTTTTACCTGATGACAGCAAGTTGGGTATTTGGACTTTTGACCAATCAGTTAAAGCACTTGCGGTTTACGATTTAATTGACAATAACTGGCGTGAACAAGCCATTAATAATAGTAAGCAAATTAGTTCAAAAGGATTATTTACAGATATAGGGAAGGCATTGGAGGTCGCAACGTTTGATAGCCATCGTCAAGGTAATATGGCCCGGCATATTATTTTATTAACCGATGGTATGGTTGATGTTGCAAAAGACCCTATTAAAAATGTTGAAGCTCGCCAACACCTTTTAAATGATCAACTCCCTCGCTTGAAGCAGAATGGTTATGTCATACACACTATAGCCCTTTCAGATAAAGCCGATCATGAGCTTTTACAACAGTTAGCGATTAATACGGACGGCTTGTCTTCAACGGCAAACTCAGCGGAAGAATTAAGCAAACTGTTTTTAAAAGCATTGGAGCAAGCTGATCAGGCACCTAAGGTGCCTTTGCAAGCAAATCGTTTTCTGATTGATTCCCAGGTTGAAGAATTTACCTTGTTGGTTTTTAAAAAAAAATCAGATGAAGTGGTTCAGTTGTCTTCACCAGATGGTAAAACCTATAAGCAAGGGAGCCAGGCTAAGGACTTACGCTGGTTCAATACACCACATTATGATTTGATTACCGTCGATCAACCATACGAAGGGGAGTGGCAGCTGCAGGCAGAGACAGACCCCAATAACCGAGTAACGATTGTCAGTAATTTACAAATGAAGTTTTCTGGTGTGCCAAGCAATTTATTTCAAGGACAGCAAGCAGAAGCACGAATTTGGTTTGAACAAAATACAAAGCGACTGGTGAACGAAGAATTATTTCAAATAATGAAGCTAACATTAACGCTTAGCCAGGAAGAAAATACAGTTGCTGAAGAGGTTTTTTACACGGCAAAAATGGCTCAAGATGATCAGGGTGCTTTTACACTCAAGGTTCCAGAAATGAGGGCTGTCGGTGAATATACCCTAACTATTAAAGCTGATGGCAAAACATTTTTACGGCAAGTGTCTAAGGCGCTTTCTGTTCGAGAGCCACTTGTTGTATCTCATGAACGTATAACAAAAGAAGACCAAGAAATAGATGTTATTCTGGTAAAACCACAGAGTTTATTTTTGGATACGGAAGCAACGGTCATCAAAGCAACCATAGCACCGCCTGTTGGTAAACCTTCTAGTCTAGTTATTCCCCTGCAGGAAGATAAGAAAAGCTGGCTTTTATCAATTACACCACAGCAACATGGCATATATCGTGTGGCGTTTGGCGTAAATGCAAAAGATAATAATGGCAATGACATTCCAGTAAAACTGGAACCACTGGTTTTTAAATTTCCTGAAAACTTTAACCCTGGGGTTAGTGAGCAAGAAGAACAGCCCACGCCAACTACAGAAGAAAAGATAACTGATGAAGCTGTTGATGAAAAAGAAAAGGAAAGCGACAGTAGCTGGCTATTATATGGGGGCTTGATTCTTGGAAATATTTTATTAGCAGGGGGATTATATTGGGCTTATAGGAGGTTTTTTTCTGATACCCCTCCTACGGATGATAAGTCAGCTGAGTCGAAAGAAGATGTTGATGATGCTGATAATATAGATCTTAATGAAGAAGATGATATTGACCTGGATATGCCTCTGGATAAGCTTGATGACAATGCTGATGAAAGTGGAGCTGATAAAGCGAGTGATAAGAAAAATAAGCAAGAAAAAGTAGATGTGGGCAAAAAAAACGATAGCGCATCAGACTCCAAACCTGAGACTTGATATTTATACATCGCTTTACTCAAAATACGGCACTTAGTGCACGTTTCCAGGAAAAGGTGGTATTTATTAGTAAAACATCATAGTTTCATTTCTGAAGTTACGCCACAATGTGATGAGGAGTATATGAGGACTAATAGTTTTTAGGAGTAAGGTTAGGAATATGTGCGAGCTCCTTGGGATGAGCGCGAATGTGCCAACGGATATTTGTTTTAGTTTTACCGGTTTAATGCAGCGAGGTGGAGGTACAGGACCACATAAAGATGGTTGGGGTATCGCTTTTTATGAGGGGCGTGCGGTTCGAGAATTCCGCGATACCAGGCCCAGTGTGGGTTCTGAAATAGCGCGCTTGGTTAAAGGCTACCCCATCAAAAGTCACATTGTCATTAGTCATATTCGCCGTGCAAATGCAGGGCGCGTCTGTTTAGAAAATACCCACCCATTCACCCGCGAGCTATGGGGTAGACAGTGGACCTTTGCTCATAATGGTCAGTTGCCAGGTATTAAGAAAGCATTGACGTTAGACTTTTATCAACCCATTGGTACCACGGATAGTGAGTTTGCTTTTTGCTGGATGTTAAGTGAGATACGCCGGCGTTTTACCAAGCAGCCTCGGAGACCTCAAACACTGTGGCGAGAGCTAAATGAGTTATGTACTGCGATAAAGGAATTTGGCGTTTTCAACTTGTTGATGAGTGACTCAAAGTACTTGTACTGCTTTTGCAGTACAAAATTGTTTTGGGTTACGCGAAAGGCACCTTTTAATAGAGCGGTATTAAAGGATGCTGAGGTCGAAGTCGATTTTAAGCATGAAACGACACCTGATGATATTGTGACAGTCATTGCCACAGAACCTTTAACGGCAAATGAGCAGTGGCATCAAATGCAGGCTGGCCAAATGTGTGTTTTTCGCCATGGTTTGATTTGTTGTTAATCGGGGAAGTGACCCAACTGACCGTTAAGATAATATGTCAGTTGGGCCATGTTTCAGTGACTTTTTGAATTATGTGAGGCGCAGGCTATCAAGGTATCAGCTCTTTTTCTGTAAAAACACCCTCAAATAAAGCTGTTGAAAGATAACGCTCACCAGAGTCAGGCAAAATCACAACAATATGTTTATCTTCATTACCTGCCCAGCTCGCAACCTTGAGTGCTGCGGCCATGGCTGCACCACAAGATATGCCAACTAAAATACCTTCTTCACGCATTAGGCGATGTGCCATCTGAATAGCGTCTTCCGCGCTTACCTGAACCACATGGTCAATCATGTTTAAATCGAGGTTTTTGGGGACAAAGCCTGCACCAATGCCTTGTATTTTATGTGGTGCAGGAGCGAGCTCCTGATTATTGATGGTTTGGGTTATGACGGGTGACTCTTCAGGTTCTACGGCAATACTTTGAATAGCCTTACCCTGGGTTTCTTTAATATAGCGAGAAACGCCCGTGATGGTGCCACCTGTACCAACACCTGATACCAGAATATCAACCAAACCATCGGTATCTCGCCAAATTTCAGGGCCTGTGGTACTTTCATGTATGGCCGGGTTTGCGGGGTTTTCAAACTGCTGTGGCATGAAGTAATGTTCAGGGTTAGAAGCGGCAATTTCTTCGGCTTTAGCGATGGCACCTTTCATACCTTTAGCAGGTTCAGTAAGGATAAGATTTGCACCTAGTGCCGCGAGCACTTTTCGGCGCTCTAAGCTCATACTGGCCGGCATTGTTAATGTGAGGCTATAGCCCCTTGCGGCAGCAACAAACGCGAGAGCGATGCCGGTATTACCACTGGTAGGCTCAATGATTTCCATACCAGGTTTTAAAACACCTTCTTGCTCGGCAGCCCAAATCATGCTGGCGCCAATACGACATTTGACTGAGTAGGCAGGGTTGCGTCCCTCAATTTTTCCATAAATATGGTATTTAGGAGACAGTTTGTGTAGACGCACCAACGGGGTATTACCAATTGAAAACGAGTTATCACTATATATGTTCACACGTAATATCCTTGCCTGATTGTTTTACAGGACCTAGTACAAAATAAACTTACAAATAACATAGCATGATGTTTTAAGTCGCAGTGTTGCGCTGTTGCATAAAGACTATTGCACAAAGGAATAAGCCCACGACAGTAATTCTGTTGGTTATAAGCTTATCGGGAATTGAGGGTTATGAAAAATATTTTTGCGGAATATGCTTGTAATCACCCGTTAGTTGCAGTGTAACATAGTTGGATTCATACCCCTGTGTAGTGGTCAGCTCTCTTACAGGCTTGAAGCTTTGAGATGCCTTCAAAAATAGGGTAATAGCTAAAAGGAGGAAGCAAGCGATGTCAGTCAATAAGTCACATGATGCCTATCAACCCTTTACCAGCACATCTGAGTATATTGCAAGCCCTGAATTAAAAATGGCAGTGAATGCGGCAATAAAGCTGGCTCGTCCACTTTTGATTAAAGGTGAACCTGGTACAGGAAAAACCCTGCTTGCAGATCAGGTAGCCAAGCACCTGGGACTGCCATTGATTCAATGGCATATCAAGTCGACGACGAAAGCTCAGCAAGGACTTTATGAATATGATGCGGTTTCTCGGCTAAGGGATTCTCAGCTAGGGGATGAGAAAGTGCATGATATCAGTAACTATATTGTGCCAGGTAAGCTATGGCAGGCTTTTACCCATGAGCAGCAAACGGTATTACTGATCGATGAAATTGACAAAGCGGATATTGAGTTTCCAAACGATTTATTACTGGAATTGGATCGCATGGAGTTTTATGTGTATGAAACCCAGCAACTGATTAAAGCCAAGCAACGGCCTATTGTTATTATCACCAGTAATAATGAAAAAGAATTACCGGATGCTTTTTTGCGGCGCTGTTTTTTCCACTATATTCAATTTCCTGATGAAGCCGCTATGCGCGATATTATTGCGGTTCACTTTCCAGATATTGCCCCCAAGCTGGTTAAAGAAGCCTTGGAAATATTTTTTGATATTCGTAATGTCCCAGGGTTAAAGAAAAAACCTTCTACGTCAGAATTAATCGATTGGATTAAATTGCTGTTGGCGGATGAAGTTCCGCTATCTGTATTGAGGGAAAAAGATAACTCAAAAGCTGTACCTCCTCTGTATGGTGCTTTAGTAAAAAATGAGCAGGATTTGCATTTGCTGGAGCGTTTAGCCTTTATGGCACGGCGGCGTTAGGCGTTACTAAGCGTTAATAGTAGGGAGGTAATTATGCTGGTTCGCTTTTTTTTAACACTGAAGTCAGCACAAATTCCTGTTTCAATTCGAGAATTACTGGATTTACTCACAGCGCTGGAAACACAACTGGTGTTTGCTAGTTTGGATGACTTTTATTACTTAGCAAGAACCTGTTTGATTAAAGATGAGCGCTTTTTTGATCGCTATGATCAAGCATTCAGCCAATTTTTCACTGGAATTGCGGCATTGGACGATGTACTAGCAACACTGATTCCTGAAGACTGGTTACGTAAAGAGTTTATACGACAGCTTACTCCTGAGGAAAAGCAGCAAATAGAAGCTTTAGGTGGACTGGAAAAATTACTTGAGACATTCAAAAAGCGTTTACAAGAACAACAGTCACGCCATCAGGGAGGAAATCGCTGGATTGGTACGGGAGGAACATCACCATTTGGGGCTTATGGCTATAATCCGGAAGGCATCAGGATTGGCCAGCATGAGTCGCGCCAGCAGCGGGCGGTGAAAGTTTGGGATCAGCGCCAGTTTCGTAATTTGGATGGTGATGTAGAAATTGGGACGCGCAATATTAAGTTAGCACTTAGACACTTGCGTAAGTTTGCTCGCACAGGTGCTTCAGAGCATTTAGATCTTGAAGATACCATAAGCTCAACGGCTAAGAATGCTGGTTTGTTGGATGTGCGTATGCAGCCAGAGCGGCACAATGCCGTTAAAGTGCTACTTTTTATGGATATTGGTGGCACCATGGATGCTCATGTTCAGGTATGTGAAGAGCTATTCACTGCGGCACGCAGTGAGTTTAAACACTTAGTCCTTTACTATTTCCATAATTTTATTTATGAGTCTGTTTGGCAAAATAATTTACGGCGACAAAGTGAGCGTATTCCAACCTGGGATATTTTGCATCGATATGGAGAAGACTATAAGGTGATTTTTGTCGGGGATGCCACAATGTCACCCTATGAGATTAGTTATCCTGGTGGCAGTGTTGAGCACTGGAATGAAGAGCCTGGATCCGCTTGGATGCAACGCTTTATGCAAACTTATTCAAGGGTTGTTTGGCTGAACCCTTATCCAGAAGCTAACTGGTCATATACCCCTTCTACTATCATGATTCAGCAGTTAGTGAAGGCGCAAATGTACCCTCTAACATTGCAAGGGTTAGAGGGGGCAATGAAATACCTACGACGTTAGAGGTGATTTACGTTAAGGATACCTCTGGCAGGTGAGGGGCTGGGTGCGTTGCAGCTGTTTCTGGCGCCATGACCTCTGCCTCGCCAGATACTACCTCTTTGCCAGCCTGATTAGTAACACTACAGCTCAAAACAACGCGCCGCTTTCGGTCATGTTTTTCTTTAACGGTGAGTGTTACGGTCAGGGTGTCACCGACAAATACTGGACGAACAAAGCGTAAACTTTGACCAAGGTAAATACTCCCTGGACCTGGAAGTTTTGTCGCTAGGGCTGCAGATATGAGTCCAGCAGACCACATACCATGAGCGATACATTGTTTAAACGGCGTTGCTTCTGCGTAATCTTTATCTAAATGGACTGGGTTGATATCACCTGAGGTATGAGCAAAAAGAACTATATCTTGCTCTGTCAGCGTTTTACTGAAGGTGGCTTGTTGACCGATGGTGAGGTCACTGAATGGAATACTTTGAAGCGTGGTCATGTTTTTTCGTCAAAATTAACTGTGAGCTGGCTGAGCAGCAATATTTAACTTAATAATCAAGCAACATTAGCAAGGGGTTGAGTATGCTGTGTCAACCATTGATAAAGGGCTTGCCAGACTTCTTGCTGATTAATTTCATTGAGCATTTCATGACGACCACCAGGGTAGATCGCCGTGGTTACGTCATGAATGCCTGCAGATCTTAGCTGACGACTCAACTTATGCAAGCCATTAGGTAAGCTCAAAGGATCTTGATCGCCACCTAAAATATAAAAAGGTAATGTTGTTGGCAGTTTACAAAAACTGCTGTGGGTGCTCAGCCTTGCTAAGGCTGAAAGCATGTTGTACCAAAACTGATTGCTGACTTTAAATCCACAAAGTGAATCTTGGCAATAAAGATCAACTTGTTGGGTATCACGAGAAAGCCAGTCAAAATCTGTTCGGTTAGGTTTAAAATAGCGGTTAAAGCGGCCAAAGAAAAGAAAGTCTAAAAAAGTACTGTTGGCATTTTGTCCTTGGCGTTTACATTCAAGTGCTGCAAATGCTTTGGCTATATGGCAAAGCCAGGGTGGTTGATAATTTGAGCCAGAAAGAATACAACCTGCCAGTAATGGGTGATTGGCTTGCAAAAAGTGCAAGCAAAGAAAAGACCCCATGCTATGCCCCATCAGGAATAGGGGTTGTTCTGGATATTTTGCACTGATCTCAGCAAGCTGCTGCTGAATATCCTTAAGCATCAAAGACCACTGATTGGTTTCAGCAGAGCCCAGGCTGTGCGTAGCCTTACCTGTTTGACCATGAGCACGTAAATCCCAGCTCGTCACACCTATACCTTGTTGATTTAGAAACTGTGCGAAGGCTTGATAGCGCAGAGAATGTTCAGTCATGCCATGAATTATTAAGAGCTGAGCGGAGGCTTTAGCGGGTTGCCACTGGTGACCATAAAGTACTGTTTGATCAGCTTGTGCTTGGGTGGTAAAGCGGGCTTCCATAACCAATTACAACTCCTTGTGCTTGCTAATATTTGGCCTGCCTAATGGTAAGTAAGAAAAATTTTCTTGTTAGACAGCATATGCAGTATGACCGAACAGGTATTACCAGTTGATACTGTAGTGAAATAAATGGTGCATATTCTGCTATGTCACTAGGATATGGTTAATCTTTATGAAACATAGTCATTTTAATAAGCCCGCTGCAGGTGTTGTCTTTATTAAGGTACTAGTGCCAGCAGGCCAAGGGTTTACTTTATCATAGCGAGAAAATACTATGCACTAAGCATAATAAAAATGAAAAGGGTTTACGTTAGCTAACAATGCTTGCCCTTACAATAAGCATAAAAAAACATAATCAAAACAGTCAGAGCTGAAAAAATACCCAAAGTGATGGGTATAGCGCACTTAGGAGTTTACACAGCATGAACCAACCCAATTGGGCCGAGTTTTACCCGGCAGGTGTGGCACGTACTATTGCTGTAGATAAATATCAGTCAATTCTTGAAGTAATGGATACATGTTGTCGCCAATTTGCTGATAAACCAGCGTTTACTAATTATGGGTGTACGATTACTTATGGCGAGTTGTATCAACTTAGTGGTCAATTTGCAGCATTTTTACAGCATGAAACGGACTTACAACCAGGTGATCGAATCGCGATTCAACTGCCCAATTTAATTCAATTTCCCATCGCAGTTTTTGGGGCATTGCGTGCAGGGCTTATTGTAGTGAATACCAACCCCTTATATACCGAAAGGGAAATGGAGCATCAGTTTAAAGACTCAGGTGCTAAAGCGCTGGTCGTGCTGGCTAATATGGCAAGCCTGGCGGAGAAAGTAGTACCAAAAACAGCGATTAAACATGTGATTGTGACGCAAATAGGTGACATGCTTCCACTTGTTAAACGAACATTAATTAATACGGTCGTTAAACATGTGAAAAAGTTAGTGCCTTCGTTTAACTTGCCCGAAGCGATTCCCTTTCGGAGAGTATTGTCTGATGGTTCACGTTACACCCTTCGCCCGGTAACTGTACAAGCAGATGATGTTGCTGTTCTACAGTACACTGGAGGTACGACAGGGGTCGCGAAAGGGGCAATGCTGACCCATCGTAATATTATTGCCAATATGTTACAGGCTAAATCGATGATGGGGAAAGATTTGACTGTGGCTCAGGAAACTATCATTGCTCCGTTACCGCTATATCATATTTATGCATTTACCTTTCATTGTATGGTTGGCATGTTTACTGGGCAACATAACGTGCTGATCACTAATCCAAGAGACTTGCCGCGTTTTGTAAAAGAGTTGTCTTCCATTAAGTTTTCTGCCTTTGTGGGCTTAAATACACTATTTGTAGGGTTAATGAATAATGAGCGTTTTCGCCAACTCGACTTTAGTGGTCTGCGCTTGACCCTGTCAGGTGGTATGGCATTACAGCTGGATACAGCCCAGCGTTGGCATAGTATTACTGGGAGTACTATTTGCGAAGGCTATGGCATGACAGAAACATCTCCTATTGTTTGTGTGAATCCCATTCATCAGCCTAAGGTTGGAACTATTGGCGTGCCAGTACCTAGCACAGAAGTTAAGTTAATGGGAGATAATGGCGAAGTCGATCAGCCAGGAGAAGCCGGTGAACTTTGGGTTCGTGGCCCACAAGTGATGAAGGGATATTGGCAGCGTCCAGAAGCAACAATGGAGTCGCTTACAGATGATGGCTGGTTAAAAACAGGAGACATTGCTGCATTTACAACGGAAGGCTATTTAAAAATTGTTGATCGTAAAAAAGATATGATTGTTGTTTCGGGCTTTAATGTTTACCCCAATGAATTAGAGGATGTGCTGGCTAAACATCCAGATGTGACACAGTGCGCAGTGATTGGTGTGCCTAGTGAGAAAACGGGAGAAGCGATAAAAGCGTTTGTGGTATCAAAAAACCCACAATTACGAAAAGAAGATATTGTGCAGTTTTTTCGGGACCATGTGACTGGTTATAAAATTCCCCGACTTGTTGAGTTTCGTGAAGAATTACCCACCACTAATGTCGGAAAAATTCTGCGTAGACAATTACGAGATGAAGAGTTAGGCAAACTGAAAAAAGCGAGTTAGCGTACTTTGATCGTTTAAAAATAAAATAAGGGCTGGCTATGTTCGTCAGCTCTCATATTCTGTGCTTATTTGATGGTTCCTTCCTTTAAAATAGTGTGCAGTGAGTAATTGATAGGTTTTTTATTTAACGTGAAAATATAGTGTAAATAGTTTATTCTCTGCGCCTATTATCCACGCTATCCTTTAAATACGACGTTTTTTATCAAGAAACTTAAATTGAGCCAGATAACACAATACCGTAGTGAGCTAAGAATTTTAAATTTAGTGAGAAAGTTATAATCAAGCGATTTACCTACCCACTCCTTTTCTCTTTATTGATGGAGAAGGAATAAACACTATGAAAAAAGTAAATACAGCATATCCAATACAAGGGGTTTATTTGGGCGGTCGTCAAGCGATGAAGCCCCAGGGCAAGTTTACTCATCTGAAACTTACGGTAGCAATGTTAACTGATCTAACAGCGCTGCTGACAACAGGCCCAAATGTGTCGGGAACATATTAGAACAGCTTTGATGGCCCGTGAGGTGCGTAAAAATGATTCGTGAAGGGTATAGAAAGTTAAGGCAGTAATTAGCAGTGATAACATTTGCAGTGCTTAAAGAACAAATCTCACAAGCGATGCTGAAAGATCGCTTTCGTTTTAATAAACGATTAAACCATTTACGTAAGACTTATCGCGGAAAAAAAATACCTAATGAAGCATTAATCGCGATACAAGATCAAGTTGCTAAATCAACAGCGTTGGTGCAGTTACGAAAGGCTAATAGTCCTAAACCAACATATAATGAACAGCTGCCCATTGCGCAAAAAAGAGCTGAGATTCTGGATGCTTTCAAGCAACACCAAGTGATAGTGGTTGCAGGTGAAACCGGTTCCGGAAAAACAACGCAGCTTCCCAAAATTTGCCTTGAAGCAGGGCAAGGTATTTTGGGTATGATAGGTCATACACAACCTCGCCGCTTGGCAGCCCGCTCTGTTGCTTCGCGAATTGCTGAAGAGTTACAGACACAATTAGGGGATGCTGTTGGTTATCAGGTACGTTTTACTGATCAGGTGAGCGATCAAACCCATATCAAGTTGATGACGGATGGTATTTTATTAGCCGAAATTCAACAGGATCGTTTTCTTAATCAGTACGACACATTAATTATTGATGAGGCCCATGAGCGCAGTTTAAATATTGATTTTTTATTAGGCTATCTCAAGTGGTTATTACCAAAACGTCCTGAGTTAAAGCTGATAATTACTTCAGCAACCATAGATGTGGAACGTTTTTCTCAACACTTTAATCAAGCACCCATTATTGAGGTATCAGGTCGAGCTTATCCGGTAACTGTTCATTATCGTCCATTCTTAGATAATGAAGAAGACAGCAGTGATAATAAGCGTGATACGGATGAAAAACAGCTGCAAGGCATTATCAGTGCTTTGCGGGAAATTGAACAGTTAGAACGTCAAGGTCAGGTTCCTCGACTGGGGGACGTGCTTGTGTTTTTGAGTGGTGAGCGAGAAATTCGTGATACCGCTAAAGCGTTGCGACAGGCAGCTTTTCGGGATACAGAGGTACTGCCACTCTACGCTCGTTTAACGGCGGCTGAGCAACAACGTGTCTTTCAACCGCACCGAGGTAGAAGGGTTGTGTTAGCGACCAATGTCGCTGAAACATCCATCACCGTGCCAGGCATTCGTTATGTTATTGATCCAGGAACAGCACGAGTCAGTCGTTACAGCTACCGTTCAAAAGTGCAGCGACTTCCGATTGAGGCAGTTTCTCAGGCCAGTGCAAACCAGCGTAAAGGCCGATGTGGGCGGGTAGCAGAAGGAGTATGCTTTCGCTTATTCAGTGAAGAAGACTTTTTAGGGCGGCCAGAGTTTACAGAGCCGGAAATTCAGCGCACTAATCTCGCCTCGGTCATTTTAAAAATGCTGCAAATGCGGCTTGGGGATATAACGGCATTTCCATTTGTAGACCCTCCCGATAATCGCTTGATCAACGATGGACTCAAATTATTGCAGGAATTACAGGCAATTGATCATCGGCAGCGATTGACGCCGTTAGGCCGGCAGTTGGCACAACTACCTGTTGACCCCAGGATGGGACGTATGCTGGTTGCAGGTGCTGGGCTTCAAGCATTGCGTGAAGTATTAATTATTGCCAGTGCGTTGAGTATTCAAGACCCTCGAGAGCGTCCTACTGAAAAGCAGCAGGCGGCTGATCAGCAGCATGCTCAGTTTAAGCATGATGACTCTGACTTTTTAAGTTTTGTTCAGTTATGGGATGCATATGAGAATCAGCGTCAGGAGCTAAGTCAAAACCAGTTGCGTAAGTATTGCAAGCAGCACTTTTTGTCGTATTTACGTATGCGGGAGTGGCGAGACTTACATCATCAATTAATGTTGGCATGTCGGCAGCTGGGATTAAAAATTAATCAGGAACCCGCTGAGTATGCAGCAGTTCACCAAGCGTTAGTACCAGGGTTACTGGGAAATATTGGTACTAAATTGGAGCAGGGGGAGTACCAGGGCGCTCGTAATAAAAAGTTTTATTTATTTCCTGGGTCCGCATTATTTAAACGACAACCAAAATGGGTGATGTCTGCAGAGTTGGTTGAAACCTCTAAGCTTTATGGACGAATTTTAGGAAAAATCGAGCC
Source organism: Zooshikella ganghwensis (assembly GCF_018263875.1). Classification (NCBI taxonomy): domain Bacteria; kingdom Pseudomonadati; phylum Pseudomonadota; class Gammaproteobacteria; order Oceanospirillales; family Zooshikellaceae; genus Zooshikella; species Zooshikella ganghwensis. The sequence goes on from NZ_JAEVHG010000008.1 coordinate 133,437, forward strand.
AGAATGGGTTGAAAAAGCGGCAGAGCACTTATTAAAAAGGCATTATTTTGAGCCGCACTGGGAAAAGCGTCGTGGGCAAGTGATTGCATTTGAACAGGTCACTCTCTATGGCCTCATTGTGGTGCCTCGTCGCAAAATAGATTATCGAAAAATTGATCCTGTGGTCGCTCGCCAACTTTTTATTCGAGGTGCTTTGGTTGAGGGTAATTTTACTACTCAAGGTGATTTTTTTGAGTATAACCAGCTACAAATTGATGCGGTTGAAAATTTGGAAGCTAAAGCCCGGCGACGTGATATTTTAGTGGACGAAGAAGTGCTGTATCAGTTTTATGATGAACGTATTCCTCATCATATTGCTGATGCGAGAAGCTTTGAGCGATGGCGAAAAACACAGGAGAAAAAAGACCCGGATTATTTGTTGCTCACTCAGGAATATTTAATGCGCCATGAGGCTGAGCATATTACGGCGGAACAATACCCTGACCAGTTTGCTTGGCAGGGAGTCCATTATCCGTTGAGTTATCACTTTGATCCAACAGCAGATGATGACGGCGTGACGTTACAAGTGCCCGTTGCGGCTTTACCACAGTTACCACGTAACCGATTGCAATGGTTGGTTCCTGGATTAATTGAAGAAAAGTGTACAGCATTAATTCGAGGCTTACCGAAGGCTGTCCGTAAAAACTTTGTGCCTGTGCCTGATTTTGTGAATGCCGCATTGGAAGCGATTTCACCTGATGATACACCCCTCACTGAAAAGCTGGGGGAGCAGTTGCGGAAAATGACAGGAATACGCGTTTCAGAGGAAGAATGGCAACAGGTCAAATTAGCTGCTCATTTGCAAATGAATATTCATGTTGTGGATGAACAGGGTAGAAGCTTGGGGCAGGGGCGTGATTTGCAAGCACTGCTCCAACAGTTTGCAGATGTAGCTGAAGCATCACTAAAGCAATTGTCTAATCATGGATTAGAAAGGAATGGGATCACCCAGTGGAATTTTGATTATTTGCCTGAAGAAATTACTCAGCAACAGCAGGGGTTGGTGATTCGTGGATATCCTGCTTTAGTGGATGAAAAAAATAGTGTAGCACTTAAAGTGTTTGCGACTGAGGACAAGGCCAAAGCAGAACATCATCGTGGTGTAACCCGACTGGCGCTGTTAGCACTGCCTTCACAACAGCTGAAGTATTTGCGCACACAAATGCCACAGTTAAAGCAAGTAGCGCTGTGGGGGGTGAATGTTTATCCCAAGTCTTTATTAGAAGAAGATATTATTTGGCTGGCAGTCAATACTCTTTTACATGATGAGGAAACTGAGCCTCCCCGTAATGAAGCTGATTTTCTAGTACTAATTGAAAAGCTGAGAGGGAACTTAGCGTCATTAGTGAGTGAGATAACGGCGTTATTGGTTGACGTTTTTTCTCGTTATCATGCTATTAATAAGCAGCTTAAAGGGCGTATTTCGCTAGCAGTCGCGCGCTCACTTGCTGATATAAAGTTTCAGCTGCAGCAATTAGTGTATAGAGGATGCCTACGAGACGTTCCATTATGTTGGTTGAGACATTATCCGCGCTATCTTGATGCCATATTGCAACGGCTTGATAAGCTAGGTGGACAAATTCCTCGGGATAATGCTCATACTGAAGAATTGACTCAACTTTGGGAAGCCTATCAACAACGTGCATCTGCATTGCAGGGCGCCTCCCTGGCATGTCCTCATCTTCAGCTTTATCGCTGGCTTTTAGAGGAGTATCGCGTATCCCTATTTGCCCAGTCATTAAAAACCAGTGTTCCGATATCAGCAAAGCGTTTGCGTAAGCAGTGGGAACTGGTGCTACAACCATAACCTTATCTGACCTTTGGATATGTATATCCAACCCTAGAATAACGACAAGCGAGGCGAAAGTGACAGAGATTGTCATAACTGGAACAGGGCTATACAGCCCTGATGATGTGATTACAAATGAAGAACTCGTAGCATCATTTAATGCTTATGTCAGTCATTATAATGAACGACACAGTGTGGCTATTGAAATGGGCGATATGGAGCCACTTCAGACTTCAAGTGCTGACTTTATAGTTAAAGCTTCAGGTATCAAACGACGACATGTTTTGGATAAAGCGGGAATACTGGATATAACCAGGATGTATCCTAAGCTACCTGAGCGGACAGATGATGAGTTGTCTATTCAAGCAAAAATGGCATTGACGGCAGCTCATGAGGCTTTGGCTGATGCAGGTCGAAAGGCTGAAGAGGTTGATGGGGTTATTATCGCTTGTTCAAATATGCAGCGTGCTTATCCGGCGATGGCTGTTGAGCTTCAGCAAGCGCTTGGTGCACAGGGTTTTGCATATGATATGAATGTTGCTTGCTCTTCTGCCACTTTTGGCATTCAGGCGGCTGTAAATGCAATTCGGTCAGGTTCGGCAAAATGTATGTTGGTGGTGAGTCCGGAAATTTGCTCTGCTCACTTAAATTTTAGAGACCGGGATAGCCACTTTATTTTTGGTGACGCCTGTACGGCTGTGGTGCTTGAAAATCGATCTGATGCAATTACATCTCGCCCGCTGATGATAATGGGGGAGCGCTTAATAACTCAGTTTTCAAATAATATCCGCAATAATTTTGGCTTTTTGAATCGTTGTGTTGAGTCAGATGTGAAAGGTGCTAATGCTGATAAGTTATTTATGCAGCAGGGACGCAAAGTATTTAAGGATGTATGTCCTATGGTATCAAACTTGGTCGTAGACCATTTACAACAGCTTGATATTAATGCACAACAGATTCGCCGTCTGTGGTTGCACCAAGCTAATTTGAACATGAATCAGCTGATTGCCCGTCGTATTTTAGGTCGGGAACCCGCTAATGATGAAGCGCCTGTTATACTGGACGAATATGCAAATACCAGCTCTGCGGGATCAATTATCTGCTTTCATCTACATCGCCAAGATTTGCTTGAAGGAGACATTGGAGTAATTTGTTCCTTTGGTGCAGGTTATTCAGCAGGCTCAATTATTGTAAAACAGCTTGCGTGATTCTTTGTTGGGTTAGATTGTTTCAGTGAGGGGGTGTTAGTTTAACAAGACATCCCTTTTTTTATGAAATAACAACCACTGTATCCGGTTACTTCAGCTGAAATTGACTTGTGTCAATTTTTGGTGGATTGTTTTCGTTAAACTACATACATAATATTCAGTTTTGATCTGTGAGCATTAAACGATTCTAAGCGGTATATAACCCGTAAATAATTGCCATTTTATTCTGAAATTAATGCAACAAATGGTGTAAGAATCAGTCAAAGTTATTTGACGCCATATACAACATTTATTGGTTTATCCAACACTCTTTGTCGCTGTGCATACTCACCACTTCAAAACTGAGCGTCGCTGCGCAACGGTTCTTTGAGCTATCAAATTTTGCGGCCAAGACAGTCGTCAGATACACATCTCAGGTGATCCCTGAAATATATGACTCCTGGCCGATAAGGTAGAGAGGCCAGCTATCATCATGTGGATCATGCAATGTGTTGCTCAAACAGTATTCAGTCACTTGACCTCTGTGTCTAAGCAGTGTCTCTGCTTATTTCAGATTGTTCATTCAAAGTATTCAAACTCTAGGCAGATCCTTACTATGCTAAGTTTAGAGCATCTGCTATCTGTTCTTGCTGTAGCAAATTTAGCTGTGCGTGCCGTCATTAGAGCTTATAGACAAGTAGATACGTCATTTTTCATCACTTTTTTCTCTAGTATCTTGGTTTCATGGCCTAAGCTCAAAGGCAATCTACAGCTGTGTTTTATATGTATGCAACGAATTTGGGGTATTACTTATCATCATCAACTGATGAGATAAGTGGTATCAGGCAACTTTTAGAAAAAATACGAGGGTATAACCATGTATAAAGATGATCTTGCTACAGCGAATGTAGGTAGTGATTTGCCTGATCCTTGGCAAGGGTTTAATGGCGGTGACTGGCAGACTGCTGTTAATGTTCGTGACTTTATTCAGAAAAACTATTCACCTTATGAAGGTGATGATAGCTTCCTTGCAGGTCCTACTGAGCGTACTCAAAAGCTGTGGGAAAAAGTGCTTGAGTTGATGAAGCAGGAAAATGCTAAAGGTGGCCCTTTAGACTTTGATACTGAGGTCGTCTCTAATATTACTTCTCACCCTGCAGGTTACATTGATAAAGACCTTGAGGTTATTGTTGGTCTGCAAACTGAAAAGCCCTTAAAACGTGCCATTATGCCAAATGGTGGTATTCGTATGGTTGAAGCTTCTTGCCAAGCTTATGACCGTGAGCTTTCGCCTCAGGTTTCTGAAATTTTCACAAAATACCGTAAGACTCATAACCAGGGCGTGTTTGATGTTTATACCCCTGAAATTCTGAAGTGTCGTAAAGCCGGTATCGTTACAGGCTTACCTGATGCCTATGGACGTGGCCGCATTATTGGTGACTACCGTCGTATAGCGTTATATGGGATTGATCGCTTAATTGAGGACAAGCAGCAGCAGAAAGCTGACCTTAACCCAGATTCTTTTGATGAAGATGTGATGCGCTTGCGTGAGGAGCTGTCTGACCAAGTCCAAGCGTTGAAAGATATGAAAGTGATGGCACAGAGCTATGGCTTTGACATCTCTCGCCCTGCAGTGACAGCACGTGAAGCGATTCAGTGGACTTATTTTGCTTACTTGGCAGCGGTTAAGTCTCAAAATGGTGCTGCCATGAGTATTGGCCGTATTTCTTCTTTCTTAGATATTTACATTAAGCGTGATATTGACAATGGGTCTTTGACTGAGTCTGAAGCGCAAGAAATGATAGATGACTTGGTTGTTAAATTACGCATGGTACGCTTTTTAAGAACACCTGAGTATGATCAACTGTTCTCCGGTGATCCTACTTGGGTAACAGAAGTTATCGGTGGTATGGGTGAAGATGGCCGCACGTTGGTCACTAAAAACTCATTCCGTGTCCTAAATACACTTTATAACTTGGGACCAGCACCTGAGCCTAACCTGACAGTCTTATGGTCTGAGCAGTTACCGAAAAACTTTAAAAACTTCTGTTCTAAAGTATCTATCGATACCAGCTCGATCCAGTATGAAAGTGACGACCTAATGCGTCCTAAGTTTGGTGACGACTATGGTATTGCCTGCTGTGTATCAGCAATGCGTATTGGTAAGCAAATGCAGTTCTTTGGTGCTCGCTGTAACCTTGCTAAAACTATGCTTTACGCTATCAACGGTGGTATGGATGAGAAAATTGGTTTGCAAGTAGGACCAAAAATGGAAGTAATGGCTGATGAATACCTGGATTTTGATAAAGTCTGGGAGCGCTTTGACCATTACATGGATTGGGTTGCGAATCAGTACGTTAAGTCTTTGAATATTATCCACTATATGCATGACCGTTATAGCTATGAAACTGCTCTGATGGCCCTGCATGATCGTGATGTGTACCGTACGATGGCTTGTGGTATTGCTGGCCTATCTATTGTGGCGGACTCACTGGCAGCGATTAAATACGCGAAAGTGAAGCCAGTACGCAATGATGAAGGATATGTCATTGATTACCAGATTGAAGGCGATTTTCCTAAGTTTGGTAACAACGATGACCGTGTTGACCAAATCGCAGTGGATGTTGTACATCGCTTTATGGAGCACGTACGTAAGAACCCAACTTATCGCAAGTCTGTACCGACTCAGTCTATCCTGACCATTACTTCTAATGTTGTCTATGGTAAGAAAACAGGTACTACACCTGACGGGCGTAAGGCGGGTGAACCTTTTGCTCCTGGTGCGAACCCCATGCATGGTCGTGATGAAAAAGGTGCGCTAGCGTCATTACTGTCTGTATCTAAGCTGCCATACAATGATGCTGAAGATGGTATTTCCTATACCATGTCTTTAGTACCTGGAGGTTTAGGTAAAGATAAAAACGCTCAAGTGACAAACCTAAGTGCGATGCTTGATGGTTACTTCAAAGCCAGTGGTCATCATGTTAACGTCAATGTGTTAAATAAAGAAACCTTAATGGATGCAATGGAACATCCAGATCAGTATCCACAATTGACTATTCGTGTGTCAGGTTACGCTGTAAACTTTGTTAAGTTGACACGTGAGCAGCAAATGGATGTTATTTCTCGGACATTCCATGCCAGAATGTAATCTCTGAAGATTATCTCGTTCCTAAGAAGCAGGGCAAAGCCCTGCTTCTTAGTGTCTGAAGGTTGCGTGAAGATGGTATAGACTAACTTCAGCATAACTGTATTTGGCTTTGTTCTATCGTGGAGTGAGCCGATCAATGCCCGTTGTATTAGGTGGCGAATGACACAACTTATCTATCCTTTTAAAGACTCTATCACTGTAGACCCTCTACAAGTGTCGGGTAATGTCCACTCGGTGGATAGTTTTGGAACGGTTGATGGTCCTGGAACACGTTATGTAGTGTTTTTACAGGGCTGTTTGTTTCGTTGTAAATACTGTCATAACCGAGATACCTGGGATCTTGAAGGGGGGCAGAAAAAAGCAGCTGGTGACTTAGTAAAAGAAATAGTTGCCTATAAACCGTTTATGGAAGCCTCTAACGGAGGAGTAACGGTGACAGGCGGTGAGCCTTTGTTGCAGGTACCATTCGTTAAAGCTTTGTTTACCGCGCTTAAAAAAGAAAAAATTCATACATGCTTGGATACCAATGGTTATGCTACTAAATATAATCAGGAGTTAGACGAACTGCTTGCGCATACTGACTTGGTATTGTTGGATCTTAAACAGGTAGATGATAAGCGTCACAAAGCACTGACTGGTGTGAGTAACAAGAAAACACTGAAGTTTGCTCAATATGTAGCAGAAAAAGGTATTCCCGCATGGATTCGTTTAGTGGTTGTACCAGGCTATACAGATGATGAGCAAACAGCTAGGCAAATGGCTGAATTTATCCAACCGATGAGTAACGTGGAAAAAGTTGAGTTATTGCCCTATCACGAATTAGGTAAGCATAAATGGGAAGCGTTTGGTGACCGCTATCCATTAGTGGGTGTTGAGCCACCACCAAAGGAAACGTTGCTGAAACTACAGGCTATTTTTTCGGAATATCACATCAAAGTAACGTTCTAAAACGAAAGTTTTGCTTTATTTATGCATTGTTTTGGTAAGTTTACTACAAAATGACATGTATCAAGTTTGCAGCTATAGAACTGTACTAGACTTGTCTTAAATAAAGCACTCCTGAATGAAAACCGCTAGCAAACAGCTCAAGCCAGGTGCTGAAAAGAATTTTTATTTTGCGTTTTTAGTTTTAATAGGAGTACGACATGAGTGTCAGTAACCTCGATAAGCTGGATAAGTTAATCGCTCAAGTAAAAGAAGCACAGCAAGCCTATGCTAATTTTACTCAAGAGCAAGTTGACGAAATCTTCCGCGTTGCTGCATTAGCGGCTAACGACCAGCGTGTTAAGTTAGCAAAAGCTGCAGCAGAAGAAACTGGAATGGGTATTGCCGAAGATAAAGTGATTAAAAACCACTTTGCTTCTGAGTATATCTACAACCAGTACAAAGATGACAAGACCTGTGGTGTTCTTGAAGAAGACAAAACTTACGGCATCATGAAAGTGGCTGAGCCTATTGGCTTGATTGCGGGTGTCGTTCCTACCACAAACCCTACTTCTACCGCTATTTTTAAAGCACTGTTAGCGTTAAAAACCCGCAACGGTATTATTTTCTCACCACACCCTCGTGCTAAAAAGTCCACTGCACTTGCTGCACGTATTGTCCGTGAAGCAGCAGAAAAAGCGGGTGCTCCTAAAGGCATCGTTGCTTGTATCGATGAGCCTTCTGTAGAGCTGTCACAGCATTTAATGCGTCACCCAGATATCAATATGATTCTGGCAACAGGTGGCCCAGGTATGGTGAAGGCTGCTTACTCTTCTGGTAAACCAGCGATTGGTGTAGGTGCAGGTAATACTCCTGCGGTGATTGATGAAACTGCAGCGGTCAAAATGGCTGTTAGTTCAATCATTATGAGTAAAACCTTTGATAACGGCGTGATTTGTGCCTCTGAGCAATCTGTTATCGTGGTTGATAGTGTATATGAAGAAGTTAAGCGTGAGTTCCAAGCACGCGGTGCTTACATCTTATCTAAAGATGAAAAGAAAAGTGTCGGTGCCAAGGTGCTTATCGATGGCAACATGAACCCAGCCATTGTTGGCCAGCCAGCCTGGAAAGTGGCTGAAATTGGTGGTGTAGAGGTTCCTAAAGAAGCTAAAATTTTGATTGCTGAGTGTGACTCTACTGCTACAGAAGAGCCATTTGCGCATGAGAAACTATCACCAACACTGGCGATGTATCGTGCTAAAAACTACGATGATGCAGTAGCTAAAGCAGTTGCTTTGGTTGAGCTTGGTGGTATTGGTCATACTTCTGTGCTTTATACCGATCAGTTCGCTAACCAAGACCGTATCAATGTTTTTGGTAAAGCAATGAAGACTGGACGTATTCTAGTCAATATGCCTGCTTCTCAGGGTGCGATTGGTGACTTGTATAACTTCCGTCTAGCACCTTCATTGACATTAGGCTGTGGCTCCTGGGGAGGAAACTCTGTCAGTGAAAACGTGGGTGTTAAACACCTTATTAACGTCAAAACAGTTGCATGTCGGCGAGAAAATATGTTGTGGCACAAAATCCCTAAAGACATCTATTTCCGAAATGGTGCACTGCCTGTTGCCCTTGAAGAGCTGAAAGACCGCAAGCGTGCCATTATTGTTACTGACCCTTTCCTATACAATAGCGGGTACGTTGATCAAGTAACTGATGTTCTTGGTCGTATTGGCTTGGAAACTGAAGTTTTCTATGAAGTTGAAGCAGATCCATCGCTGATTACTGTAAATAAAGGTGTTGAAATGATGAACGCCTTTAAACCTGATGTAATCATTGCGTTGGGTGGTGGTTCACCAATGGATGCCGCCAAAATTATGTGGGTGATGTACGAATACCCTGAAGTTCGCTTTGAAGATTTAGCTCTGCGCTTTATGGATATCCGTAAACGTATTTATACATTCCCTAAATTGGGTATTAAAGCGAAGATGGTGGCTATTCCTACTACTTCAGGTACAGGCTCAGAAGTGACTCCTTTTGCGGTGGTAACTGATACTTCAACTGGTATCAAGTATCCTATTGCTGACTATGAGTTAACACCAGACATGGCGATTATTGACCCTGACCTGGTGATGAACATGCCACAATCATTGACTGCATTTGGTGGTGTGGACGCTTTAACTCACGCCTTAGAAGCCTATGCCTCTGTATTTGCCAATGAGTATACTAACGGTCAAGCATTAGAAGCTATTCGCCTATTATTTAAATACTTACCTGACTCGTATGCCGAAGGTGCTAAGAACCCTAAAGCGCGAGCGAAAGTACATTATGCAGCGACAATGGCGGGTATTGCTTTTGCGAATGCATTTTTGGGTGTTTGTCACTCAATGGCTCACAAAATTGGTGCAGCGTTCCATATCCCACACGGTTTAGCGAATGCGTTCTTAATTTCAGAAGTTATTCGATATAACGCTTCTGATGTACCAACTAAGCAGGGCACTTTCCCTCAATATAAATACCCTCAAGCTAAAGTACGTTATGCGCGTGTTGCTGAGTACATTGGTCTGGGTGGTGCGACTGAAGATGAGAAAGTTGAGAACCTGATTAAGGCTGTGGAAGGTTTGAAGAAGGCTGTAGGTATTCCTGAGTCTATTCAGGCCTACGGTGTTAGCGAGAAAGAGTACCTGTCTAGACTGGATGAAGTGGCAGAAGAAGCATTTGATGATCAATGTACACCTGCTAACCCTCGCTACCCGCTGATTTCTGAGATTAAAGAACTGTTGACTAATGCCTACTATGGTTCTAGTCAGAAGGCACCTCTGAAGTTAGTAAAAGATAAAGAAAGTAAAAAAGGTAAAAAAGTGTCATAAACCCTAATACAACACCCTCTGTATAAGGGAGTGACCAGCCCAAAAAACGGACTCATTTGAGTCCGTTTTTTTATGGGGTAAACTTTTTGTGATAAAGCAGGTTGAGTGTGAAGCGTGAGATTAGTCTGGTATTGATGTGATTGTCTTCAAAAACCTTCAGTGATTAGTTAGAATGCCCACAGTTATTATATGACAAGCGTCGTAAAGAGGTATGAGCCACTGCTATTCATTGGTAATGGGATACCCGGATGTACCTTTAGGAGTCACTGAAATATTGTGAGCACTATTCATACTTTGATTGACCGAACACTTGGGGTCATCTTGCTTGCCAGCAGTTGTGCTGTAGGTTACTGGGGTTATCTGCAGATCCAGAGTAATGAGCATCAAACACGTCAGTTATTAAGTAGTTCTGGTGCTCCCGAAATAAGTGACTCTCAGGTAAACCCGCAGGTTGATGCAAATGAAAAGGATTTACCAAAAATAGCCCATGCCATTTTTGGCGAACCACCAAAAAAAGAGAAGGAAGTTAAAGTCACGCCAGAAATACCGATCACTAAACTTAATTTGAAGTTACAGGCAGTATTTTTCTCTACAGAAGTGGGTGATTCAGCAGCTGTTGTCCAAACCAATAACAACCAAAGTAAGCTCTTACGAATAGGTGATACTGTATCAGGTGGTGTTGCCATTCGTGATATTAAGCCAACCCATATTACATTGGAGCGTGGGGGTAAGCTAGAAAACTTACCTTTGATTAAAGGTGAAGGTAGTAGCAGTAGAGTGAGTCAACAACGATATTCTGGTTATCCAACGCGGCCACCAATGACACCTTCTGGTGTTTCCTCGCCTGATAAGCGTAGAGACGAAATACGTCGCCGATTAGAAGCACTACGAGCACAGTTTAATTAATCCACATTACTGGTAGTTTTTGACTGAAGTACTATGAAACAGTTTTTCAGCACCTGGCTCATTTGGGGGCTAGTCAGCACATCATCTGCATTCTTGGTTAATGCTTCGGCGTCTCAAGAGCAAAATTTATCTGCAAGTAATGCAGAAATAAAAATTAATATGCAAGACGGCGATATTCGTACGTTTATTCAATGGATAGCGGAGAGAACTAATAAAAACTTTGTGATCGATCCTAGGGTTAAAGGTAAGGTTTCTGTTATTTCGCAAGAGGCGCTCACAGCAGAAGAAGCTTATCAGGTTTTTTTATCGGTTTTACAAGTGCATGGGTATACGGCACTTGAAAGTGGACAGGTCGTGAAGATTATTCCTGATGCTTCAGCACGGCACAATGGGGTTCCACTGATGGAAGGGCAGAACCATAGTGGCTCTGATGAAATGATTGTGAAGGTTATAAAGCCCAAGAATATCCCTGCCATAAAGTTAGTCAGTATGTTGCGGCCATTAGTACCGCAGACAGGTCACTTAATTGCTTATCCTGACAGTAATGCACTAATAGTGTCGGATCGCGCTGGCAATATTGAGCAAATATCCAAAATCATCACGCGCATTGATAAAGCTGGGGCACTGGATATTGAAATTGTGCCATTAGCACATGCTAATGCAAAAGACGTGGTGACAATTTTGAAAGCACTTATGCCCAAAGGAGCCTCACCACAGAGTAAGGCATTTGCAATTGACTTTGCTGCTGATGAGCGTAGTAACAGTATATTAATGAGCGGTGATGCGGTTAAGCGACGTAAGCTGCGTGAAATAATTCACCGGCTGGATAATTCTGAGTCCAGTGCTGGAGACACGCAAGTTTTTTATTTAAATTATGCTAAGGCAAAAGACGTTGCCCCCATTCTGCAAAAAATGTCTGGCTCTATAAAAAAAGAAGGTAAAGATGTGGGAATGGCTAATGCTGAAGTCAGCATTGAACCTGATGAAAGTACCAACGCGCTTGTGGTGACTGCACCGCCAACATTAATGAAAACCATCCAGCATGTCGTTAAAAAGCTGGATATTCGACGTGCACAGGTCCATGTCGAAGCTTTGATTGTTTCGGTAAAGGAAGACGTTACTAATGAAATTGGGGTTGACTGGAGTACTTCTGACTCAGCTATTGGCAAGGATGGTGCTTTTGCGCGTACACATACAACTGGAAAGTTTGATAAATTTACACCAGACAAAGATGGAAATATTTCTTTAGGTCAAGGGTTTACATTTGGCTTTTTCCGAAACGGCTCATTACGTTCCTTAATCAAAGCATTTAAAAGCAATGATTCAGCAAATGTGCTTGCGAAACCAAATATAATTACGCTTGACAATAAAGAAGCGAAAATTAATGTGGGGAAAAATATACCTGTAGTAAAAGGGCAAGAAACTAACTCATCATCTACAACGAGTAATCCGTTTACTACCTTTGATCGAGAAGATGTGGGTATTATTTTAGAATTTACTCCTCGTATTAATCCTGGTAACACGATAACGTTGGAAATTTCTCAGGAAATATCAGATGTTTCACAAACAGTATCAAATCAAGCGAAAGATGTTGTTATTGAGAAGCGTACGATAGACACTAATGTGTTAGTGGAAGACAAGGCAATTCTAGTGCTTGGAGGATTAATTGAAGATAAGGTGCAAGATATACAAACAAAAGTTCCTTTGCTTGGTGATATTCCCGTTATTGGGCACTTATTTAGGAACACCAGAAAAGAAATAAATAAAACCAATTTAATGGTGTTTCTAAAGCCAACAATACTTCGTGATAAGTCAAGTGCAGATACTGTTACAGGTAGTCGTTATCGCTTTATTAGAGAAAGACAAAAAGAGCTTCGTAATATATTTGATGAAATATACAGCGATATTGCACCTTCTGAATATAACAAACAGGCCACAGTTAAGCCTTTATTACGTCAATCCTTCTAGCTGAGTTATCTTCTCTCATAAGCCACAACTTACATGATGTGGCTTATGAGCTTAAATCTTCTTATCATCCTCATTTCTGATTTAGTGACTGTTCCTTCATCATTTATACTGAAAACGTATGGTATAAGTATACCATGCTCTAAAAGTGTCAAAGGGGACAAGCAAGATTATGTTAGCGGCTATAAAAAAAGTAACAGTTTGGTTGGGTGTATGCCTGGCTTTTACAGTGGTGTTACTTATTTCCATACCGTGGATAATCAGTGTTGCAGTTAATCATATTGACTTGGATGAAAATATAACCCTTTCCTTTGATCAAGCAGCATGGCATGGTTTTGGAAAGCTGAAGTTTGAAAAAGTAATAGTTTATTTTAAGCAAGAACCCACGATTGAAATTAATTATTTACAACTCGATGTGGCTGACGTTTTTTCGGGTACTGTTAGTTTGAAGGTTTCTCCGAATCAGGTTGATTATGACAGGTTTACTCTCCTGGTTAATGGACTTAAAAAAAGACAAGCATCTGGTGCAGAAAAAAGCTTATTTCCCTTGTTGCCACTTAAAAGTAACATTACTATCGAACCATTTTTTTTCCTGTATTCAGGAAAAAAACTCGAAGTAGTGTTAAATGCGGAAGTACAGCCTGATCAAGTGAATTATAATGCAAGAATAACATCTACTTTAGGCGCACAGTTATATACTCAAGGATATTTAACTGAGCAAGAAGTATCAGGAAACTTAGGCTTTTGGATGCTTCCCTTTAATACAATATTACCTTCTCTGATTCATCGAGTACGATTTCAGCCTGGCTTAACGCATTTTTTGGCTCATTATAAACTACCTTTAGCTGAAAGCGATAAAAGCACGCCAACGACAACACATGATAGTTTTTTGGGGTTCAATCTAAGCAGTAATAATAGTTTTGCTTTAACGGGGGGGATAAGTGATACACCCGTTAAAGGGCATATTTGGGGTATTGTTAAACTTAAAAATCAGTCTTTAAAAAATATGGAGGTCTATTTATGGCCTGCATCAGCCCTTTCACTCTTTAATTTATCATCACACGATGATTCCTTTGTCCATAAAATGACAGTACAACTGCCTAATAAAATAATATACCAAAATAATAATTTGCAGAGTTCACAGTGGCAGGTCGATGTTAATCATGGCTATTATCAGGGACATGTTAATGTCGATTCCGCTCAGTTTAATTTAAATGACATGAGCGGTAATGCGGCATTTAATGTTAATTTACAGCAAGGTGATAAGTCATATAAGTATAAAAGTTTTTCGTTAGAAGGGTTTCAACTTAAGGCAGAAGGCTGGCTTGATATTTCAGATGTTGACGCTGAATTGAAATTGAAATCACTTGTTACACTACATAATGCTGCGTATAACACATTTGTGGCTCATCGCATTGAGTTAGCGACTGAACAGCCCATTCAGGCCAAATTTCAACGTAATCGATTATTGTGGGATATTCAGGGTTCATTAGTCAACGAGCTAACTGGCCTAAAAATAAAAAAAACAAAGTTACCAAACCTCAAGGCAACACATGATGTACAGTTAAAAAATCATCTGTTGGATTATCAGATGCAAGGAAATTGGACATCGGCCTTGCGCTGGGAAGCTCAGGCAAATCTTAATCTGTTAGATAAGCAGCTTAGTGTAGTTACTGACTGGGAAACGATTAATGCTAAAAAGCTTCAGCGTTCATTTGCTCGTTATCCAATTTGGCCGAAGGAGTTAACGCTTACCTCTGGTATAGTTAAGCCAAGCCTAAAGTTGAAGGCTGACTGGCGATCTGAAACACAGTGGCAGATGAATGCGCAACTGATTGCAAAGCAGCTAGCTGGTCAGTATCAGGATTATCAGTGGCAGGGGGCAGCAATGGATTTGGGCTGGCAAGTTCAAGAGCGTGGAAACCAGATGAGCTTTTTACCTCTGACCCAAAATAAGTTTAAAGTTGACCTGCTTAATGTAGGAATTCCGTTGCAAACTTTAAGAGGTCGTGTTGCTGTAAAAAACACGCCATCTCCATGGTTAAGCCTAGAGCGAGTGAATGTGAAGGTATTGCAAGGTAATGCGTTTGTTCAGCAAATCCCTATTTTTTCGCCTTATGCTATTGACAGCTATGCCACCTTTGAAGGCGTTTCGTTAAGTGAATTGGTCGCTTTGCAAGAACAGCCTGGCTTATCAGCACAGGGACAATTACAAGGGCGCTTACCGCTACGTTTTTCGCCACAAGGAATTACTATTCATGCTGGTCAGATACAGGCCAGTAAAGCTGGCGGGTTTATAAAAATTGAAGAAAATCCTACAGTTGATGCCTTGAAACAAAGTCGGCCTGAGTTCTCATCGGCTATTAATGCGCTGGAAAATCTACATTTTTCGCTATTAGAGAGTTCACTAGATTTAAAGGAAAACGGTGATGCGAAATTTAAAGTGACGATAAAGGGTAAGAACCCTACATTAAGCCAAACACGACAAGTTAACTTTAATTACCAGCATGAAGAAAATATGCTAATGTTGCTAAGAAGTTTACGTTTTTCTCAACGTCTAACTGACAAGTTAAAGCATTAGTATTGAGTACTATAACATCATGAATAAAGAAAGGATGCTGTCAGTGACAGTGATTAGCTTGCTTGCAAGCTGTATCACCGCATGTACCCCACGAGTGGAGGTTGCGGTGCCAGAAAAACCGATTACGATTAATTTAAATGTCAAAGTTGAGCATGAGATTAAAGTAAAAATAGATAAAGAGCTTGATGAAATTTTCAGTGAAGACAGTGAGTTGTTTTAGGAGGGGGCTATGAAAATAGTACGTGGTTTTCGTTTACTGGTATTGGGTTTAATTTTATGTTTGCCCCTCACTGTGCTGGCGATGAGTTTGGAAGAGGCTAAACAGCAAGGTTTGGTGGGTGAGCAGCTAAATGGCTATTTAGGTTTAGTGGTTAACAATGTTACTGCAAAAAAGCTCATCACTGGAATCAATCAAAAACGTAAACAAAAATATGAGCAACTTGCTAAGCGCAATGGGGTGCCGCTTGCGACAATTAGCAGTTTGGCAGGACAAAAAGCGATTGAAAAAACACCAAATGGCCAGTATGTCCAAAATTCAAGCGGACAGTGGGTTAAAAAATAGTGGAATCTAAAAAAGATTTGATTCCACAAAAAAGGGAGTATTCACTCCCTTTTTAGGTTGTACTAAATAGCGGCCCCTCGTTTTTATCCACGGTAATAACGCTGAGGAACAAAAGGCATTTTAGAGATATTTACTGGTAGCTGTTTGCCTCGTACTTCAGCGAATATTTCTGTGTCGAGTGAAGCATAGTCAGTTGAAACGTAACCCATTGCCACTGGTGCACCTAAACTGGGACCAAATCCACCACTGGTTACAGTTCCAATCTGTTCCCCCTGAGCATTTACTAAAGGGGTGCCTGTACGTATAGGGGCTTTGCCTTGGGTACGTAAACCAACACGTTTACGTTGCACAGGGATGGTTTTATCAAGCTGGGCAAGAATTGTTTTTGCTCCAATAAAGCCTCCAGATCGACTACCATCCGTTCGCCGAGATTTACTGATAGCCCAGTTTAGTGAGGCTTCAACCGGTGTGGTGGCGGTATCAATATCATTGCCATACAAGCATAGCCCTGCTTCAAGACGGAGTGAGTCTCGTGCACCTAAACCGATGGGGGCGACTTCTGGATGTTCGAGAATTGCTTTGACTACGGACTGGGCATCAGCAGCAGGAATAGAGATTTCAAAGCCATCTTCTCCGGTATAACCAGAGCGGCTCATAAAACATTCAACACCGCAGAGGATGACTTTACGCACATCCATAAAAACCATTGTCTCCAACTCACTGACAAAATTGCTCAAAACCTTTGCGGCTGAAGGCCCTTGAAGCGCAACAAGTGCTCGATCAGAAAGCACCTTCACCATATCGTTACCAAGATGTTGACGAAGATGTGCAATATCTTGCTCCTTACAGGCGGCATTGATGACTAACATGAGCCCATCAGCAAAACGGGATACCATTAGATCATCAAGAATACCTCCCTCTTCATTGGTAAAAAGGGCATAACGTTGCTTTCCTACAGGCAAATCCAAAATGTCCACGGGAACCAGCTTTTCCAGGCCCGCTTCAGCTTCTAACGGTAGCCATACTTGTCCCATATGTGAAACATCGAATAAGCCAGCCTGTGAGCGGGTATGTAAGTGCTCTTGTTTGATACCCATAGGATATTGTAAGGGCATGTGATAACCCGCAAAGGGCACCATTTTTGCGCCAAGCTCTTCGTGCAGATTGTTCAGAGGCGTTTGTTGTAGAGGTGCGTCGGTTATTGTCATCTCATCCATTCCGAATTGAAGCGCTTAATAAAACCAGCAGAGGTGCTCTGCTGGTGAGAGAGACTATATGCCTTTAGCTTCGCTGTTATTGGTAGTCTTATGCTTAACTGATGCTTGTGAAAAATAGTCACGCGTAAGCTTAAACACAACGGGGCTAAGCAAGGCGAGTGCTATAAGGTTAGGTATGGCCATGAGTGCATTTAGGATATCAGCAATAAGCCAAACCAGGTCTAAGCTCGCATAGGCACCCAAAGGAATCGCAATTAGCCAAATGACGCGAAATACTTTGATTGCAGTTAAACCAAAGAGAAACTGAATACAGCGTTCGCAGTAGACACTCCAGCCTAGGATGGTGGTGAAGGCAAAAACGGCTAAACCAATGGTGACAATGTAGCCGCCAACCCCAGGAATAGTTTGCTCAAAGGCGGCCATGGTTAATGCGGAACCAGTTTCCCCCAAGGTCCAGGCACCGGAGGTGATAATGGCAAGACCTGTGATACTACAAACCAAAATGGTATCAATAAAGGTACCAAGCATAGCGATTAACCCTTGGCGAACAGGGTCATGTGTTTGTGCTGAGGCATGAGCAATGGGGGCGCTTCCGAGACCTGCCTCGTTGGAGAAAACACCACGAGCGACACCAAAACGAATGGCGGCCCAAACCGCAGCACCTGCAAATCCCCCTGTAGCCGCAGTGCCAGTAAATGCTGAGCTGATAATCATACTTAAAGCAGCAGGTATTTCTGAGGCATTAAGCACAAGCACTACGAGGCCAGCCAGTAAATAGGAAATCCCCATAAAGGGTACAAGTTTTCCTGCGACTTCAGCGATTGCTTTAATACCACCAATGATGACCAGGCCCACAATAACCATAACCACGATACCAGTACCAAGTGGCGGGATTCCCCACTGAGTTTGCAGGGCATCTGCAATGGAGTTGACCTGAACAGTATTACCGATACCAAAGCCGGCAATTGCTCCAAAAATAGCGAATGTGGTACCCAGCCATAGCCACTTTTTTCCCAAGCCATTTTTGATGTAATACATAGGGCCACCAATATGGTTGCCTTCTTCATCCGTTTCGCGATATTTCACAGCACAAACGGCTTCGGCAAACTTTGTTGCCATACCCACTAATGCGGTACACCACATCCAAAATAAGGCACCAGGTCCACCAAGAAAAATAGCCGTTGCTACTCCAGCAATATTACCAGTACCAATAGTGGCAGATAATGAGGTCATTAAGGCATTGAATGGGCTAATTTCACCTTCTTTTTCATCCCCTTGTTCAGGGGAGCGACCTCTCCATAGTAATTTGAAGCCAGTACCTAGCTTTCTGAGTTGAAGAAACCGTAAACCCAGACTTAAATAAAGCCCCACCCCTAAAATCAGGACCAACATAACGGGTCCCCAGACAAAGGAGTCTATAGGGCCGAGGATTTCTGTGATTGTTTGATAAACTTCCATCAATTACGCCTCTTATCCATCAAGGGATACATTTGTTGTTATAAAGCGATAACACTCACGAGTTATTTTTTTTGCAAGACATGGTGGTAAAACATCATGCCTATCACTAGTGTGCTTGGTGAATAGACGTTAACTGTTGAAAGTTAAATATCCTTTTTCACGATCATGCATGTTAAAAAAAATAATTCATGTTGGTTATAAATCAGCAGGTGATGATACCAAGTCGATGTGTATTTGTGGTGATGGAAGACAAGTATTTTTTGTCTACTCGCTTGCTTTTTTTGCTTGTCAGGTACACAAAAAAGAATCATATACACATCAAAAGGAATTTAATTTACCAACACCTGTTTTTTTTATTATTTGAAACAAATTATCGCATTCGTCATAACGATGCAACAATTGACTATACCCAAATTCTGTATGACGCTCATTGAATACACTATTAATCCATCCTTGGAGGAATTGGTTGTCATATCCTTGCGGCCAGCATTTCGATATGCATTGTCCGATCATTGTCAGCTATGGGGTACCATCACTAAAAATACCACGAGTGTTCACTGAGCCGTGACCAAATAGCGTAAAAAATGAGTTTCCAGTATCTAAATTAATTAGAAGAGCAGGTAACGTAAGATGGTTATGTTGCCATAACCCATAATATTTCAGCATCGTTATCGCTTGTAGAAACCAGTGCATGTCCCATACTGGCATCGTAGTAAACGCTATCCCCTGTGAATAGCTCAACAGGCTCATAAAACTCACTGTAAAAATAAAGAGAGCCAGATAATACCAATAAAAACTCCTCTCCAGCGTGTCTTACCCAGTCACCGTAATCATTAAACTGTCTGGCTCTGACAATGGTTTTAAAAGGAACCATTTTCTTATTCACCAGTTGTGTCGCTAACAGCTCGTGCTCATAGGTAGCGGTAGGATGAGGTTTACCTGACTGATTACGGGTGATATCTCGACGTCCGGTGGTCATGGGTTGTAAAGGTTTACTAAACAGCTGTGGCAGGTCGATGCCTAGCCCTTTTGTGAGCTTTTGAACCGCCGAAAAAGTGGGGGAGAGTTGATCATTTTCAATTTTTGATAGTGTCGACCGGGCTAATCCTGTTCGCTGACTCACCTCTTCCAGTGTCCAGTTATTGCTCAGGCGAATTTCTTTTAACCGCTTACCTAGCTGCATGGGTTCAACCTGAGCCTCACTACTGGTTTGTTGCGTTTGCATTTTCGGGAGACGCGGGCTTTCCGCCATACTGGGTACTCCAATTAGACTAAACGGTTGAAAAAAGTGAGGGATACTACCTCAACCTTAATAGTATGCCAACTCATCAGGGTATTGCTTACCACTATGGGTCCAAGATTGGGGATTCGTCAAGAAAAGAGTTTCCTTTACGAAACAAAGTTGATTTGCAGGAAAAACGTTGATACATTTCAATTAAGCTGATCCATGGTTAACAGGGTTCAGCTTACTGTTATTCTCAAGACTTCCATCTTAAATCCAACGGACAGCACTGGGTGGTTGAATAAAATAAGCCACCTATGCTGCCTGGAGTGACCGAAAGGTCTTTGGATTCAGCCAGTGCAACGATGCTCACTTAAGAATATTTGTTGGCTGGCTGTTTTTTCAGTGAAACTGAAGGTGATGGAATGCAACACCATACTGCTTATTATTTAAAAGCAGGCGACAGTGCACTACTACTAATGATGTATTACTGATAATAAAGTGTACTAGTTAAGCTTATAAAGCATTACGCCAATAAAATATTACGCTAATAACATATTACAAAGTACTCAGGCCTTTTCATTAATCGCCTTAAAATTAAACGAGGGCTTTGCAGAGGACATTCACCATGTGCACCATCAAGTCTGATGTTTTGTATAGTCTTACACATGAATGGTTCAAGGTTAATGGTGATGACTCTATTACGCTGGGTATTACTGATCATGCTCAAATGCGACTAGGGGATATTACGCAAGTATGTCTGCCTGAGGTTGGACAGCATTTCCAAATGGGTGATAGCTGTATTGTTATCAAGTCGTGCAAGGCGGAAGTCGATATTTTAGTACCCTTCACAGGAAAAGTGCTCGCTGTAAATTCTAAAGTTGAGGGTATGCCTGTCATGCTAAATCAGCAGGCTTTCCAGCAAGGCTGGTTAATTAAATTACTACCAGATAACCCTGTACATTCTTCAATGTTTTTAAATGCTGATGCTTACCAAGCCCTGTTGGAAACGGAAATAGACTAGTGCCTGGTAAACGAGACTTAAAAACGTTGGGGATTGAAACCTTTAATCATAATTAATTTCCGTTGATAGGACGTGAGTAGGGGTATGACAACGCATATGGTTACACTCAGTAGTTTGCTTCCTTATGAAGACTTTATCCAGCGCCATATTGGTCCATCACCCGAAGAAGTAAAGGCCATGCTGGCTGAGCTGGATATCAGCACAACGGATGAACTCATAAAGCATACGGTACCTGAAGCCATTCGCCTGTCTGAATCGCTGACACTTTCAGAGCCTGTTGATGAGTCCACGGTTTTAGCAAAACTAAAGCAGCTGGCAGTACAGAATAAGCCCTATAAGTCGTATATTGGAATGGGCTACTATGATACGGTTGTTCCGCCTGTTATTTTGCGGAATGTGCTTGAAAATCCTGGTTGGTATACTGCTTATACACCTTATCAGCCTGAAATATCTCAAGGTCGGTTGGAAGGATTATTAAATTTTCAACAAATGGTGATTGACCTTACAGGCATGGAGCTGGCCAATGCCTCATTGCTGGATGAGGCCACTGCAGCAGCAGAAGCCATGACCATGTGTAAGCGGGTTAATAAAAAACGCAGTGATTGCTTATTTGTCGCTAGTGATGTTCATCCTCAGACAATAGCTTTAATTAAGACGCGTGCTGAATACTTAGGTATACAGGTTGTCGTCGGTGCTGCCGGAGATATAGAAAATCGCGATGTATTTGCAGGGGTTATTGCGTATCCAAGTACGCTCGGTGAAATCACTGCATTACAAAAAATAATTGATGCTTTACATCAACAACAAGCTTTAGCCATAGTCACTGCTGATTTATTAAGTTTGGTGCTGCTGGAACCACCGGGCGCTTTTGGCGCTGATGTGGTGGTGGGGTCCGCCCAGCGCTTTGGCGTTCCCATGGGATATGGTGGTCCTCATGCGGCTTTTTTTGCCACAAAGGATAAGTTTAAGCGTTCTGCGCCAGGACGAATAATTGGTGTTTCTGTGGATAGTCGTGGCCGTCCTGCTTTGCGAATGGCAATGCAAACGCGAGAACAACATATTCGTAGAGAGAAAGCGACCTCAAATATTTGTACAGCACAAGCCTTATTAGCCAATATGGCTGGATTTTATGCGGTTTATCATGGACCTAAAGGATTAAAGAAAATCGCCCAGCGAGTCCACCGCTTGACACAAATACTGGCAGCAGGGTTGGCTCAAAGTGGTATTACCCCTGTCTTTTCCCATTATTTTGATACGCTGCTTTTAACAACGGGAGAGCAAACCACAGAGGTGCTTGCCCGAGCTGAAGAGGCAGGTATTAATTTGCGGGTTGTAAATAAGCAACAAGTTGCTGTTAGCCTGGATGAGACAACAACCCTAGAGGCACTTACGATTTTGTGGCGTGTTTTATTAGGCGCTAAAAGTGATGGATTGCAGGTAACTCAACTAGACCGAGCGCTGAATAATGCGCCTGCTATTCCTGATGAATTACAACGAAAACATGAATTGTTAACCCACCCAGTATTTAATCGTTATCACTCTGAAACGGAAATGCTGCGTTATTTAAAACGCCTGGAAAATAAAGATATATCGTTAGTGCATAGTATGATTCCTTTAGGTTCTTGCACTATGAAACTGAATGCAACGACAGAGATGATTCCTGTCAGTTGGCCAGAGTTTTCAGGTATTCATCCTTATGCTCCTACTGCTCAGACTCAAGGTTACCAGCAACTACTCAATTCTCTGTGTGAGCAGTTAGCAGAAATTACTGGCTATGATGCTGTTTCACTACAGCCTAATTCAGGCGCTCAGGGTGAATATGCGGGGCTGTTGGCCATTCGTAAATATCATGAAAGTATTGGCCAACAGCAACGTGATGTTTGTTTAATTCCTAGCTCTGCTCATGGTACAAACCCTGCTAGTGCTTCGATGGCAGGGATGCGTGTGGTTATTGTTGACTGTGATGAGCAGGGCAATGTGGATTTATCAGATCTTGAAAATAAAGCGAAGCAGTATAGTGATCAATTGTCGTGTGTCATGATCACCTATCCTTCGACACATGGTGTATTTGAAGAAGGCGTTAAAACACTGTGCGAAATTATCCATGCGCATGGTGGTCAGGTTTACATGGATGGTGCAAATTTAAATGCCCAGGTGGGGTTAACAAAGCCGGGTTTAATAGGCTCTGATGTATCCCATTTAAATTTACATAAAACGTTTTGTATTCCTCATGGTGGGGGGGGGCCGGGTATGGGACCGATTGGCGTGAAGTCCCATCTTGAACCTTTTTTACCGGGCAATCCTGTGAGTGAAAGTGACAGTGAAAGGGTAGGACCTGTTTCTGCAGCGCCTTACGGTAGTGCCAATATTTTGCCCATTTCCTGGGTCTATTTGCAGTTGATGGGTGGAAAAGGCCTCACTAAGGCGACGGAGATTGCCATTTTAAATGCAAATTACATTGCCAAGCGCTTATCAGATCATTATCCCGTGTTATATACAGGTAAAGCAGGCTATGTTGCCCACGAATGTATAATTGATTTACGTCCTTTGAAGACAGCGACCGGCGTGACCGAAGAAGATGTTGCCAAGCGCTTGATGGACTTTGGCTTTCATGCTCCCACTATGTCATTTCCAGTACCTGGCACTCTGATGATTGAGCCTACTGAAAGTGAGTCAAAAGCCGAATTGGATCGTTTTTGCGAAGCGATGATTTATATTCGCCAAGAAATCGAGCAAGTTGCTCAAGGTGTGTATGCGGTAGACAATAGTCCGTTACGTCATGCGCCACATACTCAGGCTGATATTTTTAGTGATGAATGGACTCGTGCCTATACCCGACAGGTGGCGGCTTATCCTTTAGCGTGGGTTGAAGAAAATAAAGTGTGGCCAACGGTAAACCGCATTGACAATGTGTATGGCGATCGGCATTTAATGTGTTCTTGCCCTCCGCTTAGTAGCTATCAGGAATAAAAATGAAGCTATTTTTATTGTATTTCTTGTGAGCAATGATGTTAGGGCCGAAAGGCCCTTTTTTATTAACCTAAAGCAAGCCAGATTCCAACGCCCATCATTAATGAGCCAGAAATTCGATTTAGTAAACGTACATTTCCACTTTTTTGTAACAGCTTACTCAGGGTCTTGCCACCTGAGGCATAGAGAATTAAACAAAGAAACTCTATCACTAAAATCATAGACAGTAACAAAACCAGCTGTGGCGCAAGAGGTAAATCTGGATTAATAAAAGGTGGTAGTAAAGATATAAAAAATGCCCAGCCTTTCGGGTTAGCTATAGCAGTAATAAAGCCTTGCATTGCCAGGTTAATACGGTCAGTGCTTTGGGTTTCACCTTCTAAGTTGAACGCCATTTTTCCTTTAGATCGCCACAACTGAATGCCTAGGTAAACTAAATAAACGCCACCAATATATTTTAATAAATTAAAAGCACTGGGGTATTCCAGCATAATTGTTGCGATACCGACTACCGAAGCAATAGCGACAATAGCTACTCCTAGTAACTCGCCCCACATCATCCAGAATGTGCGCTTTAAGCCAATGGACATGCCCATCGTCATAGATAGCATCATACACATGCCTGGTGTAACAGAGATAAAGAAAAAAGTTGGTATAAATAACGCCACTAACGATAAACTGGCTAGGGTTATCACTGCTCCCCCCTTAATTTTTTGCTGGATGTTATGGAGTTTACACACTGTAAAATGCAGTGTTTCACTTTTCTCCTTGGCTCGCTGAGTAAGTGAAAATACTAAATATTAGTATTATTGTGCTAATTATTGTTTTTTTGTTGAGTATTTCGATCTTATATGGAAATGATAGGTATTAGCAAGTAGGGGGAATGAAATCTGCAGATGTTTGCAGGTGTTAAGGTTGTTAGCGAGATAAAGGGTACTTCTGACTGCTCTTGTTGGGACATCACTACAAACAGAAAAGTCAGAAGCGAAAAGTCGGTGGGGTAGTTGTACTAGCTCTCTTTGTTTTCCTTCTTTCCTAGCACAATGTGCTGGCGGCCTTTCACCGGCTCTTGACCACTTACACCTTGAGGAACTTCAGTTACCTTGCCACCTGACTTGAGAAAGGCTGCAACTTGTTCGTCAATCAGCCGTTGGCGTGCCTCACTGCTCAGACCGTCTTGCTCTTTATTTCGTGCCATGGGTGCTCCTATGATTATGTGAGGTGGGGTATTGTACACGAATTAGCCTTAAAGTGCTGGAGAATATTGAGTTCTTCTTTGTAGCAGTGAGGACAGTGTGATGTAACCGTTTTACAAACGCCTGATTCGTTTGATTTCTTCAGGATCAATGCCAAGTGATTCAAGAAACTTTTGATGTTCCTCTGGCTCCATTTTTTCAAACTGTCGATGCCAGTTTTGCATGTCTTGCTCATTGAAGCCTGCTGCTTGCATGATTTCTACCCAACGCTGTTTAGTGACCATATTTTCCTCCAATAATTTAGGTTGTTGTAATAAGGCAACAATCGCTTTTTGTTGCTTGCGAAGTTTTTTGATTTCAACTTCAAGATGGTTGAACTGATCCTGAAGGATTTCCTCTTGAGTTTTGTTATCACCACGCTTTAGTAAAGTGTGTATTTGAGCTACAGGAACCCCATAGGACCGGTAAGCGATGATGGTTTCAAGCTGTTTAACAGCATTGTCACCATACCACCGATAGCCGTTTTCTGAGCGAGTGCATGGCTGTAAAAGCCCCATACGTTCGTAGTAGAGTACTGTGGCACGTGAAATACTGAACTTTTTGGCTATTTGGGTCACCGTCAACATTACAATTCCCCGCAATCAACAAGGAAGTAGTATGAACCCTACACCTATAGACAGGTCAACCGCTTTTTTTTGCATAACTGAGCTATCTTCCTTAGAGGTTTCAGCTACCCTGAGGCTTAAGTTGTGTCTACTCTTTTATACAGATGTTATTTTACTGACAGTATAAAATTACCCGTGATTAATAGATGTTCAATAATTATTTGAGTTGTGAATTGATGTTAAATTTATCGCTAAATAATAGTGGCTGTTTTTTGCTTTGAAATAAAAATTTATTGAGTCAGTTTTTTATTGTTATGGATATAATTACGCTTATCGAAACCATTGAATCACGAATCAATAGCTATTGGAATTTTTATACGGTTGTTATTTTTGCAAATGCAGGTTGGGTATTTAGCCAATATGGGAAGTTATCAGTTATAACTGCTATTTTGTTGAGCTTTGGATTAGTATTATTTTTTGTCGCTAATTTAAGTTCCCAGAAGTCAGCGTTAGAGTGTTTATCTGTTGCCAGGGAAGAATTAAAAGTATTGCAGGAGAAGTGTAGGTATCAGCGGCTTTTAAAACATTACAGTACAGAAACTATTCTTTATCGTTACAGCGGAACGTTTGTATTGCATATAACCGTTGATATTTTATTGATTGTAGTTGTATTTATGGCAACGGAATAGTTGTTCTGGTTTACTAAACCCTAATTATAAAGTATTAGGGTTTAGTATACATCATTGTGATCAACGCTTAACTGACCTCTTCTTCACTTGCTTCGAATTCATCTATATCAATGCTGTCTTCGGGCACGTCAAGTGTACTCATCTCATCCAAGTGAGCGCTAAAGGTTTCTGCTTCGACATCAGAGAGGACAGAAGCGACAGCGATGGCGGGCAATGCAGCAAGCATTAAACAACTTACGGCAGCGGTTGCTATACCTGCAGCGATGGCTGAATAATAGTGGTCGCCATAACTCTGATAGTCGTTGTATTCAACTAAGCTGTATCTTACGCTGTGACACTTACTGGTATACTTATGCGTGGATTGCATTTTCATTTTTGGAACATTAACCAGCCAGTTTGATTTATCTCCTGATAAATAAAGTTTTCGCGTACGACGCCATTTACGTTGAACAGAACTTATTTTGGTTACACGCTTTTGACGATCATCTATTTCAGCTTTAAGGCCAGCTACTAAGTTATTTAGATATTTTAATTTTTGGGCTAAAGCATGAAGTTGACTGACATATAACTTACAGTTAACCGGCAATGTTGACTGTAGTTGATCAACAGGAGTGATTTGCAGATTAGTCTCAATATCTTTGCGAACCACTTGAGTGACAGCTTCTCGGAAATTCTTTGTAAAATAACGATAGTCATCTAAAAGCTGTTTTTTGCGGTGTGATTGATTAGCCTCTATTTCAGCATTAGTGATTAGCTTTCTAAGCTCAAGCTGTTGGGTTTGCAGCTGTTGATAGGTGTTGAGTACTTGACCTGATGGTTGACCTGTTTGTTGGCCAATACGTTTTAATGCGCTATTGGCTCTAATACTCTTAAAGCTAAATAAGTGCCAGAGTTTAGTCAATAGAGAATTATTTGTTTGTTGGACTTCTTTAATAAGTTTGATATCGTCTGCAGCATAGTTTTTTAACTGTTCAAGCAGGTCTCCCAGAATTGTCATAGATTCGTTGATAGACTGGGTCAACTCACCGTATTGTGGGTGAAGTTTTTTACTAAAAAAATCCTCAAAATTTTCTGAATTACATTTTTCAATAAAGCATAATGCTTTTTTTCGTTTTTCTTCTTGTGCTGTAAGCACGTCAGGAATGTGAATAAACCCGATTTGACAGAGAAATTCGACATGCTGTTTTTCAATGCCTTCCACAAGCAGAGTTGATAGTCGTTGTAAAACCTGCTGTTGTTGATGTTCTATTACACTTATTGATCCTTCTGCTTCGTTACGCTCTTGTTCGAGTGTTTTAATCTGCTCTTGGTAGCAGTTAATGGCATATTCACTATCGTGTATTCCTTGCTTTGTCGTATAACTCATGCAAATTCTCGATTAAGCGGTATACTGGCTTGTGCTCGTAGGGTGCTGGCGAAAATAAACTCACCAGGCATCATTATAGCGGTATAATCTAAAATCTCTAAAGCTGCTAGATAGGCGCCTTGTTGTGAAGGACGCTGTTTGAGACTGTGTTTAAGCTGGTCATATTTTTGCTCAAGTAGATTTAACATGTACTCTAGTGACTGGTGCTGCCAAAATAAACACCAGCCGTTGGCTTCTCCTTGAGCAGCTCGTAAGTCCTGACGATCCATTCCTTTGGGCTGTGCATAAAAGATAGTAGGGACTTCGGCAGCAATTAACTCTTCAAAGCTGTTATAGCCTGTTGCAGATATAGCAAAGTCAACACCATAGAAAAAACGGCTGATTTCACCTTCCTGACAAGGAATTATTCGTTCGTGATAATGGATACGTCCTTGATAGAGTGGTCCATAACCTACCAAAAGCTTTAGATTTGGTCGTGACAGTAGTGCTTTGATAAGGCTGTCGAGGCTTTTATCGGCTGTTTCATCGCCACCGCCACCTGCGCTAATATAAACTAACTGCTGTGTGGGTTGCAGGCCAAAATAGGTTCTTACATCCTGTTTTTTCAAGGCTTTAAGTGGGTTAAAACCATGAATTTTACCTACACAACGTGCTGTAGGATCTTCACTTTGATGCTCTGGGGCTATAATCAGAGAGTAAAGTTTTTTATGTTTAAGAATCGTTCGGCTATTAGCAATGGCTTCATCTTTATGGCGATCAATTAAAACTAAATATTTGCAATATTCTCTAATAAAACCAATTTCATTGAAGGCACCTTGTGGTGCAGTATCTACGACTAACCAATCAGGGCTTAGCTGTGACAAATAAGTGGATACTAACATTTTGGCGCGAGAGTTATAGCGCTTAACTGATAAGCCTTGGCGTTTAAACCGGGTTTTGCTGGGTAATTTGATCGTTAAAAAATCATTCGCAACCTGGGCAGCATCACTGGTGGTCAGGAATTCGATTTGATGTATCACACCATACTCGTCAAGTAGAGATCGCAATGCCCGTGCAATATTAAGTTGGCGGGTTAAGTGACCCAGCCCTGTTCCATTGATCGCATAGAAAACAACCTTAAAAGGACGGTTTGCACTGAATCGAGGTAATTGGTGTGTCATCGCTAAACATGGTTAATAAATCAGTAGGAGTGTGATATGAGCCTGAGCTTATATACAGCATAACGCCCCTTTTAATAGACGTCTAGGAAGTGCACTTCATTCTGTAAAGTCAAAAAGCGTTTTTTATTTATACATTTATCAAGTACTCATTTATAGTGTTAACAAGTGCAAATAATGAGTGAGTATTTAATAGATTAGGTTTTTTGACTACAAAGTAGAGTCGGGAAAAAATGGTTAGAACTGCCTCTTGTAACCATAATACGTTAGGTTATGTTTTAGGCACTTTTACTGTTAGTAGAGTATTGGGATAAATTTATTTTTGTGCAAATTAAAACTTGGATAAATATACCCTTCACGAATCATTTATAGGGTTTGTTGTCAGCACTCTTCACCCCAGTCACTTATTAATATAACCGCCCAGCAGCGCTGTTATATCAATTAAAGTGGTACCGCAAGTTTCACAGCAGTAAACTTGCCCAGGGGCTTCATCGCTTGACCGCCGCACCCTTGTGCCCTTGGGGTATAAAAACCCTTCGTTTTGGGTATATAAGTCTGCAGACTCCTTAAAAGTACTAACAAGAAAAAATGAAGTGTATATCGATATTGGTAGTGGAAAGGCTTAAGGCGTATTTGAGTTATTATATTTTAGGCTCTCATCAAGTGGCTTAAGTTGTATTTTACTTTTATTATTAGTTGAAATTATTTCTCCTCCAATTTTCAGTTATGCGAACTTGTGGCTTCTTCTAATACCTGATGTCATATAGCCGTAAATATTGATTAGCATCAGGGGTTGGCTGTTTCGTTCTTAATACACTACCAAAAATTTTACTTTGTACTGATAGTGATGTTAGGGGCTAAGTTTGCATAGGAGAGTGTAGATGTATGAAATAGTTAATGTACATGAATACTCGGGTGGTCTCGAAGCATGTGTGACATATATCCATTCAAAGTGGGGGGGATCAGATAATTACTTATATTTTTTCGATGCGATAGTTAATTCAAGCTTAAAACAAGACCACTTACCACAGTTTTATGTATTGGTTATTCAAAAGCAAATAGTTGGGTGCTACGGAATAATAATCAATGACTTCATCAGTCGTCATGATCTATACCCTTGGTTTAGCTCTTTATTTATAGAAGTAGAGCACCGTGGAAAAAGATTGAGTGAGCTTATGTTTGAGCATGCGAAAAAGCAAGTAATGGCAATGGGGTACGCTAACCTCTATTTAACGACGGATCATGTAGGATTTTATGAAAAGTTTGGTTGGAAACGACTAAATGATGGTTATGAACCCTCTGGTGAACGTACAAAAATTTATAAACAATCACTAATAAATATCTAAATGTACTGGGTAAACACGGTGGTAGAGGTGGTACTTGTAGCCCATTAGATTTTACTGCTGGAGAGTATATTACCTCAGTGTCGGGTAAATATGGCAATAGAGTAGACTCAATTGTTATTAGAACGAAGTGAGGAAACGTTTTAGCAAAAGGTGGCTCTGGTGGGCCTGGTGAATATAATTACACCGCTAATGCTCAGTTTAGCATCGTGGGGTTTAAAGGTAGAAGTGGGAATGTTATTGATGCCATTGGTGTTGTATATCGCCAAATATACTGAGTGAAGATTAAGTTGCGACAAGTAATAAGACGGTATAAACCATTTATTTTTATCCCATTTTTGTTTTTACCCCCCATTAAAGTAGCCTTGCCAGGCTACTTTGCGTTGTTTTGCTGATCACTAAATAATCAGCTATTTATAACTTTGCTTCCTTCCTGCAATGCTTGCATAGTATAGAACAATAGATCCAACGACTTGGATTCAGCGAGCTTTTTAGAAATAGTTTTGTTATCATCCGTGCCCTCGGTCACAGTGCTGGTGGTTGTGCATGGCAGATCAATACAATACAGAAGTAGCAGATATTCAGGAAGCAACTCCAATTACCTTCAAACCATTACCCTACAGTTATGCGAAGCGGCATGGTGTATTACTGAAGCGGGATGACTCAGTAACAACACTGTATTTTCGTGAGCAGTTAACCACGGATGTTTACTCTGAGGTCGTGCGTGCTGCTTATCAGATTCATCATGTCGTTAAATTAGATGAAGGTGGTTTTAATCAGCAGTTAGCTGAAAGTTATCAGGGTGGCTCTTCAGAAACCATGGAGGCTATGGAAGGGCTGGGTGATGATATTGATTTAGCACGATTAGCTGAGGCAGTTCCAGAAGCTGAGGATTTGCTGGAACAAGAAGATGATGCACCGATTATACGGTTGATTAATGCTATTTTATCCGAAGCGATTCATCTGCAGGCATCTGATATTCATATTGAAACTTTCGAACGACGTTTAGTAGTGCGTTTTCGTGTCGATGGTGTGATGCGTAAAGTGATTGAGCCTAAGCGAGAATTGGCGTCGTTGTTAGTGTCACGAATAAAAGTCATGGCAAAGCTGGATATTGCTGAAAAGCGTATCCCTCAGGATGGACGCATTTCGTTGCGTATTGCTGGTCGTGAAGTCGATATTCGGGTATCCACACTGCCTTCCAGTAATGGCGAACGAGTTGTACTGCGTTTGCTGGATAAGCAAGCGGGGCGTTTGGACTTAAATAAGTTAGGGTTAGCCAAACGGGATGATCAGACTATTCGCGATCTGCTGTTTAGACCCCATGGTATTATTTTGGTCACAGGCCCTACAGGTTCAGGAAAAACCACGACACTCTACGCCAGCCTGGCAGAATTAAATGCAGAAACACGGACGATTCTCACTGTCGAAGACCCCATTGAATACAACCTGGAAGGCATTGGTCAAACGCAGGTTAATACGAAGACTGATATGACCTTTGCGCGTGGTTTACGTGCGATTCTTCGGCAAGACCCCGATGTGGTCATGGTCGGTGAGATTCGTGATATGGAGACGGCACAAATTGCCGTGCAAGCCAGTTTGACCGGACACTTGGTATTGTCAACATTGCATACTAATACGGCAATAGGGGCTATCACTCGTTTAAAAGATATGGGCATTGAGCCATTTTTATTAGCATCCAGTTTAATCGGGATGGTAGCCCAGCGCTTAGTCCGTGTGCTTTGTGATGACTGTAAAGCGCCTTATACTGCCACTGTGCGGGACTGCCGAGCATTGGGTTTCGACGAAGAAACTGCGCCTACTCTATACCATCCAAAAGGTTGTGAGGAATGTAATAATTCAGGCTACCGAGGGCGGCTGGGTATTTATGAAGTGATAGCCATTGACGAAACCCTTCGTACGTTAATTCACACAGAAGCCTCTGAACAGGAAATTGCTGTTCATGCCCGCAAACTTGGGCCAGGTATTCGTGATGATGGAAAAGCGAAAGTGCTAGCCGGATTAACCACGGTAGAAGAAGTATTACGGGTGACACAAGAAGGGTAATGCTAGAGGGCTAACAGTAGTACAGGTATGGCTGCATTTGAGTATATCGCGTTAAACCCGCGAGGAAAGGAAGAAAAGGGTATTATTGAAGCGGATAGTATCAAACAGGTACGTCAGTTGCTGCGTGATAAACAGCTGGCACCGCTGACGGTTACTGCCACAAAAGAGCGCAGTAGTGATACTCAACCACGCTTTAGTTTACAGCTCGGAAAACGAATTTCTGCACATCAGCTAGCACTGATCACACGGCAATTGGCAACATTGATACAGGCCGGTATGCCAATTGAAGAAGTCTTGAAGGCGGTTGCTGATCAGAATGATCAACGAAAAATTAAAGCGATTATATTATCAGTACGCTCTCGGGTGCTAGAAGGTTACTCTTTAGCCAATAGTATGGCGGACTTCCCTCAGGTCTTTCCAAATTTATATCGGGCAACGGTATCAGCCGGTGAACAGTCAGGACACTTAAATTTAGTGTTGAACCGGTTAGCAGATTATACTGAAGATCGAAAAAAATCGCGTCAAAAAATTCAGTTAGCGTTGGTTTACCCTATTATTTTGCTTTGTGCTTCGTTACTGATTGTAGGCTTTTTATTAGGTTATGTTGTGCCTGATATTGTTAAAGTCTTTATTAACTCCAAGCAACAATTACCTGCGTTAACGGAAGTGATTATTGCGGCCAGTGACTGGGTAAAAAGCAGTTGGTATTACGTCGCTATTGTTGGCGTATTAACTTGGATGGGGTATCGCTATGGTATGCGTCATGATTCGTTTAAAAAACGTGTTCATCAGTTCTGGTTAAAGCTGCCCGTAATGGGGAAATTGCTATTAAACATGGAAACTGCGCGTTTTATCAGTACGTTGAGTATTTTGGTACGCAGTGGTGTGCCGTTAGTGGATGCCTTACATATTGCCGTTGAGGTTATTGATAATCTGTCGATTAAACATCAGGTGAAAGATACTGCACTCTGGGTAAGTGAGGGTAACAGTTTACGTAAAGCATTAGAGCGAACCAATGTATTTCCTCCAATGATTTTGCACATGGTGGCCAGTGGTGAATCCAGTGGTGAGTTAGATGATATGTTGGGACGAGCAGCAGAAAATCAGCAACAAGAAGTAGAAGGTTTTGTGGCCATGTTGGTGGGCTTATTTGAGCCCATGATGCTTTTATTTATGGGGGCTATAGTGCTGGTCATTGTATTGGCGGTGTTATTGCCAATTCTCAACCTTAATGCACTCGTTGTATAGCAAGCGTGATGAATAATGTGCATGGTTCAAACCCAGTACTAAAAGGCGATCAGCGAGGCTTTACGTTAATTGAATTGCTTGTCGTACTTGTGATTATTGGCGTAATGGTGAGCTTGACTGTTATCTCCCTGGGTGATGGTTCACGAGATCGAGAAATACGTCAGTTATTAGGTAACTTGCAGACGGTATTCAATGAGACATCGTTAGCGGCGGTTTATCAGCAACGACAGTATGGACTTGTGGTATCAGATCAGCAGTTATCGTTACTAACCTGTTCTCAAGAAAACTGGCAGTGCCAAAAAGCAGAAGAACAACCTTTTTCCTCAATTACACTACCTGATGGATTGGTATTTCGTTTATTGCTGGATGAGCGAGAAGATTATTGGCAACCGCCCACCATGCGCAAAAAAGAAGCGGAAGATGATGAAAAAGAGGATTCTCGTAATAGTTCATCACGAGGAAAGGATAAGGACCGTGTAACACCGCATATTGTTTTTTTATCGAGCTATGAAGTGACACCGTTCCGGTTAGTCATTATTAATGAACAGCAACAAACAGAACGAGAGTGGATGATTGCGACTGATGGTACGGCTGGGTTTGAAGTCAAAACACGCTAATCAAGGTTTTACCTTACTGGAGGTTATGCTGGCTGTTGCTGTATTTGCAGCTGCGGCATCTATTTTGCTGATGGCGGGCAGTGGTACCTTGCAAAAAGTGCAGTTACTGGAAGAAAAAACCTTA
Organism: Zooshikella ganghwensis; assembly: GCF_018263875.1. Lineage (NCBI taxonomy): Bacteria > Pseudomonadati > Pseudomonadota > Gammaproteobacteria > Oceanospirillales > Zooshikellaceae > Zooshikella > Zooshikella ganghwensis. The sequence goes on from NZ_JAEVHG010000008.1 coordinate 167,714, forward strand.
GCGGTTCAGGTCGCTGAAAATTATTTAAGTGAATTGCGCTGGACGAAAAAAAAACAATCAGGTAACACTGAAAAAGAAATTAAGTTTGCGGACCGCGAGTGGCTCGTGAAAAGTGTTATTAAAACGACTGAAAACAAAGGTATTTTGCGGATAGAAATCGTTGTAGAGCGTAAATTATCATGGCGTGAAGATGAGTACCAATTGGCGACGCTGGTTGCTTTTATGGAGGCTGATGCGACATGAACACAAGATTATTAAACGTTAAGCAAAATAGTGTGAGGATAAGTAAACCATGAGGCAGCGTATACATGGTTTTACTTTATTAGAAGTCCTCATTGCGGTAGCTATTTTTAGCATTATTGGCTTAGCGGTTTATCAGCTTTTTAACAGCTTATTACGCACTCAGGTAACAGTGTTTGATCATAGCGAGCAAATGGTAGATTTACAGAAAACGTTTTATTTTATTCGTCATGATTTAGAACAGTGGGTTAAGCGTCCTATCCGTAATGAATTTGGTGATAAAGAAGAAGCTTTTATTATTGATGAAAACACCTTGGAATTTACCCGGTTAGGTTGGGACAATCCGTTACAAAGCTGGCCAGAACACCCTGATGGCAAACGTAGTCGTTTACAAAGGGTGAAGTATGAAAACGTGAATAATGAGTTGGTTAGGTATTATTGGCGCTTTCTGGATCGACCGCCCGAAGTTAAGCCAAAAAAACAAGTATTACTAACAGATGTGAGCGATTTGCATTATCAGTTTTTGGATAAACAGGATACCTGGCACTCTGATTGGCCACCCAATAATACCCAATCGACCGCATCAATGCCTGAAGCAGTAAAAGTGATATTTACCCATAAATCATTAGGAGAAATGGAAGTATGGGTTGCAATGTCAAAATAAAGCCGCAAAAAGGTGTTGCATTAATTACGGTGATGTTGGTGTTTGCAGTTGTTTCTATTTTAGCGGCGGCACTTATTAAGCGACTGGATCAACTCATTAATATGACCAGCCACTCGGTAACACAAGCTCAATTGAGAAGTTATGCCTTGGGTAGTGAAGCATTAATTAAATACGTACTGTCCCAGGATAAAACCCCGAATGTTGATGCGCTAATAGAAGAAGATTGGAGTACATATCGGGGCCAGCCTATGCAGTTGGAGCAATATCCGATTAAAGAAGCTTATACGCGGGTTTGGGTGATTGATGCTGAACGCTGTTTTAATTTAAACAGTCTATTCAGAAGCAACGGAGGTGGCACAAATGATGATAAAGATGATAAAGAAACAAGAAACACTCTAGTAGAAAGAGAAGACTCTGAGTTCGGTGGGATGGCTGACTCGACTGATGATGATACAGAAAATAGTACTGGCAGAGGCTCGGACCAGAAAAAAAATAATTCGCAAAAACAATTTAATCAGTTATTAAATGCCAGTAAATTACCTTCAGCATTGTATACTAACTTAAAAGATTGGGTGGACAGCGATCAGAGTGTTAGTTCTGCTGAGGATTATTATTATCTCGGTTTAAAACCACCGTATCGAACCGCGAATCAATTGTTGTATGACTTTAGTGAGTTGCGGCAAATAAAAGGTTTTAATCAAAAGGTGATAGATACACTGGCAACAACAAGCTGTGTGTTACCAGGAATTGATACTTTTGCATTGAATATTAATACGGTATCAGAAGCTTTATTGAAAGCCATCGATCCAAATAAAGCATCAAAAATAATTGAGCAGCGTAAAAAAAAGCCTATTAAGGATAGTTCAAGTTTTAATAGCAATGGTGTCAATTATCAAGTTAGAAGCAGTTATTTTTGGGTACAGGTAGAAGTGGTATTATTTGGTAAACGGCAAGTGTTAAGTAGCCTGTTACACCGAAAAAGTAAGAAAGAAATTGATGTTATCAGTCGTCAATGGCTGCCACTGTCGGCTCCCTTGGTGATCTCAGAGCAAAGTAAGTCATCATGAGTAAAACAACATTTTTTATTGGGTTTGTTAATGTTGCAGCCCAGGCACAAACATTGTTAGCCAGCAATTTATGTTGGTGTGTTCAGCAGGAAGCGCAGCAAAGTAACGTTGAAGAGGGAAGTATTACTCAGCTGGCTGAGCGTTATGCTGAATTTCCAGGTGCAAGGTTGGTGTTAGTGGTGCCTGGTGCACTGACAACACTGGCTTGGGTGGCGACGCCATCCAAACAGCGTAAGCATATTGAGCAAGCGGTGCCTTATTTACTGGAAGAGCGGTTAGTTGCGGATATTGATCAATACCACTTAACGATGTTATCACCTAATGAAGATAATCATGTGCCGTGTATTGCTTTATTAAAGGATGATATTCGACAGTTGGTAGAAACATTCACTGAGGCAGGGTTGCCGTTGGATGTTATGGTACCTGAAAGCTGGTTGCTGGCTCAGCAGCCAAGTAGTGTGGTATGTCACCAGTCTCAGGTAACAGTGGTGACTGCAACCAGCGCAGTGGGTATTGTACCTGAAGCACTGGCAGCTCAATTGGTGCCAGAGTTGATTGATTTGACTGAAGTGCAGCAGGCCTGGGCTGACGCAGATTCGAGCCTACCCTCGACAATGGAATTACCGGTTGAGTGGCAGGTTATTTCTGGCCACTGGCTTACCTGGCTGTCAGGGCTTTGGCAGAAAACAGGTAACGTAAACTTGTTGCATCACGAGTGGCAGCCTTGTCATCGTAACAATACCGGTTGGAAACAGTGGCGCTGGTCAATTGCTGGGGTAATTATGGTTATCTCACTGGGGCTAGCTGGTTTACATGGCTATGCCTGGCATCAGGAAAGACACGCTCAAAGGTTAGAACAGGCAACCACTGACTTATACCGCAAAATATTCCCAAACCAAAAAAAGGTCATTGATGTTGTTAGCCAATTTAAAGCCCAATTAAAGCAGAGGTCGGGTGGTCAGGATAATGCTTTTTTGCACACATTATTTCAGTTAGGCCATATTTTACAAACTGGACAGCCAGGTCAGTTTACAGTCCGCTCTCTTGATTTTCGTAATGATGGTAGTTTTATGATGGAGCTGTTAGCAAAAGATTTAGCCAGTGTGGAGCAGCTCATTAGTACCAGTAAAGCTCAAGGCTTAGAGGCTAATTTGCGTTCAGCGAACAACCAGCGCCAGCAGGTTCTGGCTCGGATTGAGCTTGCTGCAAATTAATTAATGGTTTGAGTTATGCTCAATAGCTATTCAAATTTTTTTTAATGTGTTGAGAACACCTATGCAGGCATTTTTAGCATCATTATCACCCCGTGATCGCAGAGCGTTAATCTTGCTCAGCGCTTTTGTGGGGGTGATGGTTTTATATTGGGGTATTTGGCAACCTACCCAACAGCGTTTAAGTAAATCGAGTGAACAGTTGTTGTACTGGCAAGAGGCTTACCAGTTTGTCAGTAGTCATCAACAACAAGCTAAAGCGCTTAAGCAAGTGCAATCTGCACCTACACTGACAGCGGACCAGGCACGGCAGAGGATTACGCAGGTTGCTCGTCAACAACAATTGGATATTAAACGTTTAGAGCCTGGGCAAAAGGCGATGACGCTGTGGCTGGAGCAAGTTCCCTTTCAAAAGGTATTGACCTGGCTATACGACATTGTGGAAAAGCAACAGATTCCTTTATTAAATGTTCATGTATCACGTAAACAGGAAAGTGGGCTTGTTGATCTTAGGGTAAGCTTTCAGTTGGCAGGTTCTTAGGGCCTGTTAACACTATTTGAATATCACTGTTATGATGGTAAAAGCACTCATCTAGGCGCGAAGCGTGAAGTTGAGTGGCTCTAAATGAACAATGAGCAACAACGAGTAGTGCTTTTACCGTCATCACCCTTCGGGCCGTGATTATTTTTCCACCTAGTGGTGTTACAAGTCATTTATGTAGAATGACTACACAGCATTCCTTGTGCCTTGCTAGGCGAAAAAATAGTCTACGGCAGTGGTGATTCAAATAGTGTTATCAGGCCCTGGCAGATCATATTAATAGTTCATTATGTATCTTGCACCTGATGCATGAGCATGGCTAAATAATGAGGTTTATTTTTGACAGGTATTGGCTATGAAGATCGTTGCTGATGAAAATATCCCGTTGTTAGATGCTTTTTTTGCTTCGTTTGGGGATATTATTCGTCTGCCTGGGCGGGCTATTTCTGCTGAGCAGGTGCGTGAAGCTGACATGCTGTTGGTGCGGTCCGTTACGCAGGTTGATGCGAAGCTGCTACAGGACAGCACTGTGCGTTTTGTGGGTACTGCAACAATAGGTACCGATCATATTGATGAGCAGTTTTTGTCTGAGAAAGGTATTGGTTTTGCCAGTGCACCAGGGTGTAATGCCAATGCAGTTGTTGAATATGTGCTGAGCGCACTCAATGTGTTAGCTGAGCAACAGGATTTTGATATTCGCGATAAAGTAGTTGGCATTGTCGGTAAAGGCAATGTTGGTGGTGCGTTACACCAAGTGTTACAGCGTTTAGGTGTGGCGACTTGTGTCTGTGACCCTTTTTTGGCAGAAAGTGAACCTCAGGGTGCCTATCTAGACTTGCCTACACTTATTGCGGAAAGTGATATTATTTCCTTGCATACGCCACTCACTGACTCTGGACCCCATCCGACACATCACTTATTTAATGAGCACATTTTACGACAACTGAAGCCTGGCACAATTTTAATCAATGCGGGGCGTGGTGCTGTTATTGATAATGAAGCCTTGCTTAAGTTAAAACATGATGGTGTTAATATCACCGTTGTACTTGACGTCTGGGAAGGAGAGCCAGCGCTTAATACTGAACTGCTACCCTATATTGAGCTTGCTACACCCCATATTGCGGGCTATAGCCTGGATGGTAAGATGCAGGGTACGGAAATGATTTATAAAGCAGCCTGCCGCTTTTTTGGTTTACCTACTCGTATTAAACTCCCTGGTATTGCGCCTATGCCGGTGATGAAAAGCATTAGTTTTGCAGGTAATGTGCCTCGACAACAAGCCGTATCTACAGCAATACGCTCATTATACGACATACGTTGTGATGATGTTATGTTACGACGGGAGTTGGGTAAATCTGAGGTGGATGTTGGCAGCGTTTTTGATAACTTGCGAAAGAACTATCGAGAACGACGTGAGTTTAAAACACTAAAGATCAAATTGAAAAATTGTCCTGGCGATGTGGTTCATGCATTTAAGGCTTTAGGTTTTAAAGTAGTTACTCATTAGTGTTTAGTAATACGATACACTTTTCACGTCGTACGTTTGTTAAGTCATCAGTCTGTTACTAAGCATACCCATTTAGTAGCAGCTGTATACGGTCAATTAATCATATTGCACACGACTGCGGGCTGTGTGCAGAAAAGTTAAAGCTGAGTATTGCGAATGATTATCAGCTCTTTTTTGTAGTGACAGTTCGACAGTTTTCATGTTGCTATCTAAAAATTAAACACTTATTTTTTTCTTGGGAGCACCCAGGCTTTTTCCAGTCTTTTGAACGCTTTTTGTAGCATTTCTTCTGTGATGGGCACTTCTTTGCCATTTTCATCAATGATGGCGCCACCATTAAAAATATCTGGACGATGGGAAGGTTTGGTTTTATTACTGGTTGGAATGGTTTGCAGATGCATGTTCGTTACCTCTTAGCCTAATCAGTACAAAATTCGTTACGCACCTGTAAGACGCCGCACTGTGTAATTAGTTTTTAATATGTTTGGCAAGGCGTTTAACGAGTCACAAAAGTTTTTTTTATGTTTTCTAAATGTGAGATTAAACGACATGTCATGCTAACTGCAACACCCACGTGCAGTGGTTTTTATACCTAAAGGAACTAAAAAAAAATCCCTTTGGTATCATTGATACTCTGAAGTTAGCGGTTGCACACTTAAATAAGAGATTAATACTACTTGAGTAACATGCAGTATAAAAAGGCTATGTATATGGGTAGGGGAATGCTATCAAGGGTAGATGTTAACCACCCTTGATAGCTAAGATATGTGTTCAGGATTACTTCATATTTTGTAGGGCTGCAATCCGTTCCTCTAAGGGAGGGTGGCTCAAAAATAAGTTGGCGAGCAAGCTGGATTTTTGCTCTCCACTAATGCCAAATGCAGTCATAGTTGAAGGCAATGCACTTTGCTCTGCATAATCGGCTTGTAAACGTTGCAGGGCACCAATCATTGCTTCGCGGCTGGTTAATTCAGCACCAGCCTGGTCTGCTCGGTATTCACGTTGGCGTGAAAACCACATGACAATAGTAGAAGCCAAGATGCCTAACACAATCTCCATAACAAATGTGGTGATATAAAAGCCAATACCCACACCACCGCCATCATCATCACGACGCAGGAAGCTATCAACGGCATAGCCAATAATTCGCGCAAAGAACATAACAAAGGTATTAACAACACCTTGGATCAGTGACAGCGTCACCATATCTCCATTAGCGACATGTCCTATCTCATGCCCTAGAACCGCTCGGACTTCATCGGCACTCATGCGTTCCAGCAGACCGGTGCTGACCGCTACAAGTGCGTTATTTTTATTCCAACCTGTTGCAAAGGCGTTGGCTTGTGGTGACTGAAAGACACCCACTTCAGGCATACCAATACCGGCTTTATTAGCCAGTTCTTGCACCGTTTCCACCAGCCAGCGCTCATTAGCCGATGTGGGCTGGTCTATCAACTGGGTGCCTGTTGACCACTTGGCCATTGTTTTTGATAGCAGTAGGGAAATAAAAGAGCCAGCCATACCAAACACAGCACAAAACACCAAAAGGCTGCCAAAATCTAACCCTTGTCTTGTGATGTAGCTGCCAACACCCAATATGTTGAGTGTGATACTGGCAACAACCAGCACAGCAATATTGGTAGCAAGAAAAAGCATAATTCGTTTCATGCTTGGTTACCTATCTCATCAGGAATCTATTAGTCAAATATGTGGTTTGTTAGCTTTTTTTCAAGAACACATGCTGTCAAACACAAATATTAGATGTGTTTGCGCGCATTTAGTTTATGTAGGTTTGTTATAAATAAATACTGATAAATTAAAGGGTTTTTGGTTGAGCTTATCGCTCAAGAGTCGTTATTTATTTTGTGTATATCAGTTATGGGGAGGAGGTAGTTCCTTATTAAAAAAATAACGCAGCAAGTGTTTTACCATAAGAGCTTGTTGATGGTTGATCGCATGGCGTAACTGTTGTGCAAGGGTGGCGTGTTGTTCTGCTACAGAAGGTGGAAGTGGCGGGTTTTCTTGTTGATGAGGGGGGATGGGTTGGCACAATTGGGCAGGTAACAGCCCAGACAGCTTAATAAAACTGGTCTGAGTGAGCACAATTTGATCCAGCGCATCATGTCGAATTGTGTCTTCATAGCGAGCATAACCTTCTTCAGCGAGCCAAATCATACAGCCAAAACAGGCTAAGTGTCGTTGGGTTGGAATACCAAACTCATCAGGATGCTCAGGAGATATAATATCGTCAACATAAAGGGTGCACTTGCGTGGAAAAAAGTTATACAGACGCAGGAGTGCTAGTGCACAGTCTCGATAAAAGTCATCAATATGAATATCAGCCATGAAAATCTACATCATGTGTGGTGAATTAAGGTTATTACAGCACTGAAGTGACTGGCAGACAACAGAACCTTTTCTCACTGGATAAACGGTTCGAAATTACCGCTATGATTCCCTTTGCGATAAACGTTATCTCCAGCACTTACTCTAATACCAGTGCTTACTCTCATAGTAGATAACCCATGTTTAACATGAGCATTTTTGGTGGGTGAAAAATTTGATTAAACCATTGGTAGGCTGCTCAACAAAAAAGCAACTCAAAACCAATGGTTGTATGTAAAGTGTAAATTTATATTCAGTGGTTAAACTTTACTAAAGCAGCTTATTGTTCATAACGACTGAGGAAGTGGGCAAACTTCTCTATGGCCGCTGTCAGGTCTTCAACATACGGTAAGGTGACGATTCTAAGGTGGTCAGGGTAGGGCCAGTTGAAAGCAGTGCCTTGAACAAGTAGGACTTTTTCTTGAATCAGCAAGTCAAGCACCATCTGCTCGTCATCTTGAATACGATAGCGTTTAGGATCAAGCCTGGGAAACAAATACAAAGCCCCCTTTGGCTGAACGCAACTTACACCAGGAATGGCATTAATCAGCTCATAGGCGCGGTCACGTTGCTCAAGAAGGCGACCTCCAGGCAGAATCAGATCATTAATACTCTGGTAGCCACCAAGAGCAGTTTGAATAGCATATTGACTGGGCATTGCTGGACATAAGCGCATGGAGGCCAGCATATCCAACCCTTCAAGATAGCTTTTGGCATGATGTTTGGGGCCGCTTATAACCATCCAGCCAGAGCGAAATCCCGCTGCACGATAAGCCTTGGACAAGCCATTAAAGGTGATGACTAATACATCATCACATAGGGCGCCGACGGAGTGGTGAACGGCATCATCGTAAAGAATTTTATCGTAAATCTCATCAGCAAAGATAATCAGTTGATGCTGACGTGCAATTTCGATGACTTCCAGTAAAAAGGCTTTGCTGTAGACAGCACCTGTTGGGTTATTGGGATTGATCAGGACAATACCACGGGTTTGTGGGGTAATTTTGCTACGAATGTCGTCTAAGTCTGGCAGCCAGTCTTGTTGTTCATCGCAAATATAATGCACGGGTTTACCGCTGGACAGGGTGACAGCAGCTGTCCACAGAGGATAGTCAGGAGCCGGGATGAGGATTTCATCATGGGTGTTGAGCAGGGCCTGCATGGCCATCACAATAAGTTCACTTACCCCGTTACCAATGAGGATATCGTCAATATTGACGTTATGAATTTGTTTTTGTTGGTAGTACTGCATGACCGCTTTACGTGCGGCAAAGAGTCCCTTGGCGTCACCATAACCTTGGGCTTGTGGTAGGTTGCGAATTACATCCTGAATAATTTCTTCAGGGGCATCAAAACCAAACGGGCTGGGATTTCCAATATTTAATTTTATAACCCGATGACCTTCTTCCTCTAAACGCTTCGCTTCGGCAAGCACTGGCCCACGAATATCGTAGCAAACGTTGTTGAGTTTTAGGGACTTATTGATTTCCTGCATGGTTAGGACTCTTTGAATAATCAGCTTAGGTATACCCACTCAGCAGCAGGTGAACAGCCATTGCATTAGCCTCCTGTTTTCATTTGGGCTACTGTGGCACGAAGGATGAAAATTTCATCTTATTGCTGAGTATATGCCATAGTATTGTAATCTGGGTGTTATAAGCAATCGCTGAAATAATGATTTAAGTTTCATACGTAAAGTGTTACAGGTTACCTGTATTTTTTTATGTGAGGGTTTGGGAGTTTGGGCATGAATAAAAATAAAAAGGTTAAAAAGTCTCTTCAAGAGTGGCAACAACAATTAACACCTGAGCAATATCGAATTTGCCGTGAAAAGGGGACTGAGCCAGCATTCTCTGGAGAGTACCTGGGTATGAAAGAGACAGGTATTTATAGTTGTACCTGTTGTGGGCAGCCGTTATTTCATTCTACGACCAAGTATGATTCAGGTTCTGGCTGGCCTAGTTATTACCAGCCAATTGATGAAGAGGTAGTCCATACAGAAACAGATCATAGTCATGGAATGGTACGAACAGAAGTCATGTGTAGTCAATGTGAGGCCCACTTAGGCCATGTCTTCGCTGATGGTCCCCAACCGACAGGATTACGTTACTGCATTAATTCTGCTTCATTAAAATTTACTGCGGCATCATCAGAGTCTACCAAGGAAGATAGTTAATATTCTTTTTTTAACATGGAGATTTGCAATGGCTGATTCACTTTACGAGATACCGTGCCAAACGATCAAAGGCGAATGGATGACGCTTGAACCCTATCAAAATCAGGTAATGTTAATTGTAAATACAGCCAGTCAGTGTGGCTTTACACGACAGTATGCAGAATTGGAGACCCTTTACCAACAATTTCAGGGGCAAGGCTTTGTGGTGTTAGGCTTTCCGTGTAATCAATTTTTACAGCAGGAACCAGGGAGTGATAGCGAAATAGCTACGTTTTGTGAGACACAGTTTCAGATTAGTTTTCCGATGTTTGCAAAAGTAAATGTGAATGGTGAAAGCACACATCCGCTGTATGCATTATTAAAACGCCGAGCGCCTGGTTTATTTGGACTGGATAAAATTAAGTGGAATTTTACCAAGTTCTTGGTTTCACCTCAGGCAAAAAAGATACAACGGTTTTCACCTATAACCTCACCACTTTCTATAAGCCAGCAGGTTGAGGGCTATTTAATGTGTGCCTAGATGCTGGGGATACAGTAGGTCCATTTCGATTAGGCTAGGCCCTAAGCACGAGCAGGCTCGGCCGTAAGAGAGTTACGATGTTGGCCTGCCCACTTTTCAACCATATAAGCCAGCTGGTCTTTTTTAAAAGGTTTTGCCAAATAATCATTCATACCAGAATCCAAGCACTTTTGGCGGTCATGGCTTAGTGCATTGGCCGTAAGCGCTATGACAGGTACTGATTTCATGTGTTCGATGGTACGCAGTTTTTGAGTGGCTTCGTAGCCATCCATTACAGGCATGTTGCAGTCCATAAAGACTAAGTCATAGTGATGTTGTTGACAAAGTGCTAGGCACTCTTTGCCCTGAGTAGCAACGTCGACATGATGACCAATTTTTTCCAGCATACCTTTAACGACAAGTTGATTGATATGGTTATCTTCCACCACCAAAATATGCATGGCCTCAAATGTTGAAGTAGGTACTTGGGATATCTCCTCAACAGTTGTTTGGGAAGACAGGTGAAAAACCTGAAGTAAAGTGCTGTAAAGTTCATTCCTGCGTAAAGGTAACTGCAATTGTTTGCTGATACCCAGAATCTGTTGTGTTTCTTTATCCAGCATATCCTGATGAGCGGTCGCGAAGATAATACTCATATCATCATTGGCATTTATAAATGCATTGGCATCAGCGGCTCTGTCAATAATAACACATGAGTATAGGTGCGGCTTGATTTGCTCAAGTTGTGGTACCAACGGTTGCTGGTAACTCAGTGTTTTGTAAGGAGCACCCCAGTAGTCTAAATGGTTGCATAGTGTCTGTTGAAGCGCATCATGGCAAAGCAAGAGAATTTGATAATACTGCAACTGTGGGTTAACTTGCGGTCGAAAAATATGCTCGGGTTTGGCCAGTGGTAGGATAACGGTGAAGGTGCTGCCTAAGGAGGGTTCGCTGCTTACTTTTAGGTGGCCTCCCATCGCTTCACTTAGGTTTCGACAGAGCGCTAAACCTAAGCCAGTACCGCCAAATTTACGGGTAATATCGACATTGGCCTGGGAGAAGGGCTGAAAGATTTTTTCTTGAGCCTCTTTACTGATGCCAATGCCAGAGTCTTTGATATTAATTGCGACGATAAACTCTTGGTCATTTTCATCGGCGACTTGAACACTAAGCTGGACAAAACCCTTGCTGGTAAATTTTATAGCGTTACTTAGCAAGTTACTAATTATTTGGTGGATGCGAGTAGGATCTCCCAATATGTTTTCTGGTATTTCTGGGGCAATATCACACTCTAGTGCCAGTTTCTTTTCGTTAGCACTTTGACTGTGCAAATTAACAGCGTCTTCTACCGTGCCACGTAAGTCAAACTCGATTTGTTCTAGCAGTAATTTTCCTGACTCAAACTTCGACAGGTCAAGTATATCGTTCAATAACTCTACTAATACTTTACCTGAGTTGTAAGCAATGGTGAGTTGTTGTTGCTGTTCATGGTTTAGTTCGCTGTCTAGCGTTAAACCAATCATTCCTAATACCCCATTTAAAGGGGTCCTGATTTCATGACTCATGCTTGCCAGGAAAGCCGAGCGTGCTTCTGCCATCTGCTCGGCCTGATGACGTGCTCGTTCAAGCATGGCATTACTGGTTTGAAGCTGTTCATTCGTTCGGCGCAATTCCCCTGTACGTTGGTCGACAATGGTTTCCAACTGCCCAAGGTAGTGGCGGAGCTGTGCTTCAGCTTCCTGGCGACGGGTCAGGTTTGAGTGAAGACTCTGAAGATACTGATTCGTTGTTTTGACCAGGCAGCCTATTTCATCATCTTCATGATGTTTAGGGTAGGGGAGTTGCACTGCATTTTTTTCATCTTCTGGATTAAGCCGGGTTAGCGCTTTAATCAGGCTTACTAAGGGTTTGGTTAATGTACTGTAGAATAAAAATAATAAAATAACAGATAAAACTAAACTACGTACGAAACCTGTTGCCAGTGTTGTGAGTGAGCGTTGCAGAAAGCTTGAGCCAATGGCATAGGTATCAATTTCTAGATTGAGATAGCCCAATAGCTCATTGGGGTTATAGTCAATGGTTAGCGGTTCTTGGTAGTAACGGGTTTTACCAAACAGAAAGTCACTAATGCCCCGATAAGGCGCATCAAACATGGCCTCTTTGGCTGAAGCCAGAACATTCGCATTACTATCTATCAGCTCTACACCGATAACACTGGGTGACTTGAGCAGACCATTGACTAACTCTTGTGCCAGCTCGTGGTCAATAATATAGGCCATACGTGCGGCAGGGTTACGAGTGATGTCTAAAATAGAGCGAATTTGTGCATCAATAAAGGCTTTTTCGTAACTATAATCCAGCGTAACCTGCGCAATGCTCAGCATCATGCCAAGTAAAAAGGCGACAAGTACAGTGTTTCTGGCCTGTTTATACGATAGTCGTTTTGTAAACTTGATATTCATTAGTCAGGCGTTGTATGACCTGTTAATAAGTTATTAATAGTGATTATAAGGCTTAAAAGGTAGGATACCACTCCCTGGTGCATTCTGGCAGCGTAAGTATCAGTCGTAGACGTTTTTCTTTTTCCAGGTTTCATCTTCATCAACAAGCTCATCAAGCTTGCTGACTAAACTGCTACTTTGATTTTCTGGCGTCTCCTGGCTGGTTTGTGCTTTTTGTTGTTCCTCTGCATGAGCAATTCGATTTTTAATTTTTTGAATATACTCATCATAAGTATGACTGGCATTATGCTTACGCAATTCATCAATAGCACGTTCATAATAGTGAATAGCCAAGGTGTATTTTTCAGCCTGCTGTGCATTATAAGCGCTATAAGAAAACAACTCATAGGTAATAATGATAAGGCGTTCCTTAATGTAATTTATGAGCTTTGATGCATCAACTTTACTGATGCGACTGCTTTTAAAACTCGCCAAGACCAGTCGGTGGCACTCATGGAAGGTATTGTGGAGCTGTTGTGCTTGTGCCTCAGAAGTAATGTTGACTGACTTATGCTGCTCTTGAACAATTTTATCCATAAACTCAGCCATTTCGCCTTTGGTATTGGCTATACGTTCTTCAATAGAAGAGTTATGGTCTTTCACTGATAAGCTTTTAATCGACTCTAGCGCATCAAGCTTTTCACTGATAAGAAACTCCCCTAAGCCATGGCCAAGATAAGGCAGTGGCAATGTACTCATTACCTCTTCAATCCGTCTAATCCGGTTACTAAACATCGAGGCTTTTCGGCTTTTTTCGATTTTGGCATTTTCAGCGCTATGGTAGGCATAAGCTGCGCCTATTAAGATGATGACAAATACCAATATCGCTGCAGTAATCGTAATAGGTGACACCACACTCTCCATTTACTGGTTGTTATTCACCTTATTTCTTAATTGAGTATAGGCCGCTTGCCCAAAGGTGTTTAGGTAAATTCTAGAATGGATAATAGTATGTTTGTGTTACGTGAGCGATATGGGCGTTACTGAGGGGCAGTTTAGTTGCTGATTTGTTTCATTTTTAATGTTGTCATAAAAAAGCTTGACCCATGAGTAATTAGCTCGTAGGATACGCACCCGTTCGCCACAGAAATTGAGAGCGAAGGCCTGCGTCCCCTTCGTCTAGTGGCCTAGGACACCGCCCTTTCACGGCGGTAACAGGGGTTCGAGTCCCCTAGGGGACGCCAAAATATTACAAAAAAGCCAGCATTTAGCTGGCTTTTTTGTATCTAAACATTATATCCCTATGATGTGTTTTCAATTGTTGCTTCAATGAGATACCAAGCAGCTTGGTATCTCATGTGGGTGCTGGACTACATCAGTAGTACTCAATATCACCTTTGTGGTCTTCAGAAACTACAGTGCCCGTAATACCTCGTAGTATACCTTCGGCATTATCAAGAGACCCAATTGCGCCGATTTTACCACCTTGCTTGACGAAGTCACAGATAGCTTCAACTTTTGGTCCCATAGAGCCTTTAGCAAAGTCAAATGAATCCATTTGAGCTGTCGTTGCCTTTTTAATATTTTTCTGCTCTGGGGTTCCCCAGTTAATAGCAACAGCATCCACATCAGACAGAATAATCAAGGCATCAGCTTTCAGGTCATGTGCAAGCACGGCAGAAGCGCGATCTTTGTCGACGACGGCTTCAACACCTTCAAGCTTGTCACCTGTTTTTGCAACAGGAACACCACCACCACCAGTACAAATTACTAAACTGCCTTGGTCAACCAGCGCTTTGATGGTATCTAGTTCAACAATAGCTTTTGGCAAAGGAGAAGGCACAACACGGCGGAAATAGAGACCATCTGCTTTTATGGTGTAGCCCATGGTACGTGTGAGTTCAGTTGCTTCTTCTTGACTGTAAACAGGACCTACAAACTTGGTAGGATCAGCGAAAGCAGGATCGTCTTTGTCAACAATGGTTTGGGTCAATAATGCTGCAACGGATTGCTTAGGCATTTCATTGTTAAGACATTGAGCAAACATATAACCAATCATGCCTTCTGTTTCGGCACCTAACACGTCAAGAGGGTAGGGTGAAACATCTTTATAGGCATCATTTTGTAATGCCAATAAACCCACTTGAGGGCCATTACCATGGGTTAACACGACGGTATGCTCTTCAGCAACTTTAGCGATAGCCGCTGCTGCTTTTTTAATATTTTGATATTGAATGTGTGCTTCTAAGGGTTCACCCCGTTGGAGAATAGCATTGCCTCCAAGCGCGATTACAACTAACATGCTTGCTTCCTCTCTCTATAAGTGGGGACTGGCTGCCCTGGATGGGGAAAGGGGCAGCCAGGTTCTAGCAGACTAGGTGATTATTAGCTACCTAAGGTGGCAACCATTACGGCTTTAATAGTGTGTAACCGGTTTTCAGCCTGATCGAAGACAATTGAGTGTTT
Source organism: Zooshikella ganghwensis (assembly GCF_018263875.1). Taxonomy (NCBI): domain Bacteria; kingdom Pseudomonadati; phylum Pseudomonadota; class Gammaproteobacteria; order Oceanospirillales; family Zooshikellaceae; genus Zooshikella; species Zooshikella ganghwensis. The sequence goes on from NZ_JAEVHG010000008.1 coordinate 182,911, forward strand.
AGACTCAAATACTTCTTCCGTAACTTCCATACCGTCAAGACCATACTTCTGGTAAATTTCTTCACCAACCTTGGTTTCTCTGTTATGGAATGCAGGTAAGCAATGCATGAATTTCACATTGGGGTTACCGGTTTTTTCAATTAACTCACGATTAACTTGATAAGGCTTCAACAGCTTAATACGTTCTTCCCAGACACTGTCGGCTTCACCCATAGACACCCATACATCAGTGTATAAAAAGTCAGCATTTTTCACTGCTGCTTCTACATCATCTGTAATCATGATTTTAGCGCCAGTGGTTTTGGCAATTTCTTGGGCAACATTGACGAGCTTCTCATCAGGTCGGCAGCCTTCTGGAGCAGCCATACGGAAATCCATACCCATTTTAGCGGCGCCAATCATGAGTGAGTGACCCATATTATTACCACCATCACCTAAGTAGCAGTAAGCAATCTCATTCAGTGGCTTGCCACTGTGCTCTAGCATGGTTAGGAAGTCGGCAAGAATTTGCGTTGGGTGAAATTCGTCAGTAAGGCCATTCCAAACAGGCACACCTGCGCTAGCGGCTAACTCTTCGACGATTTCTTGACCAAAACCGCGATATTCAATGCCATCATACATGCGGCCTAAGACACGAGCCGTATCTTTCATTGATTCTTTAGCACCTATTTGTGAGCCTGATGGGCCAATATAGGTGACATTTGCGCCTTGGTCGTATGCTGCTACTTCAAAAGCACATCGTGTGCGAGTAGAAGATTTCTCAAAAATTAAGGCAATGTTTTTACCTTGCAGCCGAGGTTGCTCATGACCTGTGTATTTTGCAATTTTTAGGTCATCAGCAAGACGTAGTAGAAACTTGATTTCACGAGGTGTTAAATCTTCTAGTTTAAGAAAATGGCGGTTTCTTAAATTAAATGCCATGACTATTTACCTTACTCTTATCTAAAACAGTTGTTGTATGGTCTTGGGTTAAGAACCATAAGTCAAAGATTAATCAATAAGTCGAACTAGATATCATCACGTTCTAGTGGGCAGCTCATGCAGCGTGCTCCGCCACGGCCGCGACCCAAATCTTCACCAGGAATTGGAAGTACAGTAATACCTGCTTCTTCCATCTTTTTAATGGTATAAACATTTCGCTCATAACCAATTACAACACCAGGACGTACAGTAAGCACGTTATTGGCGTCATTCCACTGCTCACGCTCTGCCTCAAATACGTCACCTCCAGTATGAATAAGACGTAATTCTGGTACTTCTAATGTGCGGGCAATGGCTTTGATAAAGCTATCTTTGATGCGGGTATAGCTAATTTCACCTGCTGCTTTACCAGGAGTAAGCTCCCAGGCAGGTATATCATTACGCATAATATCGGGGTAAACAGTAAAACAATCATAATCCATATGAGTCATTACTGTGTCGAGGTGCATACAGCTCCGCGCTTTAGGCAGTTGCAAAGCAATCACTTTATTAGCTTGGCCTGTCTTAAATAGATTGCGAGCTAATAACTCAACTCCCTGCGGTGTTGTCCGTTCTGACATACCAATTAAAACAGCACCTTTGCCAATAACTAGTACGTCGCCACCTTCAAGCGTTGCTAGTTCAAAGTTACGGTCTTCATCGCCAAAGTAAACTTCAAAATCTGCATCTTTAAACATGGGGTGGAATTTGTAGATGGCACGTAAATGAACAGTTTCGCGCTTCCGGGCGGGCTTGGCCATTGGGTTAACAGAAACTCCGCCATAGACCCAGCAAGAAGTATCACGGGTGAATAAATGGTTAGGAATTGGGTCTAAAATAAAGTCTGTTTCGTGCATCATTTGCAAAACAGGACTTGGGCACTGTGAGCTAAGCTCTGCAACAGTTAATCCACCAATCAGGTGTGACGCTAACTTGGCATTATCCATTTCATTGAGGAAGCTTCTAACCTCGGTTGAAAATGTAGGACCGAAGCGGTATTCGGAGACCTGACGATCCAAAACCCAATTTTTGGCTTCAGGAGAGGATAATGTTTCAGCGAGAACATCGAGCAGCAAAAAGACTTCAACGCCGTTATCTCGTAGTGTTTGAGCAAATACATCATGCTCTTTACCGGCCTCTTCAACACGTAAGACATCATCAAAAAGGAGGTCTTCACAGTTTGATGGAGTCAGGCGCCGTAAAGACAATTCTGGGCGGTGAAGTAGTACTTTGCGTAGTTGTCCAATTTCTGAGCCAACATAAAAGCGAGACATTTGCTCTCTCCTTGCCTGTCAACAAGCGACTAAAAGTAAAGGATAATTATAACATCCTAGTGTATGACACTAAGTTTGTATGAATAACACAATATTTAATAGTTTTATCATAAAAAATCTTGAGTGCTATTAAGCTGGATAAGTTATCAATAAGTACTTCAAGAATTTTGACAGAAAACACTATTTATGAAGTGTTATTCATTTTAAAAATACTTGCGGCATTTTGATAAGAAGCTGTCGCAAGTTGGAAAGTATTTAAAATATATAAGCTGATATTAGCTTGGAAGCTCTCAATGCGCGACATAGGCTAGCGCTACGATTTTTTTTTGACTGTACGTAAAAATACCCATTTTAATGTGAATTTTAACTAAACTAGTAAAATAACAAAATACAGCTTTTATTTTTGAGCATTGTTGTGCATTTAAACGACAATTTGCTTATTCGCTGTTTTCGTGTGTTTTGAATATAGGCTAACTATTAACCTACTTGTGGCAAAAGTAAAGTTTAGCTATATAATTCTGCATGTGATTTAATTTTTTAGCACTTGGTTTGTCGCTAAACAGAAATTAATAGTCACTTTTTGGTAGGTTGTTCAGCTACCAGGGTGATAGAATGAGGCTTTGTAGTAAAGTTACAAGAAAAAATGATTAATATTTGCTCGATAATTATTTTTTTTGTTAATGCTACTAAAATTAACTTATTAAGCAAATTTATTGATTAATATTTTAACAATCGAGCTTTTTGAATACTTGCATAAATGCGCTGTAAGTGACGCCTTTTTAAAAGAAAAATTAAATACCATTGATTCAATAATTTTTCTTTTCAGGCGTTTGATCTTTATCAAGAACAAGTGTTTTAGATAGACTACAATCCGGAGTTAATCGTTGGCTGAATCAACCTTTAACTCATTCTAACTTGATCACAGTTGCTGGCAGCGCACTTAAACACCAAGAAATAATACTTGGTGTGGTAGAAATCCATGAAGCACGTATTGCGTGCTTTTACATTTCAATATCAACTGCGTCGTAAATCACATATGGCGTTCAGTCAATATTTCATTAATCTTGGCTTAAATCTAATAAGTAAGTGTTGATGGATGGGTTAAACGTTATGAAAAAAGTTTTTAAGTGTTATGGTTGAGAATAAGTTATTAGACATCATGCCAATTAATAATAAACTTTTAATAGCGTTTAATATAAGTTCAGTTCAACAACATGAGCCAATAACAAAAAATCCAGTTTACCCCATAAAAAGGAAGTACTGCGATGGCAAAGTTTAAGTTCCCTTCAGCGTATAGCATACTCTTTCTCCTTATCATTGTGGTGGCAGGCTTAACGTGGTTAGTGCCTGCTGGTCAGTATGATAGGGTTCATAATGAGAAACTTGATAAAGAAGTCCCAGTAGCAGGGACCTATAAAGAGGTGGATGCAAACCCACAAGGTGTGTGGGAAATTTTTTTAGCGCCTGTTGACGGCTTCTATGATCATGACAGTTATGAGGCAAATGCAATTGATGTTGCATTGTTTGTTTTGATTATTGGTGGATTTTTAGGGGTTGTTAATAAAACAGGTGCGATTGATGCCGGAATTGCCCGCACTGTAACCGGTTTAAAGGGAAAAGAGATTTTAATGATCCCGATATTAATGTTGCTTTTTGCCGCAGGGGGAACGGTATACGGTATGGCCGAAGAGACCATACCCTTTTATACATTGTTAATACCTGTGGTGATAGCAGCGGGATATGATGCGGTAACCGGTGTTGCCATTATTTTATTAGGAGCGGGTATTGGTACGCTAGGCTCTACCATTAACCCCTTTGCAACTGTAATTGCATCTGATGCAGCAGGGGTAAAATTCTCTGTAGGTATGATGTGGCGTTTAGCTATTTTGGGGTTAGGCTGGTTAATCTGTGTTGCTTTTGTTATGCGCTATGCTGCTAAAGTCAAAAAAGACCCATCTGCTTCGTTAGTGGCAGACATGGCAGAAGATAATAAAAAGCACTTTTTACATGGTAAAGATCAAAATCAGGATATGAGTCTCAGTGGTTCTAGGCAATTGATTTTGATTGTTTTTGCTCTAACATTTGCGGTGATGATTTACGGAGTGTCTTCTTTAGACTGGTGGATGGCAAAAATTTCTGCCCTATTTATCGGGTCAAGCATTGTGGTTGGTTTAATTGCCAGAATGGGTGAAGAAGAGTTTACCTCTAATTTTGTTGATGGTGCTCGTGACCTTTTAGGGGTAGCACTGATTATTGGTATTGCTCGTGGTATTGTGGTGGTCATGAATAACGGTATGATCACTGACACTATTCTTCATGCTTCAGAGCAAGCGCTTGCAGGATTAAATAGTATTGCTTTTATTAATTTAATGTACTGGTTGGAAGTAGTGCTTTCCTTCTTAGTACCTTCTTCTTCTGGTCTGGCAGTATTAACCATGCCAATTATGGCGCCGTTAGCTGACTTTGCTGGTGTAGGACGAGACTTAGTGGTAACAGCATATCAGTCTGCTTCTGGTATTGTTAACTTAATTACACCTACTTCTGCGGTGGTCATGGGTGGTTTGGCTATAGGTCGTGTTTCTTACAACCGCTGGTTGAAGTTTATTTGGCCACTGCTGATCATTTTAACCATCCTGATTATGGCTGTGCTGAGTGTTGCAGCAGTACTTTCATAAGCAGTTTTGAATTAGGATAATAAAGCAAGACAAAAAACCCGGCAAAATAGCCGGGTTTTTTTATGGCCAAAATAAGTCATTAATGACGTTGAAAGGGGTAGATACTACCTAACTGTAGTATTTGAGTGAGTTCATCGAGTGCGAGTTGTGTTTCGTGAAGTAAAGACGGATCACTTAAGTCTTGGATAGTTAATTGATCTCGATAGTGCTTATTGACCCAACCTGTTAGTGTTGAATAAAGGAAATCATTAAGAATACAGTGAGGGTTGATTGCATTAAGCTCATTCTGAGTTAATGTTACACGCAGGCGTAAACAAGCTGGTCCGCCTCCATTTTGCATACTTTGTTTTAAATCAAAGCTGAGCACTTGAGTTATTGGGTTATTTGCACTGACCAATTCTGATAAATACTGCTTAACTGTATTATTGTGTAAGCATTCTTCAGGAACAACAATGACCATTTCTCCATTGGCAAGTGACAGTAATTGGCTGTTGAACAAATAGGTGTTAACAGCATCTTTCACACTGATATCACTTGAGTTGACTTCAATTGGATAAAAAGACTGGTCATTAAAAAAGTCATTAAGCTTGTTTAATAAGTTTTGTTTTTCTAAAAAAGCTTGTTCGTGAAAAAACAATACATTTCGATTGCCTACAGCAATAACATCATTATGAAATACTCCCTGATCAATAACAGCGGGGTTTTGTTGAATAAATAATGTTTGCTCTGCGGCTAACCCATGAAGGCGGGCAATAGCAGTAGAGGCTTCGTATGTATGACGTGCTGGAAAACGACTGGGAGCAGGCTTTTCTGGAGATAATCCATAACGCCCAAAGACAAATAACTCCATGCCTGAATCGCCATAGTTCTGACAAAGGCGTGTATGATTTGCAGCGCCTTCATCACCTAACACGTCTACAGCGGGGAGTGGGGGATGGTGTTGAAAATATTGGTCATTATTGAACACAGCCTGCAAAGTGCGTGCTGTTGTTTCTGGCTCAATACTTCTGTGGAATTTATTGACTAAATTAGCAGGAGTAATGTGAATTTTACCGTCCAGTGTGTCGCTACTTGGTGAGATGGTTGCAGCATTAGCTGTCCACATGCTGGAGGCTGAGCAGCATGAGGCAAGTAAAACTGGGTCGGTTTTTGCTGCAAGAGCTAAAATACGTGCATCAGATCCTGTAAAGCCAAGGCGTTTGAGTATATTAATGTCTGGTCGTGCTTGAGGCGCTAGCACACCTTGCACAAACCCCATATCATGAAGTGCTTTCATTTTGGCTAAGCCCTGAAGAGCAGCTTCTTTTGGTTTTGATGTCACTTGCTGATTTTTACTGGAAGCCACATTGCCATAGGAAAGCCCTGCGTAATTGTGGGTTGGACCCACTAAGCCATCAAAATTTGCTTCAACAGCATGCATTTTATTTGTCTCTTATTATAAAGAGATGATCCTATCTCTTCCGTGGAGGCATAGGACAAAACACAAATATATAGTTTTGTTACACCCTTCATGGAGGAGTGTCATCTCGCTTTACTCACGAATTTGTTGTTTAACTAACGTTGTTTCGCAATATTTTGAGAAAAGGCTTTTGACTGCAAAGAGCCTTTTCTCTATAGGGTAGTATGGGGTTAATCTAGAGATAGACCGGGAGATAAGTTGTTTGGCAGTGTGAGATTTGAAACCTCCATACTTGCTACAGGGTAAGCACAATAATCCGCAGCATAATAAGCGCTGGGCCGATGGTTACCACTTGCACCCACACCACCAAAAGGCGCTGCACTACTTGCCCCCGTGGTTTGTTTATTCCAGTTTACAATGCCAGCACGAATGTGATGCAAAAAGTAATGATAGCGATCATGGCTATCGGAAAGAAGCCCTGCGGATAAACCATACTGGGTGTTATTGGCTCGATCAATTGCTTCTTCAAAAGTGTCATAACGATACACTTTCAACAAGGGGCCAAAATGCTCATCATCCGGAACATCGTTAGGTGTAGAAAGATCAATTAAACCAGGGCTAATGAGGCCTGTATTTTCTTTTAGCTTTTTCATTAAAACTAAAGGTTTACCACCTAAAGCAATGAGCTGCTGTTGTGCAGAAAGTAATTGATCTGCGGCTTGAGAAGAAATCACTGGGCCAATAAAGGGTTGTGGATTGGCATCAGGAGAGTCCACAACAATTTTTTCAACTGCACTTGTTAATTGTTGTATAAATTTATTTCCCCATTCGTTGTTAGGAACAAATAACCGACGTGCACAGGTACAACGTTGACCTGCAGAAATATAAGCGGATTGAATGGTTTCGTGAACAGCCGCCGTGATATTTTCAACCTGATCAACAATGAGCGGATTATTCCCACCCATTTCCAGTGCAAGAATTTTTCCTGGATGACCTGCAAACTGTTTATGCAACAAGTGTCCTGTATTTGAACTGCCCGTAAAAAATAATCCATCGATTTGAGGATGATTAGCAAGTGCTATTCCTGTATTTCGTTCACCCTGAACAAGATTAATAACACCATCAGGTAAGCCGGCTTGTTGCCAGATTTTTAATGTTGTTTCTGCCACAAGTGGTGTCAGTTCGCTGGGTTTAAAAACAACGGTATTCCCGGCTAGCAAAGCTGGGATAATATGGCCATTCGGAATGTGTCCGGGAAAGTTATAGGGACCGAAAACGGCGACAACACCATGGGGCTTATGTCTTAAAACAGCGGTGCCTGCGGGGGTTTCATTGGTATGAGTCCCCGTCCGTTCATGGTAAGCCTTGATAGAAATTGCAACTTTACCGATCATAGCAGCTACTTCAGTAGCAGTTTCCCAAAGTGGTTTTCCAGTTTCCTTTGAAATTGTCTGGGATAGATGATCTCGTTGTTCGTCTAATAATTTAGCAAACTTTTGCATGAGTGCTTCACGATCAGCCAAAGAGGTCGCTGACCAGCTTGCAAATGCTTGTCGAGCCGCCTTAACTGCTTGCTCTACTTGGTCTGTGGATGCGCTTTGTCCTTCCCAAATAACCTCGCCATTGGCTGGGTTTAAGGAAAGCATGTCTTCACCATGACCCGCTTGCCATTGACCGTTGATCATTACACTCAAGTTGCTCATTGCTGTTCACTCCCACTTGACAGTTCAAAAATTCTGGCATGGTCGCCATCGTTTAGTTTTAACTCTGCCGCATCTTCAGGAGAAATAGCCACAGTGCCGTTACTTTCTACCAGTGGTAGCATGCCACAGCGAAAATCTTTCAGTAGTGTATTACTGATCACAAATGTAGTGTCACTAGAAGGTAAAGCAGAAGTAACTTTTACTTTAACTTCGCGGCTTGCTCTAATAGCGCGAATATCATCAAAATGACAGGTTACGGTAGGGCCTGCATCAAAAATATCGACATAACCCTCATAACGAAAACCCTCATTTTCTAACATGCGGAGGGCAGGACGTGTATTTTCATGGACTTCACCAATGACCGCTTGAGCTGACTCCGGCAGTAAGTTGGTATAAATCAGGTGTTTTGGCATTAACTCAGCAATAAAAACTTTTTCACCAATCCCTGTTAAGTAATCTGCATGGGAAAAATCCATTGAAAAGAAGGGGCGCCCCAATGCCTCCCAAAAGGGCGATCTGCCTTCGTCATCAGATACACCACGCATTTCTGCACATACTTGTTTACCGAAACGGTTAGGAAATTGTGCCATAAAAGCATAGCGTGACTTGGACAATAAACTGCCATTTCCACTATGACGATACTCAGGATCAAGAAATAGTGAACACAGTTCGGTATATCCAGTATGGTCATTGGATAGTCTGAGTGTATGTACGATGTTATGGACTTTTAACTCTCGTGATGAGTGGACCAGGGTACCCAAGTGGTAATTGTACCAGGGCTCAGAAAGGCCAACCGCTGCTGCAACACCGCAAATACCCACCACTTGATGAGTAGCAGTATCCTCAAGCACAAATAAATAGGTTTCTTCACCGGGGGACTCAGGCTCGTCCATGGCAATAGCGGTTTCGGAAACAGTAATCTTTTGTTTAAGCTGCTCTTCATTGGGTTGTAGTGAAGTAAAACCTGTACCGGTTTTTTCAGCTAATTCGTATAGGCGCTCGTAGTCTTTTTGGTTGATGGGACGAATAATCATCATGGGGTCATTCTCACCAATTTTGGTGCCTCCTAATCAGTAAATAGTTATTCAGGTTTATTGACTCGTTTGGTTTCGCCTGGATTAGTCTTATTCTTTTAAAACTCAATAAGGCTTGAAGTGTTTAAGTAGCCAATAACCTTTTTTATATGAAAAATAGTCTTTTCTTATTTTTTCCTGAACACAAGTTCTGGGAGATTTATTATTTTGTCTTTGTTCCCCCTGATGCTTTCTTTTACACCTCAGCTGGGGGCTATTTATACAATGTAATATTGCGCGTAACAAACGTAAAACAGATAAAAACTTATTTATAGGTTGTTGTTTACTGCCTGTTACGCGCTTTTTTGTCTCGTTAAACCTGCTGTTATTTACCTTTTTACTCAGTTACCCATGGCTATTTTGACATTAGTACTTTCAAAAATTTTGTCAGCAGATGCTGCAACAAAACCCTGATATAGCTCGCCATCTGCCATTGGATAGCGTAAAGCAAACTCATAAAAACAGCTAGGAATAACAGCTGTTGTATCATCAAAGGCTACTTCAACTTTATTAGCTAAGGTTGAAGATTGCTCCAGAAAAACGTCAGGAGAGCCTTTGATCAGTCCGCCACTACTATTTAAGGTAAACCCTTCTTGTTGAAGAAAGTGGTTAACTTCTTGCAAAGTTTGGTGGGAGCGTAAAGCATTAACTAGTACCGTGAAGTGATTTGGACGATAGCCGAACGCTGCAGTCCACGCTGCATATTCACTCTCTTCAAGCAATTGTTGGTAAGTCGATAACGTTAAGGGCCAATGGCGGCCAGAATAACAAAAATTATCCTGAAGTAAACTATTACTATCTAAATACTGTAATAAATTCTCGATAGTCTGTTTAGACTGTGAAGAAAGTTGATCTAAACATAACTCGCTTATAAAGACTTTTGGCAAAGAAATGTCTTTATGTTGAAAATGCTTTGCATATAGTTTTTTTTCAGGAAAATGATACTCACCAGATTCCTGATACCCCGCAGCAAGAAAAGGCCTGGCCACTTTATCTATAGTGACTTTGGGGTGTTGAAAGGTGCGTAAAGCAATATGGTCATTAATTACTTGATCATTATTGTGAGAAGCAAATAAATTATATATGCGTTGTGCATCTGGATTCAGTTCCAGATAATCTTGCCACATTGCATTTAACAGGTGATCTAATTGAGGCTTTTGCATAGCAGTACACCTTCATCTCCGCTAGAGTTGTTATTATGGGTTACAGGGAATTTAACTTTTACTCCTGTAACAGGTGATGACTTCTTATAATTAACTACTTTATTTATCAGTATTTATGGTTGCTTAAACGTGCTCTGGGTTAATGTGTAACCTCCCTATATTTTTTTATCTCATAACATGGCATAGTGAATTTTGTCATTTTCTGCTATACCTAAACACTCCGCTTCTTCAAGTGATAGTTGCAGATTTTCAGGGTCAGCTCGACGCAATATACAGCGAAAATCATTTAACTCACCAGTGCTAAGTAAACATAATGGTAGAGCAGGGTTTTCAATTGGTGTTGAGGTTATTTTCTTAATTAAAATAGACGTCAAACGCTTTATTGTTTCGATTTGATTTGTTTCAACTTCAAGCGTGGGACCTGCATCAAAAATGTCTAAATAGTGGCGATAACAAAAATGCTCTGCTTGTAATAGTGCCATGTGAGGTTGCATGTCAGCACGAGGTTGCCCTAAAACAGCTTGGGCTGCAGGAGATAATAGGGGTACATAAACGGGATATTGGGGCATCATGCTGGCGATAAATGCTTTTGAATTAATGCCAACCAGAAACACCGCTTTACTAATATCCATTGAGAAAAAGTGGCGGCCAAGACATTCCCAAAAAGGCGACAACTGATGGTTATCCAGAACACCTTGTAGCTCTGCAACCGTTCTATCAGCGAACCGGCTGCGATGTATGCCCATAAATAGCAAACGTGCTTTCAATAAAAGCTGGCGTGTTGTGGCGTTTAAATATTCTGGATCAATAAAAAAAGTGCAGAGCCTTGAGCTACCGGCATAGTCCTGACATAAATGAAGGGCAGGGATGCGATTATGGATTTGTAGCTCAGCAGAGGCATGGACTACTTCACTTAAGCGATAACTATAAAAAGGGCAGTTAATACCAACAGCTGACTCAATGCCTGCCACTCCAATGATTTGTTTGGACTCAGTATTTTCCAATACAAAGTGATAGCTGTTTCCAGCTAAATCAGGGGCAGGGTTTTGAAGGGCGCGCTGTGTTGCACTGATTATGCTGCTTAAATGGTCACGATGCGCTGGCAGTGTTGTCAGTCGACCACGACTGAGAACCGCAAGGCGTTCAAGCGCTGGTAAGTCATTATGATGGATCGGTCTAACCTGAAGCATGTTCCCCCCGTTCCCAGTTTTCAGAATGGTCATTTGCCAAGTGAAAAAGCAAAAGTGCACTCAGTTTTGCACGCTCAACTAAACTGCTGACCAGCATATATTCTTGATCACTATGAATTTTGCCGCCTTGCACACCAAGTGTATCGATATTGGGTAAGCCATAAGCGGCTAAGTTATTGCCATCGCAGCATCCGCCTGTAGGGTGCCAGGCTAAGTCAAGACCTATTTGCTGGCCACACTGTTTCGCCAGCGAGAAGAGTCGTTGATTTGCTGGTGTTAAACACTTGGGTGGCCGACCGAAGCCGCCATGGAGTTGGAGAGTGATACCCTCTCTCTGATTAATAGAGGCGGTGAGTTCGGAGAGCTTTTGCTGGCACCAAGCTTCATCTTCTGCCGTGGTAGTACGAATATTAAACTGACTGACGCAGTTATCTGGTACAACATTTACTGGTCCGCCACCATGAACATAGCCTGGGTTGACAGTGATAGTGTCTCGTTGCTGGTTGAAATCATCAAGGGCTGAGATAAAGTCTGCCATCGCACGAATAGCATTGCGTCCCAAATGGTGTTCTCGCCCAGCATGAGCCGCTTTGCCAGTGACGACGACAGAGAAGTTACCACTGCCTTTACGTTGTCCAGCAAAGTCGCCATTGGGGAAACAAGGCTCATAAATCATACCGACATGGTTGCGTTGAGCACATTCTGCAAACAATGATGAAGAACCCGGTGAGCCAATCTCTTCATCAGGGTTGAAAAGTATTTCCCAGCCAATTTTTTCAGCCAGAGGGCTTCGTTCTAAGCAGGCCAGCGCATTTAGCATGACAACCAAGCCACCCTTTAAGTCCGCGACACCAGGGCCATTGATGGTGTTATTGTCCAGCCACTTCACCTGTTGAAAAGGGTGGTCGACAGCAAACACTGTATCCATATGCCCACATAAGAAAACCTTCATGGGTGCTTGAGGGCGTTTGGTGATCCTTATGGCATTGGCCAAGGGGTACTGTTTAATTTGCCCAGTATCGTCAATGACTTGGTGAGCAGGCATAGGAATCTGCTCAACGTTTCCCTCTAGAGGGGCTGCTAGTTTACACAATTCATCACCAACAGCTTTTACTCCAGCATGATTCAGACTACCTGAATTAATATTTGCCAGAGCTATGGTTGCAGCCAGCATTTCTTCTTGACGGTTATCAAGCCAGCTCAACCACTCTTGGAATGGGGCTTCACTCATACTCCTAATTTCCTTTATTTTTTTACTTTTGATTATTCCGTATTTCCCTGTCATGGCCTAGACAAGGACTGTTATTGATGCGACCCAGACTATTTTTATTTGGACAAATTATGTTTTTATGAGGTCGCAGAGCAGACGTTTTTAAACGAAAGCGCGTTATTTAATGAAGGAAAACCCCAATCAGAGCTTGGGGTGTAAATACGCCAATTGACTGGTAGGCACGAATACATGTATCTACCTACCAGTCTTATTATCCTACTAATGAGGCACTTAGGTATTTGGTCCTTCACTCACAACTTTTTCGATACCTTTTTCCAGCAGGGAAAGGCCTTGCTCGATATCAGTGTCTGGAATAATCAATGAGGGAGCCATGCGGATTACATTGGGACCTGCAACAAGCACCATGACACCTTCAGCTAACCCCGCTTGTAAGAAGCGACCCGCTTGACCTTGCCACTCATCATTTAAGGCCCCGCCGATCAATAAACCTTTACCGCGAACTTCCTTGAAAACGCCATATTTAGCATTGATGGCATTCAGACCATCAATAAACCGTTTGTTTTTATCGCTAACGCCTTTGAGTAAGGTAGGGTCATTAATAATATCAATGATTTCATTGGCAACAGCGCAAGCAAGCGGATTACCACCTGATGTACTGCCATGGGTACCAAATACCAGACTTTTTGCGACTTTTTCGGTGGTTAGCATAGCTCCCATAGGGAAACCGCAACCAAGTGCTTTGGCTGAGGTCAGGATATCAGGGACCACATCATATTCCATGTAAGCGTACAGGTGTCCAGTACGGCCAACCCCGGTTTGCACTTCATCAAAGACTAACAGCGCTTGATGCTTATCACATAGTGCACGAACACCTCTTAGAAACTCAGGAGTTGCAGGGATAATGCCGCCTTCACCTTGAATAGGCTCTAGCACTACCGCACAGGTTTTGTCGGAGATAACGGCTTCAACAGATGCTAGGTCATTAAACTCGGCATGGCGAATACCACCGGGTGCTGGCTCAAAACCTTTACGGTATTTGGGCTGACCACCTACTGAGACGGTAAATAGTGTTCGACCATGGAAGGACTGAGTAAATGAGATGATTTCATTTTTTTCTGGGCCAACATGATCGTAGCTGTATTTTCGCACTAACTTGAACGCTGCCTCATTCGCTTCAGCCCCGGAGTTGGCAAAAAACACCTTATCAGCAAATGTTGATTCAGTCAGTTTTTGGGCTAGCTTAAGCGCAGGCTCATTTGTGAAGACATTGGATAAATGCCAAAGTGTTTGTGCTTGTTGAGACAGGGCATTTACCAGACGTGGATGACAGTGTCCAAGTGCGGTAACAGCAATGCCTCCTGCAAAGTCAATGTATTCTTTGTCAGCCTGGTCCCAAATTCGTGATCCTTCACCCCGCACAGGAATAACTTTCTGTGGGTTATAGTTGGGGACCATGACAGCGTCAAAGACTTCTCGTGTTACCTGCTTTTCAGTCATGCTTTTACCTCGTTTGCGTTACTCGCTTGTGTTTTTACTCGTTGTTGTTGTGAAAAACGTTTTGCTTTGTTCTTAGGCCAGGTTATGTAGCTCTCGAACAGCCACTGACAACATCGCCAAGTCAGGCTCTGCACTGGATTGAATATCTGCCCAAATAGACTGACTATGTCGTAATGTGTTGGTTTTTTGTGCAAGCCAATTATCCAGGCAGGGCAAAATTTGCTCCTGCTCATGTGCAATTTGCTGCTGAACATGACAGGTAACCTGGCTCAATGCTGCATCCAGCTCATCGGCCAATGTATTACGGGCTTTTCGTTGCCAGACATTACGTTGGGGAAGAGCGCTAATGCTAGTGCGCAGCCACTGGAGCGTCAGCTTTTCTTCAAGGGCAAAGAACAGCTGAGCTGCATGGTTAACATCCTGTTGCTCTTGCAATGCCAGATGGACAATATCCAGGCTATTGTACTCAAAAGACAGGCTGGCACAGGCTGCGGCAATAGATTCAGGTACATGCTGCGCTGAGTAATGACTAACACGCTGCTGGAACGTGGTTGCCAGCTCACCTTGTAACAGTGAATGCAGTTGCTGACGAATATAAGTAAGGCCTGGTAAGTATTTCTGCACTGTGGCCTCAACATCCAAAGGATGCCCACCATGCCGTAACAGCCATAATGTGACCTTTTCTGTCATTTCTTGCAGTGCACTGTATAAGTTGCACTGCGTTGGGTAACTTACCTCTGTGGTGAGCTGATCAACTGCCTGCCAAATCTGATCTATATTAAAGAGCTGAGTCGCCGCAAAAAAGGCGCGAACGATGGACAGTGCTGAGCAATTCGCTTGCTCTTGGACACGCATGATAAAGCTCGGCCCCATCCGGTTACCGACAATATTGGTGACGTGGGAAGCAATTATTTCATTGTGTAAGGGATGTTGCTCAACAGCAGATAAGCAGCGCTCTATTAAGGGGGAGGGAAAATAATCCTGTATTTGTTGTGCAAAGTATGGATCACTGCCTATTTGCTCTTCTTTTAGGGCATCTGATAAGTGAATCTTGCTGTAAGCAAGTAGTACTGAAAGCTCAGGCCGAGTTAAGCCTTCTTGAGCTTGAGCGCGCTCCTGGAGTTGATCTTCATTGGGTAGGTATTCGAGTTTACGCTTCAGGCGTTTTTCTTTTTCCAGCAACCGAAGCAAACGAGTCTGGTCATTTAAAAGCTGAACGCCTTTGGCATTAATCAAGCTAAGAATTTGGCTTTGTTGAACATTATGCTTCAGTACGAGAGAGGC
The DNA here is from genome assembly GCF_018263875.1 of Zooshikella ganghwensis. NCBI lineage: Bacteria > Pseudomonadati > Pseudomonadota > Gammaproteobacteria > Oceanospirillales > Zooshikellaceae > Zooshikella > Zooshikella ganghwensis. Next base: position 198,360 of record NZ_JAEVHG010000008.1, read on the forward strand.
AACATGATCGGTCATATCTGCCAGAAGTTTGTTGCGTTGTTTTTGGGTTAAGTCACCTTGATTTACTACTTGATCTACAACAATCTTGATATTGACCTCATGGTCAGAGCAATCCACACCTGCTGAATTATCACTGGCATCTGTTGTCACTAGCCCGCCTCGACGCGCAAATTCAATCCGGCTGAGTTGGGTGAAACCCAAGTTTCCGCCCTCACCAATTACTTTGCATCTGAGCTGATTAGCATTAATGCGGACACTGTCATTGGCTTTGTCACCAACATCCCCATGGGTTTCTGTACTGGCTTTGACATAGGTGCCTATGCCGCCATTCCATAGAAGATCTACAGGAGCTTGCAGAATATGCTTGACCAACTCGTTTGGGGTCAGTCTTTGTTTTTCAATACCTAGTGCTTGCTTGGCTTCCGTTGTCAGCTCAATCACTTTTGCTGATCGGGAGTAAATACCACCACCTTTGGAGATTAGCTGGGTGTCATAGTCGAGCCAGTTAGAGCGGGGAAGGTTAAAGAGCCGCTGGCGTTCAATAAAACTACTTGCAGCATCAGGTGTGGGGTCAATAAAAATATGCTGATGGTTAAAGGCGGCTACTAGACGAATGTGTTTAGAGAGCAGCATACCATTACCAAACACATCACCTGACATGTCACCGATACCAATACAGGTAAAGTTTTGCTGTTGGGTATCAATACTAAGTTCTTTAAATAAGCGTTTAACAGATTCCCATGCGCCACGAGCGGTAATGCCCATTTTCTTGTGGTCATAGCCATTACTGCCACCAGAAGCAAATGCATCTCCTAGCCAGAAGCCATAGCTCATGGCAACTTCATTGGCTAAGTCTGAGAAGGTGGCTGTGCCTTTGTCTGCGGCGACAACCAAGTATGGGTCATCATCATCATAGCGAAGCACTTGGCTAGGGGGGGTGAGTTGTTGATCAACGAGGTTATCAGTGATATCCAGCAAACCACTGATAAATGTACGGTAACAGTACTCCACTTCAGCCTGTATCTGCTCTCGTTCCGCGCTGACAGGTAAGCGTTTGGCTACAAATCCACCTTTTGCACCAGAAGGTACAATAACGGAGTTTTTAACCATTTGCGCTTTGACCAGACCAAGGATTTCAGTACGGAAATCTTCACGACGATCTGACCATCTCAAACCACCCCGAGCAACCTTACTGCCACGCATATGAACACCTTCTACCCAGGGTGCATATACAAATATTTCATAGGCAGGACGGGGCTGAGGTGCGGTAGGAATTCTCTCAGGGGCCAGCTTGAAAGACACATAAGGTTTAAGATTGTTAGCCTGATCTTGCACATAAAAGTTGGTGCGCAGCATCGCCAAAATAACCTCAAGATAGTGCCTTAAAATCCGGTCTTCATCGAGGTTGGCAACGGCATCCAGAGCCGCTTGGATATTCTGTTGTAGCTCTTGACAGCGTTCTTCGTTAACGGGTTGGCTTGGATCAAAACGCTGACTGAACAATTCCACCAGTTGCCGGGTAATAATGGGATTATTGGCCAGCGTTGTTTCCATATAAGCCTGACTGAATGGTACTTTAAGTTGCAGCAAGTACTTGCAGATAGCGCGAAGCATCACTACTTGCCGGCAAGTCAGGGCAGCAGCAACGACCAGCTTGTTAAAGCCATCATTTTCAATGCGCTCTTGATAGGCTTCTATAAAGGTTGTCTGAAACTCTTGCTTGGCGCTGTTATTATCCAGGTCAATTGCGCTAATCGTGGCAATGTTAAAGTCGAGGATCCAGCAAGTTGTACAGTCTGTACATTTGATGGCATAGGGGTGAGCACTCAGTACTTTAACACCCATATGCTCCAAAATAGGAAGCACATCTGACAGTGCCATAAAGTCACCACGACCAATAACTTTAAAATGCAGGTTCCCTGCACTGGTATAAGGTCGGTAAAGGTAAGTACTAATGGTCTGACCAGCAAGAACACTCTCCAGGTGTTGTATATCAGCAGCGGCTCGGGCAACGGTGAAATCGGCTTGGTAGCCTGCGGGAAAAGCATTGCCATAACGACGGAATAAGCGATTAGCCTCGGCTTCGCCAACACGGCTTTGCAAAGATAGATGCAGATTATCAGCCCAGGACAACATAGCTTTAGTCATCTGCATTTCGATTTCGTCGATATTGTATTCCTGCTCGTGGGCATTTTCACAGTGGATGGTGAAATGTACTCGGGCAGAAACCTGCTCAGAAAACTGAACATTAAATTCAACACTCTGACCGTTAAAGCTTTGCAGTAGAATTTCTTGCATTCGCATCCGTACTTCGGTGTTATAGCGATCACGGGGCACAAAAACCAATGCAGAAATAAAGCGTCCATAAATATCAGGGCGAATAAACAGACGTAACTGCCGTCTTTCTTGAGTTTCTAAAATACCCTGTACAGTGTCATTTAACTGTTCATAGTCAGCTTGTAACATTTCATCACGAGGGTAGTGGTTGAGAATATTTCGGAGAATTTTGCCTTTGTGACTGTTGGCAGGTATATGCATCGTATCAAGGAGGCGCTGAGCCTTACGACGCAGTAATGGAATATCCTGATAAGGTGCTGCGTAAGCCGAAGAAGAATACAGTCCAAAAAAACGCCACTCACCCACTACCTGACCTTGTTTGTTGAACCGTTTAATCCCAATGTAATCAAGGTGGGCTGGACGGTGAATTGACGACATGGTGGTGGATTTAGTGAGAATTAGCGGAAATGGCGCTAGCATCCGCTGTAATAAATAGGGTGAAAGAGTCAGCTCTCGAGTGGTTTGGTTGTCAATGTTGCGGAATGTACCAAGACTTTTGTCGGCCTGTAAAACCATTTTCCCTGTTGGGCTTTGAGGATTTGCAGAAAGGGTATAGGCCCGGAAGCCCGCAAAAGTAAAGTGGCTGTCCATTACCCACTGGAGAAAGGCAACGATTTCTTGTTGCTCATGACTGTCCAACCCAGGAACTGAGGCTTTCGCCAAATCATCACAGGCTGTTTTCATATTTTTTAGCATTGGCTGCCAGTCGGTAACGGCCAGGTTGACTTCTTGAAGCACCCACTTAATACGTTGCACCATGTCATCGAGCACCGTTTGATCAAGCACTCGTGCAACTTCGAAACGCATTACCGCCTCAAAAGATGTGTCAGCCTGGACATCTTCCGCATCAGGAATATCAGTTACACTGCCATGGCCGTCACGAATCACTGGAATAACAGGGTGGGTAATGCGATGAATAAAAAACTCACCTGCATTTAGTGCCATTGAAATGGATGAAACCAAAAAGGGCTGATCAGTCGTAATGATCTCAATAATGGTATGCCGCGATTCCCAGCCATGTTCTTCAAAGGTGGGGTTATAAGCACGGATAGCAGGTTGATTAGCCCGTTGTTGAGCAAAGTCCCATAGGCTCATAATTGCGCCACAAAGCTTGTCAATAGGGGCTTGAACCAGCTCTCTACTAATGCTTTCGCGATAAAAGTGGTAGGCCAACGCGTTGACAGGCTTAACTAAATCTGGCGACAGTTGAGCACTAAGGCGCTGCTGGATTTGACGTATAATGTCGTATTTATTTTGGTTCTGACTGCTCATAGATTTGGTTCTGGTAGTACATAGGCGAAATATTACAGTTGCGGTGTAGTATAATTATTTGGCACCCATTATTTTTGCTTTTATTGGGGCGTAGCTGTTTTTATCACGCTGTTGCTTTTATCACATTTTTTGTGCGTTACATGCGCTATGTGACAGAAAGAAAGTTTCTACACACACAAGCTGGGTATTTTTTTCTTGGCTAGGCTGGATTATGAGCTATTGTCCAGGTGAAGGCATAGCTAATTTTTTTAATGAATGCGACAAGTTGTTATGTGCATATGACATTTTTACGTTTTTGGGCTATGGTGTGTGAAATTTTGCCTACTTACCGTTCCGAGCTAATGTTCAACATCCAAAGTGTTGCTGTTGTGGCGACAAAACAATGGGTTATTGAAATTGAATAAGACGCTTGGTTAGGTCTATTGCTAATTGATAACAGAATAAAGAGACAAGATGCCCTATGGTTGTGTTTGAAGTACAACACCATAACGCACAAGAAAAGGTATCAGCAAAACCACTACATTTTGGTTTTTTGCTATTGCCTAACTTTTCATTGATTGCTTTTTCGTCAGCGATAGAGCCACTTAGGATGGCAAACTGGGTAACGGAACAAGAACTCTATGAATGTACAGTCATTAGTGCTGACGGTGAGGCGGTGGCCAGTAGTAGTGGTGTTTCTACTCAGGCAGACTGCAGTTTGGAAGCCATTCCTGAACTAGATGCGATCTTTGTCTGTGGTGCAAGTCCAGTTGCACGGACCGGCAATGAGACAGTGATTGCATGGTTACGTAAACACCAGCATGGCAATATGGCCATGGGTGGTATTGGTACAGGTAGCTATGTGCTGGCATGTGCAGGTTTATTAGATGGCTATAAAGCAACCATTCACTGGTGGGACTTAGTCAGCTTGCGGGAAGAGTTTCCCCAAACACGAGTAACCAGCAACTTATTTGAAATTGATGGTCAACGTTATACCTGTAGTGGTGGTACTGCAGCAATGGATATGATGTTGTTTCTCATAGGGAAGCATCATAGCCTGGAACTTGCTTCAACAATTTCTGAGCAGTTTGTCTGTGAGAGGATTCGGCCTGGTGAAGATCCCCAGCGTATTCCGCTTAAAGTGCGCATTGGTACTAGTCACACGAAGCTAATTGAAGCTGTGACGCTTATGGAAGCAAATATTGAAGAACCTTTAAGCACTGATGATCTTGCCTATCATGTCGGTTTGTCCCGGCGTCACTTAGAGCGACTATTTCGTAAACACTTGCAGAGTGTTCCTTCTAAATATTATTTACAACTGAGGTTAGAGCGGGCAAGACAGCTGCTGCAGCAAACGGATAAACCCATTGCTCAGGTTGGGTCCATGTGTGGCTTTGCGACAGCATCTCATTTTAGTACTACTTACCGTAATCACTTTGGTATAACGCCCAGACAGGAAAGAGTGAAGCAGCAGGAGCGAAATCTTCAGCCGCCAACGGGAACGTTGTTTGGTAGCCATGAACAGCACCAACGTTAGAACTTAGAAATGGCTCAAATTTTTGAGATCTATTAGGTCATCTTTGCTGAAGGTGGTCGCGAATATGTAAGAGATAGGCTTATTTGCGACATTGGGTTGGATAATTATCTGGTATGTTTGCGTAAAACGAATGATTGTTACGGTTTATACGTATCATGCTTATGGTTCTTACTTTAGGTGCTTTTTAAGCTCATAAAACAAAAGTCAAGCTTAGAAATGTGATTGGAGAGAGTTGAATCCACCTAAAGTGTGATGCGCTACAAAAATAAGAAATTTTATGTACAATCGGCTCTTATAACTTAACGTGTAATGACTTTTTGATATAAACGTTTTAATAAACATCATTTATCAGCGCTTTAGATAAAGATGTTTTCTTTTAAAAATGCTTAAAAAGGTATGCGTTAAGTGTTCGGGTAGAAGCGCCTAGCATGCTATTTCGAAATAGGCTGATTGTACCTTGTGTATCATTTATAAAGGAGTAACCCCTTTTCAGGGGCGAGAAAAATAATGACTGAAGTACCTGCCTTAGAGCTTGAAGATATTCATAAATATTTTGGCGCCCACGAAGTACTCAAGGGGGTATCACTCACTGCCCATAAAGGTGAAGTGATTTCCATGATTGGTTCCTCAGGATCAGGAAAAAGCACCTTTCTTCGCTGCATTAATATGCTGGAAATTCCAACTTCTGGAATGGTTAAAGTTCATGGCGAGCTGATTGAAATGAAGAAAGACCGTTCTGGAAGTACGATTCCTGCCAATGCTAAGCAGGTCGAACGTATTCGAGCGCGCTTATCCATGGTTTTTCAGAGTTTTAATTTATGGTCGCATATGACTATTTTGCAAAACATTATTGAAGCACCCGTCCATGTACTAAAAATACCTAAAAAACAGGCAGTTGAAGCTGCAGAACACTTATTGCAGAAGGTTGGTATTTATGAGCGTCGAGATTATTACCCAGGGCAGCTCTCAGGTGGTCAACAACAGCGTGCAGCGATTGCCAGGGCACTAGCCGTCGATCCTGAAGTGATGCTATTTGATGAGCCAACTTCTGCATTAGATCCAGAGCTTGTCGGTGAAGTATTAAAAGTCATGCATGATTTGGCAGAAGAGGGGCGCACTATGATTATAGTGACTCACGAAATGTCTTTTGCACGGGATGTATCTAATCATGTCATGTTTTTACATCAGGGGTTAATTGCTGAGCAAGGCGCTCCACAGGAATTATTTAATAATCCACAAACTGAACGTCTTCAACAATTCCTGTCAACCAGCTATTAGCAACGTAGCTTACGTATGTTGGCTACGCTGTTAACCATGGGAAAACAATAAAGACAACAAGCAGGAGTCTCTTTATGAAGAAAATAGTGATGATGGCCATTGCGTTAATGGTTTCTGCCACCGCTGTTGCAAAGGAATGGAAAACGGTGCGTATAGGTGTTGAAGGGGCATATCCGCCATTCAGTTATACGACAGAATCCGGTGAAGTTAAAGGGTTTGACATTGATATCGCTAATGCATTATGTCAGGCCATGCAAGTGAAATGTAAAATGGTACCTCAAGATTGGGATGGCATGATTCCCTCTCTACTCTCGCGGAAATTTGATGCCATTATTGCATCCATGTCGATAACAGAAGAACGTAAACAAAAAGTTGATTTCTCTGATAAGTATTACCATACCCCTGTGCGTTTTGTACGAAAAAAAGGGAAAGATATATCAATCTCACCTGAAGGCTTAAAAGGTAAAGTAGTTGGTGTACAGCGCTCGACCACATCAGACCGTTATTTAACTGATGTCTATGGCAGTGCAGTAACGATTAAGCGTTACAGTACTCAAGATGAAGCCTATTTAGATATGAAAGCAGGGCGTTTGGATTTGCTGTTAGGCGATATTATTCCGCTTTCTGATGGTTTTTTGAAAAAAGAAGGTGGGGATGCTTTCGAATTTATTGGACCTGCAATCAGTGATCAACAATGGTTTGGTGAAGGTATTGGCATTGCCGTTCGTAAGCAAAATAAAGACCTCAAAGCCATGTTTAATAAGGCAATTAAGCAAATTCGCGCAGATGGCACCTACGATAAAATTCAAAAGCGCTATTTTGATTTTGATATTTACGGTCAATAACCTTTGATATATTGGCGTGTTTACTTTGTTTCTTTGGAAGTTAAATACGCCAAATTCCATAGTAAAGACAGTGAGAAGTAATAATCATGCTAGGTTTGCATGGCTATGAAGCCAGTTTAGTGAGTGGAGCTTGGATTACTTTGCAAGTCGCATTGTGGTCTTTGTTGATTTCAGTAATTTTGGGGATTTTGACTGCACTGGCCAAGCTATCAAAAACATTACCTTTACGCGTTATTGGCACTCTTTATACCACAGTTATTCGTGGCATTCCGGACTTGGTGTTAATGCTACTTATTTTTTATGGCGGCCAAATGCTGGTTAATGTCGTTGCTGAGTCTGTGGGCTATGAGGAATATATTGATGTTAATCCATTTATAGCTGGCGTACTCACCATTGGTTTTATTTTTGGTGCTTATATGGCAGAGACATTTAGAGGTGCCATTATGGCTGTCGATCAAGGTCAGCTTGAAGCAGGTAAAGCCTATGGAATGAGTTCGTGGATGATATTTCGGCGAATTTTATTTCCGCAAATGATGCGTCATGCTTTGCCAGGATTTGGGAATAACTGGTTAGTTTTACTCAAAACTACAGCATTAGTGGCCATTATTGGACTTGAAGATATGGTCAGAAAAGCCCAGCTTGCCTCCGGTTCAACTCAAGAACCTTTTACCTTTTATTTTGCAGTTTGTTTGATTTTCTTATTATATACCACTGTTTCAATTCTATTATTGAACTGGGCAGAGCGTCACTTTAGTGCCAGTGTCAGACGGGAGGCCTAAGCGCGTGGATTTTAAAGAAGTTATTCTCCAATATGTTGATTATAAAGTTATTCTTGATAATCTCCCGATGTATTTTGATGGCTTAGTGTTGACAGTTCAGCTGGTATTTATTTCCCTGGTTATTGGTTTATTGATAGCAGTGCCTTTGGCCGTTTTACGGTTATCGAAGAACCGTTGGGTGGCTTGGCCCGTTTGGTTTTATACTTATTTTTTTCGTGGTACCCCATTATTGGTACAACTCTTTTTAATTTATTATGGAATGGGGCAATTTATTGACTTAAATGCTTCGTCAGTAGGGGCTTTTTTTAAGGATGCATATTACTGCGCACTAGTAGCTTTTACCTTGAATACGGCGGCATATACCACGGAAATTATTCGTGGAGCCATGAAAGAAACACCTAGAGGTGAAATTGAAGCCGCAAAAGCCTATGGCATGAGTTATTTGCAAACGTTTTACCGTATTATTTTACCCAGTGCTTTTAGACGGGCATTACCAGCATATAGCAATGAAGTTGTTTTCATGCTGCATGGTTCTGCCATTGCGGGGGTGGTGACTATCATGGATATTACAGGGGTAGCCCGGGTGGTTTATTCGCGTTTTTATACACCATTTGAAGCATTTATTTTTGCGGGCTTACTTTATATGATGTTGACCTTCATGATTGTGTGGGGATTTAGGCAGCTAGAGCATCGTTGGTTAGCACACCTTCGTCCGCGGTCATAAATGTTGAGTTTGTCTTCATAAAAAGAAGGCCTTTTACAGGCCTTCTTTTTTGCTCCGTAATAATTCAGCTTATCCTTCTTGGTAGGCGCGTTTCACTTCTTCTGCGATAATCTTTAACCCTTGGCTTACCTTGCTATCATCTTGAGCATAGGAAACCCGAATGCATTCGTGCTGATGACGCCAAGTGGTATCCATTCCAGGAAAGAAATAATGACCAGAAACTACGATAACACCGCGCGCCTTTAATCGCTGATAAAGTTCTAAACTGCTAATCGGTAAGTCTTTAAACCAAAGCCACAAGAACATTGCGCCTTCTGGTTTATGAATATAATACTCATGATTACCCAGGGCTTGTTGTAATACACTAACGGCTTTAGTAGCTTTTTGCTGATAAAATGGGCGAACAATATCATTGCTTAACGTGAGAATGCTGCCGTCCTTCACCATATCCATTGCCATTAAACTACCTGTACTATTTGTAGCAAGGCTCATAATCGCGTTAATGCGTGATAAGGCGCTAATGACTTCTTCATTCGCAATAACAATACCTGTCCTGGCTGCGGGTAAACCTAATTTTGATAAGCTTAAACAGAGAATAATATTGTCATTCCAGTAAGGGGTAGCGTCGGTAAAGATAAGATTAGGGAAAGGGGTACCATAGGCGCCATCAAGCAGTAAGGGTATTTGATGGGCTTTGGCTAGTTGATCCAGCTTTTCAATCTCGTGATCAGTTAAAACATTACCTGTCGGATTTGTGGGTCGTGAGACACATAATGCCCCAGTTGTTTCATCTACGTTTAGCTGGTCAAAGTCAACGTGGTACTTAAATAGGTGATTATCCAAATACTCAATGCTTGGGCGATTTGCTGAAAAAAAGTTCTCAGTAAGTCCTGCATCGGCATAACCAATATACTCAGGTGCTAGAGGCAACTGAATTTTGCGTTGCGTACCATCACGGCACTGTCCGGCAAACATATTAAATAACATGAAAAAAGCGGACTGGCTGCCATTGGTTAAGGCAATATTTTTAGCCGAAAGTGGCCAGCCAAACTGATTGCGAAGGAGTTTAACCAAGTGATTGATAAACTCAATTTCACCTTGGGGTGGATCATAAATGCCAATCAGTCTGACAAATTCATGATGGTTATCGAGAATGCGACTAAGTCGGGCTTTGAAGGCTTCTTCTACGGCAGGGATATGCGCTGGATTACCACCACCCATCATGATGAAGTCTTCACCACTGGCGAGGGCGTTACCCAGGTCATCCATTAAGGATTGTATACCGGTCTGGCTCGTAAATTTTTCTCCAAACTCCGATAGTTTCATGCATACCTCAAAATAAGCGAATCAAAGCCGCCTGCAAGTATGACGATGACTAGTACCTGATGAGGGACTCAGTGTCATTTTATGCAAGGGCTGTCAATATCAGGTTTCAGGGAACGTGTGCGACGACTAATTTTCCGCAATTTTGACTTAAAAGTATACCTCATCCTTCAGGAAATCTGAGTGATTAGTTCAGTTTAGCTTTTGTATGAAAAATATAGGGAATGAATAGGATACATGTTCCGTCTTGTGTCAGCCCGTTTTACATAAAATTACATTAGTGTGAAATATCGAACACATTTGTATTTTGCTTGTTAATTACTAGTCATTACATAAATTAAATGTGAAGTGGTTGGTTATCAATAGGGCTGTTATTGATGACAATATGATGAAAAAGTGAGCATATAAAAAAGCAGTAATGATAAAACTGATAACAAGCTTATTTTGATGTGTTTGTGAACCGGTTGAGCAATACAAATGTGGATAAACTCACCTGCTAACACGAGCAGAAGACACTAAATGTTTAGTGCAATGACTTAGTGAGCTAGCCAATAAATATACAGTAGGCATGTTTAAAAGACTCGCTGTATGTTGAAACGTTAGTTTAGGAGGGGGAGATACAGTAGGCCACAAAAAGTCCCAGTCATGGGGGACAAGTTACAAAGGAGTATGGGCAGTGAAAAAAAGAGGTTCATTATTTGGTTCGGTGAGCAGTCTGCTGTTAGTAGCAACTTTCGCATTACCTGTGCAAGCAGATCCTGAAACAAATGCTCAATCGATAGAAGAAAGCAGTTGGCGTGTGGGGGCTAAGCGAGTCATTGCATGGCTTGTTGATGATCAACCTGAAATGAATCCAACGATTACTGCCTCTACGGAAAGTAATGTTGATCGTAAGCCTAATGAGTTAGTGGTTGAACCACCCTTGCCATCGATACAACCCAGTCATGGCCGTCAGTGGGATCATGAACTGGTTGATCAATTATCTCCGGTACAGGCAGATAATACACCTCCTCTTCAAACAATACTCCCGTTGCTTGCGCTACCTAACCAGCCACAGCAACAAACTCCTGACATTGATGAAAAACTGTTAGTAGATGATTGTGATCCAGCGCTTTCAACATCATTAGTTGATTGTGAACCGGATAAATCTGTATTACCTGAAACAACTTTACCTGACGTTGCTCACACAGGACCCGTTATTACTAAACAAACCCCTACGGTACAACCTGCTGCGCAGCCTGTTGTGCCTGTTCCTGTAGCCCCATCTAGCGTGTTAGTATTTGCAGGATTGCTGTTATTAGCTAGGCGAGCAACTAAATAACAATATTATTAATTTTTAGTATGATGAAAAGCTGGTATTTACCGGCTTTTTTTATAACTGTATTTTAGAAGTTAATTTGATTTTTATATTCGTATTTGAAAATACCCTGCTAGTCTAACTACAACGTATAGTTGTAAATGACAAAGGGGTGAGTTATGCGTACTTTATTAGTCGCTCTATTATTTGCATTTGGTGCTCAAGCATGGGCAGATCCAACGCAAGGAGTAAACTACATTACTGAAGAGTTTCCTCCTTTTAATTTTAAAGGGGATGATGGCAACCCTACAGGTATAAACACAGATGTTTTAGTTGAAATGTTCAAAAAAATGGGCAGTAAAAATAGTTATAGGGATATCAAGTTACAGCCATGGGTCAGAGGTTATCGCACGACTCAAGAAGAAGGCAGCATGAATATTTTATATTCAACAACAAGAACCCCTAGTCGGGAAAAAATATTCAAATGGGTAGGACCTTTAACGGATGCAACCAATGACATTATGGTTTTAAAAGGTAATCCTAAGAGCGTAAAAATTGAGTCGGATGGTGATTTTGGGAAATATAAGTATGCAGTCATTCGTGATGATATTGGTGAGCAAGTATTAGCAAAAGCAGGTGTTAAAAAATCTAACCTTTCTCATTCAACCAATTTTTACGCGATGGTTAAAAAGTTACAGGATGGTAAGGTAGATGCCGTATCTTATAATGGAACCGTTGCAAAATGGTTATTAAAAAGAGAAGGGCTAAAACCTGCTGATTTTGACTTTGTTTATAGTACTAAACTGGGTCAACACTATTTTGCATTTAACAAAAGCATTGATGATAATGTCGTAGAGGCTCATCAAAAAGCACTTGATGATGTCAAAGCCGATAAGGCTCTTATGGATAAAATTACTGAAAAATATCTCAAGTAAATAGACAGAAGTAGTAGTATAAAGGATTAGGTTGCTACTTCTATAATGAGTGTGTATTCATTTATACCCTTCACGAATCATTATAGGGTTTGTTGTCTGCGCTCTTCACCCCAGTCACTTATTAATAATATAAGCTCCGGGGGCTTCATCGCTTGACGGCTGCCCCTAAAAACCCTTCGTTTTGGGTATACATCTTTCATCTTGGGTATAGTGACTGTTTTTTTATTGAGTTTTTTATTTGCGGATATTGAAAATATTTTTTGTGTGATAAGTGTTGGCTTGATTAAGACTGAGCATATGGTTTTATGGGGTGTTGCTTGAAAAACCATTTTAAATGGAGAAAAGTTATAACTAGCCTGACAGTCATAGTGATTCGTTTTTTTAATGTCTCTTCCCTCAAATTTAACGTGATTATTGACACCTGAATAGTAAAAAAAATTATTTGAAGTCACGTTTTTGGCGATTTTTTTCCTGTTTCAAGTAGGTAAACAACCATTAACCAGTTAAACTTAAAACAGCGGCACTAAGAAAAGAGGGGTGAGCATGACTTATAATCCTATGAGTTCAAAATGAGTTGAAAGGCGCTCAGGTGTATGGAGCCATTTGATTCATTTATCCAGCGGACAGATGAAAAATTTCTGCCACTGTGGCAGCCCTTTATATCGGGGAGCCGCTTTTATTGGCAGTTAGTATCTGACTGGCCTGATGACCCAGATAATATAGATGCAGACTTTCCTAGTATAGAACTGCTGTGTGAGCGTTTACCCAATCAAAATCTAGGGTACTGGATGATCTCTGATGAGAATGTGTTTCACTATTTTAGCCTTAATCCTGCAGTAGCTTCTGAACTCTTAAATTATGAGGCTCGAGCAATGGCTCGTTGCTTGGCTGTCGATGATGCCAGCTTTGGGTTTTGCCACAGTTTTCCACTCTTTTCCTTAGATGTACTTTTTGAGCAGCCCTTAAATATTATGCCACGTGATCCGGTTATCCCTCCTTACTATGAGCAGCTTAAGGATGATCGCTTTCCTTGTCCAGCCATGTTGAACTGGGGTGGGAGGGCGTTACCCTGCATGATGCTGGCTGAATATAACGAACGCACGTTGGTTAAATTATTTGTTGACTATGATGGACCCTCGGATGTACTGCCTGCGTCAGACTTTATGTTTCTGGGAAACTTTTTGCACCCAGGAGGCCAGTATCTTGAGCTTATGGCGGATATGTTGATATTGGTATCGACTGATCAGCTTTCGTTACCTAATCAATGGATTGAGAACATTGAGGCAATCAAAGCTAAGCAATTCAGTCATACCCATTCAACTCATCAATTGCAGAATTATAATTTATTAACGGATGTTCTTGCGTTAGATAAATCCAGCTCTGCTATTTTATCGGATAAATCTTCAAGTGAATGGATCGCTTGGACGTTCACTATTCTGCAAGCTTTTGCTGCCGCACTCACTGCGGGTATCCTATGGTTTGTGATGGGGCTCATATTAATCGTAGGGTTAGTGCTTCTCTTTGCAGGCTAGTTTTTCCTCCGTTTTATACCCTTTGTTGCGGGTATACTCCCCTCCAGTGTGATTCATTTTCCTTATTTTTTAATGCAATCTTGTGGTTGTTCACTTATTGGTTGTTAACCCATACAAGCTTTTCTGTTTTTTTACACTACAGAGGCAGCCTTTTTCTTACAATATGTTCTTTGATATATTTTGACTCAGCTCTTAAGCGCAAACTGTATTGGAGAGGTTATGTTAAAGCTGATACAAGCACTATTAGTCTGTGTGATGACTATAGGATGGATAACTAATATTCAGGCATCATTGATTAACGATGATTTTGAGAATGGTGATATGGGAGGTCGTCTTTTTGAGTTAGGTATGGGGGTGCCTGCCATTGTTAAGGAATTTACGGATCGTTCAGGACAGGTGTATACCCCAGCATCGGGAGAGTATTTTGCGACTATACCGACAGGTGCCGGATTAATTTGGACTAATGTTCAGTGGCAAAAAGGCGATAGGGTTGAGTTCCAGTATTTGTTGGCTGATGCTGCAGAAGGAAGCTTTCAGCTTCACCCAGAGTGGCCTCATACCGGTGATATGATTGCCCGTTTAGTGGATGACGTTGGTTCATGGCAAACGTTTAGTTATGAGTTTACGGGTGCTGAGGATGGTGCCATTGCACTGCAAAACTTTGGTGATTTTGGTAGTTTTCTGCTAGTGGACAATGTGTCTATCATTAAAGTGGTTGCTCCCAGTTCGCTGCTTTTGGGGTTGATGGGGTTATTTGGATTGCTGGCCCGTAAACGCTTTGCTAGTGACATGGAAAATAAATGATAACTCACTTGCAAGTAATACAAGTGACTCACTCTTTTTTCAGTTTTTTTCTGCTGACATTGAACTTCAGCTATTCCTCTAGGTCCTACTTGTGTACCAAGTCATTTTGGTATGTGATCTCTCCTATCACGTGTAGACCCTACGTCTAAAGCAAAACAATTCTCCCCCTTGCGACTACGCCCTGGATTTTATCCAGGGGGGAGGATGTTTTTTGATTCGTAATTTTTCACCATCTAGTTTGTGACTAAAGCAGTTAAATGCATGTAAGTCCTTTCTGAGACCCATGCACATAGAGGTGTTAGATTATGCATCGAGATAATAAAAATAGTAATCGCAGTAGATGGCAAAAAATAAAAAATAACCTTCCTTATATTACTCTCATCTGTTGTTTACCTAGCCTGTTTTCTTCCCCTGTTGCAGCGGTAGATTTTCATGGCTATTTACGCTCAGGAATCGGAGGAACCCAGGGCGGAGGTGATCAAGCTTGTTTCAGAGCGCAAGGTGCTGGAGCTAAATATCGATTAGGCAACGAGTGTGAAACCTATGCAGAAATACAGTTAGGGCAAGAACTATTCAAAGAAGGGGAAAAGCGTTTCTACGTGGATTCGATGATTGCATATGTTTCTAATCAAGAAAACGATTGGGAAGAACTGACGGGTGATAATGGTGCAAAGTCATCTTTAAGACAGATGTATGTTATTGGTGAGAATGTACTTGATAGTTTTCCTGGTGCAAATATTTGGGCGGGTAAACGTTATTATCAACGGCATGATGTGCATATTAATGATTATTACTATTGGGATGTGTCGGGTCCTGGTGCAGGTATTGAAAATATTGATGTCGGGTTTGGTAAGTTATCTTTAGCATGGCTGCGTAATACAGAAAATGACTATCAAGCGAAAGGTGGCTCATCTGGAACCAATGTGGCCAATGATACCTTTGACATTCGTTTGTCTGATTTGGCAATTAATGAAAATGGTAAGTTGGAACTGGGTCTGGATTATGGCCGAGCTAACTTAAACACGGAGCAAGATGATAAGGACTTTGACGATAACAAAGGCTACTTATTTACAGTACAGCATACGCAGAGTAATTGGTTTGGTGGCTACAATAAACTGGCGTTGCAGTATGCTACTGATGGTATGATCGGAACAGGTCATAACCAAAGTCGTGACACAAGTGATGGAAAAATGTTTCGTGTCGTCAATCAGGGGGTGATTGAACTTACAGAAAATTTAGAAGGGATGTATGTAGGTATTTATGAAAAAAAAGATTTAGACAATAACCAGGGGCAAACATGGATGTCAGCAGGGATTAGACCTGTTTATAAGTGGAATGATGTAATGAGTACAGCCTTAGAAGTGGGGTATGACCGCGTTAAACCACAGGCGAGTGGTGCGGAAACGGTAGATTTGACGAAAGTGACATTAGCGCAACAATGGTCAGCAGGGCGAAGCTTCTGGGCGAGACCCGTTATCAGAGCGTTTGCAACTTACGCGCGATGGGATGGCGATGACTATAATGCAGCCAGTGAGTCGATTGAAACTGGAGAAGACAGCGGATTAACGTTTGGTGTGCAGGTAGAAGCATGGTGGTAGTTTTATTTAACTAACCCGCTTAACCTTACTTTCACTTTGAAGGGTAGATATCAGGCCACTTAAATTAAGTGGCCCTTATCCTTAACAAGGCTAGGACTTCTATTATGGACCCCAAAATATATTACCGGTTTTTTAGGTATTTTTCGGTTTTTTTTGTGCTGACAGTGGCTACTATCTGTCGTGCAGATATCGATAATTGGACTGCTACATGGCCTACGCCATCAGCTATCAGTCAACAACAGGCTAATGAAGGATTGGCTGCATCAGTTGTTTGTTGTCAGCAACTAGCGGGCTTACTTTACCAGACTGTTGAACCAGGAAAACAGTTACAGATTGAGATTAATCTTGATTCTCCCAGTTATCCGTTCGAATCTGGAAAGAGTTTTTTTGCCGCCTATAAACTACCTGAAAATGCAAACTCGCTGACTATTACGCTGTACAGTATTGCAGGTAAAACTGTATTTAAACCTACTGTGATGTTAATGGATAGCCAGTTTAGGGTAACTCGTTTGTTGCGAGGAAATGATTTTCAATACCGGCCAGCGAAAGGTTTCAAAGGGGATAGTCTTGATGGGCAGTTTCGGGTTGATCGAAGTTTGCCTGGTAACCCATTGAATGAAACTTACATGGTACTTTATACCACAGAGGATGATAGGCAAGGAGAGACTACACTATTACACCCTGCGAAAGCCTATGCATTAGCACGACATAATCAGCCGCCTGCTATACCAGATCCTGTCGCAAAGCATTCAGCGGTAGGGGTATTACAGTTACGAATAGCGCAAGAAAATAAATCATTTGGAGAGCGGGCTGACTATGTTCCACCAGCAGTAGTCTATCCGTCTGCTGCTCCTGCACCTGCGAGTACCCCAGCTCTTCCCGAAACCCAGGATTATTACCAGCAGGCGATTAAGCAAGCACTCGCTAAAGGGGATATGGCAAAAGCTTTACGTTTAGCGGAAGAAGGAGAACGTGCTGGAGTACAAGGTATACGCACGTTTTTACTAGAGCGTATTCAACCTAAGCCATAAACTCAGCCAGAACACTACGCCCCCCTAAAAAATACCAAGGGGGATGCGAAGTCTAAGTGCATCAGGCAGGATCATGTTGAGAGGGATACTGCAACAGTTTGAGCGTTGTTGGTTAAGGAACACGGATAATCACGTAGTATGCCCATGGTGAAGCACATAATGAATAATTCACAAAAGGGTAGCCTGTTAATAGGATGTCGACTATGAAAAAAACAATAACACTGCTGGCTTCAAGTTTTCTCGTATCGCAATGTGTCAGTACAACAGCAATTGCAGCTATTACAGAGGGTGAATTAACCATTTGGATTAATGGTGATAAAGGGTATAACGGTTTACAGGCAGTCGGTGATCGATTTGCCAAAGAAACAGGTATTCCTGTAAAAGTAGCTCATCCAGATAAAGCTACTGACAAATTTCAACAGGCAGCTGCTACAGGGAATGGTCCCGATATTTTTATTTGGGCACATGACCGGTTAGGTGAGTGGGCAAAAAGTGGACTCATTGCGCCTCTTTCACCTAGTAAATCGATTAAATCAGGCATTGTTGATTTTAGCTGGGATGCGGTAACCGTTGATGGAAAAGTCTATGGTTATCCCATCGCCATGGAAGCGGTAGGATTAATTTATAATAAAGCAATTATTAAGCAGCCGCCCAAAACAGTAGATGAGATATTTTCCTTGAGTACTCAGCTGGCGAAGGAAAATAAAAAAGCCATTTTGTGGGATTATAATAATACCTATTTTACCTGGGGTTTGTTTGCAGGGTATGGCGCTTATACTTTTAAAAAACAACCTTCTGGTGGCTATGATGTGAAAGATACTGGTGTAAATAATGAAGGTGGATACCAAGCTGGTGCATTATTGAAAAAAATGATTGATGAGAAGGTCATGCCAAAAGGAGTTGATTATGGCGTCATGGATGCAGCCTTTAATAAAGGTGAGGTTGCAATGATGATTAATGGCCCATGGTCATGGAGTAACCTTAAAAAAAGTGGCATTGACTTTGGCGTTGCACCACTGCCAAAAATAAATGGCCAGGTAGGCAAACCTTTTGTAGGTGTATTGGCGGCAACCATTAATGCAGCAAGCCCAAATAAAGAACTGGCGGTAGAGTTTTTAGAAAATTATATGCTGCAAATTGAGGGGCTTAAAAAGGTCAATGATGATGTACCCTTGGGGGCTGTTGCAAACAAGGAATACATGAAGACGTTAAGCAAAGACCCCAATATTGCTGCGACCTTTAACAATGCGCAAGCTGGTGAGGTGATGCCAAATGTGCCTGAAATGGGGGCTTTTTGGGCGGCGATGAAAGCAGCATTGCAAAATATTACATCGGGTCGTCAGCCAGTAAAAGCGGCATTGGACGATGCTGCTAAGCGTATTGTGCGTAACAAGTAGCGTATACCTAAGGGTATACTAGATCCATTTGTTTATTCATTCTGGTAGTCACTGCTTTGTTTGGTATACCTAGCCTTTTTAGGTTGTGTGTGGAGGGTATGCCCTTTAAAAGGATAGCGAGGTGAGGGTATACCAACAAGCAGCGTTACTGCTGGATCGACATGGTGAAGTATCATGTTAACCGGGCTTCAGTTGAGTTTTGTCATGCGTTTACTTAAACGTGTCCTGCCATTAAGTGTTGTAGGGGTTGGTTTATACCTTGTGGTTGTCATGTATGTGCAGCAACAGTTAGCCTTTGCAGGATTATTTTTAGTGGTGCTGAGTGCTGCAGCTTTTGTCTTTTGTCGACAAGAGGCGTACGCTCATCGTTATGTATTTCCTGCCGTCGCGGGTATGGTTATTTTTGTTATTTTTCCTTTGTTGTATACGATTGGTATTAGCTTTACCAACTATAGTGCTAAGCACTTGTTGGATTTACCTAAAGCACAGCAATATTTTCTACAACAAACGTATAAAGTCAGTGATAAAAAATATAAATTTTACCTGTATTTTCAGCAACAAAATTCCTCAGAAAAAACAGCTGTTATGGCTCTGTTAGATGATGAGCATCATTCAGCATTTTTAAGTCAAAATTTTTCACTGACAGATACTGTAGATATAAAATTACCACTGACATTGGTGAGTGAATTACCTGACCAGAAACCGGCGTCAATCAAAACCATTATTCAGCATAAAAAGCACTTAAAAAATATAAAATTGAACTTGCCTAATGGACAACAACTGCAGTGGGTTGGACTTCGGCACTTTGCTGCAGTGGCTCCCCTTTATCAACTAAATGAACAACAACAGTTAATTAATCAAAAAACAGGTGATGTACTCACAATTGACTGGCAAGAGGGGTTTTATAAAAATACTCAGGGAGATGTATTTTCTCCTGGTTTTAAAACCTATGTAGGGTGGCAGAACTATATTACTGTGTTATTCGACCCTAGTATTAGTGGACCGTTTATACAAATTTTTGTTTGGACAATCGTTTTTTCGCTGTGCACTGTCATTTTTACACTGTTAGTGGGACTCATTTTAGCCAACCTGTTACAGTGGGAACTGTTAAAAGGAAAAGGGTTCTACCGCATGATGCTGATTTTACCGTATGCGGTACCAGCGTTTATTTCTATTTTGGTTTTTAAAGGTTTATTTAATCAGAATGCAGGCGAAGTAAATTATTTAATGGGGGAGTTATTTGGCCTACGTCCTGATTGGTTCAGTGATCCGCTATTAGCCCGTACTATGATATTGATCGTTAATACTTGGTTAGGGTATCCCTACATGTTGTTATTATGTATGGGGTTACTACAAGCGATTCCAAGAGATTTATATGAAGCCTCTGCTATTGATGGTGCATCGCCTTGGCGAAATTTAATCAGTATTACCTTACCGCAAATCATTAAGCCGTTAACCCCCTTATTAATCGCTTCATTTGCATTTAATTTCAATAATTTCGTATTAATCACCTTATTAACATCAGGAGGTCCTGACATTATTGGTGCAACAACACCTGCAGGTACTACTGATTTATTAGTGAGTTATACCTATCGATTGGCTTTTCAGGACTCAGGACAAAATTTTGGTATGGCTGCGGCGATCGCAACATTGATCTTTTTACTGGTGGGGGCATTGGCTGTTATGCAATTGCGCCTGAGCAAGGTTAAAGTATAAGGGAGAAACAGCAATGGCAATGGTTCACTCTCCATCAGTTAAGTACCGTATCTGGTTAACCCATGCAGGTTTAATTGCCTTTCTCGCAATTATTATATTTCCACTGTTAATGGTGTTATCAATTTCATTTCGCACAGGTAACTTTGCGACTGGACATTTATTACCCGTTAACCCTTCATTAGAGCACTGGTCGCTGGCGCTGGGTATTCCTTATACTCAGGCCGATGGTAGAGTTATTCAACCACCGTTTCCGGTATTAACCTGGTTGTGGAACTCGGTCAAAATCGCACTGGTTTCGGCGTTGTTAATTTTGATGTTATCAACCACAAGTGCGTATGCTTTTGCCCGTATGCGTTTTCGCTTTAAAGGCATCATGCTTAAATCCATGCTGATCTTTCAAATGTTTCCACCCGTGTTATCGTTGGTGGCGATTTATGCTCTATTTGATCAGCTGGGGCAACATGTTAGCTGGTTGGGGATTAACTCTCACGGTGCAGTTATTACTGCTTCACTTGGAGGGATGGCACTGCATATCTGGACAATCAAAGGGTATTTTGAGTCCATTGATGCCTCGCTTGAAGAGGCTGCCGTTGTAGATGGCGCGACAATCTGGCAGGCATTTCGTTATATATTACTACCTTTAAGTATTCCAATACTGGCTGTAGTATTTATTTTGGCATTTATTACCACAATTGCCGAGTATCCTATTGCCTCAGTATTATTACTTGATGTTGACCAGCTTACCCTAGCAGTGGGTGCTCAGCAGTATCTCTATGAGCAAAACTACTTATGGGGTGACTTTGCCGCAGCGGCGGTGCTGTCAGGGCTACCTATCACCGTTATCTTTTTGTATTGCCAAAAGTGGATAATCAGTGGCCTCACTGCAGGAGGCGTTAAAGGATAAAAATAGACCATCCTAACATGGCAAATCAAACAGTTGTCATACATGAATCTGAAGAAATATTCGTATGAACAATTTTGCCATGTTCTTGTGGTTAAAAATTAATCATTTGATTGCGTGTAAGTCTACTATCCCACGCTATTATGAAGGACAGAACCACCAACTTTATATGTGTGAACTGCATATTTGAGTAGTCTTTAAAAAAAGAAAATAAACCTCTGTTTGTTTAAAATGTTTAACTGATTACGCTATATAAAGTGACTTTTTTAGCAAAAAAAGAAGGTACACTTATGTCGTTTTCTTTCTGTCTGTATGATAATTGGCTGCTACTTAGCTAGCTAATTTTTTCCGGGTTGATTGACTTTATTTAAACTATAGTAACTTCTTATGAATGAAGTAAGTATGCTTGTTAAAATATTTAGGTACACTGTATCTAAATGTCACGCATGGTTTTTGTGTGGCATTACTATTCTCAGTTTTAGCCAAAGCTGGGCTGCTGTTTATCCTCTGCCGTCTAATGGCGATAATGTCGTTGGTTATATACGCCAGGTAAGTACGGCTTATGAGGATACATTTATGGAGATTTCTCGGCGTGAGGGGTTGGGCTTTTTAACTGTTCGTGCAGCTAATCCTGAAATTGATCCCTGGCTTCCTGGTGAAGGAGTGTTGGTGACACTGCCGACTCAAATGATTTTGCCACCCGTCAAGCGGGAGGGCATTGTTATCAATTTGGCAGAATTACGCCTTTACTATTTCCCTCCTAATGAAGATGTGGTGGTTGTTTTTCCTGTTGGTATTGGTCGTAGGGGCTGGCAAACCCCTGAAGGCAAGACACATATCATGCAAAAGATTGAGAATCCTACATGGACACCACCCGCATCGATTCGCCGCGAACATGCAGAAAAGGGCGATATTTTACCTGCAGTGGTACCCGCTGGGCCAGATAACCCCTTAGGACTATTTGCATTGCGGCTGGGTAATGGGGGTAGTTATTTAATTCATGGAACAAACCGAAAGTATGGCGTAGGCATGCGAGTGAGTCATGGTTGTATTCGTTTATTTCCTGATCATATCGAGCAATTATTTGCTCAAGTCTCGCGTGGTACCCCAGTGAAAATTATCCATGAGTCATATAAAATTGGCCGTCTGAATGGTGAAATATATATTGAGTCACATGAACCATTATCAGAGCGAGTCAATACTGTTCGTAAACCAGCGAAGCAGGTGCTGAGCAGTTTGTTAGACAAAATGCCTGAAGCGAGTACGGCGATTAATCGAAGTGCTGCGTTAGATGCTATTCAGCAAGAAACCGGGTTACCGCAACGAGTTTCATTGTCTTCTGTATACGTAAAGGATTTATTTTAAGGCTTACCTTCCTCGTATAATAAATAAGTATACTCTTGTTGTCGTGGGGCTAGCTTGGATATGTCCGGCTAGTTCTGTTAAAGATGCATAATAGATAGCACTGGTAGAAGTGTCGGTAAAAATATATTCCTCAGTGTATGGTGTTAATGAATATTAAAAATACAAGTTGAGTTATATAAATTCATTTATAAAAAAAAGGCCGCAGCTGCGGCCTTTTCGCATCAGTATCACAAATTATTTCATGTACTGATGACCACTCATGCGATCTAGCTTCTCCATGATTTGATCGGCTTTTGCATCAGCGCTAGCAGCAGTTTGCTCAACGCGGCTGAGGCGATCCTTTACTTCGTTAATGTCTTGCTCCAGCGCATCTACACGACTGTTTGTTGCACAACCAGCCATAATAGTTAACGCAGTAGCGGCGACGCCTAACTTAACGAGTTTAGCAGTCATTATGAACTCCTTATCAGTTTGTGTTGCAATGCTTCATTTGAAGAGGGTTAAAATAACTGGTCAGGCCGTACTGATTAAACCTGCCAGGCCAGATGCCCCCAAAGGCTTACAGACCAAAGGTCTCAAGGGCAAGCCGATGTCCAAGCTAGAGTATGGACTACTTTTTTATTATCAGCCAGTATAGGGCTGATTGAACTGTCTCACAAACGCTGTAAGACCCAAATATAATATCAGGCACAAAAAAATCTGCTGTGATCCAACAAACAAAAGTTTTGGGCATTAGATAGAAGTACTATAAATTTTATTCCATGATTGTTGTATTACAAGTGTGTTATTTTGCTTTTATTGGTTTGTAACGACTTGTTGTCTATTTGTACGAATAAATATTGCGTCAATTATCTTATGCACTTAAGTAAACTGCAAGCAATGCTTTTTTCATCTAAAGTATGAGTTCAAGTCAGGTGTCTTAAGTATTAAGCACCAAGAACACTTCTCCAAACGTATGTGTTGGATTGTTGGGAGAGATATTTTTCCAGGTTTACATCTGGTTAATAAATAATCTAATCGCATTGGTTGTCTAGACCAGCCCACTTTGTTTTTTAAAAACAAGTTACACATACTATCATTAGTGACTTATCCTGAACTATATTTTCACATTGAGCTTTAAACCGAGTGCAATGTATTCAAAACAGAATTGCGAGCTTAAGTGAGCGATTTGAGTTTATGTGAAAAACAGTATCAGGGTACACAACAAATAATAACTATAACGAGTAAGGATTATATAGGGGAATCATGGCCAAGTTACGCTGGAATCCGGAAGAGTATAGGCTGGTCAATCAATTACAACATGAATCTGCCCTTTTAGGGTTGCATCAATACTGTAATCTTAGTTCTCATGATCAGGTTTTAGATATTGGTTGTGGGGACGGTAGCTTAATCAATAAAATTGTACAACAGTTTGAACTAAGTCATGTCCAAGCAGTAGATCGGTCTGTGGAGATGATTAGTCATGCTAAACAAAACTATGAAACACCCGGTGTTCGTTTTGGCATCGCTGATGTGACGAACTTAGATCAGTTTGATAGCCAATCAATGGATTGGGTGTTCGTATGTAGCATATTGCATTGGGTCAGTAATTTAGATAAAGCTTTTGCAGAAATAGAGCGTGTTTTAAAACCGGGTGGTCAATGT
This sequence comes from Zooshikella ganghwensis, assembly GCF_018263875.1. Lineage (NCBI taxonomy): Bacteria > Pseudomonadati > Pseudomonadota > Gammaproteobacteria > Oceanospirillales > Zooshikellaceae > Zooshikella > Zooshikella ganghwensis. Next base: position 222,654 of record NZ_JAEVHG010000008.1, read on the forward strand.
TTTGTTGTCCATTGGCCTTATAATGAAGCGATTTATCTCCCCGTTAAACAGTTAATGAGTGATCCTCAATGGGAAAAACTATCCATTGCTTTGACAGCAATGCCTCCCAGTGCCGATCAGCGTTGTTTGCAAATGCTGTTTCAGCACCATGGTTTTACCATTTCAGTCTTGGAGGATCGAACATGGTTTCCCTTTGCCACGAGTATTGATTACTTTGCCCAATTTCTTCTGGCGTTATTACCTTTACAAGAATGGTTGCCTGAAGAGAAGCATAGGGAGTTTGTCGATCAGATAGTGAACAATGCTTTGGCGATCTATGCTCGTCAAGACGAGGGTATTGCTATTCCTATGCGGTGTATTTATGGGGTTGTCCAAAAGGCCGCTGTTGCATAAGCCCGATCAGTTGCGTATCAAAAAGGAGGCAGCAGTCAAGCCTCCAGGGCAGAATTTACAGAACGTTAGGTTGACCTTTCAAGGTGATTTAAAGTCAGCTTTTACAAGGGCTTAATATGCAACTGTCCAAAGGGCTAAATATCAGCAGAAATAATTAATACTGATGCCATAAAATTAATATGAAATAAAACTAATTTTATTTTGAGGGCTGATAGTTAAATCCAGGTATTTTTATAAAGCTTGCTTTAAAAAAATTTATGATACCCTATAAATAAATTATTTTTTGTCAATACGACTTTAGTCTAAATTAATTAAAGCTACTGCGAAAGATCCGTTCAGAACGAATCCCCTGGAATTAAGTAATTCGCACAAAATAAAGGGTGTCACTTTTAGTGATAGTCTCTTGAAGCATTGTGCATGAGGTTTCAAAACGGCTGATACCGTATTTTTCTACCAGATCAGCACCACTCAGCTCTGAAGGGGTATCTTGCTGAGATGGGGTATCCATGCGATAGAGTTTAAATCGCATTGCGTTTAGTGTTTCTTTCAAGTCCATGAATATCTCCAAGCCATTCATAACTAAGGCCCTGAACACTATGCATGTGTGGTACCAGATTGGCTATCTGACTGATTTTGGTATTATTGTAGCGATATTTTTTAGAATAAAAACTCAAATATATTTGTACTGTAAAAAAATAAGACAAATACACCTGAAATGTCTAGGGGGAAACACTACCCTGTCTTATTATCAAGTGCAAACAGAATAATGCCAAGCAGGGTAGGGTATACCCTTTTACGAATCATTTTTATGTGCGCTATCCATAGCGCTCACCCTCACGGGCCTGCGAAGTTGTTCTAATGTGTTCCTGATACATTAGTAGAGTTTGTTGTATTCACTCTTGACCACCAAGGATGGTGGAAATGCAGTTTATGCATAATGACATGGATGTCATATAGTAGAGCAATGCAGGAGCTGTTGCCGAGGAGCATTTAACTGCCACCCCAGTGACTTATTAATATAAGCTCCTGGGGCTTCATCATTTGAAAGCCCAGCTAGCACTTTTTAACAGCTACTGATGCTATCGCTCGTTTTAACAGACCAGACTAGCCCCGCTAAAAAAACTTTCGTTTTGGGTATGGTAGCAGGGGTAAAAGGATTAGAAGTTCAGGCTTGGTTCTTTAATTAGACGACGACAGGCTGAACCATCAGCACGAAATAAATGACAACGTGAGACGTCTAATCCGATGGTATACGTTTCTCCTTCGTATACTTTGGTATTACCATCAGCACGAATTGTAATGTTGTCTGACAAGCCTGGCATGTCTGCATATATCAGTGTGTGGTCTCCTAAACGTTCGACCACATTGACGTGTCCATCAATGGTGACATTAGCTGTATCAGGTAAAGCAAAGTGCTCTGGGCGAATGCCTATCGTTGCACTTTCTCCCGGTTGTATCTGTGTACCATCTACTTCAAGCGTAATGGGTCGTCCATTGGTGAGGCGGGCGGTCACAGAGGTAGGATGAGTCTGCTCAATAGTACATGGAATAAAATTCATTTGTGGGCTACCAATAAAACCCGCTACAAACTGGTTGGCAGGATAATGGTAAAGTTCAAGAGGGCGACCAATTTGAGAAATAAAGCCAGCATCCAAAACCACAATTTTATCAGCCAGAGTCATGGCCTCGACCTGGTCGTGGGTAACATAAATCATAGTGGCTTGCAGACGCTTATGAAGCTTGGCAATCTCTATACGCATCTGAACCCGCAACCCTGCATCTAAGTTAGAGAGTGGTTCATCAAATAGCAGCACTTTAGGTTCGCGTACAATAGTGCGTCCTATAGCTACCCGTTGTCGCTGCCCCCCGGAAAGATCTTTTGGTTTTCGCTCAAGTAAAGAAGACAGTTGTAAAGTATTTGCGGCTTTTTCTACACGCTGTTTTATAGTGGATTTATTGACTTTCGCTAGTTTAAGGCCAAATGCCATGTTCTCTGCAACGGACATATGGGGGTAGAGTGCATAAGACTGGAACACCATACCCACTGAGCGGTCTTTTGGGGGGACATCATTAACCTGGGTGTCATCAATGAACAAATCACCTTCACTGATGTCTTCCAGCCCGGCAATCATCCGTAATAGGGTTGATTTACCACAACCTGAGGGGCCAACAAACACCACAAATTCACCGCTTTGGATATCCAAATTAATATTTTTGGATATTTCTGCTGTACCATAACGCTTATAAACATTGCACAGCTTGACACTGGCCATTTTATACTCCTACTGTCGATTAATTCAGCATCATAATGAGCGTATCAAACGCATCCAACTTAAGGGTGTTTTGTTGAAGCTGACCTAGGCAGTGAGGTGCTGGTAAAACTTCGACGTGTGCTTCAGTGACTTGAGATAAAGGTATTGTCACCGCCTGTTGATTAAGGTTGATGGCTACCAGCAGATGTTGATTTTCATGACTACGCTGATACAGCAATACCCCTTCAGGTGCAGAAATATAATCAATACTTCCTGTGACCAGGGCTGGCTGGTTTTTTCGCCAAGCAAGGAAGTCCTGATAAGCCTTAAGCATTGAGTCTGGTTGCCCTTGTTGCTGGTCGACACTATGTTGATAATGCTCTTGGGGTACAGGTAACCAAGGCTTCACGTCTGAAAAGCCAGCATTATGCTGATCATGTTGCCAGGGCATGGGAGTACGACATCCATCACGGCCCTTAAACTCTGGCCAGAAGGTGATACCGTATGGGTCTTGTAACTCTTCAAAAGCAAGCTCTGCTTCCGTAAGACCTAACTCTTCACCCTGATAAACACAGATGCTGCCACGTTGGGTGAGGAGGAAGTGCATATAGGCTTTTGCTTGTTTGGGTGTTATTTCTGCTTTACCCCAACGGCTTAAAACCCGCGCCACATCATGATTACCTAACGACCAGCAAGGCCAACCATCACCCAGTGCTGCTTCCATATTTTCCATGGTGGTTTGTAGAAAGTCGGCGCTACTTTGTTCAGTAAGTAAATCAAAAGAGTAGGCCATGTGGAGCTTATTACCCTCAGAGGTATACATTGCCATGGTTTTTAATGAGTGGTCACAGCCAATTTCACCCACCGTGGTCGTTTCTGGATAACGATCCAGCAGGGTACGTAGCTTTTGTAAAAACTCAAGATTTTCAGGGCGTGTTTTATCGTAAATATGCTGTTGATAGCCATAAGGGTTATCTGGGCGAACACCAATACTGCCATCCACAATTTTTTTACTGGGAGGATTATCCCGTAATTTATCATCATGAAAATAAAAGTTGGCGGTATCCAGGCGAAAGCCATCAACACCTCTCTTCAACCAAAACTCCACATCATTTAGCAGTTGTTGTACAACATCTGAATTATGAAAATTTAAGTCAGGCTGACTGCTTAAAAAATTATGCAGGTAATATTGTCGGCGTCGGCTATCCCAGGTCCAGGCCGAGCCTCCAAAAATCGATAGCCAGTTATTGGGTGGACTACCATCGGCTTTAGGGTCAGCCCACACATACCAATCGGCTTTACTGTTTGTTTTACTGTTACGGCTTTCTTTAAACCAGGGGTGCTGATCTGATGTGTGACTAAGTACCTGATCAATAATCACTTTTAGGTTGTGTTGATGGGCGGCTGCAATCAGTTGATCAAAATCTTCGAGTGTTCCGAAAATCGGATCAACATCACGATAATTGCTGACATCATAGCCAAAGTCTTTCATCGGAGAGGTAAAAAACGGCGACAGCCAAATAGCATCAACATTTAGGCTGGCAATATAGGGTATTTTGGCAGTGATGCCAGGCAAGTCACCAATACCATCCTGGTTAGAATCCATAAAGCTGCGTGGATAAACCTGATAAATAACGGCTCCACGCCACCATTCCTGATTATGCTTACGCATTGTAATTACCTTGCTCATCCCAAATTAGTTAACAGATATCCTTATCATCAAGAATCAAGGTAACAAAAACATCCTCCCCCAGGATTTAATTTATAGGCGTAGATACAGGGCGTAGTCCTTACTGGTTAATCCCCTTGACTTACTGTTTAATCACCTTGGATAGTGCGCAGCATTTTATTAGCTATATCGATGGCTTCATCTCGGTGGTTAACATTGAGCTTTTGGTAAAGACTACGAATATGGGTTTTGATGGTACTGGGTGCCACTTCCAGGTGTCCAGCAATTTGTTCATTACTCAAGCCACTATGAATCAGGCTTAAGACCTGCCATTCTCGCTTGGTTAGGGGGGTAGATTTTATTAATTCAGGGATATCAGCCTGCTGCAGAATATCACCAATTAATGTTTCATCTAACGTGATGGTAATCGATTTGTTCAAGCTGCGTTGCTGCTGAGCTAGTTTAATCAAGCGTTCAGCTCGTTGTAGCTCATTGTCAGCTAGGGGGTAGTCTTGCTTTAGCGCTTTTAGCATTACAATAAGCGATTTACCTATCAGTAAAAAGCTGCTGATAAAGCCTGTTGTTGTTGCCAGCTGAAGCGCCTGCTCCAGATGCTCTAAGGCAAGCTCTCGTTCATCTTGTGACCAATAAGCTTGTGCAAAACATATATGGTTACGGTTCTGGTCAGTAATAAGGCGGTATTTTACGGCTTGTTGTTGCAGTGACGTCAATATATCAATGGCTTTAGCAGGTTGATTAAGATAGATTTCTGCTCGAGCGCGATTGCGGGCATGACATTGGTAAAAGTGATTGGTGGCTGGTGATAGTGGTGGGGCCGCTTGCTGCCAGCGCTCAATAGCTGCCATATCCTGGGTTGCTTGCCAATAAGCGAGCATTGTTGCATGGGCATTTGCCATCCAGTCACTGTGATAGTCATCACCTTGCATCAACTGTTGTAGTTTTTGTATATAGTCAGCACATACAGTATGTTTTCCACGAAGCAATGCGATTTTTGCCAGTAGGGCATAGCATTGTAAGAACCAATGTTCACCTTGGGGACGTAAGATTTCGATACCGGCGAGACTGTGTTTTTCCGCACCATCCAAATGATGCCACTCAAATAAAACCTGAGCACGCACTCGATGAATAAACTCCATGATCGGTAAGTGATTCACCTGATGCTCTGTCGCAAACTGTAAGGCTTTATCTTGAATATTAAAGGCTTTTTGTAGATAGCCCTGTGCCATGGCAATTTCAGATTGCTGGCACTGGGTCCATAGCGCGATTTGACTGGCACCTCTTAATCGGGCGAGCTGTTCGGCTTCTTCCATCATCTGCTGTGCTTTGGTTAGCTGACCCTGGCAGAAGCTGGCTTCACCTAATACGGATAAGGCGACAGTTCGAATACGACGCCGTTCTTCGGGCAAATTAGCCAGTGCATCCTGAGCTAGCATTTGTGCTTCTTTTATTTGCCCTAAATTCATCGCCAGTTGAGCACGAATGGTGTTGAATTCGCATTGAATTTCTTGCCATTGAGGTTGAGGCATTTGCTGAGGGAGCTTTTGTTCTGCTTGTACAAGTAAGTTCTCAACATCATCGTACTGGTAAAGATTTTGGGCAACCCAAGCTCCCAGCATGGTGAGTTCAGCGTTTGCAGCCAGCTTTGCTGAGGGAATGCTGTTTAATGCCTGTTGCAGAATACGACACTGGCCTTGCTGGTAGAAAGACCAGCCATGTTTCAGCAAGATTTCAGTGAGTGCACAATGGTTTTCACCCGCAATGGCATGGGTCAGCGCCTCGTGAATATACCCCAACTGTTGCCAGCCAGCACAGGCGCGTTGATGTAAGGTCTGAGTTTGACCAGGATAGTGCTTGCCTAGCTGGTGACGAAGAAAGGTTGAAAATAATGGATGATAACGATACCAGTGACGCTGACAATCAAGGGGCGTAATAAATAAACCAAGTTGTTCCACTTGTTCCAGCATGGCTTGGCCATTTTCAACGCCAGTGACGGTTTTCACTAAATAGTCATTCATGCTGTCAAGTACACTGCTGAAATACAAAAACTGTTTTATTTCAGGTGAAACCTGTGTCAAAACTTCTTCAGCCAGATAATCCAATAAATATGTGTGGCCCTTAACGACTTCATTGGCCCATGACTCAAAGCTGTCAATATCGGGTGTTGAGAGCAGGGCAATCAACTGTAAAACCGTTGGCCAACCTTCAACTTGTTGCAACAGTGGAGCAAGCTGACAGGGTGTTAGTGAAAAAGGTAAACGGTCTGCAAAAAACTGGTGAGCATCATCTGCATCAAATGCCAGTTGATCAGGTGCAATTTCCAATAATTGATCGTGCAGCCTTAAGTTAGCAAGGCCCAGTGGCGGCAAGCTTCGGGAGTTAATCACAATGTGTAAAAATGCAGGTTTATGTTTAATTAAGAAGCGAAGCCCCTGGTGAATCACTTCGTTGTCAATCCAGTGGTAATCATCAAGTACCAGTAATACAGGTGTGTCTGTATTGGCTAACTCCATAAGTAACCGAGAAATATGGCTTTCAAAGTGAATGGGGTTGGCAGTAAGTACTTGCTCAAGTGACTGGGGACAGCGTTGTGTTGCTTGTTGAAGGCAAGCAGTGAGATATGCAATAAAACGGACTGGCTCGTTGTCAGCAGAGTCAATGCTAAACCATGCGACAGGGTGATTGAGTTGGTTGATCCAGTCTAAGCTCAGGGAGGTTTTGCCGTAGCCGGCAGGGCCATGTATCAGGGTTAGTTGGTGAGTTGAATAGTCTGCTAACTGACTTGCTAAACGAGGTCGATGAGTGAGTTTTGACGGTCGGTTGGGTACTGATATTTTGGATGGAATTAATACCAGTTGACCTGAGCCGGACTCCACTGTTTTGGCTAAATGCGCAGATGCCATAGTCACTGCCTGTAAACTGCTTTTGTTTAGTCGTTTTTCTTTATTGGCGTATTTATACCGCTAAGTAAGGGTATATAATTTTTATTATGCCTCTGGTTCACAAGTGATCTGCAGTTTGTCTGCGAGTAGATTAGATGCAGATTGCGAACCAACAGTACCAAGCCAAAGGTACTGACGCAAGATTGTAATAGTAGTCAGATAACAAAAGAAAAAGAAAAACCCGCTAAGGCGGGTTTTTCTGGGTAGAGCGAGCTTTCGTAAAGGCGTTAAGAGGTTGCCGCATCAGTGGCAATAATCTGGTTAGCTGCTTTTTGGAATGATTCAATTTCATTGAAATTCATATAACGGTAGATATCTCCAGCCATGCTATCAAGGTTTTTAGCGTAGGACATATACTCATCTACGGTTGGTAGCTTACCTAAAATAGATGCGACGGCGGCTAATTCAGCACTGGCCAGATAAACATTGGCACCATCACCTAAGCGGTTAGGGAAGTTTCGGGTTGATGTAGAAACGACCGTTGCACCTGCAGCAACTCGGGCCTGGTTACCCATACATAGCGAACAACCTGGCATTTCCGTCCGAGCACCGGCACGGCCATAAACATTGTAGAAGCCTTCTTCCATCAACTGGTGCTCATCCATTTTGGTAGGTGGAGCAATCCATAAACGAGTGGTAATAGGTGAGGAAAGCTGATCAAGCAAACGACCTGCAGCCCGATAATGACCAATGTTGGTCATACATGAGCCGATAAAGACCTCATCAATCTTGTCACCTGTCACTTCTGAAAGTGGCTTGATATCATCAGGGTCATTCGGGCAAGCCAGTAAAGGTTCTTTAATCTCATTCAGGTCAATTTCGATAACAGCGGCGTACTCAGCGTCTTCATCTGCACTCATTAATTGAGGATTGGCCAGCCAGGTTTCCATTGCTTGGGCACGACGCTCCAATGTACGCGCATCACCATAACCTTCGCTGATCATCCAACGCAACAGTGTTATGTTAGAGGTGAGGTACTCAATGACAGGCTCTTTGTCCAGTTTGATAGTACAGCCTGCAGCAGAGCGTTCGGCAGAGGCATCAGACAGCTCAAAAGCCTGCTCAGCTTTCAAATGAGGCAAGCCCTCAATTTCCAAAACCCGTCCAGAGAAAATATTCTTCTTATTGGTTTTGGCAACTGTCAACAAACCTTGTTGGATAGCCGCATAAGGAATGGCATTAACCAGGTCACGTAAGGTAATACCAGGCTGCATTTCACCTTTAAATCGAACTAGCACCGACTCAGGCATATCCAGTGGCATCACCCCTGTGGCTGCGGCAAAAGCCACCAGACCTGAACCGGCAGGGAACGAAATACCAATAGGGAAGCGAGTATGTGAGTCACCACCGGTACCAACTGTGTCTGGCAGTAGCATACGATTCAACCAGGAGTGGATAATGCCATCCCCTGGGCGTAATGAAACGCCTGCACGATTACGAATAAAGTCAGGCAGGGTGTGCTGAGTTTCAATATCCACTGGCTTGGGATAAGCCGCAGTATGACAGAAAGACTGCATCACTAAGTCGGCAGAGAAGCCCAGGCAGGCGAGGTCTTTAAGCTCATCACGGGTCATGGGGCCGGTAGTATCTTGTGAGCCAACCGTGGTCATTTTAGGTTCACAGTATTGGCCTGGTCGAACCCCTTCAACGCCACAGGCCTGACCGACCATTTTTTGGGCCAGGGTAAAGCCTTTAGTTGAGCTTTGTGGGGCGACAGGGCGTCTGAAGACTTTTGACGGATCTAATCCCAGTGTTTCACGAGCACGATCAGTAAGGCCACGGCCGATAATCAGTGGAATACGTCCACCGGCACGTACCTCATCGAGAATAACATCGTTCTTTAATTTAAACTCAGAAAGAACATTGTCAGTGCCGTGGGCTTTGATAACACCTTGATAGGGATAGATATCAATTACATCGCCCATGTTCAGGTTGCTGACATCACACTCGATGGGTAACGCACCTGCATCTTCCATGGTATTGAAGAAAATAGGTGCAATTTTGCCCCCTAGAACGACACCACCTGCACGTTTGTTAGGAACATGAGGAATATCATCACCGATATACCACAGCACGGAATTCGTCGCAGACTTACGCGATGAGCCGGTACCGACCACATCACCGACAAACGCAACAGGGTGTCCTTTTTCTTTTAGCTCAGCAATTTGCTCCGCTGCGTTGGTGATGCCTTCGCGGGGCATTTTATACATAGCTTTCGCATGGAGTGGGATATCAGGGCGAGACCAGGCGTCAGGCGCTGGTGATAGATCATCCGTGTTGGTTTCACCTGTCACTTTAAAAACCGTTAAGGTGATCTTTTCGGGTAATTCTTTTTTAGCAGTGAACCATTCAGCATTAGCCCAGGACTCCATGACGCGCTTAGCATGTGCGTTACCCGCAGCTGCTTTTTCGGCTACATCATGGAAAGCATCAAACATCAACAACGTATGCGATAACTCATCCGCAGCCAGACCCGCCAGCTGATCATTTTCTAATAACTCAATTAATGTGGCGATATTATAGCCACCCAGCATGGTGCCCAGTAATTTGGTGGCTTGTTCTTCGGAGATTAATGGTGAGTTTGCTTCACCTTTTACGATAGCTGATAAAAAAGCCGCTTTAACATAGGCCGCTTCATCAACTCCAGGAGGAATGCGCTCAACTAATAGTTCAAGCAAGTAGTCTTCTTCGCCTGCAGGGGGGGACTTAAGCAGCTCGACTAACCCTGCAGTTTGTTCCGCGTTAAGTGGTTTGGGGGGAATGCCTTCTGCGGCGCGTTCTTCAACATGTTTGCGGTAGGCTTCTAACACGGTCTTACCCTCATCAGTGTGCTTCCTGCCGGGTTTATTATCACGCGCTGGAGATGATGCTCATCAGTGAATTAGGTGGGCCTTTAGGGCTTGAACTCGCAAGCGCTTATGGGGTATTTGGCAGGTAAATAAATAGCAGTTTAGGAACCCCACTTGGTTCCGGAAGTATAACTAAATAAGGGAAAATTGTTAAGTAACTCGCTGACTTACATCATTAATTTCCATTATTCATGAAAAAAATGTTACAAACTGTCGTATGGTTATAAGCCACTTGAAGTGCAGTATATTGAAGTACCGTATATATAGTAGTTGCACATAAAAAACTGTAATGAGTCTTGGCAGTGCTCATGCAGTCCATGAGCACTGGTGGAGTTTCCCTGTAATGGTAGCCTGAGGTCGTAATACGAAGCATCTACAGCTGTTGCTTACTTATGGCTGAGTGCCGCCTCTAATGTCTCCATAACATGTGTAGGTTTTAGTGTAAGAATATCGGCTTCCAGGCCATCAATTATTTGCTCAGCAGTATTGCCAATAATAGCGCCTTTTAAACCACTGCGCGCCACAGTACCAATGACGACTAAAGGTGCATCTAACTGCTTGGCAATATGAGGAATATAGGTTGATGCTGGGCCTTCTTCGACATGAATATGGTCTAAAGGAATATGGTATTTATCTGCGTAACCAGTACAGACCTCTAAATATTTTTTCTGTAAGGCATCCTGTAACTGATAAACAGGATCAGGTGATGACAGCATAGGTGCAGGGTGTGCTGAAGCCAGGTGACACTCACCATCAGCAAGGCCGGCAATATCCCTGGCATGGCTAATAATGACATCATTTAATATTTGGTGGTCACCATCGTTTGGATCTGCATCGACTGCCGCTAATATATTACCATTCTCCCAAGGCTTATCATTTTTGACTAATAAGATAGCGGCAGGGCACTGTCGGAGCAATTTCCAATCACTGGGAGTAAAGACGACTTTACTCAGTTCACTTTCTTCTCTTGCGTCTTTAATGACTAATTCACATTGCTCTGCTTGTTGAACCTTGATGATGGTCTCGTGCAGGCTGTGATACCAGTGAATATGTTTCGTGACAGATAACCCTTGTGCTCGAATAGGCTCACACCAGTCACTGAGAACAGCATGGGTTTCTTCATCAGGATGAGGGTTACAACATAGGATATGAAGTTGGGAGCCTGTTACATGTGCAATCGCACAAGCACGGTTAAGCGCAGTATGTTCAGGCTTGCGGGTATCAACAACTACCAGCAGTTTACGTATTGCTTGCATGGTGCTTTTCCCTATTCATGAGCATTCGGGGTTAGACCGTTGTTACTCGCAACGAGATGGTTGCCATAGATTTCAGGGCATTTTTGAGGTGCCCTTCAGTGTATATTGAGCGTTTACATTACGATACAGAGGTTACCCGTCATTTGATGACAGTTTAATACTCGACAAGAGTAGGATAAATGTAGTCTAAGATTGATTTTCAAACAACTGTTTGATGCGCATCAAGTCAATGTTCTGGAATGGTGACTCATTATTCTCTTTCAAGATGCTTTCCATTTGCGTTGAGCGGTAAACTAAAATTCTTCTCTCCATCTTCTTATCCTGAATTGGATTTCATGACCTAAACTGGAAGTTTGTTATTGATACGTTTTAAGCAGGCCGTAAAAACGCTTTATTGAGCGTAAGGTAGTTAATCATATGCAGTGGTATGTGCCTGTTATTCAATTAAATCTTTCTGCGCTTCGTTGGCTGTGTTTATTCAGGTTGAGGTTGCGTTTGTGGCTTGTGCTGTTTGTTATTTTTGCCAGTGGGGCGGCTCATTCTTTTCCCTTCGGGGGGTTATTAAAAGGTGGAGAATATATTCATCAGTCTGAGTTGGTTACTGGCGCAGTGTATGCCAGAGATATTATTAAAGGTGAAAATGATGCGCCGATTTTAGTGGAATATGATCTTGAAGGAAATGAAGTAAAAGCACTTGGAGAACATAGTGGGCGTTATGCTGATACACGCATAATGAGTATCACTGAATATAATGGTTATTTATTACTAAGAGAAAAAGTAGAAAACCTTTATGCTCAAAAATTTGTGCTCTTAAAACGTAACGCCTATGAAAACAGTCTGTTGCTGGATCAGGATGGAAATCCTATAAATAAAAAAGCATTATTGCCAGATACATTATTTGTATGGATATTAAAACAGGAATTTATCGTACCGGACGAAAATTATATTTTATTAGAAGTCCCCATTGATCCCTCCCTCGCGCCTTTCACGGAGATCGATCTTGATATATTTCGCAGTTTGTTAGTCTCAAATACTTCAGGAGAAATTGTTTATAAATCTTATCATAATATTGGTTATCGGACGGGCTTTATTGTTAATCCTAAAAGTGGAGAACAACGTACTTTTAGGCGTAAATTTGACGATGTGTTATTAAATCCCCTTCCTTATACCAAAGTATTTGCAGCAGCAGGTTCTGAGTTTACGAGTACAACAGACGTGCAGGGCAAGTATCGCATTGAATATTTTAATCCAGCCTGTCCTGGCTTCCAAATAACCTACCATAATCCCATCATTGCTGAGTTGCATTACAGTCGTTTTCATCCCCGTAAAACGGAATATTTACCGTATTTTTTAACCCGTGAAAAAGAAAGTCACTGTAATGGGTTGGCGGTTTATGACTATCGCGTCAATGAAATTTTAGCGCTGCAATCAAGCTTTCATTATCACATTGATTTTCCGGTGGATATGATGGTGCTGCGCGGCAGTGCAGGACTTTATAATCCTGATGAAACGCCGGTCCTTGTTGGTGATGTGGATTCTGAAAGCGGTGCCTATTACGACTTTGACTGGCAGCCAGATAAAAAAATCATACCTACCTATGACTTAAATGATGATGGCCGTGACGATGGGGTGGTGCCGGGCATCTTAGTTGAGTCGGCTACTGGCGACCAAAAAACCTTTTACCCTGTCGATAAACTGGAAGAGGCTAAAGTTTTTGGTATTTACTTTGGTACTATTTTGGGCCAACCAGATTTAATTCGCCTGGTGGACTGGCAGCAAGATACCACACCTAAAGGTTTGGTCACTAAAATCAGTGAGCAGGCTATTCAAAATACTGACTTATATGTGATCCGAACGTCGACCGGTGAACTGGTGGCTGAGCAAAAAGGTTTATCCTCTGGTGCATTAGCGAAAGGTGAAAAGGACAGTCACTTTCAGTTTTTGGTGCGTTTACGAGGAAGGTTAGGTGAAATATTCCGGCCTAACAGGAACTTTGAACGCTGGCAGGTGCAGGATGGTGTTAAACCCCAATTTCGGCAACGTAACTATGATCATCTTCGACCAGGTGAACAGGTTACTCTTTATTTAATTAATCGAGTGACCGGCTACACGGGCCAGAAAACCGTCACCCTAGGGAAAAGCTATGGCGGCGACAGTGATTTATCCACTGTGGTTGACGAAATCAAAATGTATCCGCCTAACCTCAAAGTATGGGCGGTTCGCAGGCCTGCCCGAAATACCGCAGACCAACAGCTGCCTGACCAGATGATTGGTTCAGAGTCGGCAGGCTTTACTACAGACCAGTGGGTTGCTGTCTATACCGAATGGCTGGGACATAATGATAGTCCCTTACCCCCCGCTTTGGCCGATTATGGTTTTACTGGGCGTTTAGCTCAGGTGGTGGCACCTAACCAGTTAGCGGCGGTCACGGCCGACAGCCCACACTTGGCCCATTTCAGTATTCAGCCAGGTCAACAAGTTCAGATGATACGCCTGCCTGAAAAATCCTTGAGTCGGCAGCACTTTTATGTCCAGGCCAGTGCTGCCCCTAAATACCGTAACCCTAGCTTTGCTACTCAACGTGCTGATAACCAAAGCCTCGGTCATTTTGTGCCCATGAAAGTGCCTATTTTTAATGAAGAAATGGCACGCCAAGCCGGAATCAGCCAGCCTTCAAACTTAAACTTGTTTCATCACTGGGAGTATCGCCCTGAGCTGAAGTTTAGCCAGTATGATCTGGATGTGCACTCGCTGCAGGTCGTGAGTATAGATAAAAGGGAGCAAGTGAAGGTCAGAGATCAATTAAAGACACCGACCATCATGGAGCCAGAGGATACGTTGTTAACGCTGTTTTACAGCTTGTTTGTGCCAGAGGTTGAAGCGCTGAAAGGCTGGTCGAAGACGGAGGAGTTTATTTTTTCGGTTGAAAATCGTGAAGTGGCGGTGAAAGTGGGTGAAAAGCAACAGGTCAGTGTGGCGGAGTTGAGCAAAATTCGTCGGCTGGATACAGACGGACTGATAACCCTGAGGCTTTACGTTAATAACGATACCCAGAATATTTTATGGCAGTACCAGTTTCCGTGGGAGTTTTTAAAGGTCCCTGATGTTGTTAAGGGCCGAATTAAGCTGGATGTTCCTAATGACCGGGTCTGTGTCATGCCTGCACATTTGAACTTTAATTTGCAGCAACCTGCCAAAATCACGCTCACCACTCAAGACCGGTTTAGTGGAAGTAGTGGGTCGGAAACTGTGTTATTGGATGAGGTGCTGTACCCGGAGGGCTCCAATACGTATAAGTTTGACCCGATGGTGTACTCCAGTGGGCTTTATAGCTTCCACATCACCGGAGTATCAGAGATTTCTCATAAAGTAGAGCATTATAACGGAGCGCTGGAGGTGTTTTATGACATCGATAACCAGCTTCCTGTCGGTCATGTGGTGGAGCGCAATATTGATTTATTTACCGGCAATTTAGCCTTTTCCCGCACGGATATTGATATTCCCGGTCGCGGGGGTGACTTACAGTTTACCCGCAGTTACAACAGCCAAAGCCGTGATGCCGGGCGTTTAGGCCGAGGCTGGAGTCATAACTATGATGTGGCGCTATACCGTACTGGCTGTGGTTATGTCTCTGTGAAAGGCATGGTGTTTATTGAAGAAGGGGACCGCTATCGGCCGGGTAAAGGCTACCATGGTACCTTAAAAAAAGTTGGCAATCGTTATGACCTGTATACCAAAGACGGGACTCGCTATCACTTTCGCCAGTATGCTTTTGATAAAAAAGATCGTAGTTGGCACCTGGCCTATATCGAAGACACCAACGGTAACCAAACCCAGCTGAGTTATCACGAAGGCTTGGGGGATGGGCGCCTAAAGTCCGTGGTGGACAGTGCAGGTCGCCGTTTGAATTTTTTCTATGAAAGCCGGCAGGGCGATTTCCGTATCACCAAAATCAAAGCCCCGGGTGATCTGGAAGTGGAGTTCTTCTATGACGCCCAAACCCGGTTGGTAAATCGGATCATCCGCAGCCAGCAAACGGCCGTAGAAGAGAAATACGGTTACCAAGGGACGGTTGATGATCCTCAGCAGATGGCCGACTGGGTGCAGCTGCATCGGATACAAAGTATCACCGATGCCAATGGTCATACTACCCGCTATCAAGCCGTGCCCTACCAGTTGCAAGCCTCCGCCACTGAGAATCTGATCATGGATTCAGCCTGGTATACCCTAATCGACTATCCGGATAACACCCAGGCCCAATTCAGTTACAATGGCCGTGCTCGTCGTAATAACACAGAACTCACCACAACCGTTACCGATAACCGCGGAAACGAGACCCGTTATACCTTTAACCGTTATGGTTCCCCGCTAACCATCACCTCCCCTGCGGGCACCATTGAGCATACCTGGGCGGATAAGGATGTCTTGCTGCTGTCTCGCACCAATGAAAAGGGCGTCAAGACCACCCACACCTACGATGAACATGGCAATATCCTCACCGAAAAAGTCACTGGTCAGCAGGATCATCCGGCCAAGGTCAATACTTATGTGTTGTTAGGTACAGGGGCCGCTGAAGGCA
>NZ_JAEVHG010000009.1:0-235294 GCF_018263875.1 Zooshikella ganghwensis
AGCGGTTTGGCTGTGTTTACTAAATCGTTTTTAGCTAATTAGTAGACAATGATGTCTCCAAATCAATTTTTTAGACATTATAATAGGGTATGTACAACTGCGCCATTTATTGATAAATAAAACTAAGTTTTACGCTGGGATGATATTCGTTAATAGTTAATGCTCAAATGGAACGAATTGTAGTTATAGGAAACAGCGGCTCTGGTAAGTCCTTCTTATCAGGAGAAATTGCCAAAGCAAATGGGAATAAACTAATTTCCCTAGATGATTTATTCTGGGAGCCAGAAGGATTCAATACCAAAAGGCCCAAAGAAATAGTTAGAAGAGATATTGAACGTCTTAAAGTAAAGAGCAATTGGGTTGTTGAAGGAGTCTTTGGTGCATTAGCAGAAGCATTTATGCCCTATTCAGATCTTGTAATTTTTTTAGATGTTCCATGGGAAGTTTGTAAAGCAAGCATATTGTCTAGAATTAGGCAAGGCCAAACTGAAGACTCATTAAAGAGGTTGATAGACTGGTGTGCTGAGTACTACACACGAGAAAGCAAGAACTCTCACTCATTCCACTATGCGCTTTACGAATGCTTCAACGGAGATAAATTGAGATTTGAAGGTCGTACTCAAGTGAATGAATGGCTAGAAAGCATCAATAAGGCAAGAAGCCACCTTGCCGGATGCTAAGGGGCATAAGCTCTGCAATGAAGCTGGATTTCGCGCTAGAGTGGAGTTCACTCGTATTTATAAGATAAAAGGGTCATAGGTAGTAAAGTATGGAACTTGTATTTTGGGCTTTCGTAATACATCTGCTTCTGGGGTTTAGCTTTTGCTCGTGGATCGCACGCAGACGAAGCACTTCCCCAACAAAGTGTACTGGTCTAATGCCATCGGACACTTAAGAGGATTGGCAACTTGAAAGCAGCGAAAATTTTAGGGCTTACAGTGCTGGTTTTACCATCGCTATGTGGCGCCTTTTTTTTAATACCAATTTTCGTATTGCAAATTCACTTAAGTGGAGCGTGTCAGGAAATAGCAGCAATAGCTAGAGATGAGCAAGCAGTTGCCTATTTAGATAATTGGGTTTCCAAGAATATTTTAAATCAGGGTTATACTTTCGTATTTGGCATGCACGGTAGAGTTTGGGTTCGTGAAGCCGATCAATATGTAAATATCACCCAGCTGCCCGAAGAATCGATATCTAGAATTCCAAATGAGTATTTAAGGCTCGAAATTGTAACAGTCAGTGGTGACCGTGACCAACCAATTACCAGTACCAATGTTGGTCAAATTGCAATTGGGTATGGGAGAAATCAAATCATCCTACTTAAAAACGGTAAATCTCTTTTAAGCTATCGAAGTGATGATGAGGGCTCAGGGCATTTACTTCGTATCAATGAAGCAGTGTATGCATATTGTGCGGATGCAAGGTTTTAGAAGCAATTAACTCAGCTCTCTACCCACCTTGCTGTATACCACTAAACATAAGGTCTACAGTGATGTTAGGTTTACGTCAGAGTAGCGTTTATTAGTAGTTATGTGAACACAAAAGTGACGGGATAGATCTGAATGAAGTGTCATGGAGTTTATGTCTGTAGAGGAGTTAGAAACTCCATTCAGTATTTGTTTGAGGGTGGCCAAGAAATAATTGACTACTTTTCAAATATATCTGCATTTAAAAGTAAGTTTGAAGATGATATCGCTCAATTCGATAATCAGTATATTAGAATTGACTCACCTTAAATATTTGAGTTTTTAGAAAATGTGGATGGGGGTTATGCGGGAATGCATATAAGTACCTATTTGAAGTTGAAATCACTCTGGAGTATGTCCATAACCCCTTTAAGAGAGAATGTTTAGGGCAATTTGAAAAAATTAAATTCTACGAAGATAATCAAATTAAGCATATTTTTGAGGTAGGCTAAGAGCTACTAGCTAAAACCGTAGAGCTTACAATGAAGCTCGCTTGTGTCAATGTGACGTTCGTTAATAATTATAGCTAAGACATAATATATGGAGTATGGGTACCTAGCAGAATCATCGAAATATAAAGTCTTTTCGCTAGCTGATTACGTCTATTTGAAGAATAAGGCTAATTGCAAAAGTCATACTGAATAACGAAAATATTGCGTGGATTTATGGTGAGCCTGATTCTGCCATTATTACCTTTGATGAACGGTATGTTGTAATAGCTGGCTGTGGAATTTCCGTTTACGACATTCAGTTAAAAGAAACTACTTATTTGTTTGGTGAACCAGATTCTATTGAATGGACTGAAGGCGTTTACCTTAGTGAAAATGATGAAATTTTTCAAGTTAGGTTTAATGCATTGACTAAAACCGAAAAGCTGGTTATCAAACGTTTAAATTTGAAGTCACATAATGTCGATATCTTGAGCTGAAGCTATAATCGGGTAAGAGCTGGTACCTAAACTGCTTCATTATTGAATACCAACTCCACCAAAATAGCCGATAACCCTAACCCTGCGTATCTGCTATTTTGGTGCAAACCACATAAAGCCCAACATCTATGGGCCTTTATCAATCATTCACAAAGCTATCTACTGATAGTGCGGATAGACAGATAAAGTTTATCTATTAAAATGAATATGTCGCAGGCAAATCCAGAGCCGTAAGACAAAACACTTTTTGAATAATTCTGTGAATTAGCAGGTTAAGTATATCCAAAATAAGTTTGTTTTTACGCTAATTAATTTTTGCAACAGAACTATCTAAAGGAACCTTGGGTTTTCAGTTTGTGTTTCGCATCTTAACTCGCCTAAATTCAATGATGGCAGCGCCATACTTTCTTCTTGCAATGGCCAAAACTCGTTTGTTGATGTAGATGCAAAATATGACGGCGAGAGCAGTAAACCATAGAAAGCCCATGGCTTCTGTTATATCAAATTCGATATTTCTTGTGGCTAAGCCAACGATGAGAATAACCAATATGATGATCGCAGAGATCGGAAGCATCCAGATAAACAAAACAATAATTGCAGTTAGTCCATACTTTATGGATAGCAAAAGGTAAGAAAAGTAAGTCTCAAGTTTAGTTCCCCGAAGTCGAAACAGCTTGAATAACCATTTAGTCACCGTTAATTGAGAAATTGCTTCGATGAACAGATAACAAATTGAAAAAAGGAAAAACACGGTGCCCAGGTTTTCTTCATCAACAAAGATGATCCAGATAAATGATAGAGCCATTAAATGGAGGAGTACGGCCAGTACAATCCGAAACCGGGATACCTCGGCTTCCTTAACCAACTCATAGCTTTCCATTACAAGGGGGTTAATATACTGCCAGTTTTGATTGCCTTCATGTATCAGCGCAAACAAGACAGAAAGATCCAGTGCTTCGTACTGTTTAAAGATTTGTTGCTCCTTCGGAGTCCATCCAAAAACCTCATCCAGTTTGGCAAGCATCTCAGCGGGAATATTCGCTTTGTGTCGTAGCAGTCCTTGCTTAACCTCCAATTCATCATGCAGCCAAAGCAAGACGTCTCTGCTTAAGGCTCTGAATGTCGAATAGTTATTCAGGGCGTCATGATGCACAATTTCGTCAATCAGAGCTGGGTCTTGAAATTGGCCCTGTTTCCATTTATTCAACAGCGACATTACTTGTTCAAACAAGCCGCTGCCGTCTTCTTCGCGCCAATTTGCTTCTTGCGCTTTACTTTGTTCAGGCTTGGTCTCTTGTTCAGGTTCAGTGTAAGAACTGGGTTGGATTATGGTCTTAGTCTCTGGCGACCGTGTATCCTTTAGTGGCTCCGGCGGCATTTCTAATTCTGGAGTTTGAGCATGCGTTTCCAGCTGAAAACTAGGCGTTTTTTTAGTTGGACGATGGCTCTTTCTGGCTTGCTCAAATGCCTGGCGAACTTGGCTGAATTCTTCCGGATGGGTATCCGGCCGATAGGTTTTTATCAGTTGACTGTATGCGGCTTTGATATCTGCCAATGATGCATTGGGTTGAATGCCCAGAATTTGCCACCACATTTAAAACCAGATCTCCTGTTCCATAGCATTTAAGGCGTCTTTCACTTTGTCTCGGTTTTGCTCAATTGTTTTCGGATCTTGCGTGGCCAGTAATTGATTAAAGTAGTCGATGATCTCCGCCACCTGATCTCGTCTTTCGCCGATAGATTGCTCGTACAGCCGCTCTGCCTTTTCAAGAATTGCTCGATTGGCTTCATCATCTCTAGGGTGAACTTTTATTTTTTCGAGCTTTTTCAACGCTGCCTGAATTTCTTCCGGTGTGAGTTTGCCGGGAGTTTGTTCAAAAATAAGCTGTTGCGTTCGGCCATGGCCAGCTTCGACAAGAACTTCAAGAATTCCATTTGTATCATACGTAAAGCGAACATCAATAAACCGCTGTTCAGCGTTTTTGGAAAGGTGTAATTCTGCTGATCCTAAATTGATATTATTTCGGGTATATCGGCTTTCTCCCTGAAAGACATCAACCCGGATTTCAATCTGCTTCTTTTCGACAGGATAAAACCGATTGACCCGGCTAACCGGAACGGTTTGGTTCCGCTCAATAATCGGTTCAAAGTACGGATTTTCCAGCTCCGATTCATTATGCACAGCAATGCCCATGGAGTAGGGCATCACGTCCGTCATGACCACTTCCTCCAGGCCTTCGCTTCTAGCTAACAATCCTGCTTGTATCGCCGCACCCAGCGCTACCACATGGTCTGGGTTTTCGGAAGAGCGAGGAAATCGTTTGAACAAACGAGTGACAAATCCGTGGAAAATCGGCATGCGAGTGGAGCCGCCGATAAAAACAATGTCGTCAAGCTCTTCTGGTTCGATTTCCGCATCCTGTATCGCTTTAACAATCGGCGCTCGAATACGATTTATTAGCGGTGTCGCCAGTGACTCAAACATTGATGACAGTAGCTTTAGTGTGGTGTCTTCATCGATTTGAATCGAAGTGTTATCGGCCTTGGAAAGACTCCGCTTGGCAGACTCCGCCATTTGATAAAGACGGGAGGGAGTAGGAGACTTAACTTTTAGTTCGTTGCACTGTTTGGTGATCCAGTCTGCAATCACCTGAGTAAAATCTTCGCCCCCCAGATAATTGTCTCCCGCACTGGCTCTGACTTCGAGTATGCCATTGAAATATTCAAGAATGGACACATCAAAGGTTCCGCCTCCTAAATCTAAGACCAGATATTTACGGTCATCGGATTGATCTTTCAATCCGTACACCAGGGAAGCAGCCGTTGGTTCATTGATCAGTTTTACCTCAGTAAAACCAGCAAGTTTTGCAGCGTTCTGCGTCGCTACCCGTTGGGTGTCATTGAAGTAGGCAGGTACACTGATGACTGCCTGATCGATCTGTTGGTTTAGGGCGTTCTCAGCATCGGCCTTGAGGCTTTTTAAAATCAGGCAGGATAATTCTTCAAAGCGCAGCGTTTGTTTGCCGAGCTTCCAGATTTTACTAGTGCCAGCCATGCGCTTAAATGCATGGACAGTTTCCGATGCATGGCTGATTAACCTCTCCCTAGCACTAGCTCCAATGAGAAAGTTGCCATTTGAGTCAACACTGACAATTGACGGTGTTAAGTAATCGCCATGTACATTTTGAATGAGTTTTGCTTCGCCATTTTCACACACGGCGATAAGGCTGTGCGTTGTTCCCAGGTCTATGCCGATATCTGCCATATTGAATCCGCCTTTATGTAACTCACTGTTAGTATTTTAGTAAGCGGAAAGCAATGAGAGGTACTTTAAATCAGTCGACCAGTATAAAATCACTCGCTAATAGATGGCGAGCTTAAAACTGAAGGTCAATACAGAGAAAAGCCAAGTGGTGAAAATACCACAAAGCCAATTATTAGGCTTTTGTTTTAAGTCGGAAAAGGTCCAGTGGCATGCGAAAAAAGTACTGCACAAATTTAAACAAGCCATACGTACACAAGGAAGAGGACACCCATGATTTGATTTTTATCAAAAAGTGGATGCCTCCTGCTGTTTATTATGCTTCTGTTAATGCGTTGAACGGGTCATTTTATCTAACATGCCCATGCCAAAAGCTGAAAGAACAAACGTCAGGTGGATGATTACATACATCAATAATTTTTCGTTTTGTATATTTTCAGCATCTACAAAAACCCTCAGCAGATGAATAGAAGAAATCGCGACAATCGATGCAGCCACCTTATTTTTAAGCGTGCCAGCATCCATTTTACCTAGCCAATTTAGTTTTTCGGTACCCTCTTTAATATCCAATTTTGAAACGAAGTTTTCGTATCCACTGAACATTACCATCACCAAAAGGCCACCGACCAAAGCCATATCGATTAAAGATAATATAACCAGAACAAGATCCGATTCTTTCATTTCAAGCAGCGCCGGAACAACATGGATTATCTCTTGCACCAGTTTAATACCCAGCGCCATCAAGGCTAAACTCAAGGCCAAATAAATAGGTGCCAAAATCCAACGGGAGGCGTACATTAAATTCTCAACCCAACGTTCCACTATGTGCATATTTGCCTTCCTCAAGTTTTTTTAGCTTTGCCTCTCAGTACACAAACGACCAATACAGCCCTGGCAGTGCGGGCCATTGAAAGGGCAGGCTATCTCGCCCCCCGACCTGGTTGACCCCACACTTAGACAGGCGTTCAACATCCTAAGATGTTTTAAGCAATGGGTCCAGAGAAGAGTGCTCAGGTCAAGCCCAACCGGATACTTTACCTTGCAAACTTCGTATAGCCTATTTTGTAAATAGACGGCAGATTGAGTTTATTACACCAATATTTCTGGCAATCCAACTAAGACGAAAGTACAGATAAAGCTTCTTGATTGAGCCTACGGTAATCAAAGAATCATATGCAGCAGGATATAAAGCAGTTCGCCGCAAAAAAACAGTGTGATTTGCTATTCTTTACAGAGGTTTAGATGCAGAGTAGTTCATTATGGCTGAAGTTACTGGAAGCAAAGAAATAACCTCAGAAGATCGTGAGTCTGCCAAAGAGATATTGAATCATGTCTACAACGGTACATTGACAGTTACTTATGCAAATGACCAGCTTGTCGTTATTGCAGCAAAAATCGTACATGAAAGTGGTGAATGTAGTAACTCTATGAATATGGTTAATATTGTTTTTAGCCTATTCGCTGGCAATGTCCAAGGCAAAGTTAATATGCTGAAGGTATTGCGAGAAGGTGGGAAAGCATTAAGACGAAATGGCAAATTTTACTCGTCATGCATTGATGCAGTTAAACTCAAGTATCGTCGTGATGTTGAGATGAATAATATATAAGTCATCGACTTAAACGTCGGATACTCTTAAAAATTGGCATAATATCGATTTCTCTTGAAACAGAGAAATCACCCATATATTTTGATTTTTCAGTTGTTGTAAAAAAGATAACTGTACTTGAAGTATCATCGCTATCCATCATAAAAATTATTAATCCATCTTTTTTTAGTTCTTTAACTCTGTTGGATTTTATACTTTTTGAGGCATCCATAACTTTCATCACGTACTCAGCAACTGTTACGTTTTCTTCTGCAGCCTCTTTGCTTTTATCTTCGTAGGCAGAAACCCAGTTGAAGTTTTTACCTTTAAAAAAGATGCTCCCCCCTTTACTCCCGCTACTCCCCCTGAGAAATTCAGCATTCTCAAGATCAATTGGAAAGTCAGCTAGCCAACCTGGAAAAATGATCACTGGAATCGTATTGGGCTGTTTCGCCGTGACATGACTACAGCCCACTAACCATAAAGCAAGGAAGAGAAAACTAAAGTGATTTTTTTTATACATCTAGCTAAAAGCCTCATTTATGGCTAAAACATGTACTACCCAATATAGCTTGAAATGAGTATTTGCGATAACTGCTTTATGTTCCGCGTGAAACATTGCGGTGAAACGGTTATTAAACTGTCATCCGCCCTCGAAGGGCGGAATATTATGCGCAAAATTAACGCCACCATTCTTTTGGTCTTACATTGCCCAGCCACTCTGAACGCATTAACTCTTTGAACTCAGAAAACTCCATATCACTATCTGGGTAATAATGCCCAATACCTGTACCTTCGTTATCAATATAATCAAAATACTCATAATGACTTCTATTACTTTGGTTATAAAGATAACACTGTATTGTCATACAAGTAGGGCCATTCTCATTGATGTTCTTCAGCTGATGAATTTGATTCAACCCAGGTGATATCCACGTTACATCATCTTTCACTAAGATTTTTTGTGCGAATGGTTGCTGATGATTAATAGACAGCATTGCATAAAGGTTAACGCCTATTTCACCATGCAATACACGAATAATCGCATTGGCACCTGCATGGTTATGAATAGGGGAGTAATGTCCAGCAGGCCAAATTTCTAGAACATATGGAATGCCTGGACTCCAGCCTTGGTTTACGCCTAATGTAATTCTTAGGTAAGTTGCTTTGATGTCTCCCTCACCGCCAAACTCGCTCTTTTTTTCCTCAAGTTTTTTATAGCACCACCCATTAGGGTTACGAATACTAGCTTCAATAGCATCGGTAAAATCAGGAAAGTCAGGCGTATTAAGTACAAAACTTTTACCAACAACATTTGAATACAGCTCCTGGCACTCTTGAGATAGCGCGTTTGGTACCACAGCCCGATATTCTGCTGCATCCATCATTGTGAACTTATCTGTTGGTAAAACAATAAGCGGAGGCTCAGCAGTGACAGGATCTTTCCACACGGTCACTTCTGAAGGGCTACTGACGTTGTACTTTGATAAATCATTCATCCAGAACTTTGAGGGGTCGCCACCATCATCAGGAAAAACATACTCAAGCAATGTAGTCAGACTTCGCATCTCCCCTTTCCCATAGTGAATAGCGCGGTTTTGGCCAAAAAAGCTAAACCAGTAAGTAGCTCCTTTGTCTTCATCAAGGCCAATCGCTAAGCCCGAGCGCTCCTCCAATAGTGTTTCTGTGCCACCTTCAAGCTCATAGAGTTTAACGCCTTCCTCTAGTACGACTAGACGTATACCTTGCTCAAGGGTTTCATTCGTCACAACATCAATTGAAAATGGAGTGCGTTCTTTCAAGACTACAGAAACAACTCCCTGACCATTAACGATTAACGTACCAAAGGAAGAAATTACAGTACGGTTTTGACTATCGGTATACGTCTGCTGTTTCCCCCCCTCTTGTTGTAATACTTTTTTTATTGGACTCTCTAATAACGTTTTTAAAGCCTCGTCCATGATAAGCTCCTCATCAAACCTTCTAAGTTGTATTTTTATAAAGTTATTTGTTATGTACTGGCGGTGTAATAAATGAATAGTTGAGAATAATTTAAGGGTCAACAAGGATAGAAAAATTCTAACAATAGGCTTGATCGCCTAATTATTGAGTGGTCCATCAGGTTATCCATTGACAACTCTAGATCTTTGATTTTTCTTGTAATCCGAAAAATATTATTTTTGCAATATTTCTGTAATGCAGCTCATGAGCTTATCTTTACTCAAGAACTGTACAGTTTTAAGCTATTGGGGAAAATGTTTTCTTTGCATTGTCTTACGCAAAAAAATCGTCAATATATACCCTTCACAAATCATTTTTAGGTTTGTATTAGAGTGGCGTTCATTAATAGTAAGGTAGCAAGTTAGTGCAATCAGAAAATTATAAACCTAGTCTCGATGAAGTGTTGAATGCATTACGTGACTCTTGGTCTTTAGAAAGTACAGAAGAACCTGAAAATTGGGAGCCATCAAACCCAAGTCGAGGGCAATGCGGCATTTCTTCTCTAATCATAAATGACTATTTCGGTGGCCAATTAGTTCTTTGGAAGGTTTTCGTTGGTGAAGAACAAGTTGGTTTTCACTACTCCAATGAATTACCAGACGGTACGTGGATTGACTCTACTAGAGACCAATTCTGGGAAAATGAAATGCTTAGAGATCCTGAGGTTTTTACGAGGCCAAATACACCACCTAAGAATGGTGCTGATCGCTATGCAGAGCTATCAAAACTCGTTAATAAAAAAATAGAAGGCTATGCTTTGGGTGTTAATGCCATTTCCTAATAGGCTCAGAGCAGCTCCCTAGCCAGCCACACTCTGGAATACTGCTTCCACAAAATAGCCAAAGCATTTTTTTCAAAGCCACTTAAAACTATTTTAAAAATAATTTCATCAATATTTTCTTTGGATTTATCTTTATTTTTGAACTACAAAAGTCTGAATTTCATTGGCAAATCCCAAACCCGCTTCTTTATAAATATTGAAGGTATGCTCTACGCCAATTGCTTTTAAATCATCTTCCTCATCGGGGTATTTTGCTGTTGCGGCAATATTACCAAGGTACCCCATTTCTTTGAGGCGTAATGCAGCATTCATATTGGCTTTATGTGTTGGCAAAGTCAGTAATACCCATTCCAACCCATCCAGCAATTCAGGCACCCTAGTCCAAAAATCAGGATTGGTCGCATCACCACTTACCACATTTAGCCCTGATGCCCTGTGGCGTAATGTCTTATCCTGATCAATCTCAACACCCACTAAATGGCCTTCGTAGTCACAATGCATAGCATTATATGCAGCTGTCCCCATGCGTCCCATACCAAACACGACGACCTTGATATAACCAAGATCCAAATTCTCTTCTCCTAATAAACGCCTTGGTCGCTCGAACCTCTTCAGCTTTGGCCGCCATAAGTGATACAGGCTATCCCGAATATTCACTAAGTGGGCTGATAAAATAAAAGAAAAGGTCAGTACAATCGCAAACACTGCCAACCATTCATTTGATAACCATCCCGTTGAAGCTGCAATGGCTCCAACAATCAAACCAAACTCACTATAGTTCGCTAAGTTTAAGGATGTCCGCCATGAGGTACTGGATCGCAAACTAAATAAGTTGAATAGACCAAAATACAGCGCAACTTTTAATGGTAAGAAAAGGATCAGTAATAGTGCGATCAATATCTCGACCCAGCCTGGCATTGCTGTCATTCCCACGCTAAGAAAAAATCCCACCAAGAATAATTCCTTGAAACCCAGCAGTGCCTTTGACAACTCATTGGACTTAGGATGATTGGCAATGAGCATACCCAGTACAAGCGCCCCAACATCTTCTTTTATACCTACCAGCTCAAAGATATCAGCTCCTAACAGCGCCAGCGTGATGCCAAATAAGATAAGTAACTCGCCATGTCCAACCCTATTGAGTAACTGGTAAAGTAGAAACCGCAAAGGAATAAGAGCAAGCAAGGCTAAAGCCCAAGGAGATGGAAGCTTACCCATCGACAAAGCTATGAATACAACCGCAGCAATATCTTGCACCACCAGCACACCAATTGCGATTTGGCCATTTTTTGCGTTAGCTGCACCAAGCTCATCAAGTATCTTTACGGCAAAAACGGTACTGGAAAACGACATGGCAAAACCAATCAATAATGCAGACTCCAAATCCAAACCAGATAGGAGTGGAATGCTGGAATAGGATAGTAGCAGTATCATTGCCCCAACAAGTAACGTTACTATCGTCATGTGTAGCGATGCGACACCCCAAACCTCTGGTCTCACCAGTGCTTTCAACTTAAGCTTGAGTCCAACAGAAAACAGTAAGAGGGTAATACCAAGATCAGCCATTGCATTAAGGAACTCCCCACCCTCAGCACCCAACACATTGAGTATAAAACCAGCAGCAAGAAAGCCTATAAGAGGGGGTAACCCCAACATCTTAATTATTAATCCACAGAGAAAAGCGATAGCTATCCAGAGCGGGTCACTATAATGAATGGAGAGTAATTGTGGATCCATGAGTTACCTAAGCGATAATGAATATTTCAGATATACACTTGCGCCAACATGACAGGCATAAAAGAGACTCCTACTTTAAGCTTACCTGTTTTTACTCCCGCATATAACCGACTATGTAATATTAATTAACCCTTTTACTGAAGTATTGTTTGCGGTGTATTTGCCAAGTTTCAACCAGCTTTTCCCCAGTAAGTGACTGTCTCAAAATTCGAGAAACCTGAACTATTGAGAGAATTATAAATAATGACCAGCAAAGTCTTATTCAAACAAGCTTAGCACTCACTGTTGCCATAAAAAAACTGGGGCATCGCCATATATATCCTTAACCAATCAATTAAATAAAGCGTTTTTGAATGAGGTTTTATTTCTGTCTGTTAAAACACCGTCTGGCGGTCAACCTTCACAAAATAATCCTTCAGATAATCAATCAACAGTCGTAGTTTTTTTGAATTAGCACTGCCTGGTGGAAAAACGCCATAAACATTAATATCACTCAGTTGATAGTCCTCTAATACCTGCTCAAGTGTGCCAGCCTGGATTTTTGGCCTGGCATCGTAAACGGGAATGCGCCCTAAGCCATGGCCACCCTCGATAAAAGCAGTGCGTGCTGCGGCGTTATTGGTGGTAATACTGCCCTTCACAGCAACGCTGTATGACCTGCAGCCTTTGCTTAATTTGATAGCACCAGAGGTGAGTTTATAAATTACCCAGTCATGTTGTTCCAGCTCAGCAGGTGTACTTGGGCGCCCATGCTTTTTGAGGTAATCAGGTGATCCGCACAGACAGGTGGCTAAAGTGGAAAGTTTACTGGCCTGAAGTCCTGAATCAGGCAAAGGTGCCCCCCGAATGGCAAGGTCGATACCTTCTTGTATGATATTAACGACTTCATCTGTCAGCATAACATCCAGTTCAATTTTGGGATAAAGACGACGGAAGTCGTTTAATGCTGGCACAATCATCTGTAAACCAACATTCACTGGACAGGTTATTTTTAATAAGCCTTCAGGTTCACTTTTCAGGTTCTCTATCTGCTGATTTGCAGTGGCCGCCTGCTCAGCAATGATTCGGCAAGACTGATAGTATTCACTGCCAGCTTCAGTCAGTGCAATGGAGCGGGTAGAGCGATTAAGTAATTTCACCCCCAGTTGCGATTCCAGTTTTTTGATGTGATAGCTGACAACTGCTCGCGATAAACCAATGTGCTTAGCTGCAGCGGTCAGGCTACCTTGCTCAACGACTTGAGCAAAAACCACCATGCTTTTGAGTTGTTCAAAATTTAATGTCATAGCCTAATTGTATCAATTTTTTGACTAATGAAGTCTAATTTTTCCATATTGTTAGAAATAGATTGCAGCCATACACTGTCATCAATTGTTGATTGAGGAGATAGAAAAGTGACTGGCTCAAATGTAAAAAGAGTATTAATGGTCCTAACATCCCATTCAGAGTTAGGCAATACAGGTGAAAAAACAGGCTTCTGGGTAGAAGAGTTTGCTGCACCTTACTACACCTTGGTTGATGCAGGAGTGCAGGTAACACTCGCTTCTCCTTTTGGAGGGCAACCACCCATTGACCCAAAGAGCGAACAGCCTGACTTCCAAACAGCTTCGACGCTGCGTTTTAACGACGATACGAAATTACAGGCCTTGCTGGCAAACACTCTGAAACTGTCCGACGTTAAGCCTGAAGATTATGACGCCGTGTTTTATCCCGGAGGGCATGGACCTCTTTGGGATTTAACTGAAGATAGCCACTCCATTGCCCTAATCGAAGGATTTTTAGCTTCCAAAAAACCTGTCGCAGCAGTATGTCATGCACCCGCAGTACTTTTGAATGCTAAAGACGGTCAAGGTAACTATGTGGTTAAAGGCAAAGCAGTGACAGGTTTTAGTAACAGCGAAGAAGAAGCTGTGCAATTAACGACTGTTGTCCCCTTTTTACTGGAAGACGAGTTAAAAAATCGTGGCGCTGACTTTCAAAAAGTAGCTGACTGGAATGCTTTTGCCGTACAAGACGGTTTGCTGATCACCGGCCAAAATCCAGCAAGTTCGGAACTCGTAGCTGATAAATTACTTACTGCACTTGATGTATAAAAAGGAATATGTGTGATGTTGAATTTTAGTTTTCAAAATACAACCCAAATCCACTTTGGTGAAGGGCAAATTAAAACCATTAGGCAGGCAATACCAGCATCAGCAAGAGTATTAGTTACTTATGGTGGCGGCTCTATCAAATCTAATGGTGTTTATGAGCAAGTGGCCGAAGCACTGAGTGAGCATACCTGGTTTGAATTCTCAGGCATTGAGCCGAACCCAAGTTATGACACTTTAATCAAAGCTCTGGATTTAATCCAACAACATAACATTGACTTCCTGCTGGCCGTTGGTGGGGGGTCCGTTATTGATGGTACCAAGTTTATTGCGGCGGCGGCGTTGTATAACAGTGATGACCCCTGGGAGTTTGTCGCCAGTGGGCAGGTTATAGAGCAGGCTCTGCCAATAGGATGTGTACTGACGCTACCTGCCACGGGCTCTGAAACCAATGTTGGCTCAGTAGTGACTCGTGATGGTGCTAAGCTGGCGTTCCATAGCCCCTTAATACGTCCCTTATTTGCAGTGCTAGACCCACTTGTTACTTTATCACTCTCTGACCGCCAAATTAGTAACGGGGTCGTCGATGCATTTGTTCATGTCATGGAGCAATATTTAACCTACAACGTAAATGGAAAAGTACAGGATCGGTTTGCTGAAGGGCTGCTACTTACACTTATTGAAGAAGGACCAAAAGCGCTGGCACTGGAAACCAAAAATGATCTTGAAGTCCGTGGCAACATTATGTGGGCTGCCACCATGGCACTTAATGGTTTGATAGGTGCAGGAGTACCTCAAGACTGGTCGACACACATGATTGGTCATGAAATCACTGCTGCTTATAGCGTTGATCATGCGCGAACCCTGTCGGTTGTTTTACCCGCTGTAATGAAAATCTGTAAAGATGCTAAACGCGAAAAGCTCTTGCAGTATGCTGAACGCATATGGAATCTGACAGAGGGCGATGATGAGATCCGCATCCACAAAGCCATCGAGTTAACAGAGCAGTTTTTCGAAGTCATGCAAGTGCCTGTGCGTTTATCGCAAATCGACATCGCTGAAATGAGTATTGACACTCTCGTCGAACAGCTAACCCAACATGACATGACTCAGTTGGGTGAACACGGCGCAATCACACCTGAGGTTAGTCGCAATATTTTAACTGCCGCCTTGTAATGATAGGGAAATAACAAATGACAAAATTCAAGCCACAAAATGGAACGATTAATCGCCAGTGGGTTTTAGCTTCTCGACCTGTAGGTGCACCTGCGCTGAGTAACTTCAACTTTTTAGAAAGCGAGAAGCCAACACCTAAGCAAGGAGAGCTCCTATTACGGACGGTGTATTTATCACTGGACCCCTATATGCGTGGCCGTATGAGCGATGCCAAGTCCTATGCTGAACCTGTTGCAATCAATGAGGTTATGGTGGGTGGTACTGTGTGCCGCGTGGAAGTATCTCATCACCCAGATTATGAAGTGGGTGAGTGGGTGGTTGCCTACTCTGGCTGGCAAGACTACTCGATTTCTGACGGCAGCGGTCTGCTGAAGCTGGGAAAAGCACCCATGAAGCCTTCTTACGCGCTGGGCGTAATGGGAATGCCCGGTTTAACCGCTTATATGGGTTTGCTGGATATTGGCCAGCCAAAGGCAGGTGAAACCGTTGTTGTTGCCGCAGCTACTGGGGCTGTTGGTAGTCTGGTGGGACAAATTGCTAAGTTGAAAGGCTGTAAAGTCGTCGGTATTGCCGGTGGTGAAGAAAAATGTCACTCAGCTGTTGAAGATTTGGGCTTTGATGCCTGTATCGATCATAAAGCCCCTGACTTTGCTGAGCAGTTGGCCAAAGCATGTGACAAAGGCATTGATGTGTATTTCGAGAACGTAGGCGGTAAAGTCTTTGATGCAGTATTGCCATTACTCAACCCAAGTGCACGTGTTCCCTTATGTGGTTTGATATCACAATATAACGCAACAGAGCTACCTAAAGGCCCTGACCGTATACCGATGTTAATGGGTACCTTGCTAGTAAAGCGGATTAAAATGCAGGGTTTTATTGTCTTTGATGACTATGGCCATCGTTACAACGAATTCAGCCAGGACATGATGCAATGGCTGCAAGATGGAAAAATCACTTATCGTGAGGATCTGGTCAATGGACTGGAAAACGCTGTTGAGTCTTTTATTGGCCTGTTAGAAGGGAAAAATTTTGGCAAGCTGGTCATCCAGGTCGGCCCAGACGAGCTATAAAAGCGCCTGAAACCCCAATAAAAAGGGGCTTATTTAAAATACTTTTTAGTGTAGTACAGGTATTGTTTGAAGGTTGCTTATTTAAAAGCTCCCTATTTAAAAGCCCCTTATTTACAAACCCCTTTATAAAACTCAGCTAGGAATACATTATCTATGTTGACAGTACATCACTTAAATCAATCCCGCTCCACACGAGTACTATGGTTATTGGAAGAGCTTTCCATGCCTTATCAGCGTGTTGATCACCAGCGTGATAAAACAACTCATCTTGCGCCAGCAAGTTTAAAAAAGATTCATCCGTTGGGTAAGGCCCCAGTTATGGTCGATGGGGATGTGGTTTTATGCGAGTCCAGTGCAGTAATGGAATATATCATCGATTTGGATGAACAAAAACGTTTGAGACCAGCCCAAGGTACCGCAGAATATTATCAATATCTTGAGTGGTCCCATTTTGCTGAGGGTTCCTTGGGTTTGCCCGTTATTACTCACCTGTTTATGCAGCGAGAAACGCGCAATGGTGACCAGCCTATGGATAACTACATTGCCAAGGAAATTAACGTAGATTTTGCCTATATAGAATCTACATTGAGCCAGCGCGCATACTTTGCTGGCAATGAGTTTACCGCTGCAGATATTATGATGACGATTATGTTGGAGATTGCGAATAGAAGTGGCTTGCTAGAAGGCCGCGAAAATACTTTGGCCTACCTCACCAAGATAAGGCAACGTCAGGCTTACCAAAAAGCATTGAGTTTTGGGTAAATAATTCATCCATTTTTTTGGTACCTTCTCTCACTATCATAGGCAATTTTTAACCCAATTAAGGTTAAAAAATTGCCACCATGAACATCACTTGATATACAACAAATTCATCTTACTTTACATGCTGTAATATTCTCTACAGATGAAAATAAAAGCTTAAGAAAAAATATAATTGGCAAAGCGTGCCGACACCAGGTCTTATTGATGTGCTGGAAAAAATTAACACAGCTTCGCCAGCCCTTTTGTGTAAGCACTACTGGTAGTACACAAGGGTGCTCATAAAAATGATTAGTGAAGGGTATATAATTGGATTTAACAGCTACAATACCATCCAGTCTTATTATTTTCGTTGACAACAATATTTAGGGGAATACCTTATCCTTAGCAAATTATACTTTTTTATTTCCTAATTATTTGGGTTAATGATGGTAGTATAAATATGAAAGAAGGAAACGCATTAAGACCTGAGCTTACATGGCACAGTATCTCTTCTAAAATCACGCTTGAAAAACTTCAGACCTCTACCTCAGGCTTAAGCCAACATGAAGCCGAAAAAAGACTAAATAGTCATGGCCCAAATTGTTTACCACAAGCCGACAAGCGTAGTGCTTTCATGCGTTTCCTACTGCAATTCAACAATATTTTAATATATGTATTAATGGGCTCTGCTGTCATTACTGCCTTTCTTAGTCACTGGATTGATACTGGTGTCATTCTGGCGGTGGTTGTTGTTAATGCCATCATTGGTTTTATCCAAGAGGGAAAAGCAGAAAAAGCGATGGATGCCATACGCCATATGCTAGCCCCACAAGCCAATGTGATTCGTGGCGGGGAACGGATCACTATTGATGGCAAACATCTGGTACCTGGCGACATTGTTTTACTGGAAGCAGGCGACAAGGTACCTGCTGATATTCGTCTTCTTACAGCACACGGTATGTCAGCCCAAGAAGCTATTTTAACGGGAGAGTCAGTTCCAGTAGAAAAGCACACCCAACCAGTAGCAGAGAATGCACCGCTGGGAGATCGGTCTTGCATGGCTTTTTCCGGCACACTCGTCACTAACGGACAGTGTAAAGGAGTAGTAGTAACAACGGGATTAGGCACTGAGATTGGACGCATCAGCGACCTGTTATCCGAAGTCGAGACCTTATCAACACCCTTAGTCGAGCAAATGGGCATGTTTGCTAAATGGCTGACCATGCTCATTCTTGTGATAGCGGTAATACTGCTGACATTCGGTTATTTCGTCGCACATTATGAATTTACTGAAATGTTTATGGCTGTGGTTGGGCTGTCAGTGGCTGCTATTCCGGAAGGGTTGCCTGCTGTTCTGACAATCACACTGGCCATTGGCGTCCAGGCTATGGCTAGACGAAATGCCATTGTAAGGAGGTTACCTGCGATTGAAACACTGGGAGCACTGTCAGTGATCTGCACTGATAAGACTGGCACCCTCACACGCAATGAGATGATGGTAACCTCAGTACTCACCCACCAGCACCTCTTTAATCTAGAAGGTAATAGCTACGAACCTAGAGGCGCACTCATGTTAGATGATGCTCATGTTTCTCCCGCAGAGCATAGTGTGCTGGAAGAGTTAGCCAGAGCAGCGACGCTCTGCAATGACGCAGCACTTCGCGAACATGAGGGGGTGTGGATGGTAGAAGGTGATCCAATGGAAGGAGCACTACTCGCCTTCAGTGGAAAAATGGATATCAACATCCGACACGAGCAAGCCAAGTGGACTCGCACAGATGCGATTCCCTTTGATGCAAAACATCGCTTTATGGCAACCCTTAACCATGATCACGAACACCATGCTTGTGTTTTCGTCAAAGGTGCTCCTGAGCAATTACTCAGCATGTGTAAGAACCAGCGTGGTGCAAATGGCGAAATAGAGCCATTGGATACCCATTATTGGAACAGTCAGGCAGAAGCAATCGCTGTTCTTGGTCAACGTGTGCTGGCATTTGCGGTTAAACCCGTACAGCCAAGCGAGACCATTTTGGAATATAGCGATGTTGAAGACTCACTGACGCTCGTGGGGATGGTGGGAATGATCGACCCTCCTCGCTCAGAAGCCATTGAAGCCGTAGCGGAATGCATTAGTGCAGGCATCCGAGTGAAAATGATTACCGGCGATCACATTAAAACAGCTGCAGCAATAGGTAAGCAGATTGGTTTACAGAGTACAGAGAAAGTTCTCACAGGCGCTGATCTTGATGGTTTAGATGACGCAGCCTTAAAACATGCGGTACTTGAATGTGACATTTTTGCCCGCACCAGTCCTGAGCATAAGCTGCGCTTAGTGATGGCACTGCAAGCTCACGGAATGACTGTCGCAATGACAGGTGACGGTGTTAACGATGCACCAGCACTCAAGCGGGCTGATGCAGGTATTGCTATGGGTCAAAAAGGCAGTGAAGCAGCTAAAGAAGCAGCAGAGTTGGTTTTGGCTGATGATAACTTTGCTTCTATTGTGGCAGCTGTACGCGAAGGACGCACAGTTTACGATAACCTTAAAAAAGTTATCAGCTGGACACTGCCCACTAATGCAGGTGAAGCAATGACGATTGTTATCGCTCTGCTCTTAGGTATGACGTTACCCATTACCCCTGTTCAAATTTTATGGGTTAACTTGATTACGGCCATTACACTAGGGATAGCACTGGCGTTTGAACCCACGGAAGAAAATACAATGCGCCGTCCACCACGCACTCGTAATGAGCCATTATTAAATGGTGGTTTAGTTTGGCATATTGTGCTGGTTTCCTTTCTTTTTCTTTGTGGTGTATTTGGTATTTATCATTACGCAATGGATCAGGGTTATACCGTTGAACTTGCTCGCACCATCGCACTTAACACGCTAGTGGTTATGGAAACTTTCCATCTGTTTTTCATTCGCAATATTTATGGTACATCGCTAACCTGGAAAGCCATACGTGGCACTAAAGTCGTTTGGTCAGTAGTAGCCTTAGTTACAGCAGCTCAGTTTGCAATCACCTACTTTCCACCACTACAAGCCGTATTTGCAACAGCCCCAATTCCATTCTTAGATGGTTTATTGATCATTTGTGTTGGTGTTGCTCTGTTTACAATTATTGAACTGGAAAAACAAATTCGCCTCGCATTTCGGCGAATGAAAGAACCAGTTGTATAAAATATGATTTTAAAATTGTTTGTTTTAAACTTGGTATTAGAAAAGAGTCGCTAAAACAGCTTTGGCCCTAACAATATTTTGCTCGACGGTAAGAATAAAATAGGCATACATAAGTGTTTGATGCCTTTTATTCTGAGACGCATGGTATGAAAAAATACTAATCGCTTTATTTTGATTACAACGTATAGGCTTACTTGCTTCCTCTTTTTTTAACTCTTTAAGTATCCATTTTAATAACAAGGAGGTGTTTTCATACAATTCCTTTGGTTCCATAGCACATCCTTTTAAAGCGTGAAAATACTGTATATTTTACGCAACAAGAAAAACCTCAAGAATAACTAGTCTTTCAATAAACACATCTGCTTATTATAATTCACCGCACAGGATGTTGTCTGTCCCCAAAAAATGGGGACAGACAGAAAGTAGTTGGGATGGCATTCTAAAAGGTTTCACCAAAAGCTTTAACTTAGCTGAGCAATCACACTATTAGGAAGAGATGGATTCAGATGAACAAGATGATCACTGGCCGTAGTACCAGTCAAGCTCGTGACTTTATGGATGGTATATGGAATAAACATGAGTTAGCCTGTATTTCTGAGCAAATGGCACATAATTCAATTATCGAAAGCCCTGTCAGATATTCTATTGGTAGTGTGGCTTTTAAGAATATTATGCAAATTTGGCTACGTGCCTTCCCCAATATCAAGTATATGGAAGAGTCGCTTTCAATCACAGAAGATTGTTTACTCTTAAAGTGGTCTGTAAGCGCAAATCACCTTGGTGAATTTTATTCAATTGCGCCTACAGGAAGAAAAGTACGCTATGGTGGTTTAACAAAGTTTACCATTAAAGATAACTTGATCTGTAATTACAGTGCTTTTGTCAATGTCAAAGGTATTTTATCCCAGCTTACCAGCCAAGATACAGTTATTTTGAACAGTAACTTAATCGACAGCTTATACGATGCGGTAAGAGAGGTGCTAGGCAAAAACTTATCGAATCAACAGATCACATGTCTTGCACTTTCCTGCTTAAATATTTCAGTAAAAGAAATTGCTCAGTTTTTACGTATAGAACAAAGCTCTGTACTCACCTATTTACACCGTGCATTTTGCTCACTTGGTATTTATAACAAGAAAATGCTGATTGATTTTGCTATTGAACATAATGCATTTGAACTACTTACTAGAATTGCCACAACCTTAAAGCTGCAAAAACTATGAACCAATCTTCAAAGTTAGAAATATAAAGTGGACCCCATACAGTTCATGTATGGGGCCAGTGCTTTAACAAAAAGCACCGCAAAACATCAAACAAAATCATTATAAAAGAATGGTTAATATGCGTACATATAAACGCTTGCTATATTTTCACTTAATTACTTATCAACTCTTGCTCTGTACGAAAGTTATGGTCTAGTACTCTTGAGCTACCCATTATTTTGGTCGCAAACAAGTAGGTAAATCCTGTTGCACCTATTACTAATCCTGTAAAAACTGGGTTAAATG
The DNA here is from genome assembly GCF_018263875.1 of Zooshikella ganghwensis. NCBI lineage: Bacteria > Pseudomonadati > Pseudomonadota > Gammaproteobacteria > Oceanospirillales > Zooshikellaceae > Zooshikella > Zooshikella ganghwensis. Next base: position 21,531 of record NZ_JAEVHG010000009.1, read on the forward strand.
TTGATAGTGAAGTTATCACCAGCGGTGTTAATCCACCAAAAATGGACAGCGCTATATTATACCCAAGCGCAAGTGAGGTTGTTCTATTTAAAGCCGTAGTCTGGTTAAATAAAACAGCGCATGTTGGCGAGAGAATGAGTGCTGATATGATGAGAATACAAGATTGCGCCAAGATAAGCATGCTTATATCCGTTGAATCAAGCATCATATAGAGCACGGGTGAAAATACAATCAATCCATAAATGCCCATAGTCATGGCTTTTTGTGTAGACCAGTGCTTGTCCACCGCATAACCAACCACCAAAAATAATAGCACCAATATTGTATTATTGAGCAAAGCATAAAGCGCTTTTAATTCGCTGCTGTCAGCAATCAGTTTAACTAAGGTATTTGAGCAGGTAGCATTAACATAAAAAATAATACCTGCAGGAATGGCAACCAAAAATACTTTTACAATAGAGTGCATATCAAGCTTAAAGGTTTTATGATTAGCCTCAAGTGGTACTTTATCCGTTAATTTGAGTTTAAAGTAAAAACTAATGATGATATTTAAAACCCCAAGCGCCAAAGGTACTCTCCATCCCCAACTTGTCATTTCTTCTGCTGTTAGCTGATACTCCAATATAAAGGTAACAACTAAAGAGATAATAACGCCCAGCAAACTACTACTCACAATTAACGATGAAACTCTGGCCTTTTCGTTAGGATAAGCATTATCTAATAAATAACTGATAATCACGGGGTATTCACCGCCAAAGCAGAAAGACTGCATCATTTGCAGTAATAGCAGGGCACAAGGTGCTAACAATCCAATATGTTGATAGGTCGGTAGACATGCAAGCATGAGTGTTGCTGCACCAATTAATGCGCTAGTAAATATTAGCGCTGGCTTTCTACCATGTTTATCAGAATACATTCCCATGACTAAACCACCAATGGGTCTCATGAGAAAGCGTAGTGCAAAAATTCCCCAAACAAAAAGCAATGAGTTTTCAGTACTTTCTGGAAAGAAGTTTACTGCTATATAAGTTGATATGCTTGCATATACTGCGATATCATAGTATTCAAAAGTATTCCCTGCGACAATTCCTAGTCGCCTTTTCCATGAAATCATTTCTTACTTCAGCTCCGTACTTAGTTTTATTCCATAAAAACTATTTTACATTGCCTTTATAAAATTAGGTAGACATGCTTTCAAATAATACTTACAGTAAGGCAGATACAGTGTTTTAACTTGTTTATCTGCTTTACTGTAATTAAATTAGAGTACTGCACAGAATATACATCAACAAATAAAAATGTTTTACAGTTCTTTTGCCTCAGTACTAATGGCCTTCTGATACCAATAAAAGCTTTTTTTACGATACCTTGCTAAATCCTTGAGATCAAACTCGTCACGATTAACGTAGATAAAACCATAACGTTTACTGCAACCTTGATGAGTACTAACCAGATCTATCGCTGACCATGGACAAAAACCAAATACTTCAACACCTTCCTCAGTCGCTAAACGCATCTGTTCAATATGCTGGCGCAAGAAGTCAATGCGGTAATTATCCTCAACCGTAAGATTACCCTGCTCATCTTTTACTAACTCATCAAAGGCACCTAAACCGTTTTCAGTCACAATTAATGGCAGCTGATAACGATCATATATTTCTCGTAGAGTCATCCTAAAGCCAACAGGATCAACCTCCCAACCAAACTCATTAACCTTTAAGTGAGTGTTTCGGCTAGCGGTATAAAAGCCTGACTCACCTACCGTTAAATGCTGATCGCCAGTATGACCTTTTTCTACCTCTTCACCCGAACTACGTGTAACCGTTTGAGATGTATAATAGTTAAATGCTATAAAATCAGGTGCTGCATTTGCCAGTATTTCCATATCGCCTTTTTCTATCGTTGGAGTCCACCCCCTACATTCTAAAAAGTTCCAGGCTATAGTGTTGTAACGTCCAAAAACAGCCATATCCAAATATAACCAGTTTCGTATAGCAGAGTACGTATTTGCTGCAAGTATATCCTCAGGATGAGATGACGCAGGATAGATAGAAACAATGTTCGGAGCAGGGCCAATCTTAGCAGTAGGTAAAACCTGTCGACAAAGTTTTACTACCTGTGCTTGAGCTAATAACATATGATGATTTTCTTGATACAGTGCTTTCATCGGATCAGCTAAGAAAGTATCTTGCGTTCCAAGAGCATTACCGTGAAGTATCATCATGTTTTGCTCATTAATAGTAAGCCAGAATTTGACCCTGTCACCAAAGTGATTGAAGACTGTTCGCGCGTACTCAATAAATGCATCTATTGTCTCGCGATTTCCCCAACCACCTTGTTCTGCTAAAGCTTGAGGTAAGTCGAAGTGATAAAGCGTTACAAATGGCTCTATCCCATAATTTAATAACTCATTAATCAAACTATCATAAAACGCTATTCCCGCTTTGTTAATATCACCTCTTCCAGTTGGGTATATCCTTGTCCACGAGATGGAAAAACGGTACGTTTTCAAGCCTAGCTCTGCAAAGAGCTTAATATCTTCTTTGTAACGGTGATAGTGATCACTACAAACCTTAAAGTCAGTTACACCTTCAGTATGGTTTGCCAAATCAATCACTGAAAGCCCTTTCCCATCTTTATCCCACGCGCCTTCAACTTGATAAGCCGAAGTAGATGCTCCCCACAAAAAATGTGGTGTTAACTGTCGTGACTTTGGATTTAACATACAACGCTCCAGAAAAAACACCGTTCATGTCATAACAGTGTATTAGTATACTGTAAGCGAACCTATGAATCTCAATAAAAGACATAAACTGTATCTTAGCCAATAACACTGACTAGATATTTTTGAAAATTTTACACCATTATTTTCAGTGATTATATCCACTCGCTTTTGACTTCTGTAATAACCACATCCATACTGGTTAACCCACTCTCTATTTGAGATGTTATCCGTTCTATGGTTTGTTTATCCTTCGAAATAATGACAGCATTCCATTCAGCTAAGTCATGGCTATTGTGGTAGTCAGACTCAGTTACTGCGACATTAGATAGCCTTCCAAATTTATCTTTAAAGCCAGCCATGCGTTGACGTTTCTCTTTGAGAGAGCGGCAGCCAGGTAACTGAAGACTGAATATTATTAACCGAATATGCATAATTTAAAATTTTAAGCGTTTTATTTTTGTGATTAATTGAATAACTGCATAAACTATATTTAATAAAAAATACGACAACATGACATTATAGTTTAATATAGTTTTAAGGTAAGAAAACGACTTTTAACTTTATTTTAAAAAATAATATTAGAGAGGATAAGGTAAAAAATATTTAAAGTACTATCCCTGTACAGCTGATTATTCCTTAAATAATACAGTCTTACTTATATACTCAATAAAAAACTAGTGTGAAACTTGCGTTTGCCTTTTAGCTTTATATTTATAAACTTCTATATGGTTAACTGTTGGGTTAACTTGTTGCATCTCTGGGTGACTCGACATAAAAATCTCTTCACCAACAATTTCACTATACTTATCATCTGCATCAGGAAGTAAACGAACAGCAAGCCCACGCATCACATTTTCAAGATGACCGTCTTCCCATGAACTGACTGTTCCCTGAAAGTCCCAATCAAAACCTGTTAGTTTAAAGGGCTTTCCATTCATCTTCTCAATATCACGCAAAGTCAAACCTATCACAATACCTTCTTTATTATGGTAACAAGGTACTTCATCCTCAGTTACTCGATCAATGATAATAGCCTCAACTCTTTCGTTTTCATCCAGCTGTAGCACTAATTGTTTTTCTTCATTTTCAGGGTAAACAGTGACATGCTTTAAATGTGTATCTTCATCCAGGGGAATTTCTTCCACTAACATATTGTGCTTTCCAATATGTTTGCGCACACTGGAAAGTGAATCATTCAACTTAATACTGCCCACTTGTTGGCCTGGAATTATCAAGCAATCATCGTCGGCATAGCTAACAAAAGCCTGTCCTAATAATATAACAATACCCAGGTACCACTTTGCATAATTACTCATGTTGTCACTCGTTTAGCATTCCTTTTATTTATGAATGTTCACTAACTGTTTTATTAATACATGTACTGTTGTATGTCGATACACTCTTCGCAAACCATTTTTAATGGATATGCATGCAGTATGTTATATTAAGCAAAAGCTCAAATACGTTAGTCAATTCACTATGTCTGTAACTAACACTATCACAATTACTTAAACAGAAAGATTGTGAGTTACCGCAATCTTTTAAACTTATACCAATATCCCAAATTTCTTTTGATTTATTAGTCATATTGTTGTGACTGGTGTATCAATTTTGGCTACTCTAATTTTAATAATATATTACACTTATGTTATTAAAATTATACGCGCCTGACTCAGCCTCTTAGGGCACCTAAGTCAACCAACTATTTGCAATGTCTTGAATAAATGCTGGTTAATTAACTCAATACTTGGCTTTCATTCATTATGATTGATCATATCACTCTAAACGTGGGCAACTTGGAAAAAAGCAAACTGTTTTACCTTTCAGCCCTTGCTCCACTTGGTTTATCAGCAGTACAGTATTTGCAAAATTGGACCGCGATTGGCAAAGATAACCAACCAGTGCTTTGGTTTCAGCAAAGCACTACCACTCGTCCCCATTTGTCCCTTGCTTTTAAAGCTGAGTCACAGCGACAGGTGGATGAATTTCATACCGCAGCTATTAGTGCTGGCGGTATCAGCCATGGCAAGCCTGAAAACCGACAGCAAGAGAGTCATTCAAATCGACTTAGCTACAGCGCTTTTGTGCTCGATCCAGATGGTCACATCATTGAGGTATTCAAGCCTTTAGAGTAAAACCTTTCCTCAGGACGAGGGTATCGCAAAAGACTAGGAACACAGCAAAAGCTAGGTAAAATCAGTGAAAAAGCAGAGTTTATAGATCATCAATGAGCAGTAGAGATCAAAGCTGATCTTCTACTGCGGGGAAGAGTAAATCACTTCATCAAAACGAGCCGTGTATCAGTACGAGATAACGCCTTAACAGACTTACCTTCGTTACCAATACCTCTTAGAATGCGCACGCCATCATCAATAACTTCCATTAAACGATCCAAGTCATCCGCTTCTACATAGAACAACGTATCATGACTACCAAGTAAAGCATGTGCACTTTTTATTTCAGGGTGCTTGCTAAGTAAACGCTCACTGATATTTATTGCACCACTAATATTAATATCAGCCAGAATCCAAGCGGCTGTATTTGTGGGGTGCCCATGGCTTTCTGCGGTTAATTGCTCGCCAAAATATTCAAGTGAAAGAGAAGTTTGCGTATGCGAAATAGGGTTAAATTTATCTTCAATTAAATGAGCTAGTTTAAACGTTACCACTTCTTTCAATGCAGCTAAAGAACTTGCCTCACCATAACAAATCAAGTCATCTGGACCAATTAAACAGTGGACAAGAATAATTTCATCTATTTGTAACAATTCTTCACGAATTTTGTGGACATCATTATCGCCCGCATCGACCAAAATAAAAAAACCCAGTTTTGTGCTCACGATGAACTCCTGCCACTTGTTAATAGTTTAAACTCAACATGCACTATGTTAGCAGTATATTGATACAATACCTTGTTAAGCATCAAGCACCTTGCATCTCACAAAGCAGTCGCTCTATTACAGGTTGAGTATCTGGTCTTATCCCACGCCAACAGTAAAATGATTCTGCAGCCTGCTCAACCAACATACCTAAGCCATCAAGCTGAACCCTGCCTCCGGCTTCTTTTGCCCATTGGTTAAACACCGTTATATTTGGCCCATACATCATGTCGTATGTACAGGTAGTTGGGCTGATCAATGACTCAGGTAATGGAGGAAGCTCTCCAGCTAAACTCGCCGCTGTACCATTGATCACGAAATCAAAGGTGCCATCATTTGCCACCAGCGATGCCAAAGAGGACAGTTGTTGTGCAGTCACATTACCAGCTGCTTGAAATACACTGGCAAGCTGTTCCGCCTTAGCATGTGTACGGTTAGCGATTGTGATACTTTGTGGGCCTGCTTCTAGCAGCGGAGCAAGTACTCCTCTTACCGCGCCGCCCGCACCTAGCACTAAAATTCGTTTTCCTTGGAGGGAGAAAGCATGATTTTGTTGTATATCTCTAACCAATCCCACGCCATCAGTATTATCTCCCCACAGCTCACCTTGCTGATCTTGCCATAGGGTATTAACTGCACCAGCCTGTAATGCTCGCTCAGTTAAATTGTCAGCTAACTGAAATGCAGACTCTTTGAAAGGAACGGTTACATTAAGTCCCCCACCATTATTCGCAAAGAACTCTTTAACCGCAGACTCAAACCGATCCAGTTCAATACAGTAAGCGTCATACTGCAATTGCTGCTGAGTTTGTTTAGCAAACAGCCTATGAATTGTTGGTGATTTACTATGGTTGATGGGATTACCAAATACACCATATCGTGCTTTTTGCTCAGCAGCTTTCATTTCAGTTACCTAAATCCATTCTTGCTTTTTCAGATACCGCTCATAAAGTTCTGCTTCTGGCGTACCTGATTCAGGCTGCCAATTGTAGTCCCATTTCACTAAAGGCGGTAAAGACATCAGTATCGATTCAGTTCGGCCGCCAGACTGCAAACCAAATAATGTGCCTCGATCATAGATCAAGTTAAACTCTACATAACGACCACGGCGATAGAGCTGAAAATCTCGTTGCTGCTCATTAAACGGCATGTGTTTACGTTTAGCGACTATGGGCAGATATGCAGTTAAGTAACCATCACCTACAGCCTTCATAAATGCAAAGCAACGGTCAAAACCCCAGGCATTAAGGTCATCAAAAAACAGTCCACCAATCCCTCTGGGCTCATTACGATGCTTTAAATAGAAGTAATCATCACACCATTGTTTATAGTCTTTATAAACTTCATTACCAAATGGCAGGCATAAGTCATACGCCACTTCGTGCCAATGTTTACAATCTTCATCAAAGCCATAGTAGGGTGTTAAATCAAAGCCTCCTCCAAACCACCAAACAGGGTCAGCACCAGGCTTCTCTGCAATAAAAAACCGAACATTAGCATGAGAGGTCGGCACCATTGGGTTTTTCGGATGGACAACTAAAGATACCCCCAGGGCCTGAAATGATCTGCCAGCCAACTCTGGACGATGAGCAGTTGCAGAGGGTGGGAGTCCTTCGCCATAAACATGCGAAAAGTTAACACCACCTTTTTCAAAAACTGCTCCATTAGCGATAACACGAGTACGACCACCACCTCCCGCTTCTCGCTCCCAGCTTTCTTCAACAAACTCAGCATGTCCATCCATTTCAGCGAGCTGTTCACAAATTTTATCTTGCAGGGCTAGCAGATAATCTTTTACTGCAGCGATATCGGGTTGGTTCACCGTGTATTACCTGTATTAATTATTTGCTCAACCTGTTTTTTGGTACTAAAACAAGCGCAACTACTGACGAACAATACGTCCTGATACCAAATCTTTAATCACCGAAGGCCTTAACTGCTCACCTAAAGCCCCTCTCACAATCCCCCCCAAGTTACTACCTAATGAATGCTGCAAGCCTTGTTCATCAAGAGGGGGGTCTCCTGCTTTGTTTGCAGAGGTTGAAACAATAGGCTTGCCAAACTCAAGGCATAGCTGACTAACAATGGGGTGAGCACTCACACGTACTGCCACTGATGTGAAATCACCTTTGATCCAATAAGGAAGCCAGTTTTTTGAATCGGGGATTAACCAGGTGGTATGACCTGGCCATGACGCTTTAAGCGTTTCCTGTTGCTGAAAAGACAAAGGGGCTATTAATGGTGCAATCTGCTCTAGGTTAGCCGCAACGATAATCAAACCTTTATTCACTGGCCGTTCTTTTATCGTTAGGAGCTGCTGAGCTGCTTTTTCCTGCCATGGGTCGCAACCAAGCCCCCATACAGCTTCTGTGGGGTAGGCAATAACCTCCCCCATTGTTAACGCAGTTGCAGCCTGCTTAATACTCAGGCTTTTCATCATCGGGCCTGAAGCTTCTCTTGTAAGGCCTGGTTTTTCTCTAACACTTCAGCTGCATTATTTTTGCGATCTTCAAGCAGCGCTTTCTGTAACTCTGCATCTTGTAGTGCGATAATTTGCAAAGCTAGATAACCCGCATTTTTTGCACCTGCCTTGCCAATAGCTACTGTAGCAACAGGAATACCACCAGGCATTTGAGAAGTAGAAAGTAATGCATCCATACCATCCAATGGACCTGCATCAATAGGCACACCAATTACAGGCTTAATGGTAAGTGAAGCAACTACACCGGCAAGATGCGCAGCCATACCAGCACACGCAATAAAAACAGCACATCCACGCTGATCGGCGTCTTTGACATAGTGATGGGTAGCATCTGGGGTTCGATGCGCAGAGTGAACTCTTACTTCAACAGGAATATCAAACTTTTCCAGGACATTTAGAGCGGCCTCAACTTTCGGGAAATCTGAGTCTGAGCCCATAAGTATCGCAACAAATGGCTTTGCCATAATTACACTCCCTCAATGCGTTAGTCTCGACGGTGCGTAAGTTATCCTGTCAAATATTATCTGGCAAGCAATCCATGGCTAAATATTTTTTGATCGTAGTATATTCCAAACAGCTCAACTTCTTATAAAAATCCAGGTGCAAACATAACCCAATATAGAGCGCGCTAAGACCTCATACGTTTGCGATAGCCACCAGGAACACTTTCAATAAAGCCTGATAATTCTAGTTGCAATAACGCATCAGCAACTTGTTGTACATTAAGTGTCGTTCTCAAAACAATTTGGTCTATGTGACAGGTAGTATCCTCTATCGCTTCCATCACACTCTGCTGTTCAGTGTTGAGTGCTGATTGGGTTGCTTCGTCAGATGTTTCATTATTTCCAAAGTCAATGTGTTGGACATTGGGAGGGGTCTGGCGCCGTACTTCTTCCACAATGTGATCAACTTGATCAACCAGCTTGGCCCCCTGTCGAATCAGCTCATGACAACCTTTACTCAACGGGTTGTGAATAGAGCCTGGTATTGCAAATACATCACGCCCCTGTTCCGCTGCTAACCTAGCAGTAATCAACGAGCCACTGTTCAATGTTGCTTCCACCACCAAGACTCCTGTACTTAGACCGCTGATTAGCCTATTGCGACGAGGAAAGTTACTGGACTGAGGTTTTGTTGATAATGGAAAATCACTAATCAAAGCACCTCGCTCACAAATACGTTCAGCAAGTGCTTTATGTCGCGCGGGGTACACCACATCAAGACCAGTTCCCAATACCGCAACTGTCGCACCACCACCAGCCAAGGCCCCTTGATGCGCAGCAGCATCAACACCATAGGCTAAGCCACTGGTAATCACATAACCACGACTGGCTAACTCTGCTGCAAATGAATAAGCATTTTCCTGCCCTTGGTTACTTGGATTTCGGCTACCAACAATAGCAATCTGCTTGAGAGACAAAAATTCTAAATGACCATTCACAAATAGCAGTGGAGGCGCATCAACAAGCTCTTGTAATAACTTAGGGTAGAGTGTCGCGTGGTAGGGAATTATGTAGTGATGAGGTTTTTCAAACCAAAGGTAAGTATCCTCAAGTTGTCGTTGAATTTCTGAGTAAATTTCACCCGTCTGCCTTTGTAACTGCCTTAACCCTTCAATGGATTCCTTTGGCAAACCCGTTAGTGTATTTGGGTTTGCTGCTAATACATTTTCAGGTGTTCCCATTTTTTCTAATAGCTGATGAAAACGACGCGGCCCAATGCCAGGAATTAAAAATAGCGTCAACCATGGTGCAATAGCAGTCCATTCATATTGCTGATGTGGCATAGTGATTATCGCCCCTCGTCATTATCATGTACTTTCCAATATACAATCACATACTTTACTTATCGCTCAACACAAAAAAGGAGGACTCTGGTCCCCCTTTATAAATAATCAGTAGTTTTTTATTTACTGAAAAACAACGTTCTTATGGATTGGTAACCATGTCACCCGTATTAATAGGCTGTAATGCTTTTAATACAATGCCATAGCTCATTTTATCAAACGCTTTATACACCATCAGTGTGCCTACATGCTCTGGCGGTAACTCGACTTTTTGCTTAGCAATCTTATCATGAACAATTGCTACCCGATTAATTGATAAGACTGTTCCAGACATCACACCATTGCGGCCACCAAGGTTTATTAATACATTATCAAACTGACCAATTTGGGTAACCCCCCCAATCACACTCAGTATTTCACCCTCAACGGTTTGTTTTGGTGCACTAGGATAAAAAGTCGGTTGTACCGCTGTTTCTTCTGTTTCTAACAGACGGTCACCTACTCTAATCTCCTGGTTACTTTCGGTAATAGAAACAGTCCCCACATCACCTGAAACAGACTTTATTTTCGCCACACCAATATCATGAACAACTGTTCCTAAATACTCTTTTGTTTTTGGATCAGTGTAATCTCTGCCTTTACGAAACACCCCCATAGCTTTTGCATCTTCAGGGAATTGTCCTCTTGCATAAATCACATCACCTGCCCCAGTCACAATTCTTTCTTGACGGCTGGCAATCACATAAGGTGCTTTTGAAACACCGTCTGTGTTATCAATAATTCGGCTCCGTTTTAAAAAGCTGCTAATGGCATTTAATGGAATTGATGGTATTGCCGTATCAATGGGTGTGGAGCGAATCTTTGGAGACAAGCGAATTGTGCGTCCACCATCTCCACGCTTACCCAACACGAGTCGTGGTTTGCCATCAACATACACTAAGTTGATCACATCACCTGGATAAATTTTATGTGGATTTTGTATTTCAGGATTAACATGCCAAATTTCAGGCCACATCCATGGCTTGCTTAAAAACATGCTTGCAATATCCCAAAGGGTATCACCGCGTTTCACTGTATAGGACTGCGGATGCCCTGACTTCACTACATCTTCTGTCGCCCCAAAGGCTGAAAAGCTGAACAAACAGGATAATACTATCCCAAGCAGCACTTTCCTCATGGTGAAGGCCCCTAACTTATTGGTTATCATCGTTGCAATTAAGGCAGATAAAATGATGGAGCGAACTCCCCCGAAAACGAATTTGACCCCTTTGCAATATGTTACATATGCCAACATACACAGTCTGTTGTATACACAAAGCGGTCGAGGCTCATATGGGCACTCATATCATCAATGCCTCTAAGCGCAATATAGCGCAGGATTTTCTGTATTACCGTTACTTTTTCACAAAAAATGTGATGTATATAACTATTTATTTGTGAATAACTATTATTTGATCAAGAGATACTGATAACCAAAAATTATAGAACGTGATCTCAAGTCAAACCAGTAAATGAACTATCACCTTATATAAAAAGACAAACCATTAATGACAGGTTGCTAACGACTTAATGGATACTTTCTCTCACCCGTTACTTAAAGCAGAGTGTTTTGTGAAAAGCACTTTGGTAACAGAGAACCAGGACAACACGTTAAGAAGCTGACCAGCGGCCATAACTTAAGCCAGTTTTCTGTTTTGCGCTATTGTATTATTATGGGCTTCCAAAAAGTGGGCAGTGTTTGAATAGAGGTATAAGAGAAAGCATGGCTATCTTAAATATTCTGGAGTTTCCTGACTCTCGTTTACGAACCAAGGCACAGCCAGTTGAAAAGGTAGATAATGCTATCAAACAACTTGCTAAAGATATGCTGGAAACAATGTATGCAGCGCCAGGTATTGGTCTTGCTGCCACTCAGGTGAATGTGCATAAGCGTGTGGTCGTTATGGACACGTCTGAAGAGCAAAATGAGCCCTTAGTGTTTATCAACCCAGATATTACCCCACTGACTGACGAACAAGGGCATCTTCAAGAAGGCTGCTTGTCTGTACCAGGTTTTTATGAGGAAGTAGTTCGCCCCACTCGAGTCACAGTAACAGCACTCAATGTCGAAGGTGAATCCTTTACGTTGGAGCTTGAAGGCCTACAGGCTGTGTGTATTCAGCATGAAGTGGATCATTTAAACGGTAAGCTGTTTGTTGACTACTTATCTCCACTAAAACGAAACCGCATCAAAAAGAAACTTGAGAAAGCACACCGCCTTCAACAAAACCCAGTGAGTGCATAACCCTAACATCACTTTCAAATATATCTCTTCTAGTTCTAATCTCCCTCATTAGAGTATGCTTCAGGCTTGCTTTTACAAAGCAGGCCTTATCGTTTTGTCAGGAGAAAAAATGAGCCAATCACCACTGAACGTTGTGTTTGCTGGCACCCCAGACTTTGCTGCTGCCCACTTACAGGCATTACTTGAAAGCGAACATCAAATTATCGCCGTTTATAGCCAACCTGATCGCCCTGCTGGCCGTGGTCGAAAAGTTACCATGAGTCCCGTGAAAACACTGGCTCAACAGCACCAGCTGCCTGTTTATCAGCCGAAAACATTACGTGACCCAAGTGCTCAAGCTGAGTTAGCTGCGTTAAAGCCTGATGTATTGGTAGTTGTCGCTTATGGCTTAATTTTGCCACAAGCTGTGTTGGATATCCCACGCTTAGGCTGTATCAACGTACATGCATCATTACTCCCCCGCTGGCGAGGTGCAGCCCCCATTGAGCGAGCATTATTAGCAGGAGATGAAAAGACCGGAGTAACCATCATGCAAATGGATGCTGGGTTAGATACGGGTGATATGCTGTTAACAGCAGAGTGCCTAATTACCCAGGCAGACACATCTGCTGAGCTTTACCAGCGCATCACTGCACTTGGCGCACAAACACTGCCTGCAGCTCTTTCTGCACTTGCTCAAGGAAACCTTTCTCCTGAGCAACAAGATCACAGCCAAGCAACTTATGCAGAAAAGATCAATAAAGCTGAAGCTGAAATAAACTGGCAGCAACCTGCTGAAACTATCCACCGATTAATTCGTGGTTTTAATCCTCGTCCTATTGCTTTTAGCAATCTCAACGGAGAAGTAGTTCGTATCTGGGAGGCTGAGCTGGAAGCAATTGCTCACCAAGCAGAACCAGGAACAATTCTAGCAGCAGATAAACACGGTATTACTGTAGCCTGTCTAGATAGTGCCATTCGCATAACCAAGCTACAGCTTGCTGGGGCAAAAGCGATGAGTGCTCAAGATATCCTAAACAGTCGTGGCCACTTATTTACAATTAATCAACAATTCACATCTGCATAAACTTTATGAGTGAAAAAATTCCCCCAGCTAAAAACCATAGCCAAAATAAGCCTGCGAGCAAAAAACAGGGTAAATCACTAAGCGCCCGAACTGCAGCAGCTTTGGTTATCAAAGAGGTTATTGTAAATAAGCAATCACTTGCTAGTTTATTACCTAAGTATTCACTGCGAGTTAATCAAACAGAAAGTGGTTTATTCCAAGCACTATGTTTTGGTTGCTGCAGACACTTCTATAAACTGCAACAGTCAGCCCACCAGCTGTTACAAAAACCTCTTAAACCTAAAGACCAGGATGTTATGGCGCTTATCATGCTGGGCATTTTGCAGCTCACTCATATGCGAACCCCTGCTCATGCCGCAGTCTCTGAGACAGTGGCTGGGGCTAGACAGCTCAAAAAACCATGGGCCAATAAATTAATTAATGGGGTGCTGAGGAATTATCAACGCCAGCAAACAGCGACTTCCTGTCAAAGTGAAAAAATGGAAGTCACTTTCAACCATCCTGCTTGGTTATTAACATTGCTAGAAGCGCAATATCCTGACCAATGGCAGCATATTGCCTCAGCCAATAATCAGCACCCTCCCATGACGCTTCGAGTAAACCAGCGTTATATTCAGCGAGATGAGTACTTACAAACACTCAAAGCCAGCGGAATTGGTGCATTTGCAACGCCACATTCATCAGTTGGTATTCAGCTCGAACAACCTATTGATGTTGCACTGCTACCTAACTTTACTGATGGTTTTGTGAGCGTACAGGATGAAGCACCGCAATTAACGCCAGCATTATTAGACCTAGCACCAGGCCAGCGTGTGCTGGATGCTTGCGCCGCTCCAGGCGGTAAAACCTGTCATATGCTAGAGCATGAGCCAGACTTAGCCAATATGGTGGCGCTTGACTGTGACAGTGAGCGTTTACAACGTGTCAGTGACAATTTATCCAGACTAAAACTCAGTGCAGATTGTATAGCAGGTGATGCTGGTAATCCTGAAGCATGGTGGGATGGCAAACCATTTGACCGTATTCTGTTAGATGCACCGTGCTCGGCAACAGGTGTTATTCGTCGTCACCCTGATATTAAATTACTCAGGCAAGCCAGAGACATAGCAAATTTAGCAGATCTTCAACAGCAGATTTTGTCAGCACTTTGGGCTTTGCTAAAGCCGGGAGGCAAGTTACTCTATGCAACATGCTCAGTGATGCAACAAGAAAATAGCCAACAGATTGCGTATTTTTTGCAGCACACAACTGATGCATCGTTATTAAATTTGGATGTAGGCTGGGGTTATGATACAGGTTATGGCAGACAGCTACTCCCTACTAACGATAGCCATGATGGTTTTTTTTACGCACTATTACAGAAAAAAAAGGCATAACACCGCCATCATTACCGGTCTGTAACCAATAGCGCAAACGACTTTAAAAATATACGGTTTGTGAAGACTATTTATGTAAAAATACTTATATCATTTCATTTATGCATAACTATTGTTTACTTAACCCCCATTTTCTGGCTAAGCCGGAAATAGAATAATCATGAATCACGTAGGGTACTCAGCCTGTTGTGAGCATCTTGTCAGAGGCTGTGAAGAGCGACTATGAAAATAATTATACTAGGCGCAGGTCAGGTTGGCGGGACACTCGCTGAAAATTTAGCTGATGAAGCAAATGATATCACTGTAGTAGACACCAATGGTGATCGCTTACGTGAACTGCAAGACCGAATCGATATTCGAACCATTCAAGGTCACGCTTCATTTCCGAATGTATTACGTCAGGCTGGGGCAGATGATGCCGATATGCTGGTTGCCGTCACTAACAGTGACGAAGTGAATATGGTGGCCTGTCAAATTTCTTATACCCTGTTTCGCACCCCCACTAAAATTGCACGTATCCGTCAGACGTCTTATTTAAATCAGTCAGAGTTATTCAAAAACGATGTCATTCCAATTGATGTCCTGATTAGCCCAGAGCAGGTTGTAACAAACTATATTCAACGCTTGATCGAACACCCAGGAGCACTTCAGGTTCTAGACTTTGCAGGAGGAAAAGTACAGCTAGTAGCAGTAAAAGCCTATTACGGCGGCCCTCTTGTTAATCAAGAATTACGCTTTCTACGTGAACATATGCCTTCTGTTGATACACGTGTTGCCGCCATTTTTCGCCGTGGTAAGGCTATTATGCCAGAAGGTTCCACCGTCATCGAAGCAGATGATGAAGTGTTTTTTATTGCAGCACAAAAACACATTCGTGATGTTATGAGTGAGTTGAGACGGCTGGATAATGTCTATAAGCGCATTATCATTGCTGGTGGGGGAAATATCGGTCAGCGCTTAGCAGAGTCGATTGAGAACCGTTATAACATCAAAATCATCGAGCGTGACTTACCTCGCTGTCACTTTTTATCGCAGTTACTCAATAAATCAATTGTCTTCCATGGTCACGCATCTGATCGCGAGTTATTACTGGCTGAAAATATTGAAGAAACAGATATTTTTTGCGCCTTAACTAATGACGACGAAGCCAATGTCATGTCTGCAATGCTGGCAAAACGTTTAGGTGCCAGAAAAGTAATGGCATTAATCAGCAACCCTGCTTATGTTGATCTTGTTCAGGGTGGTGAAATTGATATTGCCATTTCACCACAAATGGCAACCATTGGCAGCTTATTAACCCATGTTCGTCGCGGTGATGTCGTCAATGTCCACTCATTAAGAAGGGGAGCTGCAGAAGCAATTGAGGCCATTGCTCATGGTGATGCCAAAAGCTCTAAAGTAGTCGGTCGAACAATTGATGAAATTGAGCTACCTCCAGGCGCATCAATTGGCGCGATTGTTCGTAATGAACAAGTCCTCATTGCTCATGACCATATTGTGATTGAATCTAATGATCATGTTATTTTATTCGTAACCGACAAGCGCCGTATTAAAGAAGTTGAGCGTCTATTCCAAGTTGGCCTCACATTCTTCTAGCTTAAAGGACTAAATTTAAGGCAAGCATGCGTTTTTCTATTATCATTAAAATTCTTGGCATCTTGCTCATGCTTTTTAGTTTTACGCTATTGCCTCCAGCATTAGTCGCTAAATGGTATGGTGAGCAAGAAGTGGCTATTTTTGGATATGCCTTCCTGATCACGTTAGCAACAGGCTTCATAAGCTGGGCACCTGTTTGGAAAGTCAAACAGGAGTTAAGGATTCGTGATGGTTTTTTAGTCACAGTACTTTTTTGGACAGTGCTAGCAACCTTCGGAACACTCCCCCTCTACTTAATGAAAAGCCCACAGCTGTCGTTTATAGATACGCTGTTTGAGTCACTGTCTGGACTTACCACAACAGGTGCCACAGTGATTACCAGCTTAGACAGCCTACCCAAGTCCATTTTATTTTATCGGCAGCAACTTCAGTGGTTAGGGGGAATGGGGATTATCGTGCTTGCGGTAGCCATTTTGCCCATGTTGGGTATTGGAGGAATGCAGCTGTACCGTGCAGAAACGCCAGGCCCTATCAAAGATACCAAGCTAACACCGCGGATAACAGAAACGGCTAAAGCGCTTTGGTATATCTATTTATGCCTAACCCTGGCCTGTTTTCTCGCTTACTGGTTAGCAGGAATGAGTTTATTCGACGCAATTTGTCATAGTTTTTCAACCATCGCCATTGGCGGATTCTCAACACATGATGCCAGTCTGGGTTACTTTAACAATAGTGCCGTTGAAGCTATTTGTATTGTTTTTATGGTTCTGGCAGGGATTAATTTCGCGCTCCACTTTTTTGCCTGGCGACACCGAAGTATCAAGCACTATTTTAATGATTCAGAGGTTAAACTGTACCTCTGGTTACTGCTTTCAATTAGCTTAGTCGCTGTTTTAGTTTTATATTTTGACTCCCCTTACAACCTCTCAGAGTCTATTCGCTTTGGGGTTTTTGAAGTGGTGTCTATAGCTACAACCACTGGTTTTGGTACCGCAGATTTTTCGATCTGGCCACACTTTTTACCCTACCTGCTATTTTGGACATGCTTTGTCGGAGGCTGTGCAGGATCTACAGCTGGTGGAATTAAAGTTATTCGTGTTATGTTGATATTTAAACAGGGGGTGCGTGAGGTTCAAAAACTCCTTCACCCAAATGCCATCGTCCCCATTAAGCTTGGCAAAAAAGCACTTCCTGAACGCGTGATAGAAGCGGTATGGGGTTACTTTTCAGTATATGTTTTCATTTTTATTACGCTTTTTCTGGCAATGCTGGCATTAGGTTTGGATTTACCCACTTCTTTTTCAACAGTTGCATCCTGTATGAATAACTTAGGTCCAGCCCTAGGTGATGCAGCAGCGAACTACGCAGGTTTACCTGATGCGGCAAAATGGATCCTTTGTTTGGCTATGCTTTTAGGTCGTCTGGAAATTTTTACACTGCTTGTACTATTTTCTCCAGCATTTTGGCGGCGCTAACAACCAGTATTTTGGCAGTGCTAACAAGAGGGTATCTGGCAGTTTTTGTAAGCAACAAGGAAGCATAATGCCTATCCCCAAAACAAAGGTTTTTTAGCAGGCTAGTCTGGCCTGTTAATGATATTACTTGAAAACAAGATTACTTTACTCATAACGTAACACAACTGATTTAAACCATTAATCTGTCTTAAATGTCTTGACCCATAGGGTCTAATCTATAGGAAATACATCGATAAATATAATAAGCAATACTTCAGGAGCCGGACATGAATGAGTTTAAAAATATCCTCGTAGCGATTACTCACACCCATTACAACAACGATGAGATCGATAAAGCCATTAAGCTTACCAAAGCAAATAATGCAAAGCTTACGATTGTAGCTATTGATGAGCCTATCTCTCGCCTGGCTGAGCTGGCCATGGAGACAAAGCTAAAACGGCTTTTTACTCATCAACTGGATGAAGTAGTGAATGAGTTTCGCAATAAAGTCAATCAGGCAGGTGTTAGCAATTGCGATACTCGAATACTTTGGGGTAAAGCTTACACCGAAATCATACGACTGGTTCAGAAAGAAAACTTCGATTTGGTAATTAAGCTTGCTGACCCCTTTATCAACTTCAGCCGTAAAAAATTAACAGGCGATGACCTTAACTTGTTACGCAAATGTCCCGTCCCAGTTTGGCTCCTTGTCGATACAGGAACACACACTGGTGATGTGAAGAAAATTTTAGTGGCTATCGACTCCGACTTTGACAATGATGAGCGCGTCAAGCTCAATAAGCGTCTACTTAGCTATGCAGATAGTTTGTTTACTATGGAGCAGGCAGAAGAACTTCATATTATCCAAGTGTGGGGGCTATATGGAGAAGAAAGGTTAAGAGGTCCTTTTATCAATATGCCTGAAGAAGAAATTGACGAAATGCTGGAAAAAACCCGTAGTGAAAATGAGCGGGCGATGAATAACTTAATTAATGCCGAGGGAATGGATAAACCTGGAGTCATCCCACACCTGATCAAAGGCAGTGCTTCTGTAGAAATACAACGCCTGGCGCAAAAAGAAGATGTTGATATGATCGTCATGGGCACCGTTGGCCGAACAGGACTCGCAGGGTTCGTCATAGGTAATACAGCTGAAAACGTACTGAATGAAGCGAGCTGTTCAGTGCTTGCGGTAAAACCAGAAGGTTTTGCTGCTCCAACCATTAAATAAATATACCCTTAGTTGAGGGTAATACTCAGCAAACTTTGGCAAGAGCCAACTACAACAGCCCCATACATAAAGTGTTTATGAAAGCAACTACTTTAACTTTCATGTAATACAAGTATTTGGGGCTTTCTCTATATTTTCATATCCATAACACGCTATAATCCCGCTCATTTTTCCATCGCATTATGCTATTACCGAGGTGGTATTGTGGCTAAGCAGAATTCACCAGACATCCGTACATTTCAGGGATTGATCCTGGCACTCCAAGAGTACTGGGCAAACCAGGGCTGTGTTATTTTGCAACCATTGGATATGGAAGTAGGTGCAGGCACATTTCACCCAGCCACCTTCCTACGTGCTATCGGTCCAGAACGCTGGAGTTCTGCTTACGTACAGCCCAGTCGCCGGCCCACTGATGGTCGTTACGGTGAAAACCCAAACCGTTTACAACATTACTATCAGTTTCAGGTGGTCATAAAGCCATCGCCAGATAATATTCAAGAGCTGTATTTAGGTTCTCTTAAAGCACTGGGCATCGACCCACTTGTTCACGACATTCGCTTTGTTGAAGATAACTGGGAGTCACCCACATTAGGTGCATGGGGCCTAGGTTGGGAAGTATGGCTTAACGGTATGGAAGTCACTCAGTTTACTTACTTCCAACAAGCAGGTGGCATAGAGTGCTACCCCGTTACAGGTGAAATTACTTACGGCTTAGAGCGTATTGCTATGTATCTACAAGAAGTGGATACCGTATACGACTTGGTATGGACTGATGGCCCTTTAGGCAAAGTCACCTATGGTGATGTTTTCCACCAGAACGAAGTGGAAATGTCCACGTTCAACTTTGAGCATGCTGACACTGAGGAGCTGTTCAAACAATTTGACTTTTTTGAGCGGGAAAGCCAGCGCCTTGTCGATTTAAACCTACCTCTTCCTGCTTACGAGTATGTACTGAAGGCTTCTCATACATTTAACCTGCTGGATGCTCGGCATGCCATCTCAGTAACAGAAAGACAACGCTTTATTTTGCGAGTACGAACGCTAGCCCGAGCAGTAGCCCAAGCTTACTTTAATGCACGTCAAGCGCTGGGCTTTCCCCTAGCGGACCCATCTATTCGCGCAGAAGTTTTGGCTAAATCTCATGAGGAACAAAAGTAATGGCAAAGCAAGATTTCTTAGTTGAGCTAGGAACGGAAGAATTACCACCTAAGGCTTTACAGTCTCTTTCTATTGCCTTTGCTAACGGGATCATTGAGGGTTTAAAGGCCGCTAACTTAAAGTTTGCTAAGCACCAGATATTTGCAACGCCTCGCCGCTTGGCACTACTTATAAGCCAGCTCGAAACACAGCAACCAGACCAAGAGATCGAGCGGAGAGGACCTGCACTTACTGCTGCCTTCAATGCTGACGGAAAACCGACGAAAGCAGCAGAAGGTTTTGCACGATCTTGTGGTACAACTGTGGATAACTTGGATACCTTAACTCAAGGAAAAAATGCCTGGTTGGTATATCGCACGGTACAAAAGGGCTCTAAGGCAACCACTCTACTACCATCAATTGTGGATAAATCTGTTGATAGTTTACCGATTCCTAAGCGTATGCGTTGGGGTGCGAAACGCGATGAGTTTGTCAGACCTGTACAGTGGCTGGTCATGCTGTTAGGACAAGACATCATCAACTGTGAAGTATTGGGTCAGCCCGCAAGCAACATAACCTATGGCCACCGCTTTCACTGTGGTAAACCTTTACCGCTGAAAGCACCACAGGATTACCCTAAAGTATTAAAAGAGCAAGGCTTTGTTATTGCTGACTTTGCTGGGAGAAAACAACAAATTCGCCAACAGATAGAAGACTTAGCGAAAACCATTTCTGGTCATGCGGTTATTGATGAAAGCTTATTAGATGAAGTAACAGCGCTAGTTGAATGGCCTGTTGCACTGTTAGGCTCATTTGATGAACGTTTCCTGAGTGTACCCTCTGAAGCGCTTATCTCTTCAATGAAAGGTCACCAGAAATATTTCCACTTAGTGGATAAAGAGCAACAACTGTTGCCTAACTTTATCACGGTTAGCAACATTGAAAGTAAAGACCCCAGCCAGGTCATTTCAGGTAATGAGAAAGTAATACGCCCTCGCTTGGCCGATGCGATGTTTTTCTTTGAAACAGATAAGAAAAAAACCTTGTTCGATTTCAGAGAAAAACTTAAACCCATCGTATTTCAAGCAAAACTAGGTAGTATTTTTGATAAAACAGAACGTGTCGCCAACTTAGCAAGCTATATTGCCACAGCAATCAATGGCGATGCAGAACTTGCTCAACGTGCAGGTCAGCTCTGTAAATCAGACCTTGCAGCAGAAATGGTACTGGAATTTCCTGAGCTGCAAGGGACGATGGGTTATTACTATGCCCAGCACGATAATGAACATGCAGAAATTGCAAGTGCCTTGCATGAGCAATATATGCCCAGATTTGCAGGTGATCAGGTACCGACAACAACGACAGGTGCCGCCCTCGCGATTGCAGATAAATTGGATACACTTGTAGGTATTTTCGCTATTGGTCAACCACCTACAGGAACTAAAGACCCCTTTGGCTTGCGTCGTGCAGCTTTAGGAATTCTACGTATTATCATTGAAAAATCACTCGACTTAGACCTACTAAGCTGTATTCAAAAGTCTATTGAGGGTTATAGCCAAAGTAATACCAAGCTTAATATTGCTAAAGACTTGCATGAACATGTCTTTGAGTTTCTTTTAGAACGGTTTAGAGCTTGGTATCACGATGAAGGTATCGCAGCAGAAGTATTCCTGGCAGTTAAAGCACTGAAACCAGTCAAGCCTTTAGACTTTGATCAACGTATTAAAGCTGTTGCTCGCTTTACTGAACTCCCAGAGGCTACTGCGCTTGCTGAAGCGAATAAGCGTGTCTCCAATATTTTGGCAAAACAAGGTAAAGCTTTTACCGACCAACCTATTGATAAAAAACTGCTTCAAGAAAAGGCCGAGCAACAACTAGCAACAGCGCTTGACAGTAAGCGCAAAGAAGTAGCACCGCTTTTTCAACAACGTTCATATACTGCAGCGTTAGAAGCATTAGCGTCGTTAAAAGACAGTGTTGATCGTTTTTTTGATGATGTTTTAGTTAATGCTGAAGATGCTGCATTACGTCAAAACCGATATGCACTGCTTAGAGAACTGCGAGCCTTATTTTTAGGTGTAGCGGATATTTCTCTATTAACCACTAAGTAAGAAATAAAGCAGCTGTTTTACAGCTGCTTAAACATTCCAGAGCAGTTATGAGCAAGCTAATCATTCTCGATAGAGATGGTGTCATAAACCAGGACTCAGATAGTTACATTAAGACAGTAGAAGAGTGGCAACCGATTCCCGGAAGTATTGAGGCTATCGCTAAACTTTCTCAGGCAGGTTATCTCATTACAGTTGCTACAAATCAGTCTGGCATTGCACGTGGACTGTTTTCAGAAAAAACATTATTGGCAATGCATGAAAAAATGCTATCAATGGTTAGCGAGGCAAAAGGCAAGATTGAGTGTATTGTTTACTGTCCTCATGGACCTGATGATGCATGTGACTGCCGCAAACCAAAAACGGGTTTAATAAATCAAATTGAATCAACATTGAAAACATCAGCTATCAATGCCTGGTTAGTCGGTGACTCATTACGAGACATCGAAGCTGCTGAAAAAGCAGGCTGTAAACCTATATTGGTAAAGTCAGGTAAAGGTCAACGTACATTAACAGCAAACCCAGCAATTAAAGCAGAAATACATGATGATTTGGCAGACTTTGCCGAGGCTCTTTTATCCCAGGACCACAAAGCATGAAGGATAACACTATTTTATTAGTTTCCAGAACCGTTCTATTTTATTTAGTACTATCAGTATGGACATGTTTGTGGACAAGTTTTTTTATTTTAGTGGGACTCGCAATCCCTCCACAAAAGCGTCACGCCATTATTGTCAGCCCTTGGGCTAAAGTAGCGGTTTTATTATGTAAAATTTTTTGTGGTATAACCTTTGAGATAAAAGGCAAAGAAAATATTCCTGAAGATAGCTGTGTTATTATCAGCAATCATCAAAGTGCTTGGGAAACATTTTTTCTACAAACACTCATTAGTCCACAAAGTCAGGTAATTAAACGAGAACTTCTTTTTATACCTTTTTTTGGCTGGGCTTTCGGCTTAGTGCAACCAATTGCGATAAATCGCAGCAATAAACGCCAGTCAATGAAATATATTTTAAAAAAAGGGTCAGACCTGCTTAAAAAAGGTTACTCAGTTTTAATTTTTCCTGAAGGAACTCGAAAGCCATCAGGTCAGTTAGGAAAATTTTCAACAGGAGGGGCAGTTTTAGCTGTAAATTCCGGAAAGCAGATTCTCCCTATTGCACATAATGCTGGTGACTGTTGGCCGCCAAAATCATTTATTAAACGTCCAGGTCATGTCACAGTCCATATAGGCAAACCTATTGCAACAGCTGGCAGAGAGTATAAAGCAATTAATGATGAATGCCGCCAATGGATTTTTTCAGCGCTGTCATAGCGTCTAATGAAGGTGAAGCAGCTTTATTGCTTCACTTTTAATCCTCCCTGCAAATACCTCCTTGCTGTATTCCATACTCTCCATTTAAGCACCATAAATAAACAATCATTACAGAGCTGATGTTTAACTGTCGTCCGCAACCAAACCTCA
Organism: Zooshikella ganghwensis; assembly: GCF_018263875.1. Taxonomy (NCBI): domain Bacteria; kingdom Pseudomonadati; phylum Pseudomonadota; class Gammaproteobacteria; order Oceanospirillales; family Zooshikellaceae; genus Zooshikella; species Zooshikella ganghwensis. The sequence continues at coordinate 45,120 of NZ_JAEVHG010000009.1, forward strand.
AAAAGGAGGTCAAGGTATACGTTAGAGTGACGCTTATTAATAGTTGTGAGTCCAAGGAGAGTTTGTACACCTAGTCATGTTTGACATTGATGGGACGTTGGTCAAGTCATATGATTTCGATACAGAGTGTTTTCAGGATGAAAGTGAAGTGCGCTATCATTCCAGAACCTACTTCGGGGATGGCCCTTGTGATCAAAAGGCATCCGAAATGTTAGGCTACAATTTTGTATCAGTTGGAAATAGGGTGCAAAGCCCCCAATTTATTAGTGACTACACTGAGGCTGACAAAGCATTAAAATATAATGGTTTGTAAAAAATCGCTGCACAGTAACTTATTTTTCGCAGCTTCAAGCCTACACATAAGCTGGATGTTAAACACCATGATGAATATTGAAGTACGAAAAGCTGAAAATAGTGATTTAACGGCGTTTTGTATGTTGTGGCAGTTTTACCAATACCATCAAAGCTCTTTTAACTACGAGGATATAGATCAAACTGGACGCTTTGATATTGATGACGAATACCTTAACGACGTGTTATCTGGTCTTGAAGAGTGTGATGCCTACATTATTTTTGTCGAAGATAAAATAGCAGGGTTTGCAACCATAGAGACTACCAAAATTTCAGGGAAACAAATGAATGAGCTGTCAGATATATTTATTCTTCCAAAATACCGAAAGCAAGGAGTAGCTAAGTCTGTTGTAGAAACTCTAATGATATCTAAACAGTATGAGTGGCATGTTGCTATCTATCAAAATGACAGACAAGCACTACACTTTTGGGAAAGCATGTTCAATAAGCTTGAAATTAAAGGGGTTACTAAAATCGAACCTCCTGAAACAGAGGGTTTTCACGAGTTTGTAGTAAAAAACACCTAGTTGGATAAGCCTGGTAAACGATGCCCTAGTTATTACTGTAAACTTAAAATTAATCTGGCAAATCTAGAGGGCTTCGACAAATAGCTTGCATACCTCGATAAATTGATAGATGTATACTGGAGAGCCACAGGATCTATAAAACGTATACAAGTTAGTGTTTTTTTCCACATTTCAATGATTGGTGCATATTAATAATTTAAACCAAGGAAGGGTGACCTGATGGGTAATAGAATACAGTTTGTACTAAACCGTTTGCGAGAAAGACTGTGGTTCAAGCCCATTGGTATGTGCTTGATATCAGTTTTTTTTGCACTGATGGCTAAAAATAGTAGCTATCTCGATATTAATGATCATGTACCGAATATTTCACTAGAAACACTAGAAACATTACTGTCAATCATATCTAATAGTATGTTAGTCATCGCTACATTTTCTGTAGCCTCCATGTTATCTTCCTATACCTTGGCCAGTAATACAGCTACACCTCGTTCTTTTGATTTAATTATAGCTGATGATGTTACCCAAAATGCTCTTTCTGCCTTCATTGGCGCATTTATTTTTAGTATTGTGTCATTAATAGCGTTAAAAAATAATTTTTATGATAAAACAGGTATTTTTGTACTTTTTATTATCACCTTAACGACTTTTGGTATTGTCATTTTAACATTTGTTCGATGGGTTGATCGGGTTGCAAGATTAGGTCATCTAGGCCCCACCATTAATAAAGTTGAAGTGGCGACAAAGAAAGCCTTTCAGAAACGATTACAAAACCCCACACTAGGTGGTATTAAGATAAAAACGGGCTTTGTAGAAAAATATACTGTTTATGGTAGTGAAATAGGGCATATACAAAGAATTGAGATGAGTGGGCTTCAGAAGTTTGCAAAAGAACACGATTGTTTTATCGAAGTTGTGGCATTACCTGGTACTTTTGTAAGTCCGGGATATCCATTGGCTCACATTTATAATATGGAGTCTTTTGATGGTTGTGACGAATGTATTCAAAAGACTTTTACCATAGGTCGCTGTAGAACGTTCGACGAAGACCCTTGCTATGGTTTGGTTTTATTATCGGAGATTGCTTGTCGATCACTTTCACCAGGTGTGAATGATTCAGGTACAGCGGTTGATGTAATTAAATCAATGATACGACTGTTTGTTTTATGGAATAAATCAGACAAGAAGGAAACTACCATAGAATATGATAGAATTATGGTACCTGAAATTACCATAAGCTCAATGTTTAATGATTCATTTAGAGCGATTTCCAGAGATGGTGCAGGGGATTTGTCAGTATCAATCTGGCTGCAAAAAGCTTTTTATTCACTTTCAAAGCTTGAGTGTCCAGAGATTCAGAAAGCTTGTCTGGAGTATGCTAGAGACTCATATTTATGCTCTAAAAAAACGTTAGGTATTGAGTGTGATGTTGATATTTTGTCTGATATGGTAAAAAAGATGAATGACAAGGTCATTTGTGACTAATTATATTTTTTTACATTAAAATTAATTTTTCAACACAGCTCAGTCATATTTTAAACATGAGTTATTTTACTCAGGTGTAAGCGAATAGGCGCTAACAGTGAGAAACTAAAATCACCATTACTATTAGCATTTCATGATTCTTTGTAATTTTAAGAAGTGGTAGTTTTGAAAGCTTCATATAAACCTCAGCGTATACTTAAGATACTTTTTTACTACAATACTATTATAGACTTGGGTACTAATTTATTTGCATTCACTGGAAATAGCTTTAGTAAAAATAATATTCATTCATTAATCATCTAAACCAAGCAGACGTTCCAATTAATTTTTCAGAAATACTCATTTCAAATCCCAACCGGAATACTTATGTCGGACCATAGAGAATACTCACATGAATCTTGGTTTGAACACCTTGGTACAGCACTAAAGCGATCTATTGCTGGTATCTTCTTAGTTATTTTGTCCTTTTACCTTCTGATATGGAATGAAGAGCGTTCAGTACTCCGGCATCAAGCCATTAAAGAAGGGGCTGGTGTGGCTATTAGCGTTCGACCAAATCAAGTTTTATCTGAGAATAATGGCAAGTTGGTTCATACTTCTGGTCAGCTAAAAGTGTTTAATCAATTAACTGACCCAGTTTTCAACGTTAGCGTTGCTGCGATAAAAATGTCCCGTGATGTATTCATGTACCAATGGGTTCAAGAAATCATAACTCGAACAGAAACTGCTCAGGATGGCGGTGAGTATACTATTACTGACTATAACTATAAAAAACAGTGGGTTAATAAACTGGTAGACTCAAGTAGTTTTAAGAAAAAAAACCATGAAAACCCAACAGAAATCCCCTTTCAGTCTCAGCTATTTTTGGCTGATAAAGTTAACCTCGGTGATTTTTCACTTTCAGAAAAGTTTTATAAAAAACTAAAACATTATGAGTCATTCAAGGCAGAGAGTATTGAACCACTAGCATTAAATGAGCGAATGAAACAATATGACGGAGGGTACTATATAGGAGAAAACCCACTATCACCGGCAATTGGTGACGTTAAAATTTCATTTCATATAGTAACGCCAACCATAATCAGTGCTATTGGTGAGCAAAGAAATAATTCGTTAGTTCCGTATTCTACATCGAGTGGTGAAAGCCTCGCGTTATTAGAGTATGGTACAGTAAGTATGGGCAAAATGTTTACTATCGCTGAGCAAGAAAATATAGCGTTAACATGGTTGGCTCGATTTGGCGGCTTTATACTGATGACGTTTGGTTTTCTTGCAACGTTTTACATATTTGAAGTGATTACACGCGTACTACCTTTTTTTGGGCGTTTAATAAATGCGGGTTTACTTATATTGAGCGTATTTCTCTCTGCATCTTTATCAATCATTACTATAGCACTAGGGTGGATAGCCCATAGGCCAATAATTGCATACAGCCTCATTGCAATTGCAGTATTATTTTTTGTATTTAGTATTTTTAAAGTAATGAAAGCAAACCCAGATATTGATGATGACTAGCTTTACTTGATCATATTGACCTATAAATGAACGCTTAAATACGATTTCCGACGTCTAATAAGCACCATAGCCAGTTGTTTTAATCAGACATCAAGCTTGCGAAATCCTCTTTTATGGCTTCTTGTGCCATGGTAACAGTAATAGGAACAGCTCCAGAGTATGGGTGCAAAGCATATACATTCATGACACTTATATATTCTATTGCTTTAATACCTGAGTGGTAATTGAGCAAAATGTCAGGTACAAGGCCAATACCCATATTCGCCTTAATTAATGCAATTGTTTGCTGAATAGTGTTTGTTTTGTGTTTAGCTTCAAAGCAGACGTCTTTGCCCTTTACTTTATGTGTTACATACTCAGGTTGCCAATGGTTTGCAATGTAGTGAGCATCTTCTATTTTCACGTCTGAATCAATGGATTGACAGAGTACATCACGAAACTCTCCTATACGCTTTTGACGATAACTACTGTCATTTGACTCTCCTACTCTAATGGCTAAATCAATGCCGTGACTCATTAAATCAAGCTTCGACTCCGAGCAAATTAATTCGAGAGAAACATCTTCAAGGTGTGAAAAGGTCCGAGTAAGCGCTGGTAGAACTAAAATATCCATCAAGGCATGTGGTGCCGTTACCGTTAACTTACCCTTTGGAACTTGCTGTTGAATTAGAATTTCATCCCATGCCTGATCCAGAATGACCTGGAGTTTACAACATTGTCGATAAAACTGTTCTCCTGCAGAAGTCAGTGATTGCCTACGGGTAGTTCGCTTAAGGAGAGTGGTCGATAACTCTATCTCAAGCTGTTTTAAATGTTGACTAAGCACTGATTTAGAGAGGTTAAGCTTTTCTGCTGCCTTAGTCATAGAGCCAGACTCTACGATAGTCATAAACAGCATCATACTTCTGAGTTTTTTCATTTTGTTTAATTTTTATAAACAGTTAGTTTTTATTTGTTTGTTTATCATAACAAATAGAGCACTTAAAATCTCTGTATCTTACTAGGAGGAAGTCATAGATGAACTCAAAAACTCTAGAGGTTTTCAAAGCTGGTAGTATCGCATGGCAAAATGCCTTTAACTCAAAGAATGCAAAAGTCTGTGCAGACCAGTATGCCGAAGGCTCAACGATGGTAGCAAAACCTTTCGGTGAATTTGTTGGTCGTAAAGCAATTGAGGCTTTTTGGCAAAGTATTATCGATCAAGGTTTTTCTGATGTGGAATATTCTAATGTTGAATGGCAAGCTGAAGATGAAGGTATTTACACTCTTACTGCTAAATGGACAATGAATAAAGCATTTGGGGTTATTCATAAAGAGCGCTGGCAAATTCAGGAAGATGGTAAGGCTCTTCTTATCTATGACGAGTTCGAAGTCATGGGAGAGAGGTAAGCATATTAAACCAACAAAACCAGATAAAAGTTAACGTCGTGCTCAGCTAGAGAGACTCCGTCTTTTATCTGGAAACATTCTTATGATGTGCTCGTAATTTCTTGATGGCCCACTCATAATGGCTAGACATTGCTGATACACAATAACTTCCAAGTGTAGTAGTACCTGTCCAGTCAAAATACTGTTTAGTAAAAAGCGCTTCATCAGAGAATGCTTGAGTTACTTCTAATACAGACGCATGACTTTCATTAAGCAGCTTTTTCGCCTTTTCAAGGCTAGTATTTTGATGTTTTTTCCAAATTTCAATATTCATTTCACTGTATATTTTCCATGTATACGGCTCGGGAAGAAAATTTCTTTTATTTCCAGCAGTGTTGGATTTGATCCAACTTAAAAGTAACTGATGCCACTCATAAAGATGCACTAGTACATCTCGAAGATTTTTATCACGTTTCCAGTGAGCTTCTTTCTTTTTCGGGTCATTTGAAAAGTCAAAATCCTTTTTAAGGGATTCATCAGGCATAGAATCAATTAACTGCCATAGTTTAGTAAAGTTAATATTTGCTGCCTCAATCATTTCTTTTTTTGTACTAGGTCTTGCCATTTTTATATCCCTTTCTGTACGCTAGCCGAGGAAAAACTTAGTACTGAAACCAGGTTGAGCGTTATAAAATTCCCATACTCTAAATGCGCTAATATCATACAAAATAATGTATACCCAAACCGAAGGTTTTTTAGGGGCGGCCGTCAAGCGATGAAGCCCCAGGAGCTTATATTAATAAGTGACTGGAGTGAAGAGCGCTGACAACAAACCCTAAAAATGATTCGTGAAGGGTATATAGCGCCTTTTAATTATAAAAGACGCATAGGTATTATTTATTACACCCAATCAATGTAGAAACTCAAACTAAAAATTATAAATACTGTTTATGAAATCTTAAGTGATCTTCAATAAATGAGGCTATGAAATAATAGCTATGATCATACCCTGACTGCAGCCTATACTCCAAAGGATAATCAATAGCATCACAAATATCTTTTAGTCGATCTGTTTTCAGTTGATTCACTAAAAACTCATCTTCACTGCCTTGGTCCAACAACATCGGAACTTTAGTCAGATTCTCTTGCTTTAAAATACAGCAAGTATCATAAGCTTCCCACGAGGCTGTGCTTTCACCAAGATAATGTCGAAATGCTTTTTTCCCCCAGAGAGAATCTACTGGATTTACAATGGGTGCAAACGCTGAGACCGATTTAAACCTGTCAGGATTTCTTAATGCTATCATCAATGCACCATGCCCGCCCATAGAATGACCACTAATACTCCAACGATCACTGAGTGGAAATTCTTTCATAACCAAGGAAGGCAACTCATTCACAATGTAATCATACATTAAGTAATGCTTATTCCACGGGGACTCAGTAGCATTGACATAAAAACCAGCCCCAAGCCCGAAGTCATAATGTCCATCAGGATCATCTGGAACATTATCTCCGCGAGGACTTGTATCAGGCATTATCAACGCAATACCTAACTCAGCCGCTACACGTTGAGCACCTGCTTTTTGGTTAAAGTTTTCGTCAGTACATGTCAATCCAGATAACCAATATACTACAGGTACTGGCTGCCCCATTAATGCCTGAGGGGGCAGGTAAATTGAGAATGTCATCTGACAGTTTAACGTTGATGAGTAATGACTATAACGCTGTTGATGTCCCTTAAAACAGTAATTATCCGCCAGCTTTTCTAATACCATAACCAAACTCCTGATGGCTGGTTTTTAATAATTGATAAACTAAAAGTGAATAACTGTTCGAATCGACTTACCTTCATGCATTAAATCAAAAGCAGTATTTATTTCTTCTAATGGCATTGTATGAGTAATAAATGTATCTAACTCAAACTCGCCTTTTAAATACTTTTCTACGTAATCTGGTAATTGAGACCTACCTTTTACGCCACCAAAAGCCGAGCCACGCCATACCCGCCCTGTAACTAACTGAAAAGGCCGTGTATTAATTTCAGCTCCAGCTTCTGCTACTCCAATTATTACCGATTCACCCCAACCTTTATGGCAACATTCCAATGCAGAACGCATTACATTAACATTGCCAATACACTCGAAGGAAAAATCGACGCCACCGTCAGTCATTTCAATGATGACTTCCTGAATGGATTTATCGTGGGATTTTGGATTAATGACATCTGTAGCACCAAGCTGCGTTGCAATCGAGAATTTATCTTCATTAATATCTATAGCAATTATACGACCAGCCTTTGCCATACGTGCGCCAATAATAGCGGATAAGCCCACACCACCTAATCCAAATACAGCAACTGTATCCCCTTCTTTAACTTTAGCTGTATTTATTACTGCTCCCATACCTGTTGTAATGCCACAACCTAATAGACAAACTTTTTCTAATGGTGCTTCCTTACTGATTTTTGCAAGGGCTATTTCTGGCAAAACAGTATATTCTGAAAAAGTTGAAGTCCCCATATAGTGAAAGATAGGCTTACCATCCTTATAGAAGCGGGTTGTTCCATCAGGCATTAACCCTTGTCCCTGTGTACTACGAATTGCCTGGCATAGATTCGTTTTACCAGAGGTACAAAATTTACACACACCACATTCAGGCGTATACAGTGGTATTACATGATCTCCGGGTTTTACACTTGTCACACCCTGGCCAACTTGCTCTACAATTCCAGCCCCTTCATGTCCTAAAATAGCAGGAAAAACACCTTCGGGGTCTTTTCCTGACAATGTATAATCATCTGTATGACAAACTCCCGTCGCTACTATTCTTACTAGAACCTCACCTTCTTTTGGGGGCATAAGATCCACGGTTTCTATCGACAATGGCTTTCCTGCTTCCCAGGCTACAGCTGCACGTGTTTTAATCATTTTTTAGTTCACTCCATTTTGACAGTGCACACATGTATTTTTCTAAATTATAGAGTTTTAAAACATACAATATCAATTTACGACTTAACAGTCATATAAGCAGAGCAACTGTGTATAAAATAGTTTGAGAGTTGATAAAACCGTACTCCTTCAGGTACCTTGCCATCATATTCATCACCATACGGCTCACGTCGTTCATAGAGATCTTTCCATTCAACTTGAATGGTGTCCTCTCGATAGGTCTCACCACGTACTGTATTGAGCTTGAAAGCCGTTCTTAATATGGTCAGACATCTCAGATACAAAGCACAGCACAAGCAGCGTAACGGTAATGATTAATAGAAAGTCATCCTTCCAGCCTCTCGACTGAATACTTAGAGAGTCCAGCTCTGAGGCAGAGATATTACCTTGTTGAATCTCGTCTAATTGCTTGTTATGAATGGCTTGTTTGAGTTCTGCTTTGTGTTGCTTATTGGTGAGATAGGTTTGGAAAGGGCTGGTAACTGCGGTGATTATACTTGAAACTATTTGCTTAAGTAGTAACTATACCCTCTTCTTTATTAATGATGGCAATAGCGTATTGTTGGCCGTCTTCATGCCAGTTTGAGATGGCTACACGTACAACAAACTCATACCCATCTTTTCGTTTTGCATAAATAATATTTTTCCTTTTATTCATAGGTCGAGGGGGTTCGTTATCTGCCATATACTGTTTAGCAAACAGATTATGGCTTATATGAAAACCTAGAGGAATTAAGATATTTAGGGGCTTTCCTAACACCTCAATGCTTTGGTATTGAAAAATAGCTTCAGCTGCTTTGTTAAAACAAACAGTATAAAGCTGCTGATCAACAATAATGACAGGCTTATTTGATTCATCTACTATGAAAATTAATATTTCTAGGCTCATCTTTACTTTCTCTTGTTTTTAAAGAAGAGTATAGCTATTAATTTTCAAGGTTTCACACAAAACCCTCTCCTTTGTATCAAGTATTTTCCAGAGCCACAGGGGGGTCTTACAGAGTCACTGTTCAAGTTGTGGGCTAGTAAGGGTTAGGTACCTTTAGGGTCATGACGCACCTTCAATGCGCAGTGAAAATGGTTGAAATCATTTAGATAGTTATAGTTTTCCTTTTCATTGTTGCGGAAGATCGATGATAGCAATAGCACACTGTTGGTCATTTAACTGCATATTTGAAATAGAAACGCTTATAGGGAACTCATAGCCATCCTTTCGTCTGCCATAAATAGCACTATTTCTACTGATCATCCTTCTGGGAGCAGCATTATCGGCCATAAACTTTTTAGCGTGCTGATTATGAGCACTATGTAAACTAAAAGGTATTAGAATATTAATAGACTGCCCTATGGCTTCTTCAGGTTTATATTGAAACCATTCTTGTGATTGTTTGTTATAACAAACAATACTAAGTTGCTGATCAATAACGATTATTGGCTCATTTAACTGTTCTATTAAAAAAACTAATTGCTCAATGCTCATAACATTTTCTTCATGGTTTAAAGAGTTGCATTTATTAGGCTAGCAGTCTTTTTTTCAAAGACACAAACGTCCTAATACCCATTTGTCAGATACCTAAGTCTAAATAGCAATAACCGTAGAAACTGTTTGCTTTATTGTTCATTAACCTCTATAAAACACTCTGAATTCATATAAACGCGAGATTAGAATGAGCACAGGTACAGTTAAGTTTTTTAACACAGCTAAAGGTTTTGGTTTCATCGCTCCCAACGATGGCAGTAAAGACTTGTTTTTCCATAAAAATGATATTCAAGGCCATGCGCCACGCGATGGTGACACAGTAGAGTTTGAAGTAGGCCAAAGCCAGAAAGGACCTTGTGCTATCAACGTTCAAGTTGTGAGCTAATAAAGCTTAAGTACCTATTGGAGTGGTGGCGCATCTTCAAAGCCTTCCGTTAGGTACTTCAACTCCTCCATTGTTAGCATATTCCCCACGTAGCCTGGCCTAGCTTTCAATGCATACAGCCTTCCCAGTTGTTGCTTATACAGCGGCATCATTGGGCCTATGGGTGGAAACTCAAGCATATCCTCAGTGACAACCCTTACACCTGGTCTATCTTCGAATACCTCACTATTGTTTAATGCGGTGAGAAAATCCCTTATTTCTGTATAGTATTTATCTTCTCTACCAAAGCCATTAAATACAATTTTATCGCTGTCAATTTCCCTTTGCTCCTCTAGGGACAAATAACTGTAGCTAGTTTCCATGAGGTCATACAGCTCAGTAATAGCGAGGACATCACGCTGAATGTCATGGGGTAGCTCAAAGTTACCCTCAAAGATCTCAGGGAAAAGTTCAACCAAATTACTGTCTAAAATCTCGATGTAATTCTTGTATTTATTGGCTTCGTAAATGCCACCGTCTTTATTAAATGCTGGGGCTAGTAATTGAAGGATTTTATATTGATTACTAAGTACGACTTTCTCGAAGTAGTCTAGGTGGTATTTGTTTGTCATTAGATTAGTTTGTTTGCAGTGTTAGTCGTGTAATAGCGTGTAATGGTTATATTTTTTTGTCTTTCTTATCTTTAACTAGGAGTAGCACCAATAATAAAACCATTTTAAAGGAGAGTAGAATGGGTTACGGAGCTTTTGTCCATATCACAAATGGAACAGATCAACTACTGCAAGTGAAGACAAAAAATGACACATGTATGTATGGTACTGGTAATTGGTCAGAAGTGATTTTCCCTGGCCAAGAATACCCATCACAATATATTGAAGCTAGGGCATCAGGTGCGTGTGCATTTTCCCCATCTTCAGTTGAGTACTCAATAGAGTCCGTTTCAGCTTCAGGCTATAACCAAATTGCTAGCTTAACATTAACGGAACAATCTAATAATTGGGGAGTGTCTGGCAGTACAGAAAATGTAAGGGTAGATAAAATTATAGAAGCAGAACAAGCTCATATGTGGTTTACAATAACTTCTACATAGTTATAAGGGAAGACTCCCACCACTCCCCTACATCAAAACCAGGGCAGCTTTTATGCGGGTCTAAGTCACGATGCCCGCATATCTCTGCAAGCGGATACTTATCTTTCCAGCGGGTTAACACACGGTCCAAGCTATCAAATTGGTCAGCTGTAAACTCATCCCGACCAATCAAGCACATACCCAGGCTGTTACTGTTGTAGCCCTTAACATGAGCACCTTCCCAGTACTCGGGCCGACCATTCTCAACCGTTCCATCACGTCGTATAACTTTGTGATAGCCGATTCCAGCCCACTTGCGTTCCTTATGCCATCGCTGTATGTCTTCAGCGGTTACGTCCCTATCATTCGGCGTGTCCGAACAATGGACAACTAATCTAGTGATTTTCATAGGTATAGTTTGAAGTTTGAATAGTTGATTCATAGCTGCTCCTCAGATCATGAAGCCGTTTACTATCCGCACGGGTCATGCGGGGGCTTTGTATTTGGTTTTATTGGGTAAGTTTGCATATTGAAGGCAAAAAAAAGCCCTCAAAGGGCTTCGGTGAGTTGTTTATGAAGCAGCACTATTAGTTACTTCCCAACATAGCCACACAAAATGAAACAGGGTGTTACCTGCAAATACAGAGTAAATCACATCATGGATTTTGTTTTTGCTTAGTATGCCCCATCAGTGTTTAGCACGTTACTTTCATATTCCTCACACTGTTTTGAAACACATGAAAAAAGCCTTTAGTTCACTCTTAGTTACCATATTGTTTTCCAATATAATTGGCTGTGCTTCAATTAATGGGCGGAGAGGGCCTGGCAAAAGCTATGATGGAGAGTACTACTGCACTTACCCTTTTATAACGACTCGTGAGGGTACTTTTACTTTAGGCGTGGAATTTTTAGCATTTGTTGTACCTATGGTAATTGATGCCGCATTTAGTGCAACACTTGATACCATTCTTTTGCCGTATGATGCGGCACAGTGTGTTTATAGGAAAAATCAGTAGTTCATAAACAAAAAAGCCCCATGGTTGGAGCTTATATAGATCATATTAGCATGTATAGGTTTTATCGAGTAGCGCGTAAAACCCCATCATCAAAGCTTTTCGAAGGCTGGAATTTGTCATTTAGTTCTAAATTTCTCAGATATTCTTTATGGTCGATAACTTGATTGATTTTATATTGAAGGTAAAGTGCAGCACCAAGAAAGGTAAAAAACCAATTCATCCAAAACGAACTTCTCTTATTAGCTTTGCACATGTAATGAAGTCTATCCCTTATCGCAAACAACCAAAAAATTGATGTGATTAAGCAGGAATAATTAACAACAGATTCAGCTAAAATAATCTGTGAATCATAGTCCCAACCTAACCTTACGGCAAATAAAAGATAAAGCCCTAGAATAAGACTTCCTACAAAAAGTACTACAACAAGACTTGACAAAAGAGGTGAAATTTTACGGTCACAGACCCTATTAATTATCTTTGTTCTAGAGAACATCCAGTAATAATAATAAATACCAAGCGAGAAAAATATTAAGGAAAATACTATTAACAGGTTAACTCTAGGAAGTTGGCAAATACTGTCATTCTCAGAGCTATTGGTTGATATATCTGAGCTTGGGGCTGTATAGGGACTGCTATCTAGACTCACAAGATACTCCAGAAAGAAAAAAGCCCCGCTTAACAGCGAGGCTTAACCTTAAAATATAGTTCTCTCAGTATGAAAAATATTATTTCATATCCATTCCAACCAATCAACATTATTTAATTTTATTAATGAAAAAGTTTACCAGAAACATGCTTAACCCCAATTTCAACTTCTTTATGAAGCGCTGCCACAGTGTTCTGAGACACCTCCTTCCACATACGGAAGTACGTGGTTTGTGGGATACCCGTCAGGGTAGAAATCTCTTTAACGGTCGGTGGCTTGTGCCCTGAGCCGTCACAGCTCTTGCACTTAGTACGTCGAGTAACGCCTGTTCCATTACAAAACTTACAGATATTATCTGACACCACCTCATAAACCGCAGCTCTCATTAGGTGTCTGGCTTGCGTACTTTGGTAATCATTTCTTCTACAGATCAGCTCTGCCAATTCATTGATTACGCTAGCATCGCCTGAATACTTAATTCGAACCAATAGATACGGAATACGGTCTAGCCCAGCGCATGCGCCAGCGACCATATCTGAGGTGATTTCGGGTATTCCATTGTCACCTCCTCCCATAGCTTTGTAATTAACTCCTTTCGCAGCCAATAAGGCTAATAGATTGTCGCTCATGTTCGTTAGGTTTTTAATTATTTTATGATTGCACCGCCTTAGGTGGCGGTTGTTTTATATTTTAAGATAAGTATTAATGTTAATCATGACTAGAAAAGGTAACTGCATGCTATTTTTACTTCATTCACTACTTTGTAAATCTCCTGTAGCTTGGGTTTCTGGCTCCATCTCGTAAGACTGCCAATTTGGTGGCAAGCTATCAGTATCTAAGTACATCACTAGCGATTTATCTATTTTATTGCTTGCACTTAGCAATCTGGCTAATCAATAACTAAAATGTACATAAATAGGCAACATGCTTGTTATTACTTAAACAAGCTCCCAAGGGTTTTACTCCATGGCAAGAATTTTAATCGTAGATGACTCAATAACAATGATAGAAGCGCATAAAGCAATTCTTGAAGGGTTTGGACACACTATATATTCTGCCCAAAGCGGTGAAGAGGGTGTTGAAAAAGCAATTGAGATTTTGCCAGACTTGATCCTGATGGACATAGTTATGCCTAACATGAATGGATTTCAAGCCACGAGAAAGATCACCAAAGATGATCGCACTAAACACATTCCAGTAGTGATCCTATCAACAAAAGATCAGGAAACAGATATCATCTGGGGTAAGAAGCAAGGAGCCAAAGGGTATTTGGTCAAGCCTGTTGACAAAAAGGAGCTAGCGAGCACGATAGACCAGCTTCTAGAAGAAGCTAACCAGTGAACTTATTTCCCACCATCTCCCGCATACGACTAGTGGTAATATACAGGTTTTATCAAAAGGAGCCTTAAAGAATGGTTTTATACTCTTCGTTTTGGATATATATCGAAGTGAAGACTTATTTAACAAATACTGTAAATAGTTTTTTAGATATAGCTTACTAAAGTTAAAATAGCAGCACTAAATCTACCGACTCTCTAATAATAATAAGTCATTTCTATTGTGGACCATGAGTTATCTTTTAAAAAGCCAAGATGAGGATCTTGTTGGTCAATACCAATATCAACATAGGTTAATAGTGATAATTTCCACTTTTCTCCTATTCTCATTCCTGCATCTAGTTTAATTAACGATGACTTGTAATCGAAGTCTTGAATATACAGCAGCTTAATTTCTGATCCTGCGGCATCATTTAAGCTTAGCCTGCCACCCACTGCAATATCTTGTTGCCACCAACCTGCTGCTTTTGCATTTCGGTCATCTCGGTAAGCTTCAGCGATTAAGCCTAAGTCATAACGGCTCTCCATAATGCCTGTTATCGTATATTCAAAACCAGCTGAAACTGAAGAAAATCCCTCATTCAGTTCTTGTCCTCCCATTAACTCTAGCTTCCATAACCAGTTTCCATCAGCCAAGCTCATATCAATCGCTAAATGATGGTTAACAACATAGTAAGGTTGTAATTCTTTACTACTTGGAGAAGGCGTTAAAATTGGACTTCTTCGAGTACCTGAAAAAAAACTAAGCCCAACATCTGCTTGTCCTATGGGACGATACCAACGCATAGCCCAATCTATTCGGTGCTTACCATGAGATGACTCGTAACGTTCGTGGTTATCTACAGCCAAACTTGTCGTTGGACGACTTGCTAAGCCAGGGAAAGGACGTGACCTAAACCAAGGCAACATAAATAGCTCTAATTCTCCCTCTTCCAACAGCCACGACCAACTGGCTAGAGGTTGTCCGAGCTTGTCTTCACGCTCAATACCAACAATATAGTCTGACTGATTTATAACATTAACAGGGTTTGCAGCTTCTAACGTCCCCCAAAATATACGTCTTAAGCCAACGGTTAAATCACCACTGTCAAATTTTTTCCGCCAGTAGGCCTCACGCATATCACCATAGCTTTCATCGCTGTCTTTGTAAGACCAGCGCCAAAAAGGAGCAAATAGCCACTCATTATCCTCTGACTGCCATATATACTCCCCCTCAAAACTTAGTTCAGGATAAAACTGCGATTGTCTTGAGTTTTTACTTTTTTGAGGAAACAGTTTTCCTCCTAATGTTAGTTCTGTGCTGTTATCAACCAACTCAACGCCATAAAGTGCATAAGTTGATATACACAATATTATAAAAATTAAATACTTCACACTACGCCCATTAACGTAATCTCTTTAGCCCACTTGGTTTAAATAGTGTTTTTTCCAATCCAACCTTCATAGTTAAGGTGTTATACAATAGTTCTGTACTTTTACCTGTTTGATGATTAACCATAGCCACTTTCAAAGGCCGCCAAAACTCGCCTGAAAATAATTTAAAGCCACTATTAATCTGTGTTTTTAGTAATGTTTGTTTGCGATCTATATAATTAATTTTTCGTATACGATAAGCTTCTTTGTCATACCATACCTCTTGACGTATATAGCCTGAAAACTTATCTTTTGGTATTCTTTCTACAACAAAACAGTCAACACCGTTAAGAACTTCATCTTTTAAATATCGATACTCATATTTCTCTAACTCTGGTGAGGATAAATCTTCATAAGAAAATTCACTTCCCATAAATGGACCTGATTTATTTTTTGAAGCTAATCGCTTTACTCGCTTAATAGAAGGTAAAAATAACCAGCGCTCATCATCTTCAATTTTATGAGTATAGTTAAGTAGTGCAGTCCCCTTTACATCTCCAGGGCTAAGAAAACGGATTAAAACTTTATCACCATCATTATCAACTTCCTGAGTAAAAATGACCATATCACGCTTACTTTCTTCTCCCTGCGCATTGCGCAAAACCATGGTCACATCCGCTTGACTATCATTAAACCCTTTACGCTTTTGCTCTGCTTTTTGAGCCACAACAAACCCTTGCTGGCTGTTTGTTTTAGCCCAAATCACATGAGTTATAAACAATAAACACAGTGTCCCTATTTGCCATTTTTTAAGTTTCATTAATTAATCCCTTTTAAATTTTCGACAACCTTTGGCTGATAGGCTTGTCGGAATCCCCATTTATCCAGTGAAACTAAGAGGCTTGGAAGTATCACAATATCGGCTATTAATGCTAGTAAAATTGTAATTGCTGTTAATAATCCCATCGCAGCGTTTTTCTCAAAGCTGGACATAGCTAAAATAAAGAAACCCAAACTTAATACAACAGAACTCACCAACATAGCTGGACCCACCTTAGCCATAGACTGTTGGCAAGCTTGTTGTGCTGTTTTTCCACCTCTTCGCTGCTGTAAAAAGTGATAAAGAAAGTGAACAGTATCATCAACCACAATACCAATTGTCATAGAGCTTACTCCAGCCAATCCCATTGATATTTCGCCGACAAAAAGCCCCCAAACTCCAAAGGCTAAGCCAATGGGCATCAAATTAGGGATAATACTTACTATTCCTAACTTTATTGAACCAAGCATAATGGCAAGCATAAAAGACACAATGATAAGCGCAAGCAATGCTCCCGTAATTAAGCTACGAGTGTTTTCCAAACCTATATGAGAAAACATGACTGTCGGCGATGAATGTCGAATCCTGATATCTGTATTATTATTTTTTTCAACAAACTCACTCACTCTCGCTTCTAACGCCAGTATTGATTGACTGTCTAAATTTTGTAAACGCGCAGTTGTGCGAATTGCTGATTTTGCAATATTAATCCGATCATTTAAATCTTTCCCAAAAGGTAAAGACATTTCATAGAGTAAAAAAAACTGTACTGCTTCTTCACGACTACTAGGCAATCGATAATAATCAGCATTTCCACCATGCATGTTTTTATTAATGTCTTTCAGAACATCTGTAAGTGAGCTAACACTGACTATCTCTGGTTGAATTCTTAACCAGTTAGCAAACTGCTCTGCAAACTGCAAGGCAGCAGGCTCCATCATGCCATTATCCTTATGGCTTTCTAGTGAGAATTCTATAGTATAAATACCAGTCAAATTTCGATTAATAAAGTCAGTTTCAGCCCTGAATGGAACAGACTCTGAAAAATAATTCACAAAATCATCATTTGGAATGTTTTTAAAGCTAAATGCAGAAACAACTACAACTACAGGCAAGCCTATCCATAAAATAGGACGTCGCTTACTAATTAATAAATCGGCTAACCGTTCAAACCGCTCACCTCTGGATACCTGTGTTGTTTGTTTTGGTAATGGGAATCTCAACAAAAGCCAAGGCACTACAGTCATTGATAACAACCAAGAGAAAACCACCCCTAAAGCTACAATATTGCCTAAATCTCTAAATGGTGGTGAGTCGCTGAAATTCATCGACAGGAAACCGATGACTGTGGTCAAGCTGGTTAAACCTAATGGACTAAAACAAGCTGTCATTGCACGTTGAACTGCCTGCTCCTGATGATCAGTTATTCCAACACTCCGCTGCAATGCAGACAAAATATGAACACCTGCTGCTACAGTAATAGTTAACAAAATAATAGGTGCAGATACCGAAGGTGCCGACAGAAATATCCCCAGCCATGCAGCGCTACCTAAAGCAGCAAGTACCGATGAAACCACCACAATAGATAATGTGACTAATGCCAAGCCACTTCGCAATAGCAATCCTGCAGCACAAAGGGTTAGTAGTAACATTAAAGGAATAAGGGTTATTAAATCTTGCCGTGCAGCTTCAAAAAAAGCATTATTGAGCATAATAACCCCAGAGCTATATACTTGATAGCCAGGGTTTTCAGCTTCGATTTTTGCAATCAGTTGTCGTGTAGCTTGAGCTAACTGGGACGTTTCGTGTTTTTGATCTTTACCTGGCAGTTGAGCAACTAAATTGACTGCAGATAGCCGACCATCCTCAGAAATTAGCTGCCGATACAATAAAGGCTCTTGCAAAGCATAAGCTTTAATTGATGTTAAATACTCAGGGGTTAGGTTATCTAAATCAGTTACTAACTCTTCGACAAAGAGATCATCACCTTCAGCCTGGGTTCTAGGATAATTTGTCACTGAGTCCACACGAATCACATGCGGTAGCGACCAGCCAGCTTCTGTCAGCTGGTATAAAATAGAAATTGCAGTTTTATCAAAGGCGTCTTTTCCTTTCGGTGGTACCAGCACTAATAATACATTATCGGAGCTGGTATACATGCGTTGTAGGGAAAGGAAGGTATTTAGATCCTGGTTATCATCATCAAAAAAAATCCGATAATCACTCACCATGGCTAACTTTGGTAGCCCTGCCGCCGCAAATAACGTCAACAGCAATACCAGCAAAGTCAGTTTAGCATTCAAGGACCGAGCAAAGAGCCCTTGGATCGCAGACATATACTTTCTCCCTAAACTAACTCTGCTACTTTTGCTGCAACCCGAGAAGCATCCCGGTCTGCGCCTAACAATAATTCAGATGCTCGACAACTTAACCACTTCCGCCCTACAACAAACATCCCGGGTTCAGGAGTTGTGCCCGTATTAGTAATGAATCCTTGACGATCAATACAGTGGGGTAGCTTTAACCAATCTGTATTTTCCTGATAGCCAATGCACCAAATCACTACATCTACTTTATGCGCTTTGCCATCTGCTGTTTGTAGCTCATGATTAGAGGCACCAACAACCCGAGCCGCCAGTTGAATACCCTGCTTTTGTAGTGCTTTATTATTTAACTCTTTGCAAGGCGCTGGATTACGCTGTTTTAGTTTTCTACCTAAAAAGCTGTCACCACTTGCGTATAACAGCTGGCAACCATGCAGCCACCAAAATAAATCTTTTCCCAAAAGCCGGTTAGGCATCAAGACTCGCGATTTACCAAAAAGCGTTACCTTACAATAGGGATGTAATTCCATGGCAATTTGTCGTCCACTTGCACCATCTCCTACAACACCAACGTGTAAGCCGGCTGGTATTTGTTGATGATTTAAATAATTCGCGGCAGTTAATTGATAAATAGAAGCGTTTAGTTGATCTGCATATTTGGGTATGACCGGTTGCTGGTTTGCCCCCGTAGCATTAATTATTGTTTTGCTTTGTAGTAGCTTTCCATCCGCCAGCGTTATATTGAATAAATCACTATTACGTGTCACTTCCACTACTTCAGAAGCTACTTTTACAGGAAGTTGATGGTGAATAGCAAACCGCTCTAAGTAATCTGCAATTTCATTTTTATCCGGATAACCATCAGATTCTCCCGGTAAATCTAAACCCGGTAATTGACAAAAACGACGAGAAGTAAACAGTCTCATACTGTCAGGTCGTCTTCGCCAAACATCTCCCACACGTTGATCTCGCTCCAGAATCAACACACTTAAGCTACGCTCTTTTAGACGTAAACCAGCTACTAATCCAGCTTGCCCAGCTCCAATAATAATGCAGTCACTAACCATGTACGGCCTCTTCTGCAATATCTTCAGTAAGCAGTTCACCTACTTTGTCTGCAAGTGCAGTAATTGTTGGATAGTCGTAAATTAATGTGGGTTCCAACTCCAACTCTAACCACTCTTCCAAATCGCTCATTAAAGTGACTTGTCCCACCGAGTCTAAACCTAAGGCATCAAAAGAAATATCATTAGCAGGTTGAATCGCATAACGTTTAAATTGATCAGATAAATGTGTTTGTAACCAGTCAGCTATCTGCTCTGCCTTAACTGCTTTCATTGGCTTCTCCTTTATGCCACTACTTTTAATGCTTTATCTTGATAAAGACTTTTACAACGCCGACGCTGTACTTTGCCACTCGATGTCAAAGGTAAACTGTTAGCTCGAATAAACACCAAGTCAGCAAGTAGAATATCGTGCTCAGCATTAACTGCTTGGACTAACTCTCGCTTTAATTGCAGCGTATCAATAGTTTGTTCTGCGCCTTTTTCTAGCTCCTGTACAGCTATTACTTGCTCACTGGCAGCTTCACTTGGTTCTGTTAAAGCAAAAGCAGCTGCGCGATTATTTCTAACCCATTTTGAACTCAGTGCTAATGTGCGCTCAATATCCTGAGGATAAAGATTACGACCACGTACTATAATCAAATCTTTTAGACGACCTGTTATGTATAGTAATCCATCTCTTAATACACCTAAGTCTCCTGTACGCAGGAACGGCCCTTGTCCACATTGAGTATATGCAGCAAAAATTTCTGCAGTTTGCTCAGGTTTATTCCAATAACCTACTCCCACACTTGCCCCTTGCACCCAAATCTCGCCAACCGTCTCACTATCACAAACTATTTTTGTCTTTGGGTTAACAATTAATACTTGGTGATCGTTAACTACACGCCCACATGCAACCAATTGTTGAGTAGAAGTTTTTTCATCCATCAGTGTTGTGTGCGCTAATACAACTTTATTTTCGTTAGCTAACAGCGCCTTATTAATGGTTAAAACATTTACATTAGACTGATGAGAAAAACCACTTACCATTAAAGTTGTTTCAGCCATGCCATAGCAAGGACTGAATGTTGTGGATTTAAACCCTACTTCCGCAAATTGTTGGCTAAATTGAGCTATCGTTTTTGCGGATACAGGCTCAGCACCATTACACGCCCATTGCCAGCTAGATAAATCCAACCCATCCATTAGTTCAGGCTTTAGCTTTACTCTTTCCAGACAAAGCTCATAGGCAAAATTTGGAGCAGCAGAAAGAGCTGCGCGATAATCACTCATTAATTGCAGCCAACGCTCGGGTCGTTGAATAAACGATAGAGGAGGCATAAAAATATAGTGACCACCAAGCCCTACTGTTAATAAAATATGGCCTATTAATCCCATATCATGAAATTGTGGCAACCAGCCACCAATGGTTAGATGTTCAGGTACTCTTAGTGTGGACTGTATAGCCTGGAGATTAGAAATTAAATTGTGATGCGTGATCATCACACCTTTAGCGGCTCCAGTTGAACCTGAAGTATATTGCAAAAAAGCAACATGCTCAGGGTTTATCTCATCATTGACAGATTTTGCTATTGTAGATAATTCCGGCTCATGTAAAAGTACGATACTTTCTTCAGTATTTAATAGTTTTTCCTGTAATGCAGTCTGTAATTCTGGAGGAGCCAAAATAGCAGCAGCATTTGAGTCGTTAGCAATTTGCCGGAGCCTCAAATAATGCTGACTATTACGCGCTAAATTAGTTGGTACAGCAATCACCCCAGCATAAAAGCAACCAAATAAAGCAATGATAAATGGTATACCTGGTGGGTATACTAATAATGCCGTTTTACCTGCAAGTTGTTGTTCAATTAATTTATTTGCAAAAGTCCATGCCCGCTTTTGTAGCTCATGGTAGCTAACCTGGACAATATTGTTATTAGTTTGTCCTTTTGGTAAAAAGGAAAACGCAGATTTTTCTGGTTGCTTTTGGGCATAATAATCCAGGCACGACAATAATGAGTCACTCTGCTGTAACGGTAACGCCTTCATACTGTCACCTCCATATCCATTGAAAGTGCTAGCAGAGCTTGGTACTCCGTTGATATAGCCTTAATCAAATGATTTATAGCATGTTCGTTTGTAAACTGCCCAATACTAATCCTCACAGCACTATCAATTCGCTCATTATTTAAGCCCATAGCTTGCAAAACATGTGAACGTCGGCTGGCTTTATTGTTACTACAAGCAGATCCAATAGACACTGCAATTTGATGATGGACATCCAAAAGCGCAGCTAAAGCTTCAGCACGAATTCCAGGTAAGCTGACATTTATGGTATTTGCCACTACCTGATCAGATTTTTGTGTACCGTTAATTAATATTCCAGGAATTTCTCGTTGCAATCCAGCTATTAACTGTCCTCGTAAATAGAGTAACTGTTGCTGCCATTGCAGAAATTTTTCTTTTGCTTCTCGAGCAGCGGCTGCTAATCCTGCAAGTCCTAATGTATTTTCAGTACCTGCACGCCATCCAGATTCTTGACCTCCACCATGGATCAATGGTGAAAAACTACACCCTTTACGTATATAAA
Organism: Zooshikella ganghwensis; assembly: GCF_018263875.1. Classification (NCBI taxonomy): domain Bacteria; kingdom Pseudomonadati; phylum Pseudomonadota; class Gammaproteobacteria; order Oceanospirillales; family Zooshikellaceae; genus Zooshikella; species Zooshikella ganghwensis. The sequence continues at coordinate 67,380 of NZ_JAEVHG010000009.1, forward strand.
GCCCACCAATTCCTTTAGGTCCATAAAATTTATGTGAGGCAAAAGACAAACTATGGGCTTGTAATTCATGGCAATTTAATTGTAATTTTCCTACTGCTTGAACCCCATCAATGTGACAGTGAATATTATGTTGTTGAGCAAGTTCTGCAACTTCATAAAAAGGTTGAATAGTGCCAGTTTCATTATTAACAGCCATTAATATAACCATCTTGGTATCAGCTCTTAGTGATTGCTGAACATCACTGGCTGATATTGCCCCAGAACTATCAGGTTTTATCCATGAAATAGCTAACCCTTTTTCACTCTCAAAATAACGAATCACTTCGAGTACAGAAGGGTGCTCAATACTAGATATCACTACGTGACCTGTACCCGGTGGTATATTGCCCAAAACCCCTTTAATCGCTAAATTATTAGCTTCACTTCCACCAGAAGTGAACACCAGCTCAGCTTCATCACAATTCAGTAATGACGCCATCGCTTGTCGAGCACTTACCAATAAATTTCGAACAGGAAGACTTTTTTGGTATTGGCTGGAAGGATTTGCAAATAATGAAAGAGAGTCAATAATAGCGAGTTTAACGGTCTCTGACATTGGGGTAGTCGCATTGTAATCAAAGTAGGTATTTATCTCCTTCTCCAGGATAGCGCTGTTCATTGCACTATCTCCTCTGCTTTTAACTGATTAAATAGTGACTTAAGCATATCCAAGCAATGATGCTGGGAAGGTTCAATTTCACCTAACATCGTGTCTACATGATTATCTGCTAGTTTTAACGCCTCTGTGATCGTCAAGCCTTCCACTTGACGGCAAAAGATATTAGCCATAGCTAACGAGGTCGCGCATCCCCATGCTTTAAATCGGATTTGAGTAATTTTTTGCTGATCGCAACAAGCAGTAATTTCAACTTTATCCCCACATACAGGATTACCAAGTGAAAGCTTAATATCAGGGGATTCAACAGTCCCCTGATGTGTTGGTGCAGAAAAATTTGTCACTATTATTTCATTAAACATTTTTCTACCCCTTTATGCTTCTACCAAAGGGCATGCAACTTCTTCATCTGCATTCATTTTTTGTTCTAAATTGACTGCACAACAGCCAAACTCTTTTGCATTAGGTGCACGCATTACATATTGAATACGTTGACCCGTTCTTCCACTAGGGCTAACTTCAGGAACCAGGTGTACCATGTCTTCAGTCAGTATCATTCCAGGAGTTGACCGCGCTAAAGGGTCAAAAATAACCAATTGACCTGTTTTGCCTGGAGCGACTTCTTTGGTCAAATCATTTGGATCTCTTACTGAAAAATGAACATAAGGTGGTACATGTTTTATTTGAAATTCATCTTCAATCACCAGCATATTAGCTTCTACGAGACCATACATATCTCTTACATTTTCAGGAGCAATACCTAAGTATTCAGCACATTCTTCATTAAATGCTTTACGAGATATCATTTGCCCAGTAAAACGTTTCCAGCCACCTAAAGTAATTACCAGACTATCCGGTTCTAAAGTTAGCGTTGTATTGGTTGCTTTAAGGAAACTAATAAAACGATGAATTAAAAATGGTGGGCCAATAATGTGACGAGTAAATTTATTCTGCCATTTTGCTAATTGCTCAACGGCTTGCTCGGGAATAAACCGGTCATTACTGACCATAAAGGCATGGCAATCTAATAATCCAGATAAGAACGTAAATGCTTTAATCATTCCCATCTCTGGTATTTCTTCAGTAGAAGGGCATAAGCATAACCCAGCACCTTTGGACAACTTGAAAAATTCACGATACATAGCGTATATGGCTATCACCGCATTATCCAAAGTGTCCCCACAACGTCTTGAAATACTGGGTATTCCACTTGTTCCTGTAGAGCGCATTTCATGTTCAATATGAATTAAGGATTTAGTTAATAACTTATGACTATCTGGGGACTTAAAGAGAGAAACAGGAATAAGTGGAATGCGATTGATATCTTCGAAATTATTAATTTGCTCAGGGCTTACACCTTTTTCCATGCACTGTTTGCGATAGAACTCATTATTCTCATAGTGAAATCGAAAAGCATCGGCTATAAGCATTAATTTTAAGCGTTGCTGACTTTCTTCTTCTAATTGATAAAGTCCTTTAAGATCAGAAACAAACACTTTAATAGGGTCCATCCCGTTATCTTTTAAGTCATTATATAACTGCTCAACTTTCAGCATTGGACACTCCCTTCATAACAGTCCTTTATAATCCTCACAGAATAGAGGATGAGTCTTAATAAAACTTGAATAAAGTGGCTATAAAAAATTCACTCGACAAATAAACATTAAATAGTTAATGGCAATTATAGTGCTTGTTTTGTTATTTTTATTAGTTATAGCTTGCTAGACTACAGAACCAGTCCTGAGAGTTTCTTGTTGAGCATATGCACAACATTAACTTTTTTATTCACAGAGCAGGATTTCATAAGCAGTGTAAGAATGGAAAAGTCTATCGATTAAGTCGAACTACACTAAGGTACACAAAGTACAGTATTGTCTACCAAGCAGTAATTGTGTATTCACCAATTCTTGCTCAACACCTGATACTAAAGTAGCTAATGATGAGGATAAATACCCTTGACGCATGATAAAAGATGGCTTTAAACCATACATTTCTTTACAGGTTCGACTTAAGTGAGCACTATCGCTAAAACCAGCCTTAGTTGCTGCAATCGTTAATGAGTTAGTCAATAACGCATATTTTAGTGCATCATTCAATCTTCGCCACAATAAATACTGGCGAAAGTTCACGCCAATATTTTCTTTAAATAAGTGTCTAAATCGACTTTCAGATAAACATACTTTTTCTGCAATTGACTGAGATGAAATAATTTTTTCAGGGAGACAGTCAATAATCTCAACAGCCTTAGCAATCCGCTTGTCAAGTCCATAATGACATCCACAAGGCTTATTCAATGAGGCCATCAATGTCTTAATATCTAAGTACTGTTTGTTTTCAAAAGCATCAAATATTTGTAACAACATATTTTTTACTTGTTGACTACTTAGTTTTAATACTTCTCGGCTTTGCAGCAAATGCTGTAAGTGATGACTATGTAAGTGATCAGAATCAACCAAAATAGTTAGACAACAATCGCCGTATACCTCTAGTCGGTGCGGAATAGCTGAGCCAATAATAAAACCATTTGCTAAGCATCGTTCATTATTTACATCTAAGGCTAGTGGGTTTCCATGTAAACCTAGGGATATTTGATAACTTAAATGACTATGCCATTCGGTTACCAGAGTACGACCAAGGGTAATGACGCATCCTTCACCGCAATACACTCGAAATATTCCTATATTTACAGAAGTACTATTTGCTACCATGCTTTTTAGCTATTTGTAAAAATACTGTCTAACCATTCCATTTAAAACAGTCATTGGTTATTAATTATGTATATGTTGCAATCAACTATCCATATTGATTAACTTCGTGTGTTAACACTATAGCTTCCCAGCTAACCTGACTCCTTTGTAAATAATCTCTACTACTTGATGATTTTAAAAATGTTAATGCATGCTGTAACGCTTGTTGCTTTAACTCCTTGACAGAAACAGGATACATCTTTCGTTCTCTATTCAGGTTTGGTCCAAAGCGCAATGTAATTATCAAACGGCCTTGCTTGTTTAACAGTTGTACAATATGACCAAGAGACAATTCCCGCTCTCTTGAAGTTAAATGCATCCAAACAGCACTAATTAAAATAACATCAAACTTTGTTTGAAGTTCACGCACTTTCTTTAAGTCGGGTAATCTGTCATCCAGCCAAGTGACTTTTGGCGTTTTAATCTCTGCAAGCTCACGTAGACGGCATGCTGGTTCTACTGCAGTAACCTTATATCCCATATGATCTAACCAAGCTGCATCACGACCACTTCCTGCACCAATGTCTAATGCTTTGCCGGGAGGTAGCGGTAGGCACTCAGACCAACTACTATGGACCGTTGCCGCATCAAGTTGTGTATATTCCTCTATAAACCGTTGAGCGTACTTGGAATACACAGCTATTATCTTATCCATATTGGTCAGCTTTAAGATTATCGTTCCCTAACTATCTTTATTAACTAGCTGAAAATACTATTTTATTTAGACTTCTTTTTTCATTCTCTCACTTAAAGAGAGCAAAAGTGCTACTGATAAAATACCTTAATTGTAATGCTTTGTCTCTTCCCGGTAATACTTTCACTATGATATGAATGTAAGCTTTTATAAATACAAACTAAATTAACAAAATCTAAATTTTGTACTTATTTTTAATATACCCAAATGGTTTTTAGGTGCGGCCATCGAGTGACAAATCCCCATGAGCTTATATTAGGTGATTGGGGTGAGGAGTGAAGATAACAAAACCTAGAAATCATTCGTGAAGGGTATAACTAATCTGAAATATATCTGTCTTTCTTCATACCCTTGCTAAGCAACTTTTCACTTTCTAATCTATTTTCTCTTTACAGTCTTTTTTCTCTTTCCAATCTTTGACTTAGGAAATTATAAATATCTGTAATTAATTTATAAGTAGCAGAAATGATCTTAAAAAAATAAGGCTTATAGTTTTTAAAAAATCGAGTAGCTCTCAGTTTAAATGAGTCGCTTTTAACTATTTATTATATTGAGTTACTTAAAGTTGAATTATTTATTATTTTTTAAGCCTAATTTTTAAGAGGTATAAAGCATTATGGATAATAGAAAATCATATACTGATAAAGAGATAAATGAATTAAAGAATACTTTAAAATCATTGAAGCAATGCACTCCCAAAAGGCAGACCAAATCTGCTTATGCTGTAATAGTAGCTCTTGAAAACGATATAAATGAACTTATTACACTTGGTTTTTCTCTTGAAGAAATTTATCAACGTCTACAAAAAGAAGAATTCGACATTACATTAAAAACATTTAAAAGCTACTGGAAAAAAATAAATGCTATTTCTGGAAACTTGAATACTCCTTCCAAGAATTCTCAAAAAGAAAAAAATACACTTAATTTTTCATCTAGAACTCAAACAGACTTCGTCCAGGATATTCCTGATAGTGAGCTATAAAAAGGACTACAATGAGTAATATATATTTTTTTCATGGTGATAAGGGCGGTGTTGGAAAGTCATTTGCTGCCAATCTATTTATTGACTTTCAAGTCAATCTAAAACAAGCAAAGCCCATTGTTATTGAATCAGACTCTCGAAATCCTGACGTTGCTAGAGTTTGGCATAAGCTTGCTGATGTCATACCTGTCAACCTGCATCGCCATGAAGGCTGGATGGATCTAATGGATATTATGGCAGATAATCCTGATGTGGATCTTATAGTATCATTACCCGCTGGAGTAGGTGGGGTCATAAGACAAGAGGCGGCTACTTTTAAAGAAGCTCTTAGAACACTCAAAAGACAGTTTATCTTATACTGGGTAATGAATAGGTTGAAAGATTCAATCATCCTACTAAAAGAAGCCCAGCAAGATCTAGGAGATATAACCTACAAAAAAGCCGTCATTAAAAATGGCTTTTATGGTGACGAGGATAAATTTTATCGATGGGACAATTCTCAAACTCGTCAAGAATTTTTAAATACAGGTGGCTCTGAAATTTTCTTACCAGAGCTACATGAGCGCGTTGCAGATAAAATTCATAATATACCTTTATCACATGCTATTAGTAATGCCGATTTAAAATTTTCAGAAAAAAATGAGCTACAACGTTGGCTTGCAAATGCGCATAAAATTATCAATATTTAATGAATATCTATTCTGTAAAATAAAAAAACCGGGTAAATAATACCCGGTTTTTTTATACCCAAATGAAGGATATTTATTTAAACATCTAGATTTGCAACATTTAAAGCATTACTTTCAATGAAGTCTCTACGAGGCTCTACCTGATCTCCCATTAGTGTCGTGAAGATCTGATCTGCTGCAATTGCATCTTCAATGGTAACCTGAAGCATACGACGAGTTTCGGGGTCCATTGTTGTTTCCCACAACTGCTCAGGATTCATCTCGCCCAGTCCTTTATAACGTTGGATATAGTGACGCTTTGTCGACTCACTCATCAACCAGCTTAATCCTTCGTCAAAACTGCTAATATTTTTCTTTCTCTCCCCTTTTTGCATAAATGCAGTATCTGAGAGTAACCCTTGTAAAGCTTGGCCTAACTCTACAATCAACCTGTAATCTTTTGAGTTAAAAAATTCAAAACTAATTGTGTATTTGTAATCAACACCATGATTAATCATGGTTAATTTGGGCAGCCAGTAATGATGTTCTTTATCTTCTACAAGGTTTACCTGATAAATCTTACCCTCACCAACTAAGGAAGTTAGCTGCTGAGAAAGTGTTTCAGACCACTCTTCCATAAATGCTTTATCTCTTAAAGAGTCTTCATTTATAGGTTTCAGGTAAATTAAACGGTCAAGCACTTCTTCAGGATAAAGACGTGATAAACGTTCAATTGACTGGCGAACTTTACGGTATTGAAGTACTAGCTTTTCGAGCTGCTCTCCTTGGATAGGAGGAGTATCTTCTGACGGGAATAGGCAAGCACCTTCAAGTGCAGAGTTTGTTAAGTAACTACTTAAAGCATCATCATCTTTAATATACTGCTCTTGTTTACCTCGTTTAACTTTGTATAGCGGAGGTTGAGCAATATAGATATGCCCTCTTTCGAGTATTTCAGGCATTTGCCTAAAAAAGAATGTTAATAGCAATGTGCGAATATGTGATCCATCAACATCCGCATCAGTCATTATAATTATATTGTGGTATCTTAATTTATCGATACTGAACTCTTCCCGGCCAATTCCACAGCCAAGAGCCGTAATGAGTGTCCCTACTTCTGCTGAGGAAAGCATTTTATCAAAACGGGCTTTTTCTACGTTTAGAATTTTTCCTTTCAAAGGCAGAATTGCCTGCGTTCTCCTGTTTCTACCCTGTTTAGCTGAACCTCCAGCTGAATCACCCTCCACAATATACAGTTCAGAAAGTGCAGGATCTTTTTCCTGACAATCAGCAAGTTTTCCAGGTAAGCCAGCAATATCTAAAGCTCCCTTACGGCGGGTCATTTCTCTGGCTTTTCTTGCTGCTTCTCTAGCCCTAGCAGCATCAACCATCTTACTGACGACAGCCTTAGCATCTTGTGGATTTTCAAGTAGGTAGTCATTAAGTGCGCGGTTCATTTCTTGCTCTACGGCACTTTTTACTTCTGAGGATACTAACTTATCTTTTGTTTGTGAGGAGAATTTCGGATCAGGTACTTTAACGGAGACAATTGCAGTCAAACCTTCTCTTGCATCATCACCTGTCGTATTTACCTTTTGCTTTTTCAATACACCTTCATTATCAATATATTGATTTAGAGTACGTGTAAGTGCAGCTCGAAAGCCTGCTAAGTGAGTTCCACCATCACGTTGTGGGATATTATTGGTAAAGCAGTAAATACTTTCTTGAAAACCATCATTCCACTGCATTGCCACTTCAACACCCACTCCATCCTCACGCTGATGTGTAAAGTGAAAAACTTGATTAAGTGGGTTTTTATTTTGATTTAAGTACTCAACGAAAGCTTTTAATCCACCATCATACTTAAAGATATCTTCTTTCGTTGTTCTTTCATCAAACAAACGTATAGATATACCTGAGTTTAAAAAGGATAACTCTCGCAGACGCTTGGCTAAAACATCATAGCTGAAGCTAATATTTGAAAATGTTTCTTCTGAGGGGTAAAACTGAACTTCAGAACCTGTAGTATCTGTTTCACCAACAATTGTCAGCGGTGCTTTTGGAATGCCATGTTCATAAATTTGTTCATGTACATTTCCACTTCTACGTATAGTGAGCCTTAGGTACTTTGAAAGTGCATTTACAACCGAAACACCAACACCATGAAGTCCTCCTGAAACTTTATAAGTGTTATCATCAAACTTTCCTCCTGCATGAAGTACAGTCATGATGACTTCTGCAGCAGAAACACCTTCCTCTTCGTGGATATCTACAGGTATTCCTCTACCATTATCTTTAACTGTCACTGAGTCATCTGTATGGATAATGACTTCAATCTCGGAGCAAAAGCCAGCTAGAGCTTCGTCTATCGAGTTATCAACTAACTCAAACACCATATGGTGTAACCCAGTACCGTCATCAGTATCACCAATATACATACCAGGCCGCTTACGAACAGCATCTAAACCTTTTAACACTTTAATGTTAGATGCATCGTAATTATTTTCCGCCATATTTTATGCTCCTATACAAACATCGTTATGGCTGCATTTCTTTTACCTGACCATGTTCCACGTGGAACAATCTCACTTTAGATTTATCCTTCCAACTATTAATGATTGAATCAGTATCTATAACTGTGATAAAAACTTGTGCACCACTGTTTTCTAATAGTTGGCAAATATTATTTCTAAAGTGTTGATCAAGCTCTGAAGCCAGATCATCTATCAAAAAAATACAAGGTCTTTGTATCTGCTTCAGATACAATAAACCTTGTGCAATTTTTAAGGCACAAACTATTATCTTCTGCTGTCCTCTTGAAAGCACATCAGTTGCCAGCTTGTTACCTACTTTAATTTTCAAGTCTGCTTTATGAGGACCTAGACTTGTAAAACCAAACTTTTTATCCTTTTGAAAGTTAAGCTTTAAAATTTCACTATAGTCTTTTTCTTTATCCCAACCACGATAGTAAGACAAACTTAGATCACTTATATTAATAAGTTTATCTACTATCTGATGAAAAACTTCTTTAAGTTGATTTAAATAAAGTGCTCTAAATTGATCAACTTTATTTGCATTCTCTACTAAAGTAATATCCCATGAAACCACTTGAGGGGAAGTAATTGTAGCATTTTTAAGCAGATTATTCCTTTGTTTAAGTACTTTTCTTGTGTTTTTCCAATAGGTTAGAAAATTATGTTCCACGTGGAACACACCCCAATCTATAAATTGGCGTCGCAAGGAAGGTGACCCAGATAGCAGTTGAAATGTATCTGGAGTAATGACAATTAAGGGAAGCTTACTTGCTAAATCAGCAACAGAGAAAAGTCGTTTGCCTGCATATTTTATCAATAACTCCCCATCAACCAAGCGTTGGATCCCTAGAGGATTTCCATTCTCGAGACGACCAAAAACCGTACAAGCATTCTCACCATGCATAATTACTGGCTGAATTTTTGCACTTCTAAATGAGCGAGCAAGACCTAATAAATGAATTGACTCTAGGATTGAGGTTTTTCCACTACCATTAATACCAGAGATAATATTAATGGTAGGTGAGGGCTCTATGACCACCGATTTTAGGTTACGCACACCTGCAATCTGAAGATGGTCAATAGGCATATTATAACCGCATAGGCATTACGACATATAAAGACTCACCACCTTCTGAGTCTTCAACCAGTGCACTACGATCTGGACCTGAAAGGGTAATTTTAACTGATTTACCAGAGATAACAGAAAGTACATCTAACAAGTACGAAACATTAAAGCCAATCTCTAATGTTTCTCCTTGGTAATCAACAGGCAACTCTTCCTGTGCTTCTTCTTGCTCTGGATTATTTGCAATGATAGTTAACTGATTCGGTGCAAATGTTAAACGTACGCCACGATACTTTTCATTAGATAAAATAGCGGCTCTATTTAGTGCTTGTCTCAGTAGTTGTCTATCAGCAATTACTTCTTTATCACCACCTCGTGGCAAAACTCGCTCATACTCTGGGAACTTTCCATCAACAAGCTTTGAAGTAAACGTATAATCACCTGTTACTGCACGCATATGGTTTGAACCGAGCAAAATATCTACAGTTTCTGCTCCATCTGTCAAAATTCGAGCAAACTCTAAAATACCTTTTCTTGGCACAATTACCTGGAGCCTATCAGTAGCACTTTCCTCACGCTGCAGGTTGCTCGTACACATTGCTAATCTATGACCATCTGTTGCGACCGTCCTTACATGCTCGTCCGTTAACTCAAGCAACAAACCATTTAAGTAATACCGAACATCCTGCTGAGCCATGGCAAAGCCAGTATTATCGATGAGTGATCGAAGCATATGCTTATCAGCACTAAATGAAATAGAACCAGGATCTTCATCAATACTGGGAAATTCTGCCGCAGGAAGGGTAGATAAGGTAAAGCGACTACGACCTGCTTTTACAATAACTCGCAGATCATCTTGCTTAAACTCAATAATGGCATCATCCGGTAATGACTTACAAATATCCATTAACTTTCTTGCAGGAACCGTTATTTCACCATCTTCAGCACCTTGCTGTAAGTTAACACGGCCAATCAACTCTACTTCCAAATCAGTACCAGTCAGTGATAAGCGATCACCTTCAACAACCATCAATACATTTGATAACACAGGTAGAGTATGTCTGCGTTCAACTACACCAGTTACAAGTTGGAGTGGTTTAAGTAATGCTTCTCGAGTGACTGTAAATTTCATAATTCTGTTCTCTCGCCTTCACTAACATGGAGATTAACCAATGAGAGCTTAAAAAATAGAAGAATCAAGTTGTTAATAATCGTAATAAGTTTTTATAGTCTTCTCTTATTTCTGCATCAGCTTCTGTAAGCTCTTTGACTTTACGACACGCATGTAACACTGTCGTATGATCACGTCCCCCATAAGCATCACCTATTTCAGGTAGACTGTGATTTGTCAGTTCTTTTGAAAGTGCCATAGCAATTTGGCGAGGCCTTGCAACAGAACGGCTTCTTCGCTTTGACAAAATATCAGAAATCTTAATCTTGAAATATTCAGCAACAGTACGCTGTATATTATCAATGCTAACTTGCTTGTCTTGTAACGCTAATAAATCCTTTAAAGACTCTCTAATTAAATCGAGGGTAATATCACGTCCCATAAACTTAGCGCTAGCAACCACTCTCTTGAGTGCTCCTTCCAGCTCACGAACATTTGAGCGAATACGTTGTGCTATAAAAAAAGCAGAGTCATGTGGCAAATTGACCTTAATCTGCTCCGCTTTTTTCATCAGTATGGCTACTCGAGTCTCAAGCTCAGGTGGCTCAACAGCAACAGTTAAACCCCAACCAAAACGCGACTTTAAGCGCTCTTCCAGCCCAGATATCTCTTTCGGATACCGATCACAAGTAAGGATCATTTGTTGTCCACCTTCTAGTAATGCATTAAAAGTGTGGAAAAACTCCTCCTGAGACCGCTCTTTGCCAGCAAAAAATTGGATATCATCAATCAACAAAGCATCAACAGAGCGGTAATAACGCTTAAAGTCATTTATTGCATTAAGCTGCAATGCCTTAACCATATCTGCGACAAAACGTTCTGAGTGAAGATAAATGACTTTCGCAGAGGAATTTTGCTGCACTAAATAGTTACCCACAGAGTGCATCAAATGTGTCTTACCAAGACCAACACCACCATACAAGAAAAGAGGGTTATACGCAGCTCCGGGGTTTTCAGCTACTTGTCTTGCAGCTGCAAGCGCTAATTGATTAGATTTACCTTCAACAAATGTTTCAAATATAAAATCTTCATTTAAAGAACTGTTGTGCTTTAATCCACCTTCTACATCAACTTGACGTTCGGTAACTTTTTTACTTGAGCTGACAATAACAGGTGATGCAGACTGAGGCGTTAAATTATCTTCAAGTTCAGCAAGCAAGGAATGATTGACTGGAGGTAAAATAGAATCTTTGAGAACTTTTTCTTTCAAAGACCTCGATTCATTCGCTGCTCGGGTAGACTGCTTTCTAAGTAGGGGAGAAGAGGAATCGTAATCAGTCGTATCTTTATCTAATGACAGGGTTGGAGAAACACTGCCAACAAGCTTAGTGTCTTTAACATCCACCATGTCTTTGAGCGTATTTTCTATAGCTACCGTTGGTTTTACATTAGTACTATTAAGTACCTGTCTTGAGCTAGAAACATTTTGTGATGGAGAACTTGACATATCTCCACTTCGAGAAACAGGTCGAGATAAGTGACTATTTCTGTTTGATAAAAAACTCTGTGTTCGGTTAGCGACAGCTAATGTGACAATAGGTGCAAAGCCTTCAGACCAGTCATTTAGAATTTCTTCAATACGTTTCAAGAACTTTTCTTGCACCCAGTCTTTAACAAAACGATTAGGGGCAATCAAAACTAACCCACCATTTTCAAGGACTTCTGTCTTTAATGGGCGGATCCAGGTATTGAATTGCTGTGATGGCAATTCATCCTGCAATGTTTCAAGACACTGTTGCCAGAGAGCTAGTGGCACAGAATAATCCCCTCAAAAACAGCTGAGTTGTTAATAAGCATCAGTTAGCGTGTTAATTCTATACTTATCCAACCTAGTTATCCACACCCTAATGCAAATTTTATCTTATTTACTGTGCACACCCTGATATACTTGATTAATCAAGCACTTTTTGTGGATAAAGTGAAATTTTATCATCTAATTTCGAAGAAAAATCCTCTCTTAATAACTCTGTGGATAAATTGTTATTATAAAGATGATTATCCTGTGGGTATCTTGGGGTTTTTTATTCACATCAAAACAGTGTACAGGTTATACACCAGTAATACTCAAGTAACTGACAGATAATTCCCGTGTTTTTAACAATGTTATACTTTGAGTAATTAATTGATTTTATTGTAAATAGTAGACTTATCCACAAAATTGCTTATCTATAATAAATAACAATAACAACAAATAAATAAAAAATATCATATATATATATTTAATTAATTTTATTTATATAAAAGCTTAAGAAGAAAAAACATTTACCAATGAAGTGTGCAGAAAGGAGCATAAGAAATGTAAAAGAAAGTGTTTGATACTCAATTTGGTAAAGCTGTAGCCGTGTTTAAGGTCTAAACTATGCACAGGTCACGACTTATCCTGTTATTTAAGGAAGTTATTCACTGGACCTATAAATATTATTCAGATCAAATTGACGATTGCCTAGATATTCTCTAGAATTACGCGCCTTAAACTATATCCACAAGAGCCCGGTTCATTGTTAACCTGCTCTTTAACTAACTCAAAGGTTAGTGATTACTGCTAGTAGGTGAGCTATGAAAAGAACATTTCAACCTAGTTGTCTAAAGCGTAAACGCACTCATGGTTTCCGTGCACGCATGGCTACCAAAAATGGACGTCAAATTCTAAAACGTCGTCGTGCAAAAGGGCGCAAGCAATTAGCTGCTTAAGCTGTCAGGCTTTAATCGCGTGCGGCAGGTATTTCCAAAACGGTTTCGGCTTTTAACATCAGCTGATTATCGTTGTGTCTTTGATCAGTGTAGTATCAGAGTGCCGCACAAATTCCTTTTGATGTTAGCTTCCCCCTCAAAATCAGAACAATCTCGTTTAGGGGTGATTGTATCTAAAAAAATTGCTAAAAAAGCAGTTCAAAGAAACCGTATTAAACGTCTTTTCCGAGAGTCATATCGACTTACTCATAACCAGCTTCCTGCATTAGATATTGTAATCTTGGCTCGGCCAGGGTTGACTGAACTGGAAAATGAACAAATATTTGGCCTCCTTCGTCAGTCATGGCAGCGTTTGAATAAGCGTGCTGCAACCCAAAAATACCTTTAACAGATGCTTATGCGCTAAAGGGGGCCTGTTGACCTAAGCTAAAAGAACACTAAAACGACAACTTTAGGTTGGCAGTAAAACAACTTTTTTTCGTATAATCACGAGTTTCCATTGCAGCTGGATATGTAACGTTCAGACCTACATTGGGATAATATTTTATTAACTACAACGTTTGGCCCTTGAACCATGGATTTGCAAAGAACTTTAATCATTGCTGGCTTAGTCGTTGTGGGATATTTAATGATCCTGCAGTGGAATCAAGATTTTAACCAGCACAGTGTTACTGCTGAGCAAACAGCAAGTGTAACTAGCTTAATACCTGAAGCTGATTCAACAACAACTGTAGACAATGCTGATGCACCAACAGTCTCCGACTCAACAGGGGATGCGCCTCAAATAGCTAAAGCACCAACAAGTGTTGCTGAGTCAAATCAACAGTTGATAAAAGTCACCACAGATAAGCTCTATATTGAGATTAACCCTGAGGGTGGTGATATTATCAAAGTCTCACTACTTGATTACCCTGTAACGCTCCCTTCCGAAGAAAATCCTTCTCCTGAGCCTTTTACAATTCTGGAAAGCTCCAAGCAGCGGACCTTTATAGCTCAAAGTGGCCTTGTGGGTAAAAATGGTCCCAATAGTAAAGGTACTCCTTTATATTCTGCTAAGAATTCAGCGTTCCAGCTAAAGGATGGAGAAGAGCAGTTAGTTGTTGATCTTTCCTTAACAACAAAAGAAGGCGTTGAGTTAGTTAAACGTTATACATTCCATAGAAATAACTATGCTGTGGATCTTGATTATGTTGTTAATAATAAGTCTTCCAACTCTTGGAAAGCGATTTTTTATGCACAGTTAAAGCGGGATAATTCACCAGACCCCAGTTCCACTCAAGGTGCTACCAGTTTTAATACTTACCTTGGTGCTGCGGTAAAATCGAATGAAGAGAAATACAAGAAACTACCTTTCGATGAGTTTGCTGAAGAACCTTATAAAGAGAATGTGGCTAGTGGATACGCTGCAATTTTACAGCATTACTTTGTAGCTGCCTGGGTACCAAAAAATGATAACCCTATTGAGTACTCTACCCGAGAAGTAAAACTAAGTGGGCAGTCACAGTATATCGTTAGTATGGTTGATATGAATAACCCCATTGTTTTAGCGCCAGGAGAACAGGGTGAGGCAAGTGCAACTCTCTATGTTGGACCAAAAATTCAGGATAAGTTACAAGCTTTAACTGATGGGCTGGAGTTAACGGTAGACTACGGCATTCTATGGTTTGTAGCTAAGCCTTTGTTTTTACTGCTGGGCTTTATTCACAGTTTAATTCCTAATTGGGGTTGGTCGATTATCATCCTGACAATTATGGTCAAACTAGCATTTTTCCCTCTATCAGCCGCTAGTTACCGCTCTATGGCTAATATGCGTCGAATTGCGCCAAAAATGCAGGAGCTGAAAGAGAAGTTTGGTGATGATCGCCAAAAAATGTCTCAAGCCATGATGGAGCTTTATCGAAAAGAAAAAGTGAATCCAATGGGGGGATGTTTACCCATACTTGTCCAAATGCCAGTATTCATTGCTTTGTACTGGGTTCTTTTGGAATCAGTAGAGTTACGTCAGGCGCCTTGGTTAGGATGGATTAATGACTTATCTCAGATGGATCCATACTTTATTCTTCCATTAATCATGGGCGCATCAATGTTTGTTCAGCAGCAGCTTAACCCAACGCCTCCTGATCCGACTCAGGCCAGAGTAATGAAGCTGCTTCCAGTAATTTTCACCGTGTTCTTTTTATGGTTCCCGGCGGGATTAGTTTTGTACTGGGTAGTGAACAACGTGTTATCAATATTGCAGCAGTGGATCATCACTCGTCGAATTGAGCGTCAAGCTGAAAGTTCTAGTTGATACACTGTTTACTCACAGAGTTATCCACAGGCCTCGGCAATGACCGAGGCCTTTTAGTTTCTGGCTTAAGCTAATTTAGGTGTTACTCTAAAATTACTGTTGTTAACAAGCTGTCAAAAGAACGCAACAATGACTGCAACAAACTACATACCTGATACGATTACGGCTATTGCCACTCCTCCTGGTAGAGGCGGTGTTGGCATCATTCGTGTTTCTGGCCCTAAGTCTACGCATATTATGAGTAAGATTTTAGGCAAAACGATTAAACCTCGATATGCCCATTATGGCCCATTTTTTAGTCAGGCTGGTGATGTTATTGATGAAGGGCTTGGGCTATTTTTTGCCGGACCAAACTCTTTTACTGGTGAAGATGTTTTAGAGCTGCAAGGGCATGGAGGGCCTGTTGTCTTAGATATGCTCTTAAATGAGGTGTTAAGTTGCGGGGTTCGACTTGCTAATCCTGGAGAGTTTTCTGAGCGAGCATTTCTAAATGACAAGCTTGATTTAACTCAGGCTGAAGCCATTGCAGATTTAATAGAAAGTGCTTCTGAGTCTGCAGCGAAAAGCGCAATGCGTTCATTACAAGGGGTCTTTTCTCAGAAAATTCGAAACCTTGTGGATAAACTCATTCAATTACGAATGTACGTTGAAGCAGCTATTGATTTTCCAGAAGAAGAAATTGATTTCCTGGCTGATGGAAAAGTTGCAAGTGATTTACAAGGCATCATTACCCAGCTTGATTCAGTATTGAAGGAAGCTAACCAGGGAGCAATTTTGCGGGAAGGCATGACAGTCGTTATTGCGGGTAGACCTAATGCAGGTAAGTCAAGCCTGTTAAATGCACTTGCTGGAAGAGACACTGCAATCGTAACTGATATAGCAGGGACAACACGAGATGTACTTCGTGAACATATCCATATAGAGGGTATGCCACTACATATCATTGATACAGCAGGTTTACGTGAAAGCGATGATGCTGTGGAGCAAATAGGTGTTCAACGGGCCTGGCAGGAAATAGCTCAGGCTGATCGTGTTCTGTTAATGGTTGATAGCAGCACAACAAGTGCGATTGACCCTCACCTAATTTGGCCTGAGTTTGTGGATAAACTGCCTCATCCTGAAAAAATAACTGTAGTTCGTAACAAAATTGACTTAACAGAAGAGCGTGCTGAACAGTACATTACTAATGAAAAGCTGCCTGTGATTGGGTTATCCGCAAAGGATGGTAAAGGAATCATTTTATTAAAAGAGCATCTCAAGTCATGTATGGGGTTTACAGGCAGTACAGAAGGTGGGTTTACTGCACGTAGGCGACATTTGCAGGCATTACATAAAGCCAAAGAATTCTTATGTAATGGTCAGTTACAACTGTCGGGTTATGGTGCAGGTGAGCTACTCGCTGAAGATTTGAGGTTTGCTCAAAATGAGCTAAATACAATAACTGGAGAGTTTACCTCCGATGATCTATTAGGCAAAATTTTTGGCTCATTCTGCATTGGAAAGTAGTCTCACTAAAAAGGTTGATTAAAGTCGTTAGCGGTTTATCTGTACTGGCTCAGGCTCTATTTGTACTTTGACCTGTTTTTACCGCAGCACCAATTAGATGAGCTAAACGGAGGACTTCAGGGACATTGCCTTGGGCAATCAGCTTGTCTATGACTTTCTCTGCAGTCATAGGTGAGCACCCAGCTACTTGAAAGTAAAGTTTATCGTGCTTATAAATTTTACCTGCATCTTCAAGTAATTTTTTTCTCTCTTGATAATCAGAAAAAACATGAAGTGCTTTATCAATCCGTTCTAAATCAGGAAGCTTTCGCATAATAGCAATACATGGTCGTTGTAAATCTGCACTTAATAAAGGTAAGTCAATAATATTAAAACCACCTATCGCTATTCCATCAGTTAATACAACATGGATTTGAGGATAAAACTTACTGTTTTTAAGCATGTTTATTAAGACATATGTTGCATCAACTCCATCCTTTGTCGCTTCTCCCCAGAGCATACCTTCAAAATGTGTATTAGCGCAGATTATTCCTGAGATATTGACAGAACTACCCCGCTCTTTCTGAAAAGGAGCGTCATCGAACCCTATGGCCCTGATGTTTTTATTCAAACGTAAAAGTTCTTTTAGAGGACGCATAATCGTAAATAATTCATTAGTGGGATAAAAAACAAAGATTATATGAGTGAATTAAGCTCACATTAATACAAAACTTTGCATTTATCAGTTTCTAAATTTTATAAGATCACAGCTCTGCAAGTTATACCTAGTGCAAAAGTATAACTGCTTTTATGATCCTTTAAGATGTAAAAATAGGAAGTGTTATGTCTGGTAAACCCGTAGCTCGTGTCGGTGATATGAACGCTTGTGATGATCATAAACCCAACGCAATTAGTACGGGCTCACCCAATGTTTTTTTCAATGGTGTTTCTGTTGCTCGAATGGGAGACAAAACAGCTTGTGATGACACCATTGCTGAAGGTATTCCAAATATATTAGTCAATGGACAGCCTATTGCACATGTAGGCAGTAAGACCGCACATGGTGGTGTCATTATCTCTGGTTCACCGACAATTACTGTTGGTAGCGGTGGAGCAATTGGCACATCTACCGCAACAGAGATGTATAAGGTTGTTTCTGGTGATACTCTTTGGGATATTGCTAAACGCCTTGGTGTCTCTTTAGCTGACCTTATCAAAGCAAATCCACAGATTGTCAATCCTGATGTTATTCGCCCTGGTGATGAAATCAATATTCCAGGTAATGGCCAACAGCCGCAAAGCACGACTTCAGACAATCAAAGTGATGCCCAAAAACAAAAAGCCAGCGAAAAAGAGTTTGGTAGAAAAATAACACATATTGTTATTCACTGTAGTGCAACAGAAGAAAGTAAAGCCTTTCGAGCTGCTGATATTAAACGTTGGCATGTAAGAGATAATGGTTGGCAGGATATTGGTTATCATTATGTTATTTGTCTTGATGGAACGTTGGATAAAGGCCGCTCAATAAAAAAAGCAGGTGCTCATGTCAAGGGTCATAATAAAAACAGTATTGGTATTTGTTTGATAGGAGGGTTGAGAAATGGCAAGCCTGCAAGTACATATACACAGAAGCAATTTACTACGCTTAATTATTTGGTGCATAAACTACTAAATCGTTTTCCGCAGGCCGAAGTTTTAGGCCATAGAGACTTTCCTGGTGTGAGTAAAGCATGTCCATGTTTTGATGTGGCTAGCTGGTGGAGCCAACATAAATCAGACACTATTACAGAAGAAGTATCCACAGAAAATTCACAAAATACTCCGGCTGCAACGGCTGCTGGAAATGCTACCTCAAATAACAGCACAAAAGCACAACATGGCGATGGCCAATCAGATGGTTTATATAATCATTACCATGACTTTAAAGGTGAATGGCCATGGCTGGATATTTCAATTGAACATTTAGCGTGTAAATGTTGTGGAGAGTATTTTCACTGTACACAATCACTAAATATGCTGCAGAAGGCAATGGATATTGCTGGTAAAACCTTTGGGCTAAATAGCGCTCATCGTTGTGTTAAACATAATAAAAGAGTGGGTGGTGCAGTCAATAGTGAGCATCTTAAAATTGCTTTTGATATCAGTCTAACAAGTGCGGATAGACAAAAAATATATAAAGCACTGCAGCAAGCTGGATTTAGTACATTTGGCTTTTATAAACAGTTTATTCACACTGATAAGAGGCCAGGTAGACGCTGGTGGGGTGAAGGTGCCAAGCCTTACTGGTAATCTCGCTTCTAAGGAAATATTTACGATGTAGTCAAAGGGCGTCACCAGCATTAGGAGAAGGCGCCTTTTGTGTCATCGAGCCATCTGCTCTGATTTTGACTGAAATATAAATCACGCGCTTTAAAGTACTAAGTGAGATTTATATTTCAGTGCGCGAAACTGTGTTTATGGAATAAAAGCGCAACTCTCTTTATCCCGCAAAAGAAATGCCATCAAGTATGAAGCAAACCGAATAAGGTTTGAAATAGATTCCCTCTTCACAAAACTTAATCGATTAAGCATAATAGTATTGCGCTGCTAAACCGTTTTAGTATGCTTGGCTTGTGATTGATCTGTATTGGAGTGTTAATGAGTAACCAGTTATGGGTATTGGGAGATGCCGTAGTAGACCTTATCCCAGAGGGAAGAGATCACTATCTTAAGTGTCCTGGGGGAGCACCTGCTAATGTAGCTGTGGCTGTTTCACGTTTAGGGGGTAGGAGCAATTTTATAGGTCGAGTAGGCAAGGACCCTCTTGGACAATATATGAAATCGATCCTAGAAAAAGAGCTGGTAAATACAAAATACCTTTCTTTTGATGCGAATTATCGTACCTCGACGGTCATTATTAACTTGGATGAACATGGTGAAAGAACTTTCAGCTTTATGGTGAAGCCAAGTGCTGATCAATTTCTTGAGTTTAAGGACCTCCCCAGCTTTTCAAAAGGTGAGTGGCTACACTGTTGTTCAAATGCATTTGCGAATGAGCCTAGTCGCTCAACAGCTTTTAATGCAATACAGGCTATTCGAAAAGTTGGCGGTTATGTTTCCTTTGATCCTAACCTGCGTCATGAGGTTTGGTTATGTCCTGAAGAAATGAGGGATGTGATAAAGCAAGTGCTTTTAGTCGCTGATGTTGTGAAGTTTTCTGAAGAAGAGCTGCTTTGGTTAACAGAAGCGAGTGACCTCAAAATAGCTCTAGATAAATTGGAATCGATTGCCATTCCTCTCGTTATTGTCACACAAGGAAAGGACGGAGCATTACTTTGCGTTAAAGGTAAAGCCCCTGTGTTATACAAAGGAAGAGAAGTGAGTGCGGTTGATACAACTGGGGCTGGAGATGCATTTGTTGGTGGTTTATTAGCGATATTGGTTAAACAAGATCACTGGTATACAGAGGAAACAATAAGCGAAGCTATGGTATGGGCAAATGCTTGTGGAAGATTAGTTATTTCAGAAAAAGGGGCAATGACAGCGCTTCCAACACGAAAAATGTTAATAAAAGAGTTATCTATATCTACAGCGAAAGATTTTTAGGTGCGGTGGTTATTAAGTGTCTGGATAAGAAAACCTAAAAATAATTAGTGAAGGGTATACCTGAAATATAAGAAGTAAATGGCTATTAAAGTAAAAAATTAAATCGACTTCAGACTGAGAGGAGTAGCCTGATGAATACTGCTGAGGTTGTAAAAAAACTAATTCCTTTATTGGGTGGCGTTGAAAATATAGCAAGTGCAACACATTGTGCAACACGCTTAAGACTGGTTCTTCATGATGATACAAAAGGAGATAAAGTCGCAATTGATCGACTTGACAGTGTAAAAGGATGTTTTGCGAACGCTGGACAGTTTCAGATTATTTTTGGTACTGGGTTGGTTAATGAAGTATATGATGAATTTATAAAAGAAACTGACATCGAACAAAGTAGTAAAAGTGAAGTAAATTCTATAGCCTCTCAAAAACAAAATATCATACAACGCTTTGCTCGAACACTTTCCAATATATTTGTTCCCATTATTCCAGCAATAGTTGCATCAGGCTTACTAATGGGATTACTGGGTACATTACGAACATATAATCTAGTTGACTCTCAAAGTACATTATTTGTATTACTGGATATTTTCAGTTCAGCAGCGTTTATTATTTTGCCTATTTTAATTGGCTTTACTGCTGCAAAAGAGTTTGGTGGTAATCCCTATTTAGGTGCTACATTAGGCGGTATTTTAACGCATCCTGCGTTGACAAACGCTTGGAGTGTCGCAGGTGGTTTTGAAACCATGCAGCTGTTTAATATGGACATTGCCATGATAGGCTATCAAGGAACAGTTTTTCCTGTTGTGCTCGCAACCTGGTTTATGAGTGTAGTTGAAAAAAATATACGGCGAGTGGTACCAAATGCTTTAGATATTATATTGACACCATTTATTACTGTTGTGATTACAGGCTTTGTGGCCATGATATTTATTGGTCCTGCAGGTAGAGCTTTTGGTGATGGGATCTCATGGGTTCTGAACGTAATGTATACGCATGTTGGCTGGGTTGCAGGGGTACTGTTTGGGGGTAGCTATTCAGCAATTGTTATTACCGGTATCCATCATAGTTTTCATGCTATTGAAGCTGGCTTGCTAACAAATCCTGAAATTGGCATAAATTTCTTGCTACCTATTTGGGCTATGGCCAATGTTGCTCAAGGTGGTGCGTGCCTTGCGGTATATTTTAAAACAACTAATGAAAAAATTAAGTCGATTGCTGTTCCCTCAGCAGTTTCATCATTGCTGGGTATTACTGAAGCTGCAATATTTGGAATTAATCTTCGATTTATTAAGCCTTTTTTTGCTGCACTTGCAGGAGGGGCTTGTGGTGGAGGTTATGTAGTCTTTAGTAAAGTGGGTATGACAGCTGTTGGTTTAACAGGTTTACCTGGTATGGCTATTGTCCAACCAAATAGTTTAATACATTATATTATTGGAATGATAATCGCGTTTACAGTTTCATTTATTATTTCTTACTTACTGAAATATAACACCGAAAATGTATAAAAAAGAACAGTATTATCAGAAGGTTATTACCAGTTTATTGAACGGTATGCACTTCCTTGAGGCTGATTATTATCGGCCTCAATGGCATGTTTCTGCACCCATTGGTTTGCTTAATGATCCCAACGGTCTCGTTCATCATAAAGGAAATTATCATCTATTTTATCAATGGAATCCTTTTTCATGTGAACATGGCATCAAAGCCTGGGGGCACATGATCTCAAAAGATTTAGTGTCATGGAAACATCTTTTTCCCGCACTTATTCCAGAAGAAGAATATGAGTCACATGGCTGTTATTCAGGTTCCGCAATTGTTGTTAATGATCAGATAAAGCTGTTTTATACAGGCAATGTTAAGTTTAAGAAAGGGAGAACAGCCTATCAATGTCTTGCTTTGCTAAATAGTGATGGCAGTGTTCAAAAGCTAGGCCCTGTGATTTCTCTGCCCAAAGGTTATACAGGCCATGTTCGAGACCCAAAAGTGTGGCGGTATGGAGAAAATTATTATGTTGTTTTGGGGGCTCAAGATATCCACAAGCAAGGAAAAGTGATCTGGTATCGATCAAGCGACTTAGAAAACTGGATATTTTTAGGTGAACTGGCTGGCTCAAGGCTTAATGGCTTTGGTGATTTTGGTTATATGTGGGAATGTCCTGACCTTTTTCATTTGAAAGGAAAAGACGTATTACTATTTTGTCCACAGGGATTAACGAAACAATATGAGTGTTTTGCAAACTTATTTCAGGCTGGTTATGTGATTGGGAAACTTAACTATCAAACCAATAGTTACCAGCATGGTGCTTTTCAAGAACTGGATTTAGGTTTTGATTTTTATGCTCCTCAAACCATGGAAGATGAACAAGGCAGAAGAATACTGATAGGATGGATGGGGTTACCTGATGAGAATGAAGCTTATCATCCCACCATAAAAAGTGGATGGATACACCAAATGACTTGCCCGAGAGTCTTAACTTTAAATAATGGCAAGTTGTGTCAGCAACCTGTTGATGAACTAAAAAATCTCCGTAGCGATAAAATAGAAAGCAGCTCTATCGCTAATGATATACCATCTTTTCCAATGATAAGCTCAGAAATGATAGTAAAAGGAGAAGCTAACTATCAGATAAAATTATCTGATGTTATCTTAATAGAAGTTAATAATATTGGGTTAATATTAAAAAGAAAAAATTGGCGTACTCACTCATGGGAGTCTCGAACTTGGCAAGGCACTCTTGATGAATTACATGTATTAATTGATCGTTCAAGTATTGAATTATTCATCAATAATGGTGATGCAGTGCTCAGCAGTCGTTTTTTTTCAAATAAAGAAAGTACCAACATTAGCTTCAATGGAGAGGCTATGATTCATCTTATCTACTGGAAATTATCAAAGTAAGCGTATTGCTTTCGCAAATGGTGATTTGATCGCTCTTGACTACCAAGGATGGTGGGAATGCAGTTTATGCAGGAGCATTTAACTGCAACCCCAGTCACATATTAATATCCACTCATTCCCACAAGATTTTTTGTTCGAGGTGTGTATTAGTAAGTTCTTATGTATGTTGTTCCAAAGAGTAATGTACTAAAAAGTGAATAGTTACCAGTTTTCTAACAATTGATATACAAAGCTTAATACAATCTAAAGTTATGGCGGTGTCTCCAGTATAGCTTTGGCTTTCAGTGTAAATGGGGGTAAGGGTTTTAATAAGGTAACTGACCATCATAGCTATTTTTATTCGTCTATCAAACTAATGTGTTATAAAATAGTCGACTCACATAGGGCTGGCCAGGTGGGTTGTGAAAGAGAAAAAGCGAATAACACTAGCAGAAATAGCGAAAAAAGCTGGTGTATCAAAATCTACAGTTAGTTTCATTCTTAATGGAAAGGCTGAAGCACTAAGAATTAGCGAAACCACCCGTAAAAAAGTGTTAGCGATAGTTGAAGAGTATAACTATCGTCCAAGCATTCATGCGCGTTCATTAAAGTCCAAGCGTAGTTATACCATAGGTTTGGTCATACCCGATCTAACAAACTTAGGCTTTGCCTCAATAGCTAAAGAACTTGAAAAGCACTGCCGAGAAGATGGTTTACAGCTGCTTATTGCTTGTTCAGAAGATGATCAAAGTTTAGAAAAAAAAGTCGTAACTCACCTTGTTGAACGACAGGTAGATGCTCTCATTGTGGGCTCTGCTATGACCAATGATCAGTTTTATATAAAACTCACAAATCAATTGCCAGTTATCCAGTTAGACAGACAGATCGGCAACTCAAGCTTACCACTTGTATGTTCAGATGCCTGTAATGCAACTGCGGATGTAGTAACGAAGCTAATATCAAATACGAGACAAGAATGCTACTTTTTTGGTGGTCAGTTAGAACTGTCACCAAGTAAACAACGACTTGATGGCTATAAATTAGGACTAAAAAGAGCAAGCTTAATACTCAGACCTGGCTGGATTAAGCATGCAGATTATCAGCCTCAATCAGGCTATAAAATGATGGATGAATGTATAAAAGAATTAGGACGTCCACCTTATAGTTTATTCACTGCATCCTATACTATACTTGAAGGGGTTCTGCGTTATTTACGTGATCACCAATTACTCGATTTTGATATAAGAATAGCAACGTTTGATGACTACCATATACTTGATTGTTTGCCCATTGATATAGATTCAGTAGCACAAGACTGTACTTCTCTTGCTTATACCGCTTATACAATTACAAAAAACTTGCTAGATGGTAAAGAAACAAGTCAGACTCAGTTTACTATACCTGCTAAAATCTGTTGGCGATCCAGGTAAGTATACCCAAAAAGAAGGGTATATTAGAACATAAATAAAGAAATACAATACACTTTTATGAATGTAAATAAGTTGTCTGTTCTCATTATTGATGATCAACAAGAATATCAAACTCAAATCAAAAATATATTAAATAAGCTTTCTATTACCAATATTACTGTATGTGAAAATGGCAATATTGGTCTTTCATTACTTCGAAATAAATTTTTTAAGTTTGATCTTGCCATTACAGACTGGTGCATGCCTCTCTATAGTAGAAGAACAATTGAAAGGTTACAAAAGCAATTGTACCGCGACAGCGAATTAAGAGAACTACCGATTAAAAATGGTATTGACTTTTGCCACTATGTGAGAAATGACACAGCTTTATATGAAATGAGATTAATACTTTGCTCAGCTTGTCTTGATGTTGAAAAACAGCAAGGCTTTATTAAGTCTGGTGTTGTTGATGCTTGTTTGAAACACCCTCCAGGATTAGAGGAAATTAAGTACTGCTTGTCTAAGTGGTATAGTTTATGATTTTTACACAAACTATTACATTTTGTAAATTTAAACTTATTAGAATAGAATACTTTTAAAAGAAAAGTGAGATTTATAGATGAAGTTTACTGATAATTTGAATTTAGATGAGATATTCCACTGTGCACTTTCTGCAAGTGAGCAAGGAGATCATGCTCAAGCAATAATACTATTGAAAGAATGTATTCAAAAAGAAGAACGTGCAGTTTATTATTATATGTTGGCGGCTGAACACGCTGAAATAGGACTATATCAATATGCAATTGAGGAAATGAAAATTGCATTAGAAAAAGATCCTAACTTATGGATAGCAAAGTTTCAGTTAAGCTTGTTATATTTGACTACATCAGAAATTGAAGAAGCGGCTACTGTGTGGCTTGAATTGAAAGAAAGTAATGCTACAGATTACTTAAAACTATTTGCTGAGGGTCTCTTACTATTACAGGAAGAAAATATTAGCTTAGGGATAGAAAAATTAGAATTAGGAATAGAAGCAAATAATGAAAATAAACCTTTAAATGGTGATATTGAAAATATAATACAAACAGTTACTGAAAATAACATAAGGGAAGAACAGCAGAATCTTAAAGATGAAAGTGAAGTCTTACTGGAAAGTAAATTAAATAAAGATAGTGCGATAAACAAGATATTTATATCGAAGTATCAGCAAGATAGCAATGAAAATTGATAATAAGTTAGATAGTATATCTCGTATACTATCTAAACTAAGCAATCGAAAATCAAGTGGAACTGATCATTTTTCGGCTAAAATTGAGCAAGAAGAGTCAATAAATGAAGTATTAGCATCAAAGTTTTCAAAAACAAATCTGAATGAATTATCTGATAAAGAACTCTGTAGACAGCTTGTGACAGTATTGTTATTAGAAAAACTAGGCGCAGATTGTGTTTCGGAAGGAATGATTAGTAATGTCACAAAAAAATTCTATGAAATAATCGATACACATAGTAGTTTTATAGAGCTGAGAAAAATTTTACAAGGCTTATAATTATAAAAGTAACTTTTACACTAATGTGTATTTGTTAGGAGATAAAAATTTTGAGCGGATCTCACATATTGCGATATTATGTAATTGTGAGACTCTAGCTTTGGAATAGCTTAAAGTATCAGCAATTTCTTGAAAAGACTCATCAAGTAAGTAGTGATGAATAATAATATGCTTTAATATTTCATCTAAAGATTCAATTGCACGATATATAGATACCGCTAGAGGTGCATCTATTTTACTTGTATTATTGATACTGCTTTCACTTGATACTATAAAACACTCAAAGTCATTTGATAAAAAATATGTGATTCCTAAGTCTATAGTAATATTAATAATTGTTTCAAGGTCTAATTTAACAATAGATTGTGACATTGCATTATTATGCTGATTTTCAAGCTTTCTTTTCCAGTGATAGTAATTTGAAAACTCAGAAAATGTATGTGCAGAATTCAAAATAGAACCTTTAATTCGTAAAGATGCATAAATATCAAAGTTAGAGCCTTTATCTATATTATAGTTTTTAATACTTTCTATAAGGCCTACAAATCCATATTGAATACAGTCATCCAAAGATATCCCTGAAATAAAGACTTTTTTATAATAGATATTTGCAATTTTATTTACGAGAGGGGTATATATTTCAATGAGCTTATCAAAGTTTTCTTTACAAGTATCTTGCTTATATTTCCTCCAAAAAAAATCAATATTTTTTGAGTCTTTAGTCGTCATGAGAATAGACTAAAGCCTCTAAAAAAAACTACCAACGAGAGCGTAAGTGATTAATGACCAACCATCGATTAATACAAAAACTAAGAGTTTTATTGGTAAAGATATCATCATGGGAGGTAACATAATCATACCAACTGACATCAATGTACTTGAAATTAAGAGATCTATAAGTAAAAAGGGAAGAAATATGATAAAGCCAATTTGAAAAGCTGTTTGTAGCTCGCTTAATAAAAAAGCTGGCACTAATGAAATTAAATCAACACTTTGTACAGAGTTTGGCATTTCGCTACCAGATAGCTCAAGAATCATTGCTAGATCTTGCTCTCTGGTATGTTTAAGCAGAAATTGCTTTATAGGTTGAGATGCAATTTCTGCTGCCTGAATAGAAGTAATTTCTCCATTTTTTAAAGGTTGGAGTGCTTGATTATTTACTTGCTGCCAAACAGGTTGCATTGTATAAAATGTTAAAAATAATGCTAATGCTATTAATACATTATTTGGAGGAGTTTGCTGGAGACCTAAAGCATGACGCATCATTGATAAGACAATAATTATTCTGGTGAAAGACGTCAGCATCATTAATAGGGCTGGTGCTAAGCTTAAAACCGTGAGTAATAAAATTACTTGAAGTGGTGAAGAAAGATCACTACTTGTATTGTCAAAGCCGATAGATAATCCAGAGATATTAACAACTTCTGAGCTGCTAGCAATTGGAACAATACTTAATAAGATTAAAAGGATGAATATCTTTTTAATCATGATGTCTGATCACTTATAGACTGAGATGATTGGGAGAGAGGTACTATTTGATTATAATTACTATTATGGGAAACAATAAAGTTCTGGTTTTCTATCTTAATAATAGTTATAGTATTTTTAGAGTCTAGTTTCTTTTGATCAATGATTTTAAAATCAAAAGTACTTTGATTATTATTTTTTAGTAAAATTTTATTTTTATAAAAGATGAGAATGCCTGCTATTAATAAAATGGCACCAATAGTTACACTATACTGCGTAAGCTTATAGTTTTCAGTTACTGACTCACTCTTAAAAACAAGTTTTTCATTATTTTCTGGTATTTTATCTACTGTGGCAAAAACCGTAGTAGATAAAGAGTACAGTAAAGCCAAAACGTACAAGCTTTTCATAAAGTATTCTCAAGAATATTAATAATACGGATACCAAAGTTATTATTTACAACAACAAGTTCTCCTGTTGCGATGGTATGTCCATTAACCTTGAGCTCTAAAGGCTGATCAATTAATGTATCAAGTGTAACTACATCATTTTTTTTCAGTTCAAAAAAATCTGAAACAGACATTTCAGCAGAACCTAGCTCTGCTTCGATTGAAATATTTAAGCTTTCAATAATAGATGGCTGAATTCTATCAAAAAGAGACTCTTTGGGCGAAGGAGTATCATTATTTGTATAACTTACTTTAGATAAATCAATAGATTCATGCTTCATGGGTAACCTCGGAATAACTATAAAATTTTGTCAACAATGTAAACAGCTTTATTATCTTTATCACTACATGGTTTGCATGTAAAAACTTCTTTTTTCTCATGAGATTTGAGAAAAAGGGTATTGCCAGAGAGAGTATCTAATGAGATTACATCACCAGTACGTAAGCTATTTAGTTCTTTGACTGTTAAAGAAATAGAATCACATGTAGCTTTCAATATTATAGTTTTATCTGAGATAGTATTAAGTCTACTTGTTAGTTGAGTTTTATTATCTTTTATTACTGGTAGCTTTAAAATTGGTTTAATAAACGAAGAAGGGAGGAGTAAAGAAAAATAATTATTTTCCGATATAAAAAGCTTGATAGTTAACCACCCACTGCCAAACTTCAGAATATTTGATTGCTCAACATCGATATCACTCAGTGAGCTAACCTTTAAAACAGTTAATAAGTCTGAAAGACACTCATTAAGGATTGATTGACAGAGAGGGTGTGTAAGTTGATCATTGGAACATTCATCTTCAAACAGAGAGCTGTATAATACTTTATTCCAGTTATCAAAACCGTAAAAAGGAATGTTAAACTTATTCTTTATTTCATTTTTTTTATCAAGTAATAAGCTCTCTGTTGGTATATCTACTGCTAATGATGAATCACATGAAATAAACCACTTTTTAACCCATTTTGAATAAAGAGAGTTAAAGTGACTCACTAGTGAAAATAAATGTTCATTACTATAGAGTGTTAGAGGATAAATCAATGCTATTTTCCTCGAGCACTGTTATAAAGTTCTTCAATCATTTTATTAGTTACACTAAGTACTTGAGAGCTAGCTTGGTAACCTCTTTGCACTATAATAATTTCAGAAAACTCATGTGACATATTAACGTTTGATTTTTCGATGGAGCCACCCTTTATTGTGCCAAACATTTTTTGGCCACCATGACCATAAACGATTTCAGATCTCTCTTGATAGACAAACATACTATTACCAACAGAGGTTAAATATTGATCATTAGGTAAATTTGCTAATAGTACATGTAAAGTATCTTGCTTATCACCGTTTGTGTATTCAACAGACAGTTTACCTGTATGGTCAAATGATAAACCTTTCACCTGACCAGCTTCTCTTCCATCTTCAGCATTGAATGCGACAGATGAATTAGCTGAAGAATAGCCTGTTAAGTTAGCGAAAGTACCAGACTGACCTATATTTAGTTTAATTGATTGGTTGTCATCAATTTTGACTGATAAGTTAGCACTATCCGCATGCGGGGAGCCGTTACCGTTAAACTTTATCGTATGAGTTGCAAGTGTTTCAGTTTCAGATTTTTTTACTGCTACAGTCCACTCATTACCCGTTTTTTTCGTAAAGCTAAAATAAAGAGTATGTTTCTCTCCAAGCTTATTAAAATAAACGGCTTCTAGTTTTTCTTCACCTTCTGCAGGAACTTTTGTTCCTGTTGCAGCACCTGCATTCAAGTTACCTTTGAGTTGGATACTTGTAGTTGATTGAGGTGAACTAATATTATAGTGATTTAGATTGAAGTTTTGAATATTTCCATCACGAATACCTAATACTTTATATCCTGTAGACTTATCAACTAACTGCCATTGATCAAACTCAAACTGCCCTGCACGAGTAAAGTATTCACGCTCTCCATCAGTTAGCACAAACCAGCCTTTACCATCGATGGCTAAGTGAGAGTCCTGACCTGTACGACTAATATCACCTTGAGTTAGTTTTAAGGTTTCTCCTGTGTAATGAACTCCACCACCTTTGTTCTGGTCTGATAGCATATCTCGGAAGTGAACAGAAGTGCCCTTAAAACCAGGTGTGTTGATATTAGCAACATTATGGCTAAGATTATTTAAAGAGTGGGAAAAGCTTTGTAACCCAGAAAAACTTTTATAAAGAATACTTAAAGTTGACATTGCTTGGTTATCACCGAACAATTGAAATCATTGATGGTTTGATATCAGGAACAAGTTCACCATCTTCTTTTTTGATGGTGAGAAGTGGAGTATTTTGTACAAAGCGTAACGTGGTTACTTCACCTACATGTTTTTGATTATCAAATACGGCTTCGACTGTTTTTCCAATTAAACCAATAGATTGCGTATTAGCTGAAAGTTGGGTAAGTTCAGTTAAGGTATCTCTTGTTGATCGCTCTAACTCAAGTTGTGAAAACTGAGCTATTTGTGCCATGAACTCACGGTTATCTACAGGATTGAGTGGATCCTGGTAATTTAGCTGAGTAATGAAGACATTGAGAAACTCTTCAACACTAATAGTATTATTTTGTACAGACTGATTGGTTGAGTTTACTTGTCCTACTGCATCTATAGTCATGGTGTATGTACTGCCAGTTTTTCTTTATACTTTTCACGAATATATTATTAGCGAGGTTATACCTTTGATTTAGGTATATACTTCGTTATATGGAAATAGTTGTATTGACACCATTGATTACAACAGAGTCAATCTTTACATTAAGCTCTTTGCTCAAAGACTTAATCTTCGAAATAAGTTTCTTTTTGTCTTGGGACTCTTGAGATACATAATTTCTTATATACAGCTTTAACTTACCGTCGCTATCATATAAAAGTTTTGCGCTTTCAACAGGCAACAGTCTTGACATTGTTTCAGAAAGCTTTGTTGTTACTCTTGTTTTGCTCTTTGAAACGAATATATCTGCATCTTTTACAGTCAGTAAGCCTGTTTCGGCTTTGCTGTCTGATATAAGGTTTTTCAGTCCACTATTATAACAGTCAATATGTTTATTAGATAGTGGAACATCTATCTGAGTTTTACTAACAACAAAACCTGTATTTATATTATTACGTACCATTTTAGATTCAAGATTTGCTTGGGGAAGAGTCGCGTTTATATGCTTACTACTAAGAGATTCTTTTGATAGACGACGGCTTTGATCGTTTACAGAAGATTTATTTACAAACTGTAAAGTTTCCTCCCATTGTTGTAGCACTTTTTGCTTTTTATTCTTTTCTTGGGTGTTTGAGTGACATGTCTTAAGCAGGTTAAAACTATTGTGTATTGTGGCTTTCACTGTTACTCACTTACATAAAAGGATTGAGTAATATAAAGTTCCAAATTTTCTTCGATATCTATGATTTCTAAAAAAAGCTGATTCTCTTTCATAGAGTTTGCAAGCTTTTCAGTCAGTTTAGTTTTGGTATATAGCTCTTTGCAAAGTATTTGATGAGTAGATCTATAATCATTATTAAGCTTATCTTTGATTGATAAGAGCTGTTCTGACTTTAGAGAAAGTTTATGGTAGTAGCCAAGCAACTGTTCATGCTTATCTGCTTGATAATGCTTAGGACTTGTTAAGATGCTATCTAGCATATTCTCTAGTAATGTTATTTGATCTTGATTGGTTTTAAGTTGAGAACTATTTGATTTCAACATCCTAGAAAGATGATCAAGTAACTGTACATAACCCTGAGTACGCTCTGAGCACTTCAAAAGTAAGTACTTTATAAATGTAATTTTTTTACTTGATATTAGCTTCATTAATAGGACTATCAGTTCATAAGTAGCTGCTAATACGCTTGAGTACTTCAGCTCTTACTGCATGTTTATCTGTATAGAGGATGGGTTCAAGTTTCTTGTATAAAGAGATAGTATGATCATGTTCTTGATTTTTACCTTTTTCATAAGCACCTAGCTCTATCATCTCACGAATTTGGTTGTATTCAGCCAATGATTTTCTAAGACGATTGATGATATTCTGCTCGTAATCTGATGTGAGCCGGTTATAAAGTCGACTTACACTTTGCATTAGGTCAATTGAGGGATAAAGGTTTCGATTAGCCGTTTCTCTGGACAGTGTTATATGACCATCAAGTATTGAGCGAACATGATCGGCAACAGGTTCATTATGATCATCTCCCTCTACAAGAACACTGAATATACATGTAATCGAGCCTTGTTTTTTAAAGTTTCCTGCGCGTTCAGCGAGCCTGGCTATCGTTGCGAAAGATGAAGGAGTATATCCTCTGGATGTCGGTGGTTCACCTACTATAAGTCCTAGTTCTCTTTGTGCCATTGCGAGGCGTGTAATAGAGTCCATCGCAAGTAAGACATCTTTGCCTTTTTTACAAAAGTATTCTGCTATAGACATGGCCGTATTTGCAGCCATAATTTTCATTATGGGGGGCTCATCTGCGGTTGCAACAACTATAATTGCGCGTTTTCGTTGTTCTTCAGTTAAAGTGTGAAAGATAAATTCATTGACCTCTCGTCCGCGCTCACCAATTAAAGCTATAACGATGATATCTGCAAGCTGAGTTTGGGTGATTTTGCCCAATAAGGTGCTTTTTCCAACACCACTGCCAGCAAACAAACCAATACGCTGTCCTTTACCAAGGGGTAAAAAAATATCGATTAAGGGAATACCTGTTTCTAAGCGCTCACCGATTAACTGTCGGTGTAAAGGATTTTGAGCAGCACCTTCGAGGCTGATATTTTCTCCAATATCAATTTTTTCAGAACCATCAAGCGGTTCACCAGTGCCATTTATAGTACAGCCAATTAATGAATTGCTGAGTGTTATTGATGGAAACTTCCCTTGAGCAATAACACGGCTACCCAGCCGAATACCAGTAGTTTGACCAAACGGCATTAATGTGAGTTTACCATTATTAAATCCAATAACCTGGGCCGAAATAGGCTGTTGGTTATGATTGGTGATAGTGCATAGCTCACCCAGTGCGGCATCAGGACCATCACTTTCAATAGCATAGCCACGCGCTTGGGAAACAAGGCCTATTGGGGTAATTATTGAGGCTCTTGTTACGACTGACTCAAATTGTTCTATTAGACTAGTGAGCATTTCTACTTGTCATCGAATAAAAAAGAAATACTTTCAAGTAAACTGGATAACTGATTACTTAGTTGAGCATCCCATCCTTGATATTGACTCTTTAGAATACAGCCACCAGCCTGTATTGAGTCATCAACAGCAAATGTCAGTTTGACTGGCTTGGCTTTAGCTTGTATTTCGGGAGTACAAAGTTTGATTCTGTTGTAATCATACCTATGTAAATAGATAACAAGTTCGTGTTGATTATCAACAGTTTGTATGGCTTGGCTAATGAGTGCAACAATGGTTTCTGACTTCGTGTAAGCTTCACCCAAAATTTTGGTTAACGAAGATTGAAGCATCGTGAATAAAGCATACTTATGACTTTCGAATTCTTTTAAAACTTTTTGCTTTAATAAGGTGCAACATTCATTCAACGAATCATTGAGGTCACTGAATTCTTGTTTTGACTTCTTAAGACCTTCTTCAAAACCTGCTTTATAGCCTTCACGTCGCGCATTTTGGTATTGGCTTTCAGTTGTTTCAGATAGATCTTTTTGTACCTCTGCTAGCTTGTTTTGAAGAGCTGTATTTTCAGATCTTAGCTGATCAATAAGCTTGTGTAGCTTATCCATGTGTTCATGATGTTCTTCTAAAGAAATTTGACTGTTGTCGCCATCGGCTAAGCTATGGGCTTCCTTATTTGACTTTCTTATCAGTTCATCACGAAAAATTTTTGTCATGAAGAGACCTCAGTTTTTACTAACGTATCTTCAATAAGTCTGTTAAGCGCTTCTTGTGTATGCTTTGTAATCTTTCCATTAGCCTCAGCATAACCGTTTACTTTATCGATTGCATAGTTATATAAAAAGGGTGGTAAGCCTTCGAATGCTGTCATGCATTTATTTTGAACACAGCTTTCTCTTTGTACATTGCTGTTTTTGGGAAAATAGTTGTTGCTACTAGCGGTATCATCACTCAAAGTAAATGCTGAAGTGGCTTGATTTATTAGCTCATTAGTCTCGTCAAAAGACAGCTTTGCATATTTTGCTTTGCTAACAGTCTTTAAAATAGACTTAATCCGGACACGTTGTTTTTTTTCGAGCTTACGTAGTATCCAGTAACGATCAAGCCAGCTTAACTGAGCCAGCTTAAGTGCAACTATTTTTTCAGAAGGCAGTTCATCGTTCATTTGAATCCACCTTTAGCCAATTCTTTACTTCAAGTAGTAATTGCTGTCTTTCGTCTTTTGTAAGTCGCTCAGGTTTTTTCTTTCTAATGGTAAGTAAAACGATTAGAAATAAAGTAATACCGGTTAGTGAAAAAACAAGGGACACGACTTCTTTCTTTTCAAGAACTTTATCAGCCAGGGTTTGAAAGAATGTATTTTCGGAATTAGGCGTATCAAAAACAGGCTGTGGATTATATTCATCGTTATTTGCTTTTGACTCAGGTAGTTGCAATGCAGGGATAACGCTAACTGAAATGCTGTCACCGCGGCCAGGTTGTAAACCAACAGATTTGGAAATTAAATCTGTGAGCTTATTTTGATCTGTGTTGCTTATCTCAGATGATAATAATACTGCTACCGTAATAGATTTTATTGTACCTGCAGGTTGCTTTTTAGTTCTTGTTTCTTTCGAGAACACATACTCTCTTCTTATATGTTCATCTGTGAGTCTGTCAGTTAAAGCCATATCATTTTGCTTATCTTTAGCAAATTGATACTTTTTATCCTCTACTGTTTGTCTAACGATTACTTTGCCATTTTCACGCACAGGAATAGAACGTTCTTGATGGATTGACTCACTGACCTGATTTAATGCAATATCAATATTAACGGTGTACTGGCTGTTAGCGACAATTCTTCTTAATAAACGCTCTACTTTCTTTTGATAGAATAGCTCTAAATCTCTTTTTTGATTTATAGTGCTAAAAGCAGAAAATTTACTAGCGTCAGTAGATAGTTGTTGTCCATTTTGATCTATGATTGTAACTTGGTTAGCCAATAGGTTTGGCACTGCTGATGCTACAAGGGTACGTAAACCTTCGATTTGCAAAGGACTAAGTTTTTTACCAGGGTGTAACGCTAATGTAACCGAAGCTTTTGCTTTAGACGAGTTTGCTCTAAATGCCCTGGTTTCAGGTAACACTATATGAACTCTTGAAAATCTTACTTCTTCAAGTGTATTGATAGTTCGAACAAGCTCTCCTTGAAGTGCGCGCTGATAATTGATTTTCTGCGCAAATTTAGAAATTCCATAGTCTGCTTGGTCGAATAACTCAAGCCCTGGTAGTTGATTTTGCTCTAACCCACTATTAGCAATTGCTAAGCGAGCTTTGTGTAGCTGATCAGGATCAACATATAAGCTATTCTGATCATCAATCGTATAATCGATACCTGAACGATTTAACTCTTTAACAATCAGACTTTGCTCTTGTTGTGATAAGTTACTGAAGAGTAAAGAGTAGTTTTGAGAAAATAATAAAAATAAAGATATTGCAGCAAGCAAAAGAATTGCTACTACAAGTAAAATAAATGAAATTCGATTCTTTTGGCTAATGCTATGCCAGATATTCATAAAAGTATTCATCAGTTTAAACTTGTAGACGCATAATTTCTTGCAACCCTTCAATACACTTATTTCTGACCTGAATTGCCAGGTTCAGATTACGGGAAGCTTTATCTATTTGCTGCATAACTTGATGCAAATTTTCGATCTCACCTGAGGCCATTTTTAAAGCGCTAGATTCAGCTGTTTTATATTGCTGATCCAATGAGTTTATTTGCTGAATAATAGCATCAAAGCTACTGCCACTGATGGTTGCTTTAGGTTGAAGCTGGTTATAACTAATGCCATTAATTGCTTCTATTGATTCAATACTCACACGCTACCTTTCTAATACAAGTTGTGCCATTTTTTTACTAGCGTTGAAAACACTTAAGTTTGCTTCGTAAGCACGAGTTGCCATCATCATCTTCATCATCTGATCGGCCATATTTATATTGGGTCTTTCAATAAAGCCATCGCTACTAGCTAAGGGATGTTTTGGATTAAATGTCTTAATTGGCTGTGTTTTTATTTCTTTTACCTGTGCTTGACCGATGCTAAATGGTTCTGATGAATTAGTGACTACAAGTTCTTGCGCCCTATAAGTTTCTCCAGGCCTTGCAACAGTATTTGCATGTGCAACATTTTGAGCAATTAGATTTAACTGCTGTTTTTGCAGTGACATACCTATTTCGCTTAATGCGAAGCTATCCATTATGACTTACCTTCCTTTATTGCCAGTGTTAGCATGTTATTTAATTTACTTTTGGCTGTAAG
Source organism: Zooshikella ganghwensis (assembly GCF_018263875.1). Taxonomy (NCBI): domain Bacteria; kingdom Pseudomonadati; phylum Pseudomonadota; class Gammaproteobacteria; order Oceanospirillales; family Zooshikellaceae; genus Zooshikella; species Zooshikella ganghwensis. Next base: position 104,131 of record NZ_JAEVHG010000009.1, read on the forward strand.
AATTGCTTGATAATGAATGACATTTTTAGATAACTTTGCAAGTTCTTTTTCAAGCTCTATTTTGCTAGCGGTAGAGTCTGATTGTATGTTGTGCTCTGGAACCCACTGCTTGATACTGTTAATCGCACTTTGTGAAGAGTGAGAGTTATCTAAGCTATTGATTACCGCTGTAAAATTATTATTTGTCTTGATAGTTTTTGCTTTATAGCCTTGAGTATCTACATTAGCAATATTATTTGCAATTAACTTATGCTCCAGCAGCGTTCCTTCTAAAAACTTATTAAGAAGGCTTACTGTCGATGTTTCTAGTAATAGGCTCATAAAATATATGCTCCGCTATTTTATGATAAGTTCTGCATGTAAAGCGCCGGAAGATTTTATTGCTTGCAAGATAGATATTAAGTCCCGTGTACTCACACGTATCTTGCGTAATGCTGTCACTAAATTACCTACGGTTGTTCCTGATGGCATTGAAATGGCAGTAACAACATCTTCTTTCACTTCAATTTGGGTATCAGGCACAACAGTGGTATTAATGCCAGACGATGAATTGATGTTGGCTTGAATATTTATATTAGGTTGTGAAGTAACATAATCAGTAGTAATTGATAGTTCGATATTACCATGAGAAACCGTAATACTATCGATTATAACATCACTTCCTGACACAACTGTACCCGTACGTTCATTGATGATTATTTTAGCCACATTATCAGGAATAATTGTCAAATGCTCTATTGTCGCTATTAATTCAACATAATCATATTGGCTGTTTTGACGTAGAACAATCTTACCAGGACTTACTGCGCTGACATGTACACCTTTTAACTTTTGTTTTAGTTTCTGCTTTATTCTGGCTGCGGTTGTAAAGTCAGGCTCTTTTAGTAAAAGTGTAATGTCTCCATTATGATTTACAATGTTATTTGTTATGGCTTTTTCAACGCTGAGTCCATCAGGAATACTTGCGACAGTAGGATGGTTTTTTTGGATTATATTGCCGTATAGGTCGTACTTAAATCCACCAACGGAAACAGGGCCTTGTGCTAAACCATATATCTTACCATCCGCTCCTCTTAGCGGGGCAAGTAATAAGGTTCCTCCCACCAGGCTTCTTGCATCTCCTAAAGACGCAATATTAACATCAAGTTTATCACCTTTATTGGCAAATGCAGGGAGTTTGGCTGTTACCATAACCGCTGCAACATTACGACTACTGATATCTGAGTCGGAAACACGAATACCAAACCTAAGTAATGCATTTGAGATAGAATGAACCGTAGCTTGACTGCGTCTACTATCACCAGTACCTGCTAATCCAACTACAATGCCGTAGCCTGTTAAGGCATTTTCTCGCACACCTTCTATTCGAACCAGATTTTTTAGTTGAATGGGGGTTGCATGTGCTGCTAATGCGAAAAGCATTGCCAAAATTACTACAAGCTGCTTCATTTAAAAGCCTAACCAAGAAAAAAATCGAGTAAAAAAGCCGGGTTCATCATTGTCAAAGCCAGTATACTCAATATCAGCCTGACTAATTCTAGTCGATAAGATATTGTTGTTTGAATCTATATGTTCAGGCCTAATCCAGCCCTTCACAGATATAAACTGCTCTTCACCATCAATCAATATTTTTTGTTTGCCTTCAAGTCTTAATCTACCTAGCCGGTCTTTTTCAATTATATCGACTGTTATTTGGGCTTGTAGCTTGCCATAACGCGTTGCTGAGTCTGTACCATTATATCCAAAGTTAAGCCCAAGACTGCCTTTTTCCTCTCGTGTAGAAGTTGAAAACTTACCACCTACATTTACACTTTGATCATTATTACTTTGGTTATTTGTTGCTGCGGAAGATTTTTCAACTACCAAAACGGTAACACTGTCACCTACTTTTTTAGCAATAGGATCTTCGACTAACGACTGATAGGTGTCTTCAGAATAAAGAGATGTTGCGTTGGCTTGGCTGCAAAAAATACAGCAAGCTAGCAGTGTAAGTTTAAACTTTCTCATTTTAATTAATTACATGAATCATGTTGGTGTTGATTACTATACCATAAAAATTTTCACCTGAACTCAAAGATTGCACTTTAATACGTTGGTTGATATTGCCATCTTGGAGTGCTTTTACATAGGTTTTGATAGTTATGCCACTATGCGTTGTTTTTGCAAGGGTTACCGCATTTTTTTCAACCGCTGGTAATTCTTCTAAGTGAGTTGTAAGTAAAACGGTGCCTGCAGGTAAGCTACGCTTATAACGATATTCAAGAAGCTTAGGGTTTTTAACTAATTTTGCTACAGGTGTGTTTGCAATATCAACGATTTGTCGAGAAACCTGAGACTGATGAAAATGATTATTGGCCTGTTGAGTTTGAGATAAAACCCAAGCATGCTGTTTTAACGTTACACTAAACCAGATAGGAACTGTTTTACTGTTTTTACTTGTTTTGATAGTTGCCCATATGCAAGTACGTTTCAAAAACTGGTTATCAAGGTTGCGTTTAAAGCTTAAAGTATAGTTTTGTTCACTTACATAGACATCAGGTATATCACTTACTAATTCAATAACAATATCTTCTGCAAGTGGTACTAACTGATTGTGCAAAAAACGTTTAGCTTGTAACGCTAGTTCATTTATGGCTACTGAATAACCTTTCCGAGTCACTTTTACTGTATCGTAACTTTGTATTTGAAAGTCTTTTAGCACTAATGCCAAGTTACGCTCTAATTTACTTTTAGTGAGTACTGTGTATTGTGCAGGTTTTAATCCCAAGATAATTTGTTGATTTAAGACTTTGTCAATTTTTGTGGATAACTCTGTCGTTGATATAAGCTTTACAATTGATTTCAGCTTTGGGTTTGACTCATTTACAATCACTGCAGGAGGTAGTTGGAACATCGTACCTCCCAAAGCACTTATGGGAAGAATAGGTAGTATCAGTAGATTGATAATAATGGCTGATAATAACGTATTCTTAAGCATTTTTTATGATCTTAAGCTATTTGTTATTCTCATGATGTCATCTGCTGCACGGATAATCTGCGCTTTCACTTCATAGCCGCGTTGCGCTAAAGTAAGTTGCATTAATTCTTCTGTGAGATCCACATTGGATGATTCCAAAAAACCTTGTTGGATTTTTCCTGCACCATTTTCGCCTGCAGAGAGATAGAATGGCGTTCCTGACTGTTCATTGGCGAGGTATATGCTGTTACCAACAGTCTCTAGTGCTTCAGGGTTAGCAAACTTGACCACCTGTATTGAACCAAGCGGTATATTTTCATAGCCAACTTGTGCACTGACTTCACCTAACTCATTGATTGTTAGCGACTTGGCATCTGTCGGTATTTGAATTCTATCCGCAAGTAAATTACCTTGCTGATTAACTAAAAAACCATCTTGATCTAATCTAAATGAGCCATTACGTGTGTAAGCTAATTCACCACTGGTTAACTCGACTTCAAAAAAACCATCACCCGCAATAGCCACATCAAGATTACGATTTGTAGGCTTTAGATCACCACTATCAAACTGTACCGAAGCTTGGTTAAAAGTTACACCTGCACCCTGACGAATTGTTTGGTGAGAATTGTGATCAACCTGTTGAACCTGCATCACTTCGTTAAATGATAGGCGTCCTTTCTTATATGCCGTTGTATTTAAGTTTGCCAGGTTATTTGCAATAACATCCAAAGCTTTTTGCTCTGCATGCATACCACTGGCAGCAATATGTATTGCATCAATCATTACTTTATGCCTAATAAAAAACTTTAATTAAAAGTTAACTAATTAAAAGTCACCTAACTCAGAAATCGTTTTTTCCAATAAGCTGTTATAGCCATTGGCTACCTGAAAAACTGACTCATAATGTCTACTTAACGTGATAAGATTTACCATTTCATCCATGGCAACAGCATTAGAAGACTCTAAATGGTGTTGAAGTATGTCTTTATCTTGTTGTTGTATTGGGGTGGTATTTTCATAAAGAAATAAACCGTTTCCCAAATACTGCTTGCCGCTTAATTCAGCACTCACTACTTGAATCGAATCTTTAACAACATTGTCCTGAATAATGTTACCTTGTTGATCAACACTAAAGCTTTTTGGTTCTAATAGGATATCACCACTTTGTCCTTGAAGACGTTCACCAGATGATAACGTCAAGTAGCCTTCTTTACTAACTTCTAGCTCACCACGACGAGTCAAGTAAGTTTGTCCTTGGTGTTTAACGACAAAAAATCCACTGCCTTTTAACGCAATGTCTTTATAACGATTCGTTCGTTGAAGGCTACCAGTAGATAAATCGATTGATGAAGTGTTCTCTGATGCAATACCCTTGTTGACATTCATCCATCTTTTATAAGCATTGGTATTTGTGTTGGCCAGGTTATGAGTAATATTGTTTAATGATTGCAGATCCTGACTAGCAGATATATTTAAAACACTCATTAAGTCTGACATGTATAAACCTTTAGCATAACTAGACATTCAAAATGCTGAATGAAATTACCAATAATCAATTAGCTCTTTTCGATTCTTGGATATCTACTGTTGAAAAAGATGTTATTGCAATAACTGGAGGTATTTCTTGTATTGAGAGTATTGTTAAATGCTTAAGCGTTCTTTCTGTTACTAACTTTAAGTGTGGTCGTAAGGCTGCAGAGCATAATAACACGGGTTTTAAATTATTCATGGCCATTTGTTCTGCAGTATTAGCTATTGCTATAACAAGTCTTTCTGTTAACAATGGATCAAGGTGAATATTGGTTGTCTGGTCTGTTGCAGGCTGTAGTTGCGAGACAAGTTGTTGTTCAAGTTTTGGTGACAATGACATTACGTGAAGGGTATTACTATCATCCAATAACATCTCGCAAATACTTCTTCCCATATTTTGTCTAACAGACTCACTCAAAAAAACAGGGTCTTTTGTTGTTTTACCATGATCGGCCAGTGCTTCTAGAATATGCTCTATATTTCTGATACTTACACTTTCTTTAACAAGACGTTGTAACACCTTTTGAATGTCTGTCAGTGTCAGCATGTTTGGAATAACCTCTTCATATAAAGAGGTATGATGTTGTTTTATAGGTATCAAAAGCTTTTCAACTTCACTTCGTGTTAGCAGCTCATCCGCATGTCTTCTTATAACTTCACAAAAATGTGTGAAAACAACTGTTGTTGCATCAACAACTGTACACATTTGTTGTTTTGCAATGCTTGTTTGATCTTGGGTAATCCATACGGCAGGTAGTTGGTAAGAAGGGTCTTTATCTTTTATACCTTCCAGTGCTATATCTGACTGAGTTGAAATAGCTAAATACCGATCTAAATAACAGTTGCTGCTATCGACTCTTGAGCCATGAATACGAATTTCATAGTGATTATCGGCGAGCTTACTATCAGCAATCATTTTTACTTTAGGAATAACCAAGCCGCTTTCTAAGGCATACTGTTTTCTGAAAGACTTAATTTTTTCAGAGAGTAGACTGTTTTCTTCATCAAACCGGTTAGCAAGGTCTTTACCCAATGATAACTCTATGGGGCTAATAGTTAACTGGTTGTATAATGATTCGCCTTCACTTTCCTGAAGATCTTGTTGGCTTGTGTCTTCTTCTATGTCAGCACGGCGGTGAGCCATAATAGCTTTATATGTCAATAAACCGACTACAAGCAGGACAGCAAAGACAGGAAGCCAAGGAATACCTTTGGTAAACATAATACACAGTAATGCGACAGCAACCAGTATTAAGCTTTTTGGATAACGAGTTACTTGTCGGCTAACTTCTTGACCAAGAAAGGAGTCACTTGCAGCACGAGTAACAATAATGCCCGTACCTGTTGAAAGAATTAATGCAGGTATTTGGGTTACCAGTCCATCGCCCACAGTCATTAAAGTATAAGTATGCAGTGCAGTAGACCAAGATAAACCATTCTGCCCAATACCTACTGATAGACCGCCTATAATATCAATCAGAACGATGATAATCCCGGCTATCGCATCTCCTTTGACAAACTTACTAGCACCATCCATCGCACCATAAAAGTTTGCTTCTCTTTCTAGGTCAGAGCGTTTTTTTCTTGCTTCTTGCTCATTGAGAATACCCATGTTGAGCTCAGCATCAATGCTCATCTGTTTGCCTGGCAAACTATCAAGGGTAAAGCGAGCAGCCACTTCTGCAACACGTTGAGCACCATTAGTGACTACAACATATTGGACAACGATTAGAATAAAAAATATAACAAGGCCAATAATATAGTTGCCCCCAACTACGTATTCACCAACAGCGTTTATAACTTGTCCGGCGTCACCATCACTTAAAATAAGGCGAGTCGCAGAAATGTTTAGTGCTAACCTGAATAGGGTAGCAATGAGTAGTAACGATGGAAATGTAGAAAAGTCAACGGGACGATCGATATAAAAGGTGACTAATAAAATAAGCAGGGCAAAACTAAAGTTTGTAATTAGTAGTATATCCAGAACAACAGCGGGCACTGGAGTAAAAAGTACGAGAAGGATGCCAACAACAGCAACCACAAGCAGTAGCTCACTCTGTGAGCCTAGCAAATCTTTAATTGTTATTGACTTCATTCGTTGTATTCAGTCTTGGTAAGAGAGTTTCTTTGCTGATAAATTTTATGGAGTATAATGGCTATATCTAAAAATGTTGACTCTGGTATTGTGCTGTTAATGACCGCTTTTTTGTATAATGCTCTTGCAAGAGTGGGTTTTTCAATAATAGGGACACTCGCTTTTGCTGCTTCATAACGAATTTGCTTTGCAAGATTATCAGCTCCCATTGCAACAACTTTAGGGGCATCCATTTTATTACGTTGATAGCTGATTGCAACTGCTATGTGAGTTGGATTTGTAATCACTACATCGCTGTTTTTGACATTATTGAGTCCGTCAGTTTGTTGACGAAGTTTGTTTTGAAGTTCTTTACGTTTTTGTTTGATTAAGGGATCGCCTTCGCGCCGTTTATATTCATCCTTAACTTCTTGTTTGGTCATTTTGAGTTGCTTTATGTACTGCTTTCTTGTAAATAAATAATCAAGAATAGATAAAGCTAAAAGTAGACCTATGACAGTAATACATAGTTTAGAAAGTATATGAAGTATTGATATCATCCCTTGATATAATTCTTGTTGATGCAACCTAATAACAGCGCTAACAATTTCTTCATGATACAAGTAAAGAATCGTAACCAGAATAGCTATCTTGATGACTGATTTTAAAAGGTCAAATAAGCTTTTTATGGAGAATAGTTTTTTGAAGCCTTTAATTGGATTGATTTTTTGTATATCCCACTTTAAGGGAGCTGAAGAAAATATTATTCCAGTTTGTAAAATGTTACCCAGTATACCTGCCACCACAGCAATAGCGCTTAGTGAAAAAAGCATACTACAGGTCATCGTGAATGAGTCTTTTATAGCGTCGAAAATAGTCTTTTTGTCTGCGGCAAACTCTGTTAGGTCCAATGTTGCTTGGGTCGACTTAGCTATCTCTATAATACTATTAATACCATAACCACTCACGACTAAGACAAACACTGTTATCACAGTTAAACCTGTGACTTCCATGCTTTTAGCAAGTTGGCCTTTTTTCCTGGCTTCCTGAAGACGAAATTGGGTAGGCTGTTCTGTTTTTTCAGAAGTATTACTCGACATAGAGTTTAGAACTGCCTTTTAATTAAGTACTGACTGCCAGTAGTCAATGAGTGAACCTAATATGTCGATATTGAGGTTCGTAAATGATGGTAGCAGACAAATGAACAACAATAGTCCTAGTAAAATTTTGATTGGCAGGGTGAGAAAATATACGTTAAGTTGAGGCATTGTTTTTGACAATAAACCAAACATTATATCGCCAATAAAAACGAGTGCAATAACAGGTGCGGCTAACCTTATACCAAATAAGAATACATTGGGTAAGAACTGGATGGCGTGAGCTATATTTACCTCATAAAATTGGAGAGGATTTAGTTTTTGTAAAGAAAAAACTAACATATATAAAAGATTATGATGCTGATTCGTAAAAAAGAATACAGCTAAAACCAAGAGTCTAAGTAATTGTGTAGTAAAACCAGACATTGATTGTGAATGTGGATCAAATGCGGCCATTGCATTAATACCTGTTTGAGTATCAATAACCCGGCCAGCAAGGTTAATAGCACCAAAAACAAAATATATACCTGTTGCTAACAGCATACCCAGTATTACTTCTTTAACCATAAGAAGGATAAGATGTATTATATCTGACTGGCCCAATCCAACAGATTGATCAACAAATGGCAATAAAATAAGTCCAAGAGTAATCGAGAGTGTACCTTTAACTAACCAAGGTAGCTTGATTCCCCCAGCCTGAAATAACGCAAATAATACGATTCCAATCCTTGTTGTTGTCAGTAACAGCGCATATAACCATGTAACATCAAAGTTAATTACCATCTTTTATGAGTATCGTATTTAGCCCTTAGCCTATGTAATTTGGTATTTCACTAAATAATGCAGTAGCGTAACTTGATATCGTTGTTAGAATCCATGGCCCAAAAATAAAAAGGACACCTAAGATAGCCAACATTTTAGGTACAAACGTCAGTGTCATTTCTTGTATCTGTGTGATTACTTGAAAAATACTGATGATTAAGCCAACAACTAAGCTGGTGATCAAAACAGGTGCAGCTACTTTTGCAGTATTCCAAAGCATGCTATCTAATAACGAGTTCGCTACATCAAGATTCATTTTAAGTCGTGATTTATACTATGATTCAACTAGGCCTACACCCAACATACAATGGTTGGGTGATGTAAATTTTTAAGGATAAAGTGGGCTTGATACTTTAGTGCTTTTCTTGACGATTGATATTTTTTTTCAGAACAGACCCAACGGTAACTTGCTCAGTAATAGAAATATTCATTAATTGTTCGAATACATCTTGTGCTTCTTCAGGGCTTAAGCGGGCAAGAATTAAGTATTTTGCATAAAGGCCAGCAAGTGAGTCGGTATTCAGTAGTAATGCTTTACGGTAGTAAGCTTTAGCTTCGTCAAAGCGATTTTGAAAACAGAGTACGATAGCCATCATACCTTGTGACTCAGAAAACGCAGGTGCGATAGCTAATCCTTCTAGGGCTGCTTGCTCTGCTTCATCTAGCTGATTATTGATCAGCAAACACCATGTTAGTGTATTCCAGCTTCCTGGATGATTAGGCATATACTGCGTTGTTTTGTGAAGAGCAGATATAGCACTATTAAGGTCATTTTGTTGCATACAAATAAGCCCAGTGCCAAGCCAAGCTCTTCCGCTTTTAGGCTTCAATTTTAGTATTTGGCTAAACGTAGTTTGGGCACTTGATAAGTTATCCACTGATAAAAGCTGGAACCCTTTTACTATACTTGCTTCAAGTTGTTTAGGGTCAATAGCTAACGCGCTGTCAGCAAGGATATGTGCTTTATCAAAGTTTTCAATATCCCAGTATAACAGTGCCAAGTAGCCTATGCATTCAGCACTCGTTTTGTACTCTTCCAATAGTGCTATTGCTTTTTGTACTTCTCCTAAATTATGTAATGCCCTGGCAAATAATAAACGTGTAGGGATACCCATTTGCTCTACAGGCATTACTTGCAGAGTATTAAAAGCATTATCATATTGGTTGAGGCGCAGGTAAGCTAAGGCCAGTAAATAAATAACAGCCTCTTCGTAAACTCCAGTATGTTGTTGCAGTAGAGCCACAACCTCTTCATCATTACCTTGATAAGATGCAAGCGCTGATTTTGCAATTGATAAGTGAATGTCCTCATTAGCAGTGTAATGACTTATGACTTCATGCGCTTTATGAGGAGTATTTGTTTCCAGGTAAAGCTCCACCAACTTGCGAATAATAAGCGTATTATTTGGATCATAAGACAAGTATCCAATGTATTGCTTAATAGCATCTTGAAGAGAGTCGGTCATGTTTGGTTACTGCTCGTGGAGCTAAGTGTTAGTAAGAGCATATGTAAACAGTCTAAGTTCACCTACTCTTTTAGAAGCTGTCTTTAATAGAAGCTGTCAATATAATCTAAACGTAATATGTGCAGTTTTTATCATAAGAATGTTGATATTTCAAACAAAAGTTCCATAGAAGATATTAATTAACTTTGCTAGACAGATACAAATTACTGCTTACTTATTTAAATACTGTGTTGATGAGTAGCAATGGACTTACGGGGCAAGCTAGCGCAATTAAAAAAGTTATTGTGGCACTTTGGCTGTTAAAGTGAGTGAAAAGGGTTAAAGACTAAATGAAATGGCGAGACTTGGAGTATAAAGAAACGAAACAAGAGCATTTAGTTATTTTTATTGCTCCAAGTCATTTATTAGATTAAATTTTTTTGTGTGAAGCGCGGTAAAAATAATGTTTATCTTGTTGAACCTATGATGCATTCGTTTTATATGGGTGGTAACTATCTATGTTGTATTTGTCAAAACGAAGTAAAGTACTTAGTTAGTAGAAATCCAGTTTCGTTGACGACTCTTTACAAGCAGTATTTTTCCATTGTTACGAACCATTAACATAGATGCGGCGGGTGTAGAGTGAATATTGTCAATTGTTGTAGCAATTAAATAGCCATGCCGTTCTGAGTGGCTAGGAGATGCGGGTAGTTGTAGGTTTAAATTAAGCCAAATATAGTTGGGTATTGAGAAGTTGTGGAGTTGTTCGGGATAAATGGTTAGTGTTCTGTGTGCAGGGTGCAGTGTTATCACCATCATTTCCCCTAGCGAAAATACGTCAGAAGAGCGTAGTTCAGCTTGAATAAAAAACTGCCTGATTGTTAAGTCAAATGTATTTGCTGCAAGGTCTTGGTCAGTACATTCGCAGCTAAATGAAAATGAGCTTATCTCGAATATTTGTTTATTTCCTAGGAAGTCTTCTAGAATAATTTCTTGTTGATCGTGAGGGCTTCGGGAGTATTGAAAAAACTTTGGATTTTGCACCAGCCTGTCCTCCACGTAGTGATAAGATAGTTTTTAATTGAGTACAAAACTAGTGCCAATTTGGAATAACTGCTAATAATCAATAGGTTGAGTTAAGTGGAAGCGGCCAAGTGTAAAATATTTTGAATAAAAAGCCCGCCATAAGGCGGGCTTAATCAAGCGTGTTAACTTAGTATAGATATTATTAATTTTTCCACTTCCACTGCTGACCTTTCCAGTCAGATTGGTTATTCCATACACCTACCCAATCTCCGTATTTTTCAAAGTGAGTGATAAATAATGTCGGGTAAGCTAAGTTTTTAATTTTTCCTGCAGATAATACCCAGCGTTGGTTGAGCTGTTTTGCATCACAGTTACCAATTTTTGCTTGGTTTTTACCACTATACCAAGAAGGCATTTGCAGGCATTTATCTGGTGCTGTTGAGGGATGAACAAGTCCTTTATCATCAATCAGCCATTTAGCGTTGCTTGAGCTACAGGACGGCGCCTTAACAATTGAGCTGCTTGCATTTAGACATGCACCCATAGCATTTGTAAGTACTTTGTAGTCAGTGCCTGGATTCGGGTTTGGATTCGGATTAGGATTAGGATTAGGGTTTGGGTTCGGATTGCTTGAGTCGTCAGGTTTATTTCCACCATCTGGTACATTACAGTTGCTACCTAAACCAACTATTTTAAAGGCTGCTTTTACATCGCCAACCGACCAGTTTTTATCTTTCGCAGCTCTCATGACATCACATGAGCCTTGCTCAAAGTTGGTGTTTGCTTTCCAGTACATCTTGTTAGCAATTAAAAAGATTTCAAAGGCATGTTTAATTGTCCAGCCTTTGGTTATAGCAAGATTATAAAAAGCTCGGTTATAAACCCCTGATGAGTGGTGAACATCCATACCTTGGCGGTATTCTCTTGCATGGTCAATAGAGCCGCGGTGATCGCTAGGTTTTTTAAAGTTCCTTATACCACGCTTATTTTTTGTGGCTTGGGCACCGATAATCCAATCGACTTTTTTGAAGTTATAAAACTCAGCTGTTTCTCCTGCCATATCGGAGAAGGCCTCATTAATCCCGCCAGACTGATTTCGATAGGCAAGATTTGAGTTATTTGAGGTGAAACCATGGCTTACTTCATGAGCGGAAACATCGAGTGTAGTAAGTGGATAGAATGTGCTCCCTCCATCACCAAATGTCATGGCGCGACCATCCCAGAAGGCGTTATCGTAATTACGTCCATAGTGGGCGCGCATCGTTAATTTGAAAGGTAACGGTTTTGTTTTATACCAATCTTGATACATACGAAATACAACATGTCCAAAGTGATGGGCATCATTCAGAGGAGAGTAACCACCATTTGATTCTCTTGCGGTATTTTCTGGACAGTTGAACTGATGTACACGACCACGACTTTGGCCATTGCCCATATCCTGGGTTTCGACATGCTCTGTACTCATACGACACTGACTATCTACCTCTAAATTTGGGTAGTCAGTACCATAATTGTATTTGCCAGTATTTGGGTTTCCTCCTGGGCCCGTTGCCTTTTGAAAGTTCAGGCCTTCCCACTGCTCAACGACTTCTCCAGTATGTGCGTCAATGATGTAAAAGGGACGTGTTGGTGCACCTGAGTTATGAGTAAAGTAGGAAATCTCATAGACTAAGCGAGGTTGTTCAGGGTTTTCTGCATAAACATACAGCTGGCTATCATGATGCTCAACGCGTGAGTTATCTTGACTAAATCCTTTGGCATTCAGAGCGATTTGTAATGCGTCTGTTGTGGATAAACTAGGTGTCGTATTAAGGTTATCGCTAGCAAGGCTTTGGACAATAAAGCCACTTAAATCACTATAAACTTCCCGCTTGTCTTTGGCTGCAACAAACGACTGTCCATATACTGGTACACCTTGATACAGCTGCTGATACTTGGTTTTAGTGACACCATTAGCCAGCTTCATGGTAGCAACTGATTTGATATCTTTTTCGGACTCAAGGTTTAAAACCTCATGCAGAGGGGCAATTGTACGAAATGCCTGAAACTCTGTTTCTTGTTCCAGATTTACAATTTGCGCAGCAAGAGTAGTCAAGGGAAATGCAGCAAGTGAGCTGATAGCACCAGCACACAACATTATTTTAAGGCTATTTCGGCTCATGTTTACTCCTCAGGTGTTTCAAGTCTATGCCAGCAAGCGCACCGTATTAACGGCTTTAGTTTTAAGAGAGTTTTTATTTCTACTTGAGGAGAAAATCCTATCTTTACTCCATCATTTAGATTTATAACCGCTGTAAGTATGCAAACTATTTGAAACAGCTTGGATAGTTTGCTGGCATAACACACAAATAAATTAAAACGTTATAAAAACCGTTTTCTTCTTTTCCAAACTCGAATGTATTTTTGTGATAAATAGCGAAAACTCGTTGAGGAGCCTCTAAAAATACACTTTTTTAGAGGTACCCTTGAGTCGCTGATTAAAAGTATTCGAGCTTTAATAATGACAAAAAATAAGACAGGAGATATTTACCTCGTCACATATTGGGTTAAGCTAGCGACTAATGTAGATATTTTTGACACCAGTTGTCTTTATGCTTTTTGGTTATTCACGGTTCAAAAGTGATGTAAAACAGTTGACGTAAAGAGAATGGTTTCGTAGAAGAGGGAGGGTACATGCAGATTGACTTTTCAAGCTTAACACCAACTCAAATTTATCATTGGATGACTCAAAGTATTGTGCCAAGACCCATAGCATGGGTTATCTCTGTGAATGAGATGGGGGGTTATAACCTGGCTCCTTTTTCTTACTTTAATGCTGTTTGTAGTGATCCACCACTAGTTATGCTATCCGTAGGTAAAAAGCCTGGTGGTGAATATAAGGATACTAGTGAGAACTTAATTGCCCGCAAAAACTGTGTGATTCACATTGCTAAAAGTAATTTGGCGCAATTGGTTACTGACTCATCCAGAACACTGCCAGCAGAAACCTCTGAAGTCGATGAGCTAGGGTTAGATCTAGTGCCGTTTGATGGGTTTGACGTTCCCAGATTAGCGTGTTGTGACATTGCAATGGCATGCAGTTTTAATCAAGTCCATGAGCTGGGTCGAAATAAACAAAGGGTTATCTATGCTGAAGTTCATCAGCTTTTTGTGAGTGATGAGGTGATTGCAGAAGATACAAAAGGGCGGAGTAAGATTGATGCGCTTCGAGTTGACCCTTTAGCTCGTTTAGGAAGTAGTGAGTATGCGGTGATGGGTAAAGTGATTAGCATTCCTCGACCCAAGTAAGCATTTATACGATGAAGATACTGCAAGCTTGGAAGAAGCTAGCAAAAGCTGATTAAGTCTTTTTAGCTTATAGCAAAAACATCATAGTGGTAGCGATAAAAGGTGTTTTCAGCACCAAATTTATAGTTATTTTTCTACGTTTTCCTTTTATAATTAGCAAATTTTGCAGCAAGCACTAGTTTGACTTTGTCTGTGTGTAAAGTGCCAGCCATATACAGAAGATTGCGAAGGAACTCAGTGCTATAAAGTTTTTGCTAGCAGTTGATGTTGCTAAAAGTCGAGGTTAGAAATAGTGGATTTTCCGACACGCTATGATGTGATTGTAGTGGGTGGTGGTCATGCAGGTACTGAAGCTGCATTGGCTGCGGCACGCATGGGCGTTAAAACATTACTGTTAACACATAATATTGAAACACTTGGACAAATGTCCTGTAACCCTGCTATTGGCGGAATTGGTAAAAGCCACTTGGTAAAAGAGGTTGATGCACTTGGTGGTGCAATGGCCCAAGCAACGGATCGTGCAGGGATTCAATTTCGTATTCTTAACTCTCGTAAAGGACCTGCGGTTCGGGCAACCCGTGCTCAAGCTGATCGGGTGCTTTACAAAGCGGCCATTAGGCATATGCTGGAAAATCAGCCCAATCTTGATATTTTTCAACAAGCAGTTGATGACCTGATTGTTCATCAAGAGAAGGTTGAAGGTGTTGTTACCCAAATGGGGCTGAAGTTTTATGCGCCCAGTGTCGTAATAACTGCAGGCACTTTTTTGGGGGGCGTTATTCACATTGGCTTGGAAAACCATTCTGGTGGTAGAGCAGGTGACCAGCCTTCTATTGCTCTGGCTAAACGTTTAAGAGAGTTACCCTTTCGTGTAGAGCGTCTAAAAACAGGGACGCCTCCTCGCATTGATGCACGTTCAGTCGACTTTTCTGTCATGACACCACAGCCAGGTGATACGCCATTGCCAGTCATGTCATTTTTAGGGTGTGTGGATGAACACCCACAACAGGTTAACTGCTTTATTGCCCATACAAATGAGCAAACCCATGAGATCATTCGTAAAGGTCTAGATCGCTCACCCATGTACACTGGAGCTATAGAGGGAGTTGGACCACGTTACTGTCCTTCGATTGAAGACAAAATAATGCGCTTTGCGGATAAGGCATCTCACCAAGTATTTGTGGAGCCTGAAGGTCTAACTACTCATGAGCTTTACCCTAATGGTATTTCAACCAGCTTACCGTTTGATGTACAGCTGGCCTTGGTTCGGTCTATTAAAGGTTTTGAGAATGCTCATATAATCCGGCCTGGTTACGCCATAGAGTATGACTTTTTTGATCCAAGAGATTTGCACAGCTCTCTGGAGACAAAATTTATCCAAGGACTGTTCTTTGCTGGGCAGATTAACGGTACCACAGGGTATGAAGAGGCGGCGGCTCAAGGTCTTTTAGCCGGCTTGAATGCTGCACGTAGAGCGCAAGAAAAAGAAGCATGGTGCCCGCGTCGGGATGAGGCTTATATTGGGGTGCTTGTGGATGACTTAATCACACATGGTACCCGTGAACCCTATCGAATGTTTACCAGCCGCGCTGAGTATCGACTCATTTTACGAGAAGATAATGCTGATTTACGGTTAACAGAAAAAGGACGTGAGCTAGGACTTGTCGATGATCATCGCTGGGAAGTTTTTTCTGCTAAGCAAGACGCCATTTCGAAAGAGCAGGAGCGACTAAAAACCTCATGGATTCAACCAGCCTCTGTCGAAGCTGAGCAGATCAATAAAGTGATTACCAGCCCAATTACCCATGAGTACAACTTACTTGAGTTGTTACGCCGGCCTGAAGTAGGGTATGAACACATTGCGAATCTTGTCGGTGAGCCTGTCTCCAGTGATGGCCAGGTAGCTGAGCAGGTTGAAATTCAAGTTAAGTATGAAGGGTATATAGCGCGCCAAGAAAACGAGATCATTAAGCTTCGCCGCCATGAAGAGACGCCCTTACCTGCGGACCTGGACTATGACAATATTCCTGGCCTGTCGAATGAAATAAAACAAAAGCTAATTACACATCAGCCCGAAACACTTGGACAGGCATCACGTATCTCTGGTGTTACCCCTGCTGCGGTTTCTCTACTGATTGTCCATCTGAAGAAGCGCTCATTGTTAAATGAGAAGTCAGCTTAATCTTCACTTCTAGCCGTAAGTCGACTTTCGTGAGTGGTTAAGACTGTTATCAATATTTTGGTAACAGTCTTAGTTTTAATTTTAATCCACTCAGTTTTTAGTTGCTGTATTATGTAAAACCCATTTCATGATAAGTAATAAAAGTATGGTGGAATCACAACGTTTACTCCTGGTCAACGGTATAAAACAGATGGGCTTGACGCTGACGACAGGTCAAGTAGATGCGTTGATGACGTATTTGGGCTTACTCGTCAAATGGAATCAGGCTTATAACCTCACAGCCATTAGAGATCCCAATACAATGGTTGAGCGACACTTGCTGGATAGCCTAAGTGTTACACCGTATATCGACAAAGATCACATTCTGGATGTTGGAACAGGTCCTGGTCTACCCGGCATACCGTTAGCCATTTTTTTTCCTGACAGGCATTTCACACTGCTAGATAGCAATGGTAAGAAAACCCGTTTTTTAACCCAGGTAAAAATTCAGTTAGAATTGGATAACGTTACTGTTGTGCAATCTAGAGCAGAAGAGTTTGAGGTGAAGCAGTCATTTGACATAATTGTGTCACGGGCTTTTGCGTCACTATGTGATATGTTACAAAATACGCATCATTTATGTGCTGATGAGGGTTATTTTTTAGCAATGAAAGGACTTTACCCTGAGGCAGAAATAGCACAACTCGATTCAAAAATGACAGAGCAAATTGAAGCTTATCAGTTATCTGTCCCTGGGTGTGATGCGCAGCGTCACCTCATTAAAATTAGTAATAAACCTGTTTAAATTAAGTGAACTGAGGGACATCCAAGGTGGCGAAAATACTTGCAGTGACCAACCAAAAAGGCGGGGTGGGTAAGACTACCACTTGCGTCAATCTGGCTGCATCTTTAGTAGCCACCAAGCGCCGTGTGCTTCTTGTTGATCTTGACCCGCAGGGCAATGCAACCATGGGGAGCGGTGTGAATAAGCAAGCGCTTTCAGCGTCTGTTTATGATGTGCTAACGGGACAAAAAGAGGCGGTGGATGCATTGGTAAAAAGTGAATCCGGTGGATTTGACTTGTTACCAGCCAATGGTGATTTGACTGCAGCTGAAGTACAACTATTGGAGTTACCTAATAAAGAAAAGCGGCTCAGTTATGCACTGGCTAAGACTGCATCTAAATATGACTATATTATTATTGACTGTCCTCCTTCTCTGAATATGTTAACCGTCAATGCACTGGCTGCAGCTAATGGTGTTATTATTCCAATGCAGTGCGAATATTATGCACTGGAGGGGTTAACCGCTTTACTTGATACCATTCAACGAATAAGTCGGGTTTTAAATGCCAACTTAAAAATAGAAGGCTTGTTACGTACTATGTATGACCCGCGCACCAGTTTAGCTAATGAAGTATCATCACAGCTGGTCAATCATTTTGGTGATAAGGTTTATCGGACGGTAATACCTCGAAATATTCGCCTGGCGGAAGCGCCTAGTTTTGGTATGCCTGCTCTGGCGTATGATAAAGCATCTCGTGGAGCGGTTGCTTATCTTGCCTTGGCTGGAGAAATGCTTCGACGCCAGGAAACACCGCTTAAACAAGAGTCTGCATAAGTATTCTAACCCTTGGACAAAGTTGATTATTTCCTATGGCAGCTAAAAAGCGTGGATTGGGCCGAGGCCTAGATGCTCTGCTAGGAGGCTCATCTTATAATGAGCCAGACTCTAATGAAGAGAGTGGCGAGCAAAAAGAGAAAGAGCTTGTACATCTTCCTGTTGAGTTTATTCAGCGGGGACGCTATCAGCCTCGGCGCGATATGCACCCTGATGCTTTAGAAGAGCTGGCTAACTCTATTAAAGCTCAAGGGGTTATGCAGCCCATCGTGGTAAGACCTATTGGTGCTGATCAGTATGAGATTATTGCTGGAGAACGACGCTGGCGTGCCAGTCAACTAGCTGGCTTGGATACCATTCCTGCAGTTGTTCGCGATGTGCCTGATGAAGCAGCTATAGCGATGGCACTGATCGAAAATATTCAGCGAGAGGACCTTAACCCGATTGAGGAAGCCATTGCTCTGCAGCGCCTTCAGCAAGAGTTTGGACTCACTCAGCAACAGGTTGCAGATGCAGTTGGCAAGTCGCGAGTGGCTATTACCAACTTGCTGCGCTTAATGACGTTAAGTGATGATGTCAAAACAATGCTGGAGCATGGTGACCTGGATATGGGACATGCTAAAGCGCTGTTAGGCTTGCCTAAGTCTATACAAACAGAAACAGCCAAAAGTGTTGTCGCGAAAGGGTTATCTGTCAGACAAACTGAGTCTTTAGTACGGCATATTCAGGCAGACAAAAAAGTAAAAGACAATAAAAGTACGCCTATTGATCCTGACATTAAAAAGCTGGAGCAGGACCTGGGTGAAAAGTTGGGAGCACCTGTCGCTATTCAACATACGGCTAAAGGAAAAGGCAAGCTTATCATTAAATACAACAGTCTTGATGAGCTAGACGGTGTATTAGATCATATTAAATAATACAGCTTTTTCAGTGGACTATCTCGACGCTTAGTGTATTTGACTAATGAGCCAGGTTCATTAAGCCCGGTGAGTGTTGAACACTCGAGCCATTCCCAATATACTTCAAGCCCCAAAAATTAACTGAATTATGTTTTGAGGTCTCGAGGGGGCCTTTGGTAAGCTCGAGGGGGCCTTATTGAACAGTTGTAGGCGAGTAGCGCACGTCAGTTGGTTGGAGGTGTTGTGTGTTTTTGCTGCTAAGGCATTAGCTGCATGACCGCACCCCATTTAAGAAAGCCGCCCATATACCGTGTAATAATTATACAACTCTTAATTACGGTATTGGTCGCACTAGCATTATGGCTACATAGCACAGTTGTAGCCTATTCAGCATTGCTGGGTGGGTTAGCCTCTCTGCTGCCCAATGCCTATTTAGTGAGCAAAGCGTTTGCGTACTCAGGTGCTCGTGCTGCACAAAAAATAGCCAGATCGTTTTACAAAGGTGAAGCTGGAAAGTTTATTTTGACCGCAATGATTTTTGCGTTGGTCTTTATTTTCATAAAGCCGCTTAATGTCTTCGCCTTGTTTGGGACCTTTATAGTTGTTCAGATGGTGAACTGGTTTACTGCCTGGATAATAAAGTTTTAGCTTATTGGATTACTGCGAGAGCATACCATGGCGACTGAAAACCAAACATCTGCTGAGTATATTCAGCACCATTTACAGAATTTGACATTTGGCCGACTGCCAGAAGGGTTTGAGCGGGTAGATCATCACGGTAAGGTGGTTGAAACGCTAACTGACTCTGCATGGACGATCGCACATAATGCTGCGGAAGCAAAAGCAATGGGCTTTTGGGCGCTTCATCTTGATACGCTTGGTTGGTCGATTTTTCTAGGGGTATTATTTTTATACCTGTTTCGAAAAGCTGCAATTTATGCAACAAGTGGTGTGCCTGGTGCATTGCAAAATTTCGTCGAGTTGATGGTGGAGTTTGTTGATACCAACGTTAAGGACACTTTCCACGGTCGAAATGCGTTGATTGCGCCGCTTGCATTGACCATTTTTGTCTGGGTCTTTTTAATGAACCTTATGGACTTGGTGCCTGTTGACTGGCTGCCACTCATAGCGACTCAGCTTGGCATTCCCTTCATGAAGGTGGTACCCACTACCGACCCCAATGCCACCATTGCGATGGCGCTGGCAGTGTTTGGGTTGATTATTTACTACAGCATCAAGGTTAAAGGTGTAGGTGGTTTTGTTGGTGAGTTAACACTTCACCCTTTCAACCACTGGTCACTGATTCCTTTTAACTTCTTGTTAGAGTTTGTTGGGTTACTGGCGAAACCAGTTTCTTTAGCCTTACGTCTCTTTGGCAACCTTTATGCTGGCGAGCTTATTTTTATTCTAATTGCGTTGATTCCTGTTTGGTGGGCGCAATGGTTCCTTTCAGTACCTTGGGCAATTTTCCATATTTTGATCATTGTACTGCAGGCGTTTATTTTCATGATGCTTACGATTGTTTACTTAAGTATGGCTCATGAAGACCATTAATCTATCGGTTTTTGTCATCACTTTTCTTTAACTAAAGACGACGACTGTCGGGAGGAAATAAATGGAAACTGTAGTTGGTTTAACAGCGATCGCAGTAGCTCTTTTAATTGGTATGGGTGCTTTAGGTACTGCGATTGGCTTTGGTTTGTTGGGTGGTAAATTTCTTGAAGGCGCTGCTCGTCAACCTGAAATGGTACCAATGCTACAAATTAAAATGTTCATCGTAGCGGGTCTATTGGACGCGGTTACAATGATCGGTGTGGGTATTGCATTGTTCTTCACTTTCGCTAACCCATTTGTTGGTTTAGTTAATTAGGTCATTTATGCAAATAACGGCTAGTGCCAGTCGTTTGTGCATTAGTTGTCCTATAAAAATACAGCGAGAGGTGTTGGCATGAATCTCAATGCGACCCTTATAGGACAGTCTCTGGCCTTCGCGATTTTCGTTATTTTCTGTATGAAGTATGTATGGCCTCCAGTCATGCAAGCACTCAAGCAGAGACAAAAGAAAATTGCCGATGGTTTAGAGGCTGCGGATCGCGCCAAGCGTGATTTAGAGTTGGCTCAAGATAAAGCCGGCAAACAATTACGTGAAGCAAAGCAACAGGCTGCTGAAATTATCGAGCAGGCAAATAAGCGTTCATCTCAGATTATTGAAGAAGCTAAAGAGCAAGCAAGAGTTGAAGGTGAACGGATGAAGGTTGCGGCTCAGGCAGAAATTGAACAAGAAGTTAACCGTGCACGCGAAACGCTTCGTGCTCAGGTAGCAACTTTAGCAATTGCCGGGGCTGAAAAAATTCTTGGTGAAGCGGTTAATGAGAAAGCGCAAAGCAAACTCGTAGACCAGCTTGCCGCTGAGCTATAACAGGGGTTAGCCAAATGGAACTGACCACCTTAGCTCGACCCTATGCAAGAGCAGCGTTTGAGTTTGCTGTGGCTAAAAAAAGCCTGTCAAACTGGTCAGCAATGTTAAATCTTGGTGCTGCAATTTCCATGCAGCCTAAGGTACAACAGTTGCTGTCCTCTCCTGATGTTAATGGAGCAACCCGGGCAGCCGTTTTTTTAGATATGTGTGGTGATGAAATTGATAGCCACGGAGCAAACTTCATTCACGCTTTAGCTAGCAATAAACGTTTAACCTTGCTGCCATACATCGCTGGCCTGTTTGAGCAGTTAAAGGCTGAAGAAGAGAAGAAAGTTGACGTACAAGTAACTTCAGCTTTTGAACTGACAGCTGAACAGCAGGATAAACTGGCAAAATCACTCAGCTCGCGTTTTGGTCGTGAAATTAATGTTGAGAATAAGGTTGATAAGAGCCTGTTAGGTGGTCTTATCATCAAAGCTGGCGATCTGGTAATTGATGGCAGTATCCGTGCCAAGCTTGATCAATTGGCCGACGCGATGAGATCCTGAGTTAAAGGGGCATAGCATGCAGCAACTGAATCCATCTGAAATCAGCGATATTATCAAGCAGCGAATTGAGAAGCTTGATATCGCAACAGAAGCCCGTAATGAGGGCACGATCGTCAGCGTATCTGATGGTATTGTTCGTATCCATGGACTGGCTGACGTAATGTACGGAGAGATGATTGAGTTCTCCGGTGGTGTATTTGGCATGGCACTGAACTTGGAGCGTGACTCAGTCGGTGCTGTTGTTTTGGGCGACTACAAAGGTTTGGCTGAAGGCCAAACAGCAAAATGTACTGGTCGTATTCTTGAAGTACCTGTTGGTGAGAAGCTTTTAGGCCGTGTTGTAGATGCATTGGGTAACCCTATTGATGGCAAGGGACCGATTGATGCTGAATTGACGGCGCCTGTTGAAAAAGTAGCACCAGGGGTAATTGCACGTAAGTCGGTAGATCAGCCAGTGCAGACAGGTTTGAAAGCGATTGACTCGATGATTCCAATTGGCCGTGGTCAGCGTGAGTTGATTATCGGTGACCGTCAGGTTGGTAAGTCTGCAGTAGCGATTGATACTATTATCAACCAGAAAGGTACAGGTATTAAATGTATCTACGTGGCAATTGGTCAAAAGCAGTCTTCGATTGCTAACGTAGTACGTAAGCTAGAAGAGCACGGCGCTATGGAGCACACCGTTGTGGTTGCTGCTGGTGCTGCAGATCCTGCACCCATGCAATTTTTGGCACCTTTCTCAGGTTGCTCAATGGGTGAGTATTTCCGTGATCGTGGTCAAGATGCACTCATCATTTATGATGACTTAACCAAACAGGCATGGGCTTACCGCCAAATTTCATTGTTATTGCGTCGCCCACCAGGCCGTGAGGCTTATCCTGGAGACGTATTCTATCTACACTCTCGTTTGCTAGAGCGTGCTGCTCGAGTAAATGCTGAATATGTAGAAGCGTTTACCAATGGTGAAGTTAAAGGCAAAACAGGCTCTCTGACAGCGTTGCCAATTATCGAGACGCAGGCGGGTGACGTTTCTGCATTCGTACCAACTAACGTAATTTCGATTACGGACGGTCAGATTTTCTTGGAAACAAGCTTGTTTAACTCTGGCATACGTCCAGCGATCAACCCAGGTATTTCGGTATCTCGGGTAGGTGGTGCCGCACAGACGAAAATTATGAAAAAGCTGTCGGGTGGTATCCGTACTGCTTTGGCTCAGTATCGTGAGTTGGCCGCTTTCTCGCAGTTTGCTTCAGATCTTGATGAAGCTACGCGTAAACAGTTGGAGCATGGCCAGCGTGTAACAGAGCTGATGAAACAGAAACAGTACTCGCCGCTGAGTGTGGCTGAAATGTCCGTCAGTATTTACGCAGCAGACAAAGGATATCTGGAAGACGTTGAGCTTAAGAAAATCGTTGATTTTGAAGCTGCACTCATTTCATTCATGAACAGTGAATTCGCTGAATTGATGAATAAAATTAATGAGTCTGGTGACTACAACGACGAAATTGAAGCAGGTATCAAGCAAGGTATTGAGAAGTTTAAAGCGACTCAAACCTGGTAAGTTAGGTATCAGTCAAAGGCGTTAGTCATTGGCTGATCCGCTGCTGCATTACTGGCATCAGTAATGTTTTCAACCTGAAAGGGTGCTACATGGCAGTCGGAAAAGAAATTCGCACGCAGATTGCGAGCATCAAAAACACACAAAAAATCACCAGCGCTATGCAGTTGGTGGCGGCGAGTAAAATGCGTAAGGCACAGGATCGTATGCAACACAGCCGTCCTTACGCCGAGCGCATTCGTGAGGTGGTTGGCCATATTGCCAACTCAACTCCGGAATATCGCCATACCTACATGACGGAAAGAGAAGTCAAGCGGGTTGGTTTTATCGTGGTGTCATCTGATCGCGGTCTGTGCGGCGGCTTGAACATTAACCTGTTCAAAAAAACCATTACTGAAATGAAACAGTGGGCTGACCAAGGTGCAGAGATTGATCTTTGCCTCGTGGGCAGCAAAGCTGGTGCCTTTTTCCGCCACTATGGTGGTAATGCGGTAGCAGCTATCAATGGTTTGGGTGATGAACCTTCCATTGCTGACCTAATTGGTGGCGTTAAGGTAATGCTTGATGCTTACGAAGAAGGTCGAATTGATCGCCTGTACCTGGTGTTTAACCGTTTTGTGAACACCATGACTCAGGAGCCTAACAGTGAGCAGTTGCTTCCTCTACAAGCCAGTGATGACAAAACTTTAAAACATCATTGGGATTACTTGTATGAGCCAGACGCTAAGCAATTATTAGATGGCTTGCTGGTTCGTTATGTTGAGTCTCAGGTTTATCAGGCCGTTGTTGAGAACAATGCCTGTGAGCAGGCTGCCCGAATGGTTGCGATGAAAAGCGCAACAGATAACGCGGGTAATCTGATTGATGAGCTACAGCTGGTTTATAACAAGGCCCGTCAGGCAGCAATCACTCAGGAAATTTCAGAAATCGTTGGCGGCGCTGCCGCTGTTTAATGGTTTGAACAGGTTCAGGTTATTGAATATGAGGAACCATCGATGAGTAGCGGACGTATCGTACAAATTATCGGTGCCGTGGTCGACGTAGAGTTTCCCCGCGATTCTGTACCCAAGGTTTATGATGCTCTGGTAGTTGAGAGCAAAGACTTAACCCTTGAAGTACAGCAACAGCTGGGTGATGGCGTGGTACGGTCAATCGCCATGGGTTCAACTGAAGGTGTGAGCCGTGGTTTAGATGTTAAGAATACCAACAACCCAATTAAAGTACCTGTGGGTAAAGAAACCCTGGGTCGTATCATGGACGTATTGGGTAATCCGATCGATGAAAAAGGGCCAATTGGTGAGCAAGAGCGCTCCTCAATTCACCGTGAAGCACCTTCTTTCGATGAGCAAGCAGCAGCTAACGAGCTGTTGGAAACCGGTATCAAAGTTATTGACTTAGTTTGTCCTTTTGCCAAAGGGGGTAAGGTAGGTCTGTTTGGTGGTGCTGGTGTGGGTAAGACCGTAAACATGATGGAGCTTATCCGTAACATCGCCATCGAGCACAGTGGTTATTCTGTATTTGCCGGTGTAGGTGAGCGGACTCGTGAAGGTAATGACTTTTATCACGAGATGCAGGAATCAAACGTACTAGACAAAGTATCACTAGTATATGGTCAGATGAATGAGCCGCCTGGAAACCGTTTGCGGGTGGCTTTGACTGGCTTGACCATGGCTGAGAAGTTCCGTGATGAAGGCCGTGACGTATTGTTGTTTGTCGACAACATTTATCGTTACACCCTGGCGGGAACTGAGGTGTCTGCGCTGCTAGGTCGTATGCCTTCAGCGGTAGGTTATCAGCCAACACTGGCTGAAGAGATGGGTGTGCTTCAAGAGCGTATTACATCGACGAAGACAGGTTCTATTACCTCGATTCAAGCTGTTTACGTTCCTGCCGATGACTTGACTGACCCATCACCAGCCACCACTTTCTCGCACTTGGATGCGACGGTTGTATTGTCCCGTGATATTGCGGCAAAAGGTATTTACCCTGCGGTAGATCCTCTGGACTCAACATCACGTCAGCTTGATCCACTGGTTATTGGTCAAGAGCATTATGACGTTGCCCGTGGTGTTCAGTCTGTTCTTCAGCGTTATAAAGAGTTGAAAGATATCATTGCCATTTTGGGTATGGATGAGCTTTCTGAGGAAGACAAGCAGGTTGTATCTCGTGCGCGTAAGATTGAGCGCTTCTTGTCACAGCCATTCTTCGTAGCGGAAGTCTTTACTGGCTCTTCAGGAAAATACGTATCACTTAAAGACACTATTAGTGGCTTTAAAGGTATTCTGGAAGGTGAGTACGACGACTTACCTGAGCAGGCCTTCTATATGGTGGGTAGTATTGACGAGGCTGTTGAAAAGGCCAAGAAACTTTAATGCGCCTGCAGCCGGTAGCAAATTAGCAGTTACCGGCTTAGGCCGTAGCGAGGCATACCGCGATGGCAATTACAGTACATTGTGACATCGTCAGCGCTGAGCAGGAGATTTACTCAGGCTTGGTTGAGATGGTTATTGCAACAGGTAATCTGGGTGACCTGGGTATTGCCCCTGGCCATGCTCCCCTGTTGACTGACCTTAAGCCTGGCCCTGTTCGAATCGTAAAACAAGGTGGCAAAGAAGAAATCTTTTATGTTTCTGGTGGCTTCCTTGAAGTCCAACCAAACTCCATCACGGTGCTTGCAGATACAGCACTGCGTGCAGGCGACGTTGATGAGGCTGCAGCAGTTCGTGCTAAGCAAGAGGCTGAGCATGCTTTAGCTAACCAAAGTGGTGAGTTTGACTATTCTCGTGCCGCTAGCCAGCTAGCAGAAGCCGCTGCAAAACTGCGTACTTTGCAACATATTCGGCACAAGCGTTGATCAGATAACCAGCCGGTTTAAAAAAGGGTAGCTATGCTACCCTTTTTTTATGATTGAACTCTCGCTAAAGACGCTTTTTTAATTTTGGCGATGGTGTAGGATTTGCAAAGCATACATTGCCATCTAAATAGTTCGTTTTAATTGTACGGTTTTTCAAAAAATTGGGGCTGTCACAAGCCCCTGTCTGTAAAAATTACCAACAAGTACCTCACGACTAATCATGAATGTTGATATTGTCATCTTGGCTGCGGGCCAAGGCACTCGAATGAAATCTAAGTTGCCAAAGGTCATTCATTCTTTGGCGGGTAAGCCTATGTTAGAGCACGTCATGCTAACGGCTCAACAAGCTATGCAGCAGCAGGATAAACGACAATTACATGTTGTCGTAGGCCATGGAGGAGATACTGTAAAACATCACCTCAATCACTATGCGGTAAATTGGATAACCCAAGCGCAACAGTTAGGTACTGGGCATGCTGTTGCTCAAGCCATTTCCCATATTGATGAATCCGATATTGTGCTGATTTTATATGGCGATGTGCCGCTTATTCAGGCAGATACGCTGCATAACTTATTGACGTCAGCTAAGCAAAGTGGGTTTGCACTACTCACCGTTGAGTTAGCTGATGCGACAGGTTATGGGCGTATTGTACGCAATGCTCAACAACAGGTTACGGCTATTGTTGAGCATAAAGATGCGACACCTGAGCAACTGGCCATCAAAGAAATTAATACCGGTATCATGGCGGTAAAAACAGAAAAACTAAAACACTGGCTGCCTAAGCTGAGCAATGATAATGCACAAGGGGAGTATTACTTAACCGATATTGTGGCAATGGCTGTTGCTGAAGGGTTGACTGTTAATGCAGTTCATCCAAGCTGTGAACAGGAAGTTCAAGGGGTTAACAACCGTGTTCAGCTAGCAGAACTAGAGCGATGGTTTCAGTTTGAGCAGGCAAAAAAATTAATGCTGGCAGGCGCAACTGTTGCTGATCCATACCGCTTGGATGTGCGGGGCGATGTGAATGTTGGGCAAGATGTGTTTATTGATGTCAATGTTGTGTTTGAAGGTGCGGTGACGATTGGCAATAACGTTGTGATAGGCCCTAACTGTGTTATTAGTGATAGTGTTATAGCTGATAATGCCGTTATAAAAGCAAACTCTATATTGGAATCAGCAGAGGTAGGTCAAGAATCTGAAGTGGGACCTTTTGCCCGTCTACGTCCTGCAACAGTGCTGGCCAAAAAAGCTAAAGTGGGTAACTTTGTAGAAACGAAAAAGGTCAATGTTGGTATTGGCAGTAAAATAAACCATCTGACTTATGTAGGCGATGCTGAGATTGGCGCTGATGTAAATATTGGGGCCGGTACCATCACCTGTAACTATGATGGCGTAAATAAACACAAAACAGTCATCGAAGATAATGTATTCATAGGCTCTAACAGCTCACTGGTTGCCCCGCTAACCATTGCTCAAGGTGCTACAGTGGGAGCTGGCTCAACCATTACTCGAGTCGTTTCAGCTGAACAGCTTGCGGTTGCTCGTGGAAAACAGATGAACATTGATGGTTGGCAACGACCAAAAAAGAAATAGCTAGATAATACAGCACGTAAAAATAAGACGTGTTACCTGTAGCTGGTTTTTAAGTATAAGGAACGTGGTTATGTGTGGAATTGTGGGGGCTGTTGCTCAACGGGATGTTGCTGAGATACTGCTGGAAGGGCTTCGTCGTCTAGAATATCGCGGGTATGATTCAGCGGGTATGGCTATTGTCAATCAGGCAAGTGAGCTGAATAGATTACGTCGTTTAGGCAAAGTGGCAGAGTTGGCAGATGCATTAAAGCTTGAGCCTTTGGCAGGTGGTACCGGAATAGCCCATACCCGTTGGGCAACACATGGTGAGCCTAGTGAGCGGAATGCTCACCCACATGTTTCCAATGGCGATATTGCCGTTGTCCATAATGGCATTATTGAAAACCACGAATTTCTAAGGGAAAAACTCAAAAAGCAGGGATACGAGTTTATTTCTGAAACAGATACGGAAGTAATTGTTCACCTGATTCACTCAGTGCGACAGCACACAAGTAGTTTACTGGAAGCCGTTCAACAGACAGTAAAACAGTTGGAAGGAGCATATGGAATGGTTGCGATGGATCGTCGTGATCCAAGCCGACTGATAGGTGCACGTTCTGGCAGTCCATTGGTAATAGGAGTAGGTATTGGTGAACGCTTCTTTGCTTCAGACCAACTGGCTTTATTACCCGTGACACGTCGCTTTATTTACCTTGAAGAAGGTGATGTCGCAGAGATTACCCGTGACAAGATTGATATCTATGATCAATCAGGAAAGCCTGTGCAACGTGAAGAATCAGAAAGCACAGTAACGCATGATGCGAGTGATAAAGGTAAATTCCGTCACTACATGTTGAAGGAAATTTATGAGCAACCCGATGCTATTATCAATACGCTTGAAGGGCGGCTGACGGATAAACAAGTGATCGAAGCCAGCTTTGGCCATGAAGCTCATGATATTTTTAGCAACGTAGAATCAATTCAGATTATTGCCTGTGGTACCAGTTATCATGCAGGGCTTGTTGCCCGCTACTGGTTTGAAAGCATTGCGGGGGTGCAATGTAATGTGGAAATTGCCTCAGAATTTCGCTACCGCAAATCAGTTGTTCCGAAAAACTGTTTGTTCGTGACTATTTCTCAGTCAGGTGAAACAGCAGATACCTTAGCAGCGTTGCGCTTGGCAAAAGAACAGGGTTATATGGCTTCCTTGGCTATTTGTAACGTACCTGGTTCTTCTCTGGTGCGTGAGTCAGATCTGGCTTTTATGACCCGAGCGGGCGCTGAAATTGGGGTTGCTTCAACAAAAGCATTCACTACACAACTAGTATCATTTTTAATGCTGGTAGCAGCAATTGGCCGTTATCAGGGTATGTCTGCTGAAATGGAAGCCGAAATTGTTAAAGCATTAAAAGAGCTACCTAATCACCTTAATCATGTTTTACAGTTGGCTGATGATATTGAGCAGCTTGCTGAAGATTTTTCAGAAAAACACCATAGCTTATTTTTAGGTCGTGGTAATCAGTACCCAATTGCTATGGAAGGTGCGCTGAAACTAAAAGAGATTTCATACATCCATGCTGAAGCTTATGCAGCGGGTGAGTTAAAGCATGGACCTCTGGCATTGATTGATACTGATATGCCAGTTGTTGTTGTTGCGCCTAATAATGATTTATTGGAAAAGCTTAAGTCAAACATGGAAGAAGTACGTGCTCGGGGTGGTCAGCTTTATGTGTTTGCAGATCAGGCAACCCAGCTTAAAGGGGGAGAGGGTGTCAAGGTCATGTATATTGAACATGTACATGAAGTGGTTGCACCGATTATTTTTACCGTCCCACTCCAATTGCTGTCTTATTATGTGGCCATTATTAAGGGAACCGATGTTGATCAGCCACGTAACTTGGCGAAGTCAGTTACGGTTGAATAGGTCGCAGACCAATAGTTGGTAATACAATAAAGTATTATCCTGCTCCAAATAATTCTCTCTTTAGCTACTCGGAGTTATGCCAACAATGTTGGCATAACTTCGTTGTTGTCTAATGAACCCATTTCTGGAGCCTTCCCTAAAGCTCCTAAACCCAATAGGCTGAAGTGGTTTAAAGAATTTTCTGCTGTCAGATGAGGCCCCTATACCCTTCACGAATGATTTCTAGGTTTTGTTATCTTCACTCCTCACCCCAATCACCTATTAATATAGGCTCATGGGGCTTCGTCACTCGATGGCCGCACCTAAAAACCATCCGTATTGGGTATAGATTAAAAAAGGTTTAGTGTAGATCGTTTGTTAGGAAAAGAGTGCTAGTCTAATAGCTGACTAGATTATAAACCTCCCAAAGGAAACCAAGCTAAAATTGGGTATTGACCAGTTAGATTTTTTAATAGAGCAACTGAGTGATCCTGTTGTCGCAGTTGACAGGCAGCTTATTATTGTTTCTTACAATAAAGCAGCCGAAGCCTGTTTCCAATACACAAAAGATGAGGTGATAGGAAAGCATCTTAACATGCTAATGCCTGATAATTTTCATACAAACCATAATCAGCTTGCAGAAAAATATATGAAGGATAACGAGCCTCCTCGTTCAATGAATAACAGAAAAACACTTATTTATGCTAAGCGAAAAGATGGTTATGAGTTTCTTATAAAAGTAGCGATCTCAAACTGGCATATGTCTGGTCAGCAGTATGCTCTTGCTATCATTAATAGTTTTGAAAGTATCGCTAAAAAATAACTAACCTCTTATAGCCTCCCTTTTATTATTAGTTTTTTTATTTTTAAAGAGTACTCATTTCAATCTACCTATTTATTGGTAGTTAATAGGTTAACGAATTTACCTCCTTAAATTGGCTTTATTCTGATATTTATAGTTTGCTGGAAGGGTGTACTGACCAGTGCTAGTGTTAAGTTAGCCTTTTAGTTAAATTACTGTATTGATGAATTGTTCATGGCAACTAAATTAAACAGCACATTATTAATTAAGTTATTTTTTATAATGTTTTGCTCGGTGGCTACATTACCACCTGTGCTATGTAAAGAGCTTAAGTTTGCTGCTACAGAATGGCCACCATATAGTGGCGCGAACTTAAAAGGCAATGGCTTTTCACCTCAACTTATAAGAAAAATTTTCAGTGATAATAATGTTGAAGTTCAGGTCTTTATATTGCCTTGGGCAAGAGCGCTTAAAGGAACAATAGAAGGGAGTTTTGATGGGTTGCTTGATGTTTGGTATTCTGAAGAACGAGCAAAAAATTTACATTTTACTGATCCTTATATGTTTAACCGCATTAAGTTTATTAAGCGAAGTAACAGTAATATCTCGTTTAACGAGCTTGCCGATTTAAAACCGTATAAAATTGGCATTGTTCGTGATTATGCTTATAACGAAGCATTTGATTCTTCTAAGGAAATAGCCAAAATTTCTGAAAGAACCTTTATCATTAATTTTTATAAACTGCTTCATCATCGAATAGATTTAACATTAGAGGATGAGCTTGTAGCTCGGCATGAAATAAAAAAAATATCACCTTTACTACTTAAAGAGGTAGAGTTTTTGCCTAAAGTGTTATCTGAAAATAAATTGCATGTGGCTTTTAGTAAAGATAATGAGTCGCTAACTGAAGTATTTAATAAAAAGCTTGAGAAAATGCAAAAAGATGGCTCCATGTTGCAACTAATGCTAGAGCATGATTTTTTTGTTGAGATTAAACCTTCACAGTAATGATATGAGTAATTGATATAAAGCTTAAAGCCGAACACATGTCGGCTTTTTTTATACTTATAGTCTGCAGTAACATCCTAAGCTCGCTGTAACTGCTGTGTATATGTTTGAGGGCTAAAGCGAGTAATACAGAGCAGTGAAATAAGAGATACTACAGAAACATAAACTCCTGGCATAACAGGGTTATAACTGTTCAGCATAAGATTGATAGTGGGAGTAAATCCTCCAAAGAGTACTAGACATAAATTATAGCTAATGGCTAACACAGTCGTACGGGTACTCACTTCTGTGCTATCAACAAGTGAAATGGGAACACAAGAGAGAATAAGTGCTGCGATCACAGCCCATAACAGCTGTGCGGAGAGTAACGCGACCAAGCTTGGTTGCTGCATAATATAGTAGATTGGGGTTCCTGCAATGATGGCTAAAATAAAGCCACTGCCCATCACTTTTTGCCAGCCTAGACGGTCAATTAATAGACCACAAACTGGCATAAGACCTGTTAGAAGAATGGCGTTGAAGACGGGTAACCATAGTTTAACTTCATCTGAAACGGGTAGCCGTTTAACTAACATTTGTCCTGATATATTGTATGTATAAAAAACAACCGCAGGAGCCATGATCATAATAAAGATAAATAGGATTGTACGATAATGTTGCGTAAAAGCTTCTTTAACAGGGGCTTTTTTAAAGTGAGTTAACTTTTGGCGCGCAGCTTGAAATTCTGGCGTTTCAAGTAATTTAAATCGATAGTAAAGGCATATTAGTAACGTGATAAAGCCAATTCCAAAAGGTAAACGCCAACCCCAGCTAAGAATTTGTTCGCTAGTTAACCAGCTATTTAATCCCATCATCACTAAGGTTGCCAGCAGTACGCCACCTGTAGTTGATATTTGAGCAAAAGTACCATAAAAGCCTCGCTTATTGGCTGGGCTTGACTCAATTAAGTAGGTAACAAGTGCTGGGTACTCGCCACCTATGGCAATGGATTGTATTACACGCACTAAGAGTAAAATAATGGGAGCAGCAACACCCAGTGTTTCATAGGTTGGCATTAATGCTATGGCAATTGAAGTGAATGCTAAAACACCTCCAGATGTATACAGTGCAAGACGTCTTCCATAAGCATCACCTAAATGGCCAAATATGAGTCCACCAATAGGTCGTGCCAAGAATGACATTGAAAAAATGGCTAATGTCATTAGTAGACCTGAGTTGAAATCAGTATTGGGAAAGAAAAGCTTGGTAAGCACACTGGATAGGCTTGCATAGACTACAAAGTCTAGCCATTCAAAAGCATTTCCTGCAACAACCAGAGCTATTTGTTTTTTTGAAATTGACATATACTTCTTATCCTTCCTTGTCCACAGCTTTAAAAGTTAAAACTTATTCATTCGTTAAAACTCAGTATAAACATCAGCCAAATGTAGCTTTTACAATCTTAAAACCTAAGCTTTCATTAAACCAATAGATTGACTTTTTTCCTTAAACTGAAAATAAGCAGGATGGTCTTCTTTTAACTTTGCGTTAATACGATAAATGATTGCTTTAATGCCTATTTCACTTAAGCCCAAAGAGTTTGCCATTTCTTTGGTAGAGCATTTTAAGTTGAGTAGTTCTAAGCACTGTTTTTCGATATGGGTAAGATTTAAGCTGTCAGGTTGTTGCTGAAAGTCGCTGGTAATCGTCAGTTGTTCACGCAATGAAATATCAGGTTCCAAGTAGATTTTAGAGCCTGTTTCATTAATAACACTATGTAGACTGTTGGCAAGAGATTGTAGTTTTTCTTGAAATAAGTTGTAGTTACTCAAGATGTTATCCAATACTACTTGAGCCGGCATAATGCTACCAATACTAAACAATTGGCAATAATCCTCATGTTGGATGACAATATCAAGCTTGTATTTTAGTCCACTTTTATGAGCGAGTCTGGTTTCGGCACGAAGGTGATTATTGAGTGCCCAGCTATGAAATCCAGGTTTTAGCCTGCCAATCACTCTATTTTGTAGTCCACACTCCCAATATGTTCTAAACCAGTCAATATCTGTACCAAAGCTAGCAATACCATGATCATAATGTACATAGTTGTAAACTATTTGATTAATGGGTAACCAGCTAAAATGACGTATTTGCCACTGAGGCATGTATTTCGATGCCTTAATAAGTGGATGGTTGTTTTTAATAATCACAAGTGATCCCTCTTTCCATAGAGTGGATTAATTAGCTCCCTTAAGTATATTGTCTGGCATTTTCAGCTTGTTATCGTATTCACTAATATAGTTATATTGATAATTATTCAGCACAGCTGGCTGCTTAGCTCTTTCAATCACAGGCCCCCTGTTAAGTTCAGGAAACTACCTACACAGTAAGAAGCTTTTTCCGATATAAGCCATAAAATAGCTTCAGCTATTTCTTCTGTATTTCCGCATCTGCCTAGCGGAATGATTTTATCTGCATTGTTAAAGCGTTCTGTGTTACCTGTATCTGCGTGAATGTCTGTACTAATAAAACCAGGACGTACTGCATTGACTCGAATACCTTCCTGGGCAACCTCTTTGGCTAATCCTCTGGTGAAAACATCAAGTGCGCCTTTGCTTGCAGCATAGTCAACATAAACATTGGGACTGCCAGTGATTACTGAACTTGAGCTGACATTGATGATACTACCTCCAGTACCTCCATGACGAGTAGACATTCGTCTTATAGCTTGTTGAGCACATAACATCGCACCAATTACGTTGGTGTTAAATATGCGTTGCAAGCGCTCAGGCTTAACATCAACAAATGAGGTTTGTAAGTCTACAACACCTGCGTTATTCACCAATGCCTTCAGTATACCTAATGAATCAATTTCATTAAACATATGAATAACTTGCTCAGGGCAACTTATATCAGCTTGGATAGTCCATGCATTGCCACCGCAATTACGGATTTGCTCTGTTAAATGGATAGCTTTATCTTTTTGGGATTTATAGTTGACTATTACACTGTAGCCCTGTGAGGCAGCAAGTAATGCCGTTGCTGCTCCTATACCACGACTGGCCCCTGTGATTAAAATGAGCTTATGCATGTTCTTCCTTAGAGTTACTGATGTAAGTGATACTGACTAAAGGAAGCTGCTACTATAGCTTGATTCTGTCGAAGTGACTAACAGTAAAAATCCTTCGTATTGGCTATGGGGTAGCCTATAGTTGTATACTTAATATGAGCTGTAGTAGTCCACATAGCGCTGTTGGATAAACCTAAAAATTTTATCTGCTAATATTTTATGGGCTGCTGATGTTGGGTGGACTTTATCCCAAAATAAATAACCTTCACAATCTTCGGGTTTGTTACCTGCTAATTCAAGGCTTTGTTCTATACGTCTATTGTGAGAATAAGCCTGCTGAGAGGGAAACGCATCTCGCATCATCGGGTTATTTGCTAGAGAGGAGCTCATAAGTACCTGGTACACTTCTTTTGCATTAAGTTCATCAAGTGATCTTGGTTGGTTATTTTCTGAAGGGAACGTTATCTCTTCTGCCATCATTTGTTGCGATGTGTAATGATTTCTTAGAAATGGTCGCCAAATGTAACCTTTTTTATAACAAGCTTGATCTATATGATGAAAACCATAATAGGTGGTTGTTTTCATTATATTTGAAAATTCATAAGCAATATCATACAGTCTGACATGTTTGTAGCTTCTTGTTTTAATAAGCCGACGAAGCTTTTTGTTGTGTTCTTCAGTGATTTCTTTTAGTTCATTAAGCTTTTCTGGTTCATGATGAATGGCAAAGGGTGTTGTACTTAACAAGGGTAGGTTAAAAACTAATACATTATTGGCACCCGCTAATAAGACTTTAGTGATGAGCTGATCGATTGCAAGCATAACGCTACCACTATCACGCCAGCCATTAGTCATATAATCATTTGCGCCAGCCCATATTATTACCAAGTCATTAGACCTGAACTGATTTTCTTTCGTATACTGATTAAACTCAAAATCGAGATTGTTAATAACTTGATAAGTTGGGTTCCATGATTCTTTTTCATAAGCAGCAGCAGTAGCTCCACCTTCAGCCTCATTGATGATTGTTACTTGGCTACTATACTTTTCCTTTATTTTCTCTTTTAAAAAGTCAACCCAGATAGGGCCATCAGAAAATCTACCTTCATGATAGGGTGGACTAGAAGGCAACCAACCTTTCGACTTTTGATACATTTTTCCTGTATCACTTAAACTATCGCCAAATATGATGATACGTTCAATCGATAATCCAGCTTGAGTGGAGTAACTTATCAGGAGTAAAAAACATCCAAGCAGGTATTTAATGAGCTTAATGTTATTTTTAAAAGAACATGTAAAGAGTGTCATGATGCTTTTTTTTATAGTCATGAGTAACGCTTACTTTAAAGAGTTGGTTAAAGCGCTTAACGATGCTTTACTTAAATATACCCATAATGAATCATTTTTAGGTGTCAAAATAAAGTGGTATATACTCACAGTGAAGGGTTATTTAGGCGAGGCCACCGAGCGATGAAGCCCCAGGAGTTTAGATAAACTAAATGACTGGGGTGAAGAGCGATGGTAACAAAGCCTAAAAATCATTCGCGAAGAGTATATCAGCACCGTCTGTTAATGAAGAGTATGAACAGGACGAAAGACTAATTTAATTAACAATAGAAAAGAATAACTAAATTTATTAGAATTTATAAAACTAAATCTACTTCAACAAACGTAAAGTAAATCCTTTATTTAGTCTTGCTGCTTTTTAAATTGATGAAGGGGGTTGTAGAAATATATAAATATACTTGTTACTATTAAAAGTTCAATTTATATAATAAGATTAGTTTTCACTAATTTGGCGCTTCATCTTGAAGCAAACCCATACAGCTAGGTTTGCAAGTGGAGGATAATGCTTGAGGAGTAATATCAGCATCTTTTGAAAGAAACTGCTTTGCCTCATAAATTTTACAGCATGGAGCGCTCAAACAAATAAGTGTAAAACTTACTTGCTAGCTCTTTATGTGTTGCTGTCGTTGGATGAATTTTATCCCAAAACAAATAGCCATCACAACTTTCTGGTGCATCACCTGCAGGTTCAATTCGCTGGGGGCCAGATTTTTTAGTCTGTATCTGTGGTAAAGCATCCTGAAGCATCGGGTTATTTGTGAATGCTGGGTTTTGAAACAGTAGTGCTAGCTCTTCGGCTGACATTTGATCCATTGGTTTCAAGGATAAATAGTCTGAATGATAATCGTCAATATAAGGCATTGTGTTTTTACCTTTAATAAAAGGTCTCCACACATATCCTTTTGTATAACAGGCTTGTGTTGTATTTGTTAATGCATATTGTTCAGGGTTGCTCATCATATGATCTAATAATGACTCAATATCAAATACTTTAACCTTTTCATTGTCATATTTTTTTATGAGTTGAAGTAAGCGGTTATTATGCTCTCTTGTAATCTTGGCAAGTTCACTTAACTTTCCAGGAAGTTTTTTGTGAGCATGTGGTGTAGTATCTAATCGAGGTAGGTTAAATGCTATGACCTGGCTAGCATTACTATTTATGGCGTGATTGAGCAAGTTATCTATAGCGGATAAAACTGTATCGACACTTTCTTGTTTCTGATTTAAGTAGTCATTACCACCTGCCCAAACTATGACCAAATCACCAGTTCTAAAGTAATCTTTGCTAAGAAATTGTGAGAGCTCATTACTGAGTGTATTTATGAAAAGTGTTACAGGACTATCTGTAATGTCATATGTGGCTGCTGTTGCCCCCCCTTCTGCCTCATTGATAATGGATATTGGGATATTATCTTGCATTAATTGACTTTTCAGGTAGTCAACCCAGACTGGTCCATCAGAAAAACGACCATCATAATAGGGTGGGCTAGAAGGTATCCATTTTAAGGATTTTTGATACATTTTCCCGGTATCACTTAAACTGTCACCAAAAACAACAATACGGCTAATTGTTGGTTGTGCTGCAAAAGCGGAGTTCAGAAGTGTAGCTGCGGTAATAATAAGCAGGAAGTGTATTAGTTTTTTCATATTGTTAAATTTATGTAGTTATTGTTAGTTATGAAAATAGGTTAGTTTCTAAGGTACGCTTCTAATTGCGTTTAAAATATAAGCTGCTGGGTAAAAAAGACTCCGTAAGTTATTACCTCCTTTGTAATTGATTAGTAAATGTCTTGTTCTTCCATGACTAAGATGTGGGTTTTTGATATACCCTCATGACAAATTACATTAAATGAGAACTATTAACAAATTATTGATTATTTATGTAAGTGTCTTATAGCGTTATTCTAAGTATTAGAGAATATGCCTGAATAGGATTAAAGAGTGTAATCCTTGTTTAAGATAAATGTTGATATTTTTTACAAGTGAAAAAGCTGCATATTGATTAAAAAACATTCAGAAACATGGTATTTCGTTAATAAAGAAAGCTTTTTGTGATCAATATGGCAAAAATGAACTACTTATATTAGTTTTTATTTGGGTACTGATTTTACAGTTTTAATACATCTAACAGCTATCTATTCAACCCTTAGGCAGTTTGGGTAGCTATTATCTAAATAAGGTAATTAATAAGAGAAAAATTTTTGCTTTAATACCAATGGCTTGTATGCATATCTAAGATTATTCCTTTTAGTTAACTCTTTTTTTAGCCAATGTTCCTGAATGTGGCATCTAGATTGCTTATCAGAAATCGCAATGAAAAATATGCTGATTATTTGGTTAACTAATAAACAGTAGATTAAGTCGTTTTAAGCAGTAAACAAGGAATAATCATGAAAAGAATCGTGAGTGCAGTTGCTTTAGCCGTATGCTGCATTGGAAGTGCACATGCAGGCTTACTTTCTGTTGAAGGTGGGGTGACAACGCGTCTACCAGGTAGTCATAATCCTAATACTGGTGAAACCAGACCTGGAATGTCCGTTATTCAAGGGGCTAATTTAAAAGCAACTGCAGCAGTGAAACTGACTTACACGTACCTAGGCTATGAAGCCTCGTGGCGTAATTTATTTGGCTCTATTGGTGGGCAGTTTGTAAATAAATCTACAGCAAAGGGTACGCAAATTACTGAAGTATTGTCTGATGCTGGGTGGTTGAATTTCAATTTCAGAACACCGAAGGGAACAGTTAAAAATGGTTCCAATAACAGCGCAGGTTCATTTAAACCATCTTTCTTTGTTGCCTATGCAGGGCAGAATAGCTACTACATAGGTTTGAATGATGATGGTGGCAGTATTGATCGTGACTATGATGACATGATTCTGAAGGTAACAGCTGTTGCCTATAATACGCCCAAACCGCCAAAGCCTCCTAAACCACCCAAGCCACCTAAACCTGTACCAGCGCCTGCACCTATAGTGCTTTTAGGACTAGGATTACTAGGCCTTACCCTTAGGAAAAAGAAGTAATTCCTGAGGCGCTGTATATACCGCAGAGATGATGTTGCATAAAAAACCCGCTTAACGGCGGGTTTTTTTGTTATAGAGACAGTGAGTCATAATAGAATTAAGGTGGGATAATTTTTTCGCTAAGTATACAAGTGGTATTAGCAAAGGCTTGGTGCACTAAAGTTATTGATATCGTCTTTATTGCCAATTGCTATATAAAATCAAATATAGTTGTGATGTTTGTCACATTTATTGGTTTTCCTGCGTGGTTAACCATTTTCATTTCGGAAATTACATAATTAAATCACGGGCCTTGCTCATTTAAATGTGAACTGTTTCCGGTAAAAATAGGCGCCAGCAAAATGAGTAGCAAATTTCATCAGCTTTGCTGGTTTAAAAGTATAGATGTCGGTGAAGCTCTCTACCCTTAAATAAAGGGTATCCACCTTATTAATTGTCATTTGAACATAAGATGCTTACGTGGTAATTGCGGTTAATGAGTATCTTATGGGCAATGATGAATGGGTTTTAAGTTTTGATAAGCAGGTACTTATCAAATTTAAGGTTGTTAGTACGCTAGCATGTGGGACTAAGATATGCGATCTAAAGTAATAGCACTGAGTTTTCTGTTTTTATTGAGTGGGATAGCTAATGCCCAGACTATTCAATTGGTGACAGAACCATTTCCTCCACTCAATATGACAGTTACCTACAGTACGTTTGGTAAGAACGATAAAGTAACAGGCTTTGCCACTGAGATTGTTCGTGAAATGTTCAATCGTGCCAATGTAGATATGGAGCTGACTTTATATTCAAGCTGGGATCGTGGTTATCAAAAAGCAGTCAAGAAAACAAACTATGGAATTTATTCTGCTTTTCGTACCCCAGAAAGGGAAAAAGATTTTAAATGGGTTGGTCCTTTATTTAAAGAAGAATGGATCTTATTAGCCCCTAAAGGATCTAGTATCAAAGTAACTAGCTTACAGGATATGAAAAAATACCGTATTGGTAGCTATGAAAATGATGCTATTTCTGAATTTTTAGAAAAGAAAGGCATTAAAGTAGAAAAGGCTCAAAATGATGTAGTCAATGCTACTAAAATTAAGCTGAACAAGATTGATGCTTGGGCAACCAGTTCATTGTCAGGTCCATTTATTGCGAAGCGCCATAAATTAGAAGATTTGGTTGTTGTTTATACATTTAATAGTAGTGGTCTTTGGTTAGCCATGAATAAATTTACTGACGATGACACAATTAATCAATTAAATACTTCCTTAAAGCGCATGGAGCAAAATGGAAGCATCGAAAAAATAATCAACAGCTACTTATAACTGTTATTCCTTCCTAAAAAAGTAGCAATGATTCTCCCTCTTATAGTTTTAAGGATGTAAGAGGGAGCGTTTTTTCCTTCTCGTAAAATGTATATTCACTTGATATTGAGAGACCCTTTGTTGAGGGGGGGCTTATATCGTGCTGTGGATAACCTGTATAAAAAGCTGTGAATAACTTCGCTCACCTGATGCTTTGCTCATACCTTTAAGCTGACATCTATAAACGTATGTCATTGCATTTTGTTTGTTACATGGTAACTTGCCACGTCTTTAGTGGTTAATTGTTAGCAAATGCTTTCATTGCAAATAGGGTTGAAGTTGTGGGTGAAGTGCGCGAACAGTTTAAAAGCCGGTTCGGGTTTGTCATGTCTGCAGCAGGCGCAGCAGTCGGCTTAGGTAATATCTGGGGATTTCCAACTCGGGCTGCTGAAAATGGTGGAGCCGCTTTTTTATTAGCGTATATCGTACTGATAGCGTTACTTGCCTATCCCATGCTGGTTGTAGAAATTACGATTGGGCGTTTTGGCCGTTCCAACCCGTGGGATAGCTTACGCATGTTAGACCGCCGTCGTGTCAGCTTATGGCTATCAAGTATAGCGGGTTTAGGCACTATTCTTGTGCCAACCTTGGTTATGACATTTTACTGCATCGTGGCGGGCTGGTTTTTATGTTATATGCTGGCACCCATCGCGAACATACTGCAGCTAACCTCACTTGCTGAGTGGCTTACCGACTTTAGCACTTCACGTAACCTTACAGCGGCGGCCGTCTTTTATATTTTGACCATTGCCATTGTGCAAAGTGGTGTACGTGACGGTGTTGAAAAGTGGTCTCAACGGCTGATGCCAGCATTATTTATACTGTTTGCTGCGCTTATTGCATATTTGCTGACATTACCGGGAGCCTCTCAAGGGCTGGCTATGTATCTCATTCCTGATATGGATAAACTTTGGGATTCTGAGCTGTTAATCAGTGCCATGGGTCAGGCTTTTTTCTCGCTCACCATAGGGGGTGGCTCCATGATGGTTTATGGCTCTTACCTTGCCAAAAAAGAGCATATTCCGAAAATGGCTATGCAAGTCACTGCTATTGATACTTCTGTAGCCTTTATTGCTGGTTTATTGATTCTGCCAGCGATGTTTGTAGCCATGAATCATGGTGTTCAGATTTATGGCGAAAACGGTGAGTTATTGAGCTCAGATACACTGGTTTTTGCCGTACTTCCTTCATTGTTTGAAACAATGGGCAGCATAGGCAGTATATTAGCAGTAGCGTTCTTCTTGCTAATGACCCTAGCGGCGTTAACCTCATCGATATCAATGCTTGAAGTACCCGTTGCCCTGCTTCAAGAGAAAACAAAGCAAAAGCGGAGCCTTATCACCTGGGGACTGGGCTTGTTGGCGCTATTGATCAGCACCCTTATCATTTTTAACTTTCAGCAGTTATTTGGTTTGGTGATTGCTGTATCAACGGAGTATATGCAGCCACTGACGGCTTTGGTGACCTGTATTTTGGGCGCTTGGCTGTGGAATAGACAACAAGTGATTGCAGAGTTGAAGCAGGGGTATCCGGAATTAATGACAGGAGTATTCTGGAAAATATGGCCATGGTATGTCCGTGTAGTATGTCCACTACTCATTATTCTGGTAATCGTAAATACCTTATTTTAATTGAAAGGTAAGGATATCCTGCAGCCTGCTCATCTAAGCTTTTGATAGGTCTTCTCAGTTTGTGTTACTGCGGAGTTGGAAAGGTTGGGCAGGCCCCACTCATCAATAATAAAACATGACTTTTGCTACTGTCTTATTTGCATGCCCGGGGCTTTTTATCTAAAGTGTTTTCCTGACTGAAGATAATAATAAAAAGCATCTCATGATGAGTCCCTTATGATCGTAACACACGGTTATATACATGCTGAGGCAAGTAACCAAAGCCTTTTGCCTAATACATCCTCGCTATGGGTGACCATTGATCCTGCGTTAGTGCTTTTTTTTCCTTAATTTCCCTCCTGATCTTTTGTGACACCCTCTACCACTGGGTAATCACTTACTTACCTAAATCGCAACTGATAAATATTTCAAAACAAAGGATTTGGAGGTTTGCGTATGGATCGTCAGCATTACTACCAATTAATGCAAGGGGAAGGAGAACTAGATTATGAGGTCTACTTACAGACCCAGCGTCTACTGACATGCCAAAAGCCCTATGATGAGTTTTGTAACCGAGATGAGTTGATGTTTCAGGTTGTACATCAGGTTCAAGAGCTATGGATGAAGCTTATTGGTTTTACACTATTGGATATTGATGACTATCTTGTGCAGAAACATACCAACCGAGTGATAACACTGTTTGGGCGAGTGCATAAATTACAACAACAAATGACTAATGGTTTATCTATTTTAGAGACGATGTCGCCCAAGGAGTATCAGGCTATCCGATTACAATTAGGTAATGGCAGTGGACAAGAATCACCCGGCTTCCGTAGTTTATTGAAAATGGCGCCACAATTGTGGAAAAGCTATGAGCAGAGC
The DNA here is from genome assembly GCF_018263875.1 of Zooshikella ganghwensis. NCBI lineage: Bacteria > Pseudomonadati > Pseudomonadota > Gammaproteobacteria > Oceanospirillales > Zooshikellaceae > Zooshikella > Zooshikella ganghwensis. Next base: position 146,974 of record NZ_JAEVHG010000009.1, read on the forward strand.
TATTTAAAACCATCTGAACTATCCATTGAGCAAGTTTATGACTCAACCTACAGCCATGACGATGCTTATGTTATTGCAGAAGCTCTTGCAGAGTTTGATGAACAGTTTAGGTTATTTCGTTTTCGACACTTATTACTGATTGAGCGAAGTATTGGCTTAGGCGCAAAGTCTCTAAAAGGACGCTCTGTTGGCTTGCTGGAAAAAGGTGTCCAACACTATTTTTATCCTACGCTATGGGAAATTCGCAACCAAATGACCGACTCATGGGGTGGCGAGTATGGAGTGAAGCGGCCTTCAATAAACGATGGTGAAAATCAATGAGCTATCGAAAGTCATTTTATGTGCCTGAAGGTCTCTATTTTCTAAATCATTCTGTAGGGGCAAAAACTAAAGCGAGCGACTTAGCAGAACATGAATTCAGCCAACAATGGCGAGATTTAGGCAATGGTGCATGGGACTCATGGCTGACTAGCTTGCAAGGGTTTTGTAAAGCAGTAGCTGACCTGTTTAATTGTGAGCCCCATGAGGTTTGTCCACAGCCTAATGTAAGTGCTGGACTGAGTAAGTTAATTGGTGCTTTGCCTCAACGTGCTGGACGCAATATTTTACTGCTTTCTGAGCTGGACTTTCCTTCAATGGGTTTCGTTGCCAAGCAAGCGGCTGCATTGGGCTACGCTGTGCAGCTGGTACCTGCCAAAGATGGTGTGGTATCTCTCGAAGACTGGCAGCAACATATGAATGAATATGTACAGTTAGCCTTATTTACTCATGTTTTTTATGGTAACAGTTATCAACAGCCCATAGCGCAACTAACAAAGCTTGCGCAAGAACGAGACATTTGGTCGGTGGTAGATGTTGCACAGTCTGCAGGTGTCGTGCCCATTGACTTTAAGCAGTGGCAGTCTGATGCAGTGATTGGCTCTTGTGTAAAATGGTTATGCGGAGGACCTGGATGTGGTTACTTAATCATTAAAGGTGACCGTTTACCATTACTTGAACCAACCGATGTAGGTTGGTTTTCCCATCAGGACCCATTTGAGTTTGATATTACGCATTTTGCTTATGCTAATGATGCACTGCGTTTTATGGGGGGAACACCAAGCATTCAATCGTTTGCTGTTGCAGCATCTGCAATACGTCAGTTAACGAATATTGGTCTATTAAACATAAGGGCGCATAACCTGCATTTAGGCGATGTGCTCATGGAGGCCATGCAGGCAAACAGCTTTAAAGTAATAACGCCAAAACCTAAGGAGCAGCGTGGGGGAACTATTTGTATTGCTATGGCGCAACCTGACGTCGCGATTGCCTGTTTAAAGAAGAAAAATATAGCTGTGGATTATCGACCACGATTTGGAGTGAGGGCTTCCCCTCACATCTATAATACGGGTGAAGAACTAGAGCAGCTAATTACTGCCATTCTACAGCTTGATCCTGCAGTAACAGGAAGATGACTGTGGGTATCAATCGTTAGGGATGACGGTATAATCAGTAGCTAGATAGTTAGCACATAATGCATCACGACCAAAGCTGTATCATGAATAAAGACGTATTTAATCAAAGGTTTTCTGGAATAACTCGCTTATATGGCGAGCAGGCAACGAACATCATTGCTAATGCACATATTTGTGTAATAGGGATCGGTGGGGTTGGTTCTTGGGCCGCAGAATCATTAGCACGCACCGGGGTTGGCAAGTTAACCTTAATCGACTTAGACGATATTTGTGTTACAAATACCAACCGTCAGGTACATACCCTGCAGGAAACAATTGGCCACAGCAAAGTGGCTGTTATGGCAGAAAGAATACGTCAGATCAATCCTGCATGTCAGGTTGAAGAAGTGGATGACTTTATTACAGAGGAAACACTTGAAGAGTATATATCAACGGATTTCTCTGTCGTGATTGATGCCATTGACAGTGTAAAAGCCAAAGCTGCACTCATCGCGTTTTGCAAAAGACGTAAAATTCCAATCATTGTTACTGGAGGCGCTGGAGGGCAAAAAGACCCAACTCAAATTACCTATGGTGATTTAAGTAAAACATACAATGATCCTCTTTCTGCAAAAGTGCGCTCTCTACTACGAAGAAAGTATAATTTTACTCAAAATCCAAAACGTCGTTTTAGTGTAGAATGTGTTTATTCCTCAGAGCAACTCGTTTATCCACAGGCAGATGGCTCTGTTTGTCAACAAAAGTCATTACAAGAAGGCAGTACACGGCTCGACTGTGCCAGTGGCTTTGGTGCTGTGACTATGGTAACGGCAGCATTTGGTCTGACTGCTGCCGCACGTGCAATAGAAAAAATCTTAAAAAAAGCATCGCTTGCTCATTGAGCGCATTGCTATTAGCTCAGTACTTTAACCTGAAGCACTAAAAAAATATGGCTGTTATTGTTAAACAGACAGTAGCTGCCTGGAGCTTATGGATATTTTAATTTTTAATATACTTTTCATACTCTAGTATATTATGCCAGAGAGACGTTCATTAATAGTTATGTTTAATCGCAGTATCAAAATTAGGGTTTGAGCTTGAATAATGAAAAAGTTGTTGCTTGGTGTTACTTCTCAACAGCTTGCATGATATTACTATTAGCAGTGTTTAGTGCGTATATAGATCGATCAGATCCGTCACTTGGTGGAGGGAAAGGTTTATTAATTATGAGCTTAGCTACTGCAGTTGGTGACTTAGTCAAACCACTCTTTGGCTCTTATTCCACTGCTGTGATATTTCTTATTTTATCTGTACCATTTATCTGGATATGGAAAAAGAAATTAAGTGAATATCAGGAAAAACATAACAAAGCCAGTTAGCCTTAGCACACAAAACAAGTGGCTAAGGCGTCTAACACTTTGTTTTGTCAGTTTAATTTAAATTAACCCTAAGATCAGTATGATGATAATTTCTAGCCAAAACACGGTGAATAAAATAGAAATTAGTAAAGGCTTGACTCCCTTTATATAAACTGAATTCATTGATTAATGCACTTAAATCTTAACAGATTAGGGAGTATTTGTTCGTTTCTTCAAATTGACCACGAGCGCATAAATACACATGCCGACAAAACAACCAGTGATGGCCCCGTTAGCAGAACGAACAGCGTAATCTGTAAGCGTACTGGAGCCATGGATAACATTTGCCAGTACTATAAAAAATATGGTGCATGTTCCATAGATGGTGAGACCCAAGGTTAACTTGCCTTGATATTTAGCTTGGTGATTACTAGCCACAGTATATAAATACCAAGAGGACAACGCTATCAGGCCCAGGATACCACTGCCGTATTGATTCCATTTATACAGTGGGAGGGAAAAAAACGCTTTGTTCCAGAACTCACTGTTGATAACAAATGCTCCATCAGCATGGCTTGTTGCATCCCACAACACATGACTGTATGCACCAATTAGCACTCCAAATACAATCATAAAAAAAGGCATTACCCCGAATGACTGTGACTCTTTTGGCAATCGCAACAGGTCCAATGTAGGGCCTGCTAACCAGAGGTACCATGCAAGTAACATCAAAAGAGAAGGTATAAGACAATGGGTGAATACTCCGAGCACAGAATGCCCCGGGGCTTCTGTTGGAGTAAGTGCTAACAGATACGGAAAATCTGGTGAAACGCTACCAACAACTAATGCTGCAAGCGGAATCTTTCCTCGCGTCATTACTGATACAGGAAGGCTGATTATTGCATGTGAAAGTGTGTACGGCATTGCTTTATTCAACTATTAATAAACGTTACGCTTGAGGCAGTTCTAAAAATAATAGAGGTCACATATATACACCAAGGAAAGCACTAATAGCAATTGCGACTGCATGATAAGACATCAGGTTTAGTAAGTAAGAGATAAAAGTGCAGTTTAGTTTAAATATTGTTTAGGAATACACCGATCAGCCTATCCGCGAATAGACTGTGTCACTCTCAGTGAACATGCCTGAAAGCAAATATTTAATTCGCACGCTAGTCAAGGAAAAATTCTGCTTCACACTTTATTACTTAAATTTCGCTAACATAGTCTCGTGCTATTTGTTGAATAGTATGTACGATACTATTTAAGCCATTGCTTCTTGAGGGACTTAAATGGTGAGCTAAATCGAGTGTGGAAAATAACGCTTGTAAGTCAGTTGTTAGAATATCTTCAGGGGTTTTATTATTAACATAGCTTATGACTAGTGTTAGTAATCCTCTTAAAATACGTGCATTACTGTCAGCCCAAAATTGAAGCGTTTTACTTTGTTCATCAAAGCTTGAAACCAGCCACACCTCACTTTCACACCCTGATATTCGGTTCGCTTCAGTTTTATATTCTGTAGGCAATGGCGGTAATAGTTTGCTATTTTGCATAATAAGTCGATAGCGGCTTTCCCAGTTTTTCTGCTGTAGAAGTTTTGAGGTTATTTGTTGGCTATCGAGTACAAAAAACTGTAAGCCTTTAGGCGGGGTGTTTGGACAATAAATCAGCTTATCCTCTGCATGTTCTAAAATGTTATGCAGTGACTCAATTAGCCAATCAATTTCTTGTTGGGTGTTATAAAATGAAAGTGAAACTCTCAGCGTTCCCGAAACACCTAAATATTCCATAAGTGGCATAGTACAGTGATGGCCCACTCTAACCGCTATGCCTTTTTGATCAAGTAACAGGCCAATGTCTTGAATATGTGCATGAGAAAATGTCAGAGCTGCAATGGGTATTTTATCTGGTTGCTCTACTTGCTTTGAAGACCCGATGACATGTATATCAGAAAAGGTGTTTAATGAATTCTGCAGGTAATTCATTAATTGGTGTTCATAATTTATCAACTGTGCTCTATCATGTTTTTGTAAGTAATCTATGGCGGCTCCTAAACCAACAGCACCTGCGATATTGGGGGTGCCGGGTTCAAACTTGAAGGGAAGTTGGTTATAGGTTGTTTTATCAAAACTGACTTGCTGGATCATTTCACCACCTGTTTGCCAGGGGGGCATAGCTTCAAGCAAGTCAAAGCGACCATAAAGCACTCCTATACCTGTTGGACCATACATTTTATGACCTGAGAAAACGTAAAAATCACACCCTAGCTGTTGTACATCAATGGGAAAGTGCCCGACAGCTTGTGCACCATCTACGATTGTTATGATGTTATGTTGTTTGGCGAGTTTACAAAGAGCAGCAACATCATTGATGACTCCTAGTGCATTGGATACATGCGTCAGGATAAGTAATCGTGTTTTTTTAGAAATGTGTTGTTGTACTATCTGAGTATCAATGTGTAGTGCATTATTAAGTGGCAAAACTTTAAGCTGAGCGCCGGTTTGTTGAGTAACTATTTGCCAGGGAACAATATTCGCATGATGTTCGAGCGGTGATATGAGTATTTCATCGTTTTTTTGTAAGGTGGATAAAGCATAACTTTGTGCAATCAAATTTAAGCTTTCAGTTGCACCTTTAGTCCAGATAATCTCTTCGGGTCGACTGGCATTAATAAAGTGTTGTACTTTATGACGGGCATTTTCAAAGCGCTGGGTAGCGATACTACTTAGGTAGTGGCTGGCACGATGAACGTTGGCATTACACTGTTGATAAACATCCATCTCAGCCTTTATAACATTCGTTGGCTTATGGGTTGTAGCGGCATTATCAAAATAAACTAAAGGGTGTCCATGCACTGTATGGTGAAGTCCTGAAAAGTCTTGCCGTACTGTGTTAACGTCAAATAAGCTCATAAAGTCTGTCTGTTATTTTCCCTATGGGTTGAAAGGGGGATTAGGTGTTACTTTAATGTGTAGTTGTTGTTTTTGAAAGTATAATCTTTGTTATGAGTAATAATTAAGCAGTAATTTAATTGTTATTTCTATGGTGCGAATCTACTCTTCTGAAATATGCACATCAAAATATTTTTTCGTACCGAAATACATTCAATAATAAATATTCATGATTAAGTTTGGTTTTTTTGTACTTTCTTGCCTAATTGTTTGGATTATTTATTGTGCGGAACAAGGCGCTCTGCCTTATGTTCTGTATCGAGTTTATAGGTTTCCTGGGGGGGATAAATTAGGTCATTTTTTAGCAATGGGGTTTATTGTTTTAACGCTGGGTATTAATATTTTGAGTGTTTTAAGAAAGTGGCGTATTTTTAGTGTTTGTTTAGTTGCAGTTATAACGGCAATTTACGCAACATATGCGGAGTTTTCCCAACAGTATATTTTTTATAGAACGTTTTCTTACTATGATTTAGTGAGCGGCTATTTGGGTATTGTATTCTTGGGAATGATACCAAGTATATTGGTAGCCCAGGCACGTTATGGTAATGAGTGGGCTACGGTGTTTTATTGGCTTAATTTAAGAGTAAAGCTGGCTTTTATTAAGTTGGAGAATTAAGTCTGTGGTTGAGGGAAGGCTCTAGACAGCAACTGAATACCGTGGCTAAGTGGAAAGCCAAGTTGGTCAAGCTCAACAGTGTCGAGTATATTTTTGAAGCCATGACTTAGCGCTGTATTGCCTTCCAGTAAAAGTCGCCGTTGAAAGAATAATGTGTCAGGGTCAACCTGTTGTGTTATCAGTAAGATGGCATCAGTTAATTTGCAGCTGATGCTGGCGTCTGCTGCTCCTTTATCTTGCACAAGACAACGTTGAGCTTGTGAGTTATAGCCTAAAAAATAGCTTAAATCGCAATCTAGCAGCTTAAGTTCAATCCACTGATCTTCAAGAAAGTCGAGCTCCCCTTCATCAATAACTGAACTCAATAAATGGTTGAGAAGCTTCTCCAATACATGTGTTTGTATCATTGTGGGGCATAAGTGCACAGGTTTTGTTAAGAGTGCTGCATGCTTCTCAAGAGCTGTAAACAGTAAGTTCATGGTAAGTAATGGTTATCTTCGTTGTCATCAATAGTGCTTCAATCTAGAAAACCCGTAAAAGAATTGCGTTGATATCAATCAACTGTAGTGTGGGCAGACTATGTTACTTTGCTGAACATTTTCCTGCTGCTTGAGGTATGTATATGTTAGAGCTTGTGTGTCCAGCGGGTAATTTGCCTGCCCTAAAAGCAGCAGTTACTCATGGAGCCGATGCCGTTTATGTTGGCTTTCGTGACCAAACCAATGCACGTCACTTTCCGGGTTTGAACTTTTCCACAGGAAAGTTGGAGGAAGGTATTCAGTTTGCTAAACAACAAGGTACTAAAGTCTTTCTGGCATTGAATACTTATCCACAAGGGGCACAAATTGCACCATGGTTGCAGGCTATTGATAAAGCAGCATCACTGAATGTTGATGCATTAATCATTGCTGATATAGGGCTTATGGCATATGCACATCAGCACTACCCTCACTTACCATTACATTTATCAGTGCAGGGCTCAGCAACGCATCCTCAAGCATTAAGCTTTTATCAGGAGACATTTGCTGTTAAACGAGCTGTTTTGCCCAGAGTACTGTCTGCCAAGCAGGTTGCCCAAGTGGTAGCCAACTCACCTGTTGATATTGAGGTATTTGCATTTGGTAGCTTATGTATTATGGCTGAAGGACGTTGTCACTTGTCGTCTTATTTAACGGGAGAGTCACCTAATAAAAATGGCGCTTGTTCACCTGCCCATCATGTGCGTTGGGAGCCTCAGGAGCAACACCTTGATGTTCGCCTAAATGGTGTTCTTATCGATCGTTATCAACCGGATGAGCCAGCAGGCTATCCCACTTTGTGTAAGGGACGCTTTCAAGTCAATCAGGAAACCTTTCATGTGCTAGAAGAGCCAACCAGCTTGAATACACTGAGTTTGTTGCCTGAGCTTTATCAAATGGGTGTGAAAGCAGTAAAAATCGAAGGGCGCCAACGCAGCCCTGCTTATGTGGCCAATGTTGTGCGCATTTGGCGCGAAGCCATTGATCAGCTTAATGCTAACCCTGAAAAGTTTTTAGTACAGGAGCAGTGGGCTCAACAGCTATGTAAGCTGTCTGAGGGTGTACAAACAACACTAGGAGCTTACTCTCGGCCATGGCAGTAAGAAATAATATGAAACTATCTTTGTCTGCAATACCTTTTTACTGGGCAAAAGAAAAGGTCATCCATTTTTATGAGCAAATAGCGCCAAGTGCCGTAGACGATATTTATCTTGGCGAGACGGTATGTGCTAAGCGTAATGAGCTGTCACTAGAGGATTGGCTGGCTATTGGAAAAAACTTACAAGCTGCAGGGAAGCAGGTTTATTTATCCAGTTTGGCATTAGTCTGTGCAAATAGTGACTATAAATTGATTGAGCGAGTCTGCAATGCGGGGATAACGGTTGAGGCGAATGATATGTCTGCCGTTGCTTTGCTCGCACGAATGCAAGTTCCTTTTGTGATAGGTAGCAGTATCAATATTTATAACCATCTAAGCTTGTCTGTATTATTGGATAAAGGGCTGACTCGTTGGGTACCACCAGTTGAAATGTCCGGGCAACAGATTAAAGAGACATTGCTTGAGCTTGATAAGACGCAGCAGGCACGCCCTGAAGTCGAAGTTTTTAGTTATGGATGGTTACCATTGGCATTTTCTGCCAGGTGTTTTTCTTCAAGAGCGAAAGGTGTACAAAAAGACAATTGTCAGCGTAATTGCTTGGATGATCCGGAAGGGCTGAGCGTTCAAACCAGAGAAAAAGACCAGTTATTTACACTCAATGGTATTCAAACGTTATCAGGTAAAAAGTGTAATTTGTTACCATTAATAAATACTTTGGCTGACGTTGGGGTTGATATCGTTAGGGTTTCACCTCAACTCGAAGGTACGTTAGAAGTGATAAATGCTGCGCAACAAGCTTTAAATGGTCGTTTTGATAGTACTGAGACTTTAAGTAATTTGGCTGAAGATGAATGCAATGGTTATTGGTATGGGGAGCCGGGACTGATTGTAACTGGATAAAATATTTCCAATAATTTATACATTGCATGAGTGTAATCGCTAACCATCACACACATATTTTATGTGCAATTCCTTTAGGGTATTCAATTACCTTATTCTTCTAGCAGGCTTTTAAATAAATCATAGGACGCCAAAATAAAACATTCGTTTTATTTTGGCGTTGAAGAATCAGCGAGTAATGTGTCCAAGCCTGGAGTAGTCTAATAGCTTACTTTTATATTGCTTAATCCAGTGTATTCTACCACTTATCTGAGTAGTATGTTTTTTATAATATACGTATAATGTCTTATATATTAAATTTAGCTATGCTTGTGCGAGGTCGTATAAAATTTTTTAAATAAAATAGTGGTAAATATAGGTATTGTGTATCAGTGATGAGTAACCTTGATTCTCGTAGAGAGTAGGGTGAGCTGATACCATATAGCTTTTGAAAGTGGATTTAGATTCACTACTTGACATGGCGTAGTTTATAAGTTGTGCTAGGCTAAGGTGATGATCGTACGAAGTACGTTATGGCTAGTATATAAGTAAAGATCAATAAGAAAAGTAAAAAGGATCAAACCAAATTCTGTTTGCGGATAATATGATCAAATAAAAGCAAACACGCATAAAATGCCAACGGAGGGAGTAATGCTGCTCGTAGCCTATCGGGATAAGATGTCTGCAGCAATAAAAGAAGAGGGGGCAGATAACCTGTATTTTGTATTAGACTCAGCTTGCGAAGCTGAATTACCTGACAAAATATGGGAGCTTGATGATAACTTCAACCCTCAGTGTGAATCTTTATTCAGAGGGACACCTGCAGAAGATTTGTTTGCACAAGCACCTTACCTGATTAAACTGGAGCCAGATAGCACATTATATGAGTGGCTTCTTAATAAGTCATGTCTGGAACCGCTAGGTTTTTTTGCTTTTTGTACAGAAGATATTGCAGCTTATTTTGTACACTTACAACGTGTATTGGAATTTATTTTACCTAATAAGCATTGGATACATATCCGGTATTATAACCCAACTTTATTAAGGTTATTGAGTCGTACATTGGCATGCTACCAGTTTAATCAACTCATTGGTCCTGCCTCTCGGCTCATTGGTGCAGACTTGATGACTAATGAGCTGTTTGATTTGGCTAAGGAAGGTGATAATGCGGATATTTATGAAACAAGAACTTCATTAATTATTAGCCGGCAGCAGTTTTCAATATTAATCAACCAGGCTTTAGCTTATGCTTTAACCCAGTCGATACAAAATAATTTATTGGATGAGCTGGATGGACTGAATGAGGGAAAATCCAGCAAGACAATAAAACTTTTTAATAAATTAAAAAGAGCTGCCACGACGATTGATGCTCAGTCGCTAATTGAGTTTGGTTATATTAATAGTTTAGTAGACTTTTTGACACCTATTAGTGCAGAAGGCACTATTTTGAGTCAGGCAATTTTGAATTACTGGGAAAAAGTCAGTACGAAGGACAGAGGTGTTTTACTCAATAGTGTTGCTTAATAAATATGCGTAACAATAGTTGCCTGTAGGCATCTATTGTTACTAGCTCAGTTTGCGTACTATGGCTAATGTTAGTTTTTAATTACTCTTTCCCCAGTAGTCATCACCAATGAGCGAATTTAATCGTTTGTTTTCAAAGTAGTCTTCAATAGCCCTCCGCGCTAATAAAGAACGCTGAGAAGATTTCTCTCGGTTAGATTTAACAGGGTGTTGCGTTGAAAATTGATTATTATTGTTAGTTTCTGCTGTTTCAATACGCATAGCCGCACCTTTCTGTTGTATCGTTATTGGTAAGATGCAATATTCAAATGACGAAATTATGAAATTAAAGTGACAACCTCAAGAAGAAAAGTGGTAAATATCAATGTTTAATACTACTTCCTATGAAACTATTTTAATAGTGTGAATTATTTCTCTTTTTTATTTAATCGTAGCTTTCTTAAGTTTTCTTTAATTTGCTTGAGTTGGTTATTAATGCCTGGTTCTTTAGTCAATGCAACTCCCATTGCTAGCATATCTATGACGACTAAGTGGGCAATACGTGATAACAAAGGTGTATAGCGATCAGTATCTTCTTGAATACCAATATCTAATACCCAGTCAGCCAAGAGTGCTAAAGGACTTTGTTCCGGGCACAAACCAATCACTTTGGCTGATGCTTGTTTTACTAACTGTGTCGTTTGTAGTAATGCGTCAGTTCTCCCCGTTTGTGAAATAACCACCACGGTATCATCGGGTCCCAGTGTGGCTGCAGACATTGCCTGCATATGGGGGTCTGTATATGCCGCACAATGTTTAATTAAACGAAAGAGCTTATGTTGGGCATCTTGGGCAACAATTCCTGATGCACCAAAACCGTAAAACTCAACCCGTTCACTGTTTGCCAGCCTGATAATAGCCTGTTCAGCTATAGCGGCAGAAACTGTATTTTTAGCCTTTAATAGGCTTTCAATGGTGTTATCGAAAACGGTTTCTAATGTAGCGGGTGTGTAAGTTTGCTGAATGCGATAGGCACCAAAATTACTGTTTTGAGCCAGATTTTGGGCTAGCTGTAGCTTAAAATCCTGAAACCCTTTACAACCTATCGCTCTACAGAAACGTACAACAGTAGGCTCACTCACTTCTGTGGCTAATGCGAGATCAGCAATACTCAAATGGATCGCTTCAGATGGATGTTTTAGCACATAGCTAGCGACTTTTTGCTCAGACTTTCTTAATGCCGCAAACTGTTGTCTGATTTGATTGAGTAGGCTGTTCGACTGCATTATCAAACTCATTCCTATTAACAATGTATATACCCTTCACGAATCATTTTTAGGGTTTGTTGTCAGCGCTCTTCACCCCAGTCACTTATTAATATAAGCTCCGGGGGCTTCATCGCTTGACGGCCGCCCCTAAAAACCCTTCGTTTTGGGTATAGTAATACTACAAAATTCTTGTATTAAACGACAATTATCACGCTATAGGTCATGCTGCACTCTTTACATAAGAAACTGGTCAATGTGAGTAAAAGAGGCCAAAATAGGCTGATTTCTGGCGATTCAAGCTAAGTAGCTAAAGGTTTTCTCCACCGCTTATGGATATTTCACACATACTGAATGACTTAAACGACGCACAACGTGAAGCTGTAACAACGACAGCAGATACCGCATTGGTGTTAGCAGGTGCTGGGAGTGGCAAGACTCGTGTATTGGTACACCGAATTGCTTGGCTGGTGCAAGCTGTTGGCATTTCTGCCCACAGCGTGTTAGCGGTGACTTTCACAAATAAAGCAGCAGCCGAAATGCGTTCACGTATTGAGTCGTTACTGAATATTCCAGCAAGAGGCATGTGGGTTGGTACTTTCCATGGTATTGCACACCGTTTATTGCGAGCACACTGGCAGCTAGCAGGTTTACCTGAGCAATTCCAGATTATGGACAGTGATGATCAACTTCGCTTGATAAAGCGACTGATGAAAGAAATGGGGTTAGATGACAGCAAATGGCCCCCGCGACAGGTGCAGTGGTTTATTAATAGCAAAAAAGACGACGGTCTGCGTCCAGAAAATATTGAGGACTATGGTGATCTGCAAACCCGTACCTGGTTGAAAGTGTATACAGCTTATGAAGCTGCATGCCAAGCCGGTGGGCTGGTGGATTTTGCTGAGTTGTTGTTACGTTCCCATGAGTTATGGTTAAAGCAGCCGGAATTGCTTAAGCATTATCAGCAGCGTTTTTCCCATATTCTTGTTGATGAGTTTCAGGATACCAATGCGGTGCAGTATGCATGGCTTAGAGTATTAGCGGGCCAGCAAGCCAGTGTGATGGCTGTGGGTGATGATGACCAGTCAATTTATGGGTGGCGTGGCGCGAAAATTGAAAACATCCGACAGTTTAGTAATGATTTTCCAAGCGCTGTTACCATTCGTCTGGAGCAAAACTATCGTTCTACCAATACTATTTTGAAAGCAGCGAATGCATTGATTGCCAATAATAATGATCGCCTGGGTAAGGAGCTTTGGACGGCAGGTGATGATGGTGACAAGATTAATGTATATGCTGCCTATAATGAGGTTGATGAAGCACGCTTTATTAGTGAGCAGATTCAAGCCTGGGTTGATGAGCATGGTAGTTATAAAGACATCGCAATTTTATACCGCTCTAATGCTCAATCGCGGGTTTTGGAAGAGGCAATGCTTCGTTCCAGTATTCCTTACCGAATATACGGTGGCCAGCGTTTCTTTGAACGAGCTGAAATTAAAAATGCCCTTGCATATCTTCGATTGCTGAGTAACCCTGCTGATGATACAGCTATTGAGCGGGTTATTAATGTTCCTGCTCGGGGCATTGGGGAAAAAACAGTCCAACTCCTTCGCGACTTAGCCCGAGAGCAGCAAATACCTTTATGGCAGTCAGGGCAAGAGGTTATTACACGAAAGTTGTTGCCAGCCCGTGCACTCAATGCACTCCAGCAGTTTTATTCGCTGATTCAAACAATGCAGCAGGCAACAAGGGGCTTGCCATTACATGAGTTAACAGATCATGTGATTGCTGTTAGTGGGCTTATTGAACACCACCGGAAAGAAAAAGGTGAGAAGGGTCGAGCTAGAATTGAAAACTTAGAGGAGCTGGTGACTGCAACCCGAGAGTTTGATCCTGTAGAAGCTATACCGGATAGTGAAGATGAGTTAAGTCCCCTTGCTCTTTTTCTTGATCATGCGGCATTAGAAGCAGGGGAAACTCAGGCTGCACAATATGAAGACAGTGTGCAAATGATGACCTTTCACTCTGCCAAGGGGCTTGAGTTTCCATTAGTGTTTATGGCAGGTTTAGAACAAGGTCTTTTCCCCCACGCTATGTCACTAGAAACAGCTGATGGAATGGAGGAAGAGCGACGGTTGTGCTATGTCGGCATTACGCGAGCAATGAAACAACTGTATCTTACCTATGCCGAGACTCGTCGTCTGCATGGTACTGAAAACTTGAATCGACCCTCACGTTTCCTGAAAGAAATTCCAAAAGACTTACTACAAGAAGTACGCCTGGCGACTAAGATTTCTCGTCCTGTTTCTTTAACAAGCAAAACAATGAAAGGTGCAGTGCCCAATACAGAGCTATCCCTTGGACAACGAGTGGAGCATAGTATTTTTGGTGAAGGTGTTATTTTGAACTACGAAGGCCAAGGGGCACAGGCTCGTGTACAAGTAAACTTTGATCGTGAAGGGGTTAAGTGGTTGGTGGTTTCATACGCAAAACTACAGGTGATTTAGGGCCTGTTTACACTATTTGAATTACTACTGCCGTAGGCTATTTTTTCGCCTAGCAAGTTACATTTTTAGCCTATCAAAGCAGAATGAATGCCGGGTAGTCATTCTACATAAATGACTTGTAACACGGCTAGGTGGAAACATAATCACGGCCCGAAGGGTTATGATGGTGATATTCAAATAGTATTAACAGACCCTAGCAAGCTATCTTTCGATATACCCAGTACATTGGGTATATCCTTCAGGAAGTTGAAATGTGTACTTCCTGTTTTGTTTTGAGCAAGGTAAATTAATATGAAGTGACGCCAAGGGATAGGAGTCTCGTAGGTTAAAAGTACTTGCAGGTTAGTAATGCCTGTAGATCAATAATAAAAGTAACAGTGCTGACTAAATAGCAAAAAAACGCAAAAATAAAACTGAGTACCCTCACAGCTATAACAATAACTCATCATTCAGCTAAGGGTACAAATGAGCAGAGTATAGGGAGTCATAAAAATGAAACGTCGTGATTTTATGACTGCAGCCAGTTTAGGTGCAGTTGGGGTTGCTGTTGCGGGCTGTTCTCAGCAGTCTGAAAAAGAGTGCACCCAAGTAGTTAAGCCCGAAGAAAAAAGCACGATACACTGGAAAATGGTAACAACCTGGCCAAAAAACTTCCCAGGCTTGGGCACTGCACCTGAGCGATTTGCAAAAAATGTCAAAATTATGAGCAATGGGCGCCTGGAAATTAAGGTATATGGGGCTGGTGAACTAGTACCTGCACTAGAAGTATTTGATGCTGTTTCAAATGGTACTGCAGAAATGGGACATGGCGCTGCCTATTACTGGAAAGGGAAAGCTGAAGCAGCACAATTTTTTGCAGCTGTGCCGTTTGGCTTTAACGCTCAGGAGATGAATAGCTGGCTACATTATGGAGGTGGGCAGGAGCTATGGGATGAGGTGTATGCGCCGTTCAATCTTAAGCCTTTTGCTGGAGGTAATACTGGGGTACAAATGGCGGGTTGGTTTAATAAAAAAATTGAGTCAACAGCAGACTTGAAAGGCTTGAAAATGCGTATACCGGGCCTTGGTGGAGAAGTATTAAAACGACTAGGGGGGGTGCCTGTTAATATCCCTGGAGGGGAGTTATTTACTGCACTACAAACGGGTGCAATTGATGCAACAGAATGGGTAGGTCCTTATAATGACCTGGCATTTGGCTTATATAAAGCCGCTAAATATTATTACTATCCAGGCTGGCATGAGCCAGGTACTACGCTAGAAGTCATTCTCAATAAAAAGGCACTTGAGGCATTACCTGCTGATTTGCAGGAAATTGTCAAACAAGCTGTGCGAGCTTCTAATCAAGACATGCTTGATGAATACACGGCTAGGAATAATAGTGCATTAGAACAGTTAGTAAGCAAGTATAATGTTACCCTGTTGCGATTGCCTGATGATGTACTGAAAAAGCTAAAAGAGACGTCGGAAGTGGTTGTTAGTGAGATAGCTGAAGCTAATGATTACACAAAACGCATTTATACATCATTCACCCAGTTTGCTAAACAGGTAAAGGATTATCATAAAATTTCTGAGCAAGCATACTACGAAACACGAGCGCTATAGTTGAATCATGAATTAGCCTTGTATATTCTTTGCTGTAGATATTCATCAATAGTGAAGGATATACCCTTCGAATGATGCAAAGTGGTTAATGTTGTATTTGAGGATCTAATTGGTCGATGGCTAATATTGAAATAAAACGCACTCATGGCACAACTATTGAGAAAGCGAAACAAGCTGTTCAGCAAATTGCCGATGAAATGCAGTCGTCTATGGGATTAACCTGCCAATGGGATAGTGATTATCACTTAACCTTTAAGCAAACAGGTGTTCAGGGTTCAATTAAGGTGACTGAAGAACGTGTAGAGATTGATGTAAAGCTCAATGCTATTATGAAAGCATTTAAAGGAACAATTGAGCAGCAGATAAATCAACGTCTGGATAAATTGATAAAATCATAGCTCATTTAGCGCTTCTACATTATATATGCTTACCGTTATCTAGGATATTGTATAAGGAAATACTAACGGTAAGTTGTACCCTTCATGAATTGAAATCTATTTGCTCTGATTTCTTAACTTAACAAGGCCGTCTACATGAAAACCAGGGAGCGGATTTTAGTCACTAGCTTAGCGTTATTTAATCATCATGGTGAACCCAATATAACAACAATCGATATATCCAATGAAATGGATATTAGCCCTGGTAATCTTTATTATCATTTTCAGGGAAAAGAAGAAATCATCACTGAGCTTTATCTTAGATATGAGAGTGAAATTCTAGAGCTCTTAGACTCTCCAAGTAGACACTCATTAGCCATTGATGATTACTGGTTATATTTGCATTTAATTTTTGAAACTATACATAATTATCGATTTCTATATAGAGACTTATTAGATCTACTAGCTAAAAATCAAAAAATAAAACCACGGTTTACGCGTGTCTTAAGTAAGAAAAGAAAAACATTTACAGAGATTTGTGAGTACTTGAGAGATGCATCATATTTAGTAGCAACGGATGATGAGATTGGGGTATTAGCTGATAATGCAACAGTAGTTGCAACTTTTTGGCTGAATTACGAGGTTATGCGTACTAAGAAAGGATACGACACTCGTTATATCAACCAGGGAATTTATCAAGTTATTTGTTTAGTTAAGCCTTATATGACTGATGATCAACAAGAAATTTTAGAAAAAAGAAGTCAAATTTATAAGTCAACAGTAAACTTTCCGATCTAAAGCCAACCTTTTACCCTTCGTGAAATACTATACTGCACGAAGGGTTTATTATAAGATGTTTTTACACTATACAGCAGCAGGTTTTTTAGCTGTTGATGTGGTTGAGCTCTTGGATGTAGATCCGGTGCTGCTGGATGTAGCTGAGCTTTTGCTACCCACAGTGCGGTCAGAACTTAGAGCTTTAACAGCTTGACTTAATTCTTCGATCTGGTGACTTAGCTCTTTGAGCTCATCACGAGACCCACTTGAAAGTTTATCCCGCAACTGTTTTATTCTGCTTTCCAGGCGGTCAGTTGTTTTAGATTTTATTTTTTCCTTTACTTCGTCTACTTTATGCTGGGTTCGAGCTTGTACTTCTTCACCATCTTTTACCAGATTTTCAAATAAACGAATACCTTCCTGGCCAAGCTTTTCATACTGAGCATAAGCGCCAAGCCCTGCTAGCCAGATTTTATGGGCAGAATCACGAATGCCTGTAAGTAAAGATTTTTCTTTATCAGTTGATTTATCAGTTTTTTTTGTGTCTGACATGGTAGCGTCCTCGTTGCTTGGGTAGGGTAACCCTTTGCGATGTGTTTCGGGGGTATAATAAAACTTCTACTGTTTATCATTCATCAATAGCTCGACTATAGCAATGAAAATTAGAATGAACATACTAAATTTGCCAATTACAATAGTCAGAAAGGAACATTAAATTCACTCTTAATTGCTCTTTTGCAGTCATTATTATAAGTCTTCTATAAGTAGTGAATGTGTTGTGTTAGTTTGATATACGCCATATAAATCACTTGATTTATATAGTTAAAGTTTATAAAACCATTATTCTGTCATCAAAATTTGATACTTTTGAGATGATTGGCTTTAACAAAAATGTAATAAAGCCATGGTTGGTAAACACAGCACAGGGAAATATATATTCATGAAAAATGAAGCTGCGATAAATGACATTAGCCAACGTATAGAAGTATTAAGAGAGACTATTCAGCGGTTAGAGAAAACAGATCGAAGAGCAGCTGAACGGTTGAAAAAAGCATTGCAGAGAGAGTTAGGGGCCGAGCATCAGCCCAGCAAGACGAATGGGCGGTCGAATCCTGATAGTGCTGCAATGGGAACTCCCATTGTAAGGTTACATAGTAAAGATTTATTTTCTACAGCAGGGACGATTGTCAAACAAGCTGTTTCTCATCCAACGGCTGGATTTAAGCAGTTATTTGAATTTGGTAAAGATATGTCTCAAGTGATATTGGGTACCTCAGAGTTTTTACCAAAACGAAATGATCGTCGTTTTAGTGACCCTACCTGGTTTGAAAACCCAATTTACCGTCGTTATATGCAGGCCTATTTTGCATGGCATAAACACCTTAACGACTGGGTTGACGATGCAGAGTTTGATAATGATGATAGTCGTCGAGCTAAATTTATTATTTCTTTATTTGCTGAAGCTGTTGCCCCTTCAAATACATTAGTAAATCCAGCTGTCATTAAGCGCTTTTTTGAAACGGGAGGGATGAGCCTGGAAAAAGGCTTGTTACACTTACTTGATGACATTCGTCATAATGGGGGGATGCCAGCACAGGTTGATAAGTCGGCATTTTCAGTCGGAAAAAATATAGCGACTTCAGAAGGAAA
Organism: Zooshikella ganghwensis; assembly: GCF_018263875.1. Lineage (NCBI taxonomy): Bacteria > Pseudomonadati > Pseudomonadota > Gammaproteobacteria > Oceanospirillales > Zooshikellaceae > Zooshikella > Zooshikella ganghwensis. Next base: position 165,512 of record NZ_JAEVHG010000009.1, read on the forward strand.
TGTGGTTTTTAGGTGTGATATTTTAGAGCTTATTCAGTATAAGCCGACAACAGAAAAAGTGTTTAAAATTCCTCTGTTTATAATACCACCACAAATCAATAAGTTTTATGCTTTTGATTTAAGTCCAGAAAAAAGCTTTATTCGGTTCTGTACCTCCATTGGTCTACAGGTATTTATTGTTAGCTGGCGAAATCCAACTCCAGAGCATAGGAACTGGGGACTAGACCAATATATACTTGGATTAAGTGAGGCAGTTCATGTTATTCACGATATTGCAGAAGTTGATAATATTAACATTTTAGGTGCATGTTCAGGGGGATTAACTTCAGTACTGCTGTCCAGCTATTTGCAAAGTCTGGATAAGCCAATAATAAACTCAATTACCCAGTTGGTGAGTATAATTGATACACAGGTTAATTCTGATATAGCGCTCTTTGTTACTGAAAAAACACTAGAAACAGCTAAGCAAACTTCTGCTGCAAAAGGTGTGTTGGAAGGCCGAGATATGGCTCGTGCGTTTGCTTGGATGAGACCGACTGATTTAATTTGGAATTACTGGGTTAATAATTATTTACTAGGGAAAGAACCCCCAGCATTTGATATTTTATATTGGAATAATGACACCACTAGACTTCCTGCTAAACTCCATGCAGAATTTATTGATATTTATAAAGAAAATAGCTTGATGCATCCTAACACCTTAAAAATTGCTGGCCAGCCAGTTGATGCTAAAGCCTTGAAACAAGATGTATTTGCGGTTGCCGGATTAACTGACCATATTACGCTGTGGGATGCTTGTTATCGGTCTACACTGTTATTGGGAGGTCAGTGTGAGTTTATTTTGAGTAACAGTGGACATATCCAAAGTATTCTTAATCCTCCAGGGAATCCAAAGGCACACTTTTTTACAAATAAAGCACATGTAGAAGATCCAAGTGAGTGGTATCAGGGTGCAACACGCAATAATGGTAGCTGGTGGGAACACTGGCAAAAATGGATCATTGCTCATTCTGGTGAAGAAAAAGAAGCACCAGTGAGTTTGGGTAATGAACAACATCCTCCTCTAGAACCAGCACCTGGTTTATATGTACATGATTAGGTGATCCATTGGAAACAACATTTTCAACCAATATTCGCGAACCCATGCGGGTTCGCTTTAAAACACTGAATATTAACGGCCAGGTAATACGTGCAGCTATTAGGCCTGGTAATGAACCAATATTGCCATTATTAGTTTTCAATGGTATTGGAGCTAATCTTGAGCTTATAAAGCCCTTTGCTGATGAATTGCAAGGTGTTGAGATTATTGCATTCGACGCTCCTGGTACGGGTGGATCATCTACACCAACTTTACCCTATCGTTTCTCTGGGCTATCTCGGCTTATTGGGAAAATGTTAGATGAACTGAATTATGGACAAGTTAATGTTTTAGGCGTTTCCTGGGGAGGTGCGCTTGCACAACAGTTTGCCTATGATCACCCATACCGATGCCGGCGTCTTATTTTGGCTGCAACCTCTATGGGCTCAGTTGCAGTGCCTGCGAAACTCTCCGTGCTTTTAAAGTTGGCAAGTCCAAGGCGATATGTGCAACCAAGTTATATGCAGCGTATTGCAGCTTCTATTTATGGTGGTGCGTTTCGACGAAATGATAATTTAATTAAAAAGCACTCATTAAAAATCCGTTCGCCTAGTGGGCTAGGTTATTATTATCAGCTATTAGCGGGAGCGGGTTGGACTAGTTTTCACTGGCTTCATAATATTCAACAACCTACGTTGATTTTAGCCGGAGATGATGATCCTATTATTCCAATCGCTAATGCCAAACTTATGGCAAAACGAATTCCTAATGCTGAACTTCGCGTAATACGGTGCGGGCACTTATTCTTGTTGACAAAAACTAAAGAGATTGCGCCTATTGTCAGAGACTTTTTAACGGACAATAAACGGCGATTAACCAGTCCTCTTCCGTTGGAAACGGTTTCTCTTGATTTGAGTAATGAAGTTATTGAGTAAACTGTTGAGGCCACACTCCATTTTCATAATGTGAAATGTGACCTTTGATACTTTTTTCTTAGTAGATTAAGCGCACTAAAACTTCAGCAACACAGGCAGGTTTGGATTGGCCTTCAATTTCAACGGTTACTAACTGTTTTATTTGTAGTGTACGTTCATCTTTTAGCTCAGCTTCCAGTAAGGATCTTTGAGCTCGAATTTTAGCGTTTACGGGCACTGGATTCATAAATCGAAGCTTGTCCAACCCATAATTAACCATCATTTTTAAATTTTTGAATGCTTCTTGGTAAGGTGCTGTAATTGATTCCGTCAAGTGTGGTATTAATGACAGTGTCAAGTAACCATGAGCGATAGTTGTTTTAAAGGGGGAAAGCTTAGCCGCTTTTTCTGGATCAGTATGAATAAACTGGTGGTCTAATGTTGCATCAGCAAACTGATTGATTCTTTCTTGATCAATAGTTAACCACTTGCCTGTTCCTTCTGGCTGATTAAGATATCCTTTTAGTATTTCCAGTGCTAACTCTGCATTATTTGCCATATTGATTAACCATCCTAGTTATCGTTTTGGTGTACTAAGAATACTTATACCCTTGATTCTGTGTGTATAAAGACAATTATATTATGCTATGAATAACCTCTGTGTAATGGGTCAAGTTACACAGTGTCTGTTTGTCATAATATAATCTTGAATCGGCTATGTAACAAAAAGATGACAGGGCAGTGGAAAACAAAGAAATGAATAACGGCTTTTATACTCAATACGAATGGTTTTTAGGTGCGGCCATCGAGTGACGAAGCCCCATGAGCCTATATTAATAGGTGAATGGGGTGAGGAGTGAAGATAACAAAACCTAGAGATCATTCGTGAAGGGTATATTTGGAGCGGGTGATGGGAATCGAACCCACGTATTCAGCTTGGGAAGCTGATGTTCTACCATTGAACTACACCCGCTGTATGCTTCGCCTACTATTATAGTAACTATAAATACGTAAGAGCAATAGATACAGTTCGTGTTCACTGTATTGTAAAATACATAAAATATGGCGCTAAAATCAATTTTATTATTTATGAGCGTTTAAGGTGAATAGTAGTATGTCAGATAGTCATAATGTATATCAAACACCCTCTTCAGATTTGGCAGCAGCAACGCCTATGCCAGAAGATGGTGAACTTGCAAGTCGTTGGAGTCGATTGGGAGCTTCGCTCATTGATGCGTTTATTCTAAATATAATCAGTATGCCTGTGTTGCATGCTGCCGGTTATTTTGATGGAGCATTGAGTGGGCAACAACCTAGCTTTACGAGTCAGTCAATGGCGATGCTATTCAGCCTCGTGCTTTTTATTATTTTGCATGGGTACTTTCTAGCAAAAAGTGGTCAAACAATAGGGAAAAAAATTCTTGGAATTTCAATCGTATCATATAGAAATAACACGATTCTAGGCTTAGGTAATGTGTTAGCGCTACGCTATTTACCGCTATGGATTGTCTTAATGATACCTTACGTTGGCATGATTGCTGCGTTTATCAATCCACTTTTTATTTTTAATAAAGAAAAGCGTTGTCTCCATGATTTTATTGCAGGTACAAAAGTCATAAAAGTAGGTAAAAAAGCTTAATCTTAAAGTAAACAACCCAACTTTAGTTGGGTTGTGTCGATAAAAAATGAGCACTATGCTGTACCCATTTTTAGGTGTTAAAATAAAGTGGTATATACTCACAGCGAAGGGTTATTTAGGCGAGGCTACCGATCGATGAAACCCCAGGAGTTTAGATAAACTAAATGACTGGGGTGGCAGTTAAATGCTCCTGCATAAACTGCATTCCCACCATCCTTAGTGGTCAAAAGCGATGGTAACAAAGCCTAAAAAATCATTCGCGAAGAGTATATTAAAAACGTGGCCAAAAATGGTTGTCTTTACAGGGTTTAACCGTAAAGTTTTCTTGCTTCTGCCAAGTCTTATCGTTAATTAATGCTTTCATTTTAAATGATGATGTTTGCTGTGGCAGTGTTAAGCGCCATACATTGCCCTCAGTCCAGCGAGCTGGTGCGCCTTCTTTCCAGTTTAGCAATTCTGCTTCACCCCTAATGGCTATAGAGTTTCCCCAACCAGCGTCATAATGTACATTAACTGTTGTCATACAACCTTGATAACGTTCTGCAACAATATCTGGTGTATCAATAATGCGTTGCTCACGTTTTGATTTTAACAGTTTTATATACTCAGCATGTGACCAAGCCAGTGGTGTAGCACCACCTGTGCCTTCACCAAATTGGTATGGCCCTTCAGCTTTATCCCAGACTTGTTCTGGAAGCATATTGCCTTCATTTGCAAATTTTTCCATAGCGTGAATATAACGATCAATATTCTGTTTTTTCGCTATTTCCAGGTGTGCGCGTTCACCTGTTAGTAGTGGCCATAAACGCCCTTTTCCTTGTCCGGTATAATCACTACCACCTAGCTTTTCTCCATAACCATCATGATTGTATCGGTAAAAACCAGGGCCATTTGGTGTCTCAACCTTGATTGCTTGCTCGTAGTTTTCAAGTGTTTTGGTTATCGACGTATCGAAAGGACTTTTGACGCCAAAGCGCACAAGTTCAATAAAGCCGCCATCCATTACATTACGCTCTAAGTGCTGACCACCACCATTAGCGATATATAAGATACTATCATCATCAGGGTTATAACTTGAGTGACAATACTCAGCACCTTCAGTGCGTTGATAGTACTGACCATCACCTAATTCACCTTGGTGAGTAAATGACCAGTCTGCAATGCCATCAGCCCATAAGTCTGCTTTTAAACGATAGGAACGGGCTGCTTCTTTATCACCTTGGTGGTCAGCAAAATCAGCGGCTGCGATTAAACCTGCAATTGCTGCAGAGATGGTTGAAGGCGATATGCCACTTGCTTCTTCCCATCTTTCTTGATCTGTCCATGGACCCACTTTGGCGACAAAGTCGGCTGCAGGTTTTACAAATGAGCTGTAATAACTTGCTGGACTTATCACCCCTTCTTTCCATAAACGCCAAGCTAAGACAATGGGCATTGCAGTTTCATCGAGCTGCATACCTTGCCAGTGAGCTTGCCCAGAAAGCCAGAAATTTTGTGGGAACGAGCCTTTTTTGCTGACGGAGTTGCCACATAGTTGCCAGTTACCATCTTCGGCTTTGAATTGAACTTCTTTTAAGTAACTAAGTGCTTCTTTTGCCGTATGTTGATCTCCTGCTGCAAGAAAAGCGGTGGCAACCTGATATAAATCTCTGGGCCAAACGACATGATAGCCAATAGGACCATCTTTATATCCGTCAGCACTAGAGCCGGGCAGGATACCTCGTTGATCTCCGGAATCTTTATCAAACTGGCTTTGACCCCAAGGCACGCTTAAAGACGCGATCATTGCACCATTGTAGGTTTTATCCTCATGAGCTTTAAGTACCATGGCTGAAGCATAATAGAGCGCGCCATTATCAAAGGACTCTGAGCTTAAGTCCTCTAAACCATTACAATAGTTATTCCATTGTTGATTATAGAGAGAAAGTGCAGTATCAAACGATTTTTTGAGGCTATTATTGGCTGTTTGTTGGGCCTTAGCTTTATCTTCGGCAAACCCGATCGCAATAGTAAAGGTATATTCACCTGCTTTTGAAGGTAAATCAAGTTGCCCTGTTAGGGCTACATTGCCATTGTTTGCATACCGGTAATTCCAATCCATACGATAATTGTCGTTTAAATCCTGCCAGCCATCACTTTTGCCAACAAAACCTGCGGATGTACGTTTGAAGGGAATACTTGCTGTTAGAGCCTGGTATTGAGCAACATGATTGGTGCCATTATCATATTTTGCTCGATCATCCCAGGCAAATAAAGTATCTTTTGTGGCTTCAGCATAATCATATAAACCAGTATTACTCACTGCGGGGTTGAGTAAAATAAATAAGCCCAGGTTATCCTCATAGGCTTTAAAGGTTACTTTTAATAATAAGCTATTTGTTGTAGGGTCTGTAACTATTTTTTTACTAATTTCGTACTTTCTTTCTCGATCAATATTGACTTGTTCAAAAGCAAGCGTTTTTTTGTTCAAGGAGCGTATTTCATGCTCCGTATGTTTCTTTTCTTCATCAAAAAAAGTCTTACCATCACTTACCATAAATTGTAAGTCTGTAATTTGAGCCATATCGATTTGTGGCCAGTACACTTCAGAAACAATACCATCCACTAAACTAAACCAGACTTTGGACTGCTTACTATTGGCTGTTCCTATTCCTGTTTTACTGGCAGAACTCCAGTGATGATCAATACCTGGGGCTCCTGGTGCAACACCGCTGTTACTCCAGGCAAGACTAGTCGTAATACTTGCAATAACAAGTGTTAACGCCTTTTTTTTAAGGCTTTTCATCATTTATTCCTCTCAAATTGCCATCTTTGTTTTTATAACAATAATTTTATAGGTATAGTTATTATTATACTTTGTATCGTTTTTCGGGACTGCTTAGTATTGAGTTGTTTAAAATATATTTTTTACATTATGCGATAATTTTATTATTTTTTGTGATAAATATTTTTTAATAGCATCTTCCTTTATGTATTAACTATACACTGTGATCTTTGGTGTGGCGCTTTTTTGTTTATACAAAAAACACTATTTTTTAGAGGTGGCCATATACTTATAGCAAAGTATATTAATCAAAAAATAATTGGCCAGATTAATATTAAACGAGTTTGAGTGTATAGAAAAACATTACCACTGCACTCTAGCTAGTACACTAAGTTAAGGGAAAGATTGTTAATTAAGCAGTAGTATTATGGTGGAGTATTGTAGATTAACTTCATATTTATGACTTCTTTTTTTGTTAGGATAAATAGCCATCAGTATAATTATATATTTTGTAACTGGTTGAACCTTGATGCAAGTCATTTATGTAAACTAAACAGGTTTTAATACAAAAGTAATAGTTGGTTACATTGTGAATTGTTTTTTAACAAAATATTTTTTCAAGGGTAAGGCAATTACAAACCGGTTTTTTTACAGTCTTCTGATAGTGCTTAAATAAACAATAACGATAATTCAGATCTGCTAAGCAATGGTTTGAGAATTAATGTTGATGAGTTTGTCTCACCCAGAAACTATCCGCATTGGCTATAGATCAACAAGCTTAGGTGGTCAGTGCTCTTATTGGAAGCTTGCAGGCAGCTGGTGGGATAAGCCAGACGCATATTTGATAACCGGTTTGTGGAACGGCCTTGCTAGGTTGGCAAGGGTCAGTCCTGTATTTCGTATTAATTTAAGAGGTGTTTTATTATTGCTAAATAGATAATAGAACATATCCATTATATGCATCATTCGTGTGTTATCTGGACGTCGGCGCTTTTCGTATATAGATAGTAGCCTTGATATACTTGTTGTCGTAAAGTTAAATTGTTCATTTATAATACTATCCGCTAACACCGCAGCGTCCATAAACCCTAAGTTTGCCCCTTGTCCGGCTAAAGGGTTAATGGTGTGGGCTGCATCCCCGATAAGAACAGTATTATGTGAAGAATAGGTTCGAGTATGTCTTTTTGTTAACGGAAAGCTGCCAGTCGCGACTATTTGTTCAAGTGCAGGCAGTTCTTCGGGAAAAGACTGTTGTATTGTTCGTAGCAACTGGTTTGAATTTAGCTGTTTAAGTTGCTCAATGGTTTCAGGGTGGTTATACCAAACAAGTGACGCATAATTTTTACCATTCACTCTGGGTAATGGTAGAAATGCTAAAGGTCCTGTGGGTGTGAATGCTTGCCAGGTAATATGTTGTTGGGGACCATCTTGCAGGGCTACTGTGATTACAAATGCATGTTGCTCATAATCACTTTGAACAATACCTATATTAGCAGCTTGACGAACAGCGGAAGAAGCACCGTCAGCACCTACAAGCAGATTGGCGGTTAGCTGAGTTTGATCGCTGAGCTGCACTATTGGATTCTGCTTTTCTAATATAAATTGCTCAATATGAGCGGGGCAAAATAAGTCAAGTGTAGTTTGTTTTTGTACTACTAAGTGAAGTGCACGTTGAATAATATAGTTTTCAATAATGTATCCAAGCTCTGATAACTTGGCTTGTTTTGCTGAGAATAACGTTTTATTCAAGCGGTTACCACTGATACTCAGTTTATGACCAGCCAATTGCTCCCAAACAGCCATTTCATTGTAAGGGCATGCTCTCATCGCAAGAATATGAGGCCATGCACCAACATGCTTTAGGATGCGAATACTTGCTTGGCTAAGGGCCGATACCCGCAGATCTGGTGTAGATAGAGGGTCAAATTCGGGGTAGGGTTGTTTTTCGACCAGTGCGAGGCGGAATCCTTTGCTGCTTAAGGCGAGTGCCAGTGTTGTACCGACCATGCCAGCGCCAATAATGATAATGTCGTATTGTTGTTGCATCACCTACTGTAATCCTCACATCAACTGCAATTGTTCTGTCATTATACCCTAGTTATGAGTAGTATAGAGCGAGATATATTACCATCGTTAAAATCATTCGTATTGGTATGTCTGAAAGAAATCAACTGTTGTCTATATTCTCAGTGGATATTTTTACTAAAAATAGTTGTTGCTAATTCTCGTTTTACCAGCTCAGACTAGCTCACCTACAAAACCTTTGTTTAGGTATGACTACCATTTACTCTCGCACTCATTCAAATTTTGATCTGTCAATCATTGTTCTCTTGTTGTGGATATACCTAAATATGGTAGTGACTTTAATTGATAGAACAGCGCCGCTGGCGACTATATTAATTAGTGACTGGAATATACCCTTCTTGGTGGTCAAGATCGTTGGTCTCGATGCCCTTTAGAGTTCAACAACCCCTACTAATGTGTCAGGAATACATTAGCACAGCTGCACTGGCTCGTTAAGGTAAGCGCTATTGATTGTGTGCAAAGGATATAAAACCTTGAGTCTTGTAAAAAAGACTTATAACGCTCAATATGGGTGTATTATTCATAATTTGTATATTTGCATATTGTTTAAATAAATAGCTAAATATGAATAGTTGATAAAGAAAATGTTAACAAATGAATTTAGAGGGATAGAGAATTAATAGGCTGCTTTGGTGTGGCATTTTTTATATCAACGCAATATAGCTTCCAATATTTACTAATTACTCTTTTATAAAGCTATACATAAACTGATTTCTAATAAATAATTTGATATATAAGTAACTTATTGATATAAAAGATAAAAGGTATGATCAATTATCACTGTAAAACTAAACATGTTGCACGAACTGAGGGCAAGGTGGCTTTCTAAATGGTTGGTTTAACAGGCTGTTTAAGTGATAGATAAAGTTAGAAAAGATCAGGTTTTGCTATATAGCCTGGTATTATCTATTTCAATAGGGCCTTAAACTCTGGTGGAAAGGATGAAAGCCACAGTTTAGGTGTTTAGAATAACAACTGATTTCATGATTTTAATCTGAAGTACATTTAATACATTGCAAAAATATACATACTAGACCTTGTCATTAGACTATAATAATTATGTTATTGCTACTGGCATGGACTGTTGTACGTCTAAACCGCGTACATTTCTCCAACGAAGCATTACCTAGTAATACAACATTGACCAATTAGCTGATAGACCACTATGAACACTAAAAAGTTGATTAATCTGTCCAATCAGTACCCACGGCTAACCGTGCGTACGCTGGCGACACTCATGGCTATCGGAGAAAATGAAGGTTGCTCCGTGTCAGAGCTTTCGCACTATATGGGTGTCAATGAAAAAAATGTTGCCACCACCATAAGGCGTTTAGAGGAGGGTCGTGCAGGTAACCCGGGTGATAAGTTAATTCGGGTTAAGCAATATCCTGATGATAAACGCTATAAGTTAATTCATTTAACAGCAAAAGCAAAACGAATTTTAGCTAAACTCTAATAGCTAATAATGCAGGTGATGTAGATCCCCTGCATTTTTTCGCCCACTAATATTCATGATATTTATTTTTACTTGTTGCAGATATTGTTATTAATGATTTTGGGTAAATTATTGACTATTAAGTTTGCCTATATTTACTGAAGCTATTTTACCTTGAAAGATTTCATCGCTGACTTCCACCACTTCAATACAACGTTCACTAATGGACCACTAGATAATTTTTATTAGAAAGTAACAGCGTCTAATGGTTTTATTCTTCGCGATTCATTTTTATTTGAATAGACGTATATCCAAAACGGAAGCTATAAGTGGCACTTATCTATCTCTCTTCAGCAACCTTCAGTGAGTCAAACTGTCACCGTTTGACTCATTAACCATTGACAGTACTTTTAATACAGAACATATACCAACAGCGAGGAATATAAATTATCAAGCAGCTTGTTTCCTTAGCTGACAAATGAAAAAGCCATCCATTATTTCGTTAGGTAGTATTCTTCGGCATTGTGTTAATGCATCATCATATGTCTTTTTTTGCCAATGGGTGATACCTGCCATAGTATTTGAAAATGGTAGGTCAATTGACTCAATACTGACACATGAGCCGTACTTTTTGAGGAGATGATTCACTACATGCTCATTTTCTTCAGGTGAAAATGAACATGTGCAATAAATCATAACACCTCCTACTTTTAAACTAGTAAAAGCTGACTGCAGCAAGCGCTTTTGCTTGCGAGCGACCTCGGACACTTTTCGCGTAGACCAATGTTCCCAGCTTGAAGGATCAAGTAGTGAAAATCTGGCCTCAGAGGAGCATGGGGCATCCAGTAACACACGATCAAACATTTCAGGACACTTGTTGCCAACAGAGCGCCCATCAGTCAAGTAGGTTTTCACCATAGTAGCGCCTTGTTGATCAAGGTTTGCTTTGAGCTTAAAAAAGCGATTTTTGACAGCTTCTACAGCAGATAATCGTCCTTGGTTTTCCATCATTGCTGCTATTTGAAGCGTCTTTCCGCCAGGAGCTGCTGCCAGGTCAAGTACAGTCTCTCCAGGTTGAGGGGCTAATAAGAAAGGTGCAACCATACTGGATAAATTTTGGATATAAATACGTCCTTGGTAAAACGCATCTGTTTCTGTCAGTGCTCTTCGCTGTTCTGGTGGTATATGAAATGCGCTAGGTAGCCAGGGCACGGGGGTGAGGTTGAACTGTGCTGCACAGAGTTCAGCAGTGGTATCCTGAATGCTTCCTTTTAAGGTGTTGATACGAAAAGTAGTGGGTTTTTCTCTACTAAAGCTATTCAATACTTGCTCAAGTTGAACTTCATCTAACAACAAGGAGAGCTTGTCCAAAAAGGCTCGTGGTAATTCTGGGGTCGGACTATGCATTGATTATCCAGTCTGTCAAAAGTGTATCAGTTACAGCCTCAGTTAACTGAGTAAGCATCTAGGCTCCTTTGCATTTAAAGAAAAACGGCCAATGAATCAGCTAGAGCTAGTTAACACTATTGAGACTGTAGAGTGCTCAAGTGTGGAATTATCTGATTAGCCCAATCTCTAAGCAAGCATAGTGAATTGCTACAAAGTTTTCTTTTGAAGTAAAACAAAAGTTGTGCCTGCCATGAAATAGTACTCTGCAACCAGAGAGTAAAGCTTTCAGTGTGTAAGCACATTTTGCTGGGGCAGTTGTCAGCTGGAATAAGACATGATGCGGTTGTTAAAGCGAAGTATTGTTGTGCTATTAGCATTGTTTTTATGTTGGACTGGAGAATATGTATTTGGTTGGGGGTCAAGGCTGCAATCAATCATGTTATCTCTGACGACTTCAGAGCAACAGAAACAGCAAAGTATATGGCTGCCCAGTTATAGCGTGGATATAGAAGCACTGCCACTGAGTGGTGTGGATAATAATGTTTCGGGTATTACATACTCACCCAAACAAGACAGCTTATTTGTCATTGTTAACCAGCCACCAACAGTGCTTGAGCTGGATAAGCATGGAGGCGTTGTCAGGAAGATAGCCCTAGAAGGATTTCATGATACAGAGGCGATAGCCTATATTGGTGGTGATCAGTTTGCGATTGCGGAAGAGCGTGAGCAGCGTATTACATTGGTGGAAATCACTAAAGATACAGACAAGATTAAGCGTGACAGTCAGCCACAAATCCAACTCGTATTTGGACCTAAGACCAATAAAGGTTTTGAGGGGATTGCTGCAGACCAGACAGCCAACAGGATTATTGTAGTTAAGGAGCGGTCACCATTAAAAATATACGAAATCTTCCGTCTCAAGCATGAAGAAACAGGTAACTTCAGCTTACGTGTTGAAATGCCAGACAGCTTGCGTTGGTCTTCTTTGTTTATGGCTGACTTATCAGGTTTGCACTTTGATCATAAAACACGCAACTTACTGTTGCTCAGCGATGAGTCCAAGCGTGTGACTGAAGTGAATGCATCAGGTGAGACAGTGAGCATGCTAGAGCTACGCCATGGCTATGGTGGACTGGCACGCCATATACCTCAAGCCGAGGGGGTGACACTGGATGATGAGAATAATCTGTATGTTGTCAGTGAGCCTAACCTGCTGTACCGATTTCGTAAAGTTGTTCAGTGAGAATTAAACCTGAGGTATCAATAAGCTTTATTTAACGACGGGGTAATGGGTAGTTAGTCACCCACGTTATTGCAATGAATGGGGAAATAAAACATGGATCGTTTTACTTTCGCTGGTCATGATGATAATCCTTTTTTACAGGGACCATATGCTCCTACTGTTACAGAGCGTGTCATCACCGATTTTAAAATATTTGGCCAAATTCCTGATGACTTAGCAGGAGTTTATTTACGTAATGGACCTAATCCAAAATTCAACCCAGCGGGCACTTATCACTGGTTTGATGGTGATGGTATGGTACATGGCTTTTATTTTCAGAATGGGAAGCTAACGTATCGAAATCGTTGGATAAAAACTCAGGGGCTTATTCAGGAGGAGGGGCAAGGTAAAAGCTCTTTACCGGGTGTATTCTCGCTCGTTAATCCCGCAGAGACCAAAGATACTGCGAATACGGATATCATCGTCTTTAATAAGCGGGCCTATGGACTTTGGTATAGAAGTGGAATGCCTTATGCCTTGGATCCAATAACACTTGAAACGCTGGGTATAGATAGCTTTTCAGACACACTCCAATCACCTATTTCAGCTCACGCTAAGGTTGACCCTGTGCACAATGAGTTGAGAGTATTCTGTGTCAGCATGAAACAACCCTATTTGTCTTATGGGGTCATTAATGAAGAACATAAAGTCAGGCATTGGACGCCTATTGAGCTACCAGGCTTACGTCTTCCTCATGATATGGCTATTACGACAAACTACTCCATTGTTATGGACTTGCCACTGTACTATGTCCATTCCCCCAATGGATTACGCAGTTACTTTGATCATACATTACCTGCCCGGTTTGGCATTCTCCCTCGTTTAGGTAATGAACAACATATTCAGTGGCTTGAAGCTGAGCCTTGCTATATTTATCACGTTATTAATGCATGGGAGCGAGAGCATAAAATTGAAATGTTGGTGTGTCGGGTGACAGATCCTGTGCCACCACTCAAAGATAAAGCTCATGATCCACTGCTTAACATGGTTAACTTTCTTGGTAAAACTTTAAAAACAGCGCAGTATTACTACTACTGCTTTGACTTAAAGAGCCGTACTGTAGAAGAACAGCCCTTGGATAGTCGTAATAGTGAATTCCCTGTCATAAACCAACGTTATATGGGGCAACCAAGTCGCTACTCTTATCATGTACTATTGGATGAAGTTGACCTCCCCTTGTTTTCAGGCCTGATTAAGTATGATTACTTAGGCAAGCACACAGAGGCAGTGACGTGGCCAAAGCCTTATGTAGGGAATGAGCCTGTATTTGCACCTAAGGCTAAAGCAAGTAGTGAAGATGATGGCTATATATTGACCATATTAACAAGCTGTCATCAAGATCAAAGCCGGTTGCTCATTCTTGATGCTAAGCATATAACTGCACCCCCATTAGCAACCATTGATATACCTGCTCATATACCTATAGGGTTTCATGGTTGTTGGGCGGAAATGAGTCAAATTTAGTCAGTATAAGAGAATCAACCCATTGGTATCAGCAATCACTCACGCTAAAATGCTTGCTTAAAAAAAAGCAGGAGGCACATGAGTGGCTAATCACTCAAGTATGTGACTTCAGGCATCTAGTTCATCTTTGTTAGGGTCAGTTGTATCTGTGGCTAAAGTTGTAATTTTTGATTCAGGTGTTGGTGGACTCAGTATTTTCAGTGAGCTTGTACGATTAATGCCTGAAGTCTCTGTTGTTTATGCTTCAGATAATGCTGCTTATCCTTATGGGGATAAAAGCGAGCGCTATTTGAAAACCCGCGTAAAAGCATGTTTGGATACCCTTGTTCAATATCATCAGCCAGATATGGTTGTTGTTGCCTGTAATACCGCAAGTACAGTGGTATTACCTGTGCTTCGTGCTCATTTCTCAATACCTGTCGTAGGGGTTGTACCTGCCATTAAAACGGCTGCTCAGGTGACTAACAATGGTGTGATTGGGCTGCTGGCAACACCTGGTACCGTGACCAGAGTCTACACTGATGACTTAATTATTCGTTTTGCTAAACACTGCGATGTTATTAAAGTTGGCTCCCGTGTATTGGTTGATTTAGCAGAAGCCAAGTTGCGGAGCCAAACAGTTGATTTGAGTCGTCTCAAACAGGAATTGTTACCATTCGAACAAGCACCTGTTCGTCCTGATACAATTGTATTGGGTTGCACTCACTTCCCACTATTATTGAGTGAATTACAACAAATTTCTCCATCTATTCATTGGGTTGATTCAGGCTCAGCCATCGCGCGTCGTGTCAGAACACTACTGGAACAGCAAAAAAAGCTTAAGCCAGAACACGCGGGTATTTATCAGGCAATGTTTACTGCTAATACCACATCAGTGACTCAATTAAAGCCTTATTTATTTCAACTTGGATTTAGTGCTTTAAGTATTTTACCTATTGATGAAGCATTTACGGTTTTTTCTGAGCCTATGGCGATAAATGCGGTAACTGTCTCCTAGGGCCTGTTAACACTATATGAATATCACTGTTATAACGGTAAAAGCGCTAATCTAGGCCCTAAGCAGTGATGTTGAGTCTTTGCCAACAGCGCTTTTTTCTTCCATATAGTAAAAATATCTCCTTTATTGTGATGTTATGGTTGCAGGAGATATTTTTATAAGGAGAAGACCGATGGAATTGGGTACAAAAGCAATGTGGGAGCAGGCTGTTGAGCAACTGAGTATTCCTAATCAAGCTTATATTGGTGGTGAATTTGTTTGCTCCCAAAGTAAGCAAACTTTTTCCTGTATAAACCCTGCGAATAACCAGCTATTGTCTGAAGTAGCATTATGTGATGTGGCTGATGTACATAATGCGGTAACCAGTGCATCTAAAGTATTTCAACAAGGAGACTGGAGCCGTCAATCACCACAGCAACGTAAAAAGAGCTTATTAAAACTCGCTGACTTAATTGATAAACATGCTGATACATTAGCGTTGCTTGAAACGCTTGATATGGGTAAGCCGATAAAAGATAGCCGACTGCTGGATATTCCTTCTGCTGCAAACTGTATTCGTTGGTATGCAGAAGCTATTGATAAAATATATGGTGAAATTGCACCAACTGCAGAAAATCAGTTAGGTCTTATTACCCGTGAACCTATAGGCGTAGTCACCGCAATTGTTCCCTGGAATTTTCCATTGCTTATGGCCTGTTGGAAAATAGCCCCTGCTTTAGCAGCAGGCAATAGTGTTATTTTAAAACCTTCTGAAAAGTCGCCTCTTACAGCACTTAAACTGGCAGAGTTAGTTGCCGAAGCTGATTTCCCGCCAGGCGTATTTCATGTATTGCCTGGTTATGGACATACAGTGGGAAAGGCACTGGCTCTTCATCCTCATGTTGATGCTCTAGCATTCACAGGGTCCACCACGGTAGCCAAACAGCTATTAATGTATGCTGGGCAGTCAAATATGAAAAGAGTATGGTTAGAAGCTGGTGGTAAAAGCCCCAATATTGTATTTGCTGATGCGCCAGATTTAGCCTACGCCGCTGAGGCTGCAGCGAGTGCTATTTGTTTTAATCAAGGAGAAGTATGCACCGCAGGTTCAAGGCTATTTGTGGAAAAATCTATAACCAAAGAGTTTTTGTCGCTTGTTAGAAAGGCAATGAATAAATGGCAACCAGGTAATCCACTTGATCCTGAAGTAACACTTGGCGCTATTGTTGATGCCCAGCAGCTGAAAAAAATTCAACAATATATTGAATTAGGCGAAAAAGAAGGCGCTGAACTTTTACAAGGTGGTCAAAGAGTACGACAAGAGTTGGGTGGTTTTTTTATACAGCCAGCGCTGTTTGGTAATGTTGAAAACACAATGCGTGTAGCGCAAGATGAAATATTTGGACCGGTGTTAGCGGCAATAACATTTACAGACAGTAATGAGGCGGTCAACCAGGCTAACGATAGCCAGTATGGTCTAGCAGCAGGCATATGGACTAGTGATTTAAATAAAGCGCATCTTGTTGCTAAACAATTAAAGGTTGGTTCAGTTTGGATTAATCATTATTTTGGTGGCGATATGACAGCACCTTTTGGTGGGTATAAACAGTCTGGAATTGGCCGAGATAAATCTTTACATGCGTTTGATAAATATACTGAAATAAAAACCACATGGTTTTCATTCCAGGGATAATATCTTTTTTAAGTCTATAACTTAACTAACATGACCTCCAAACACATGGCGATATTTCTGGCAGTGCGGGCTAACTCGTCTAGTCGGTCAATCATTTGATATAAAGTAATAGCATCTAACGCTGAAAGCTCATGTTCTAAGTTGTGAGTCATACGACGTGAGCTTCTAACTTGTGAGCGAATTTTATCTTCATGTGTCTCTAATGAATCAATGATTTTTTGGACAAGTATCGATTCCTTGCCTCGAAATCCAAGCTCTAATAGTTCATCTAATTCTGACACACTTTGGTGGGTTAGTTTGACGGCTTCAATACACAAATTCAGCAGGCTTGTTATTGAGGGTTGTAATGTACTGGGGATATTCACTTGCCTGGCCGTTATACGGCCAACAATATCGTCCGCTGTGTTCGCGGCAGCATCTTGTTGATAAATAAGATTGCATAAAATCTCTCGAGGAACGGGGGTTAAAATACCTGAGGGCAAACGCGATAAAATTTCTCGCTTTAAGAGGTCCGCTTCGTGCTCCAGGTTAATCATTTGCTGCTCGAAGCTTTCGGCTTTTTCCCAGTCTCTTGCCATTACGCTCTGGAAAAATGGCGTGAGTAAATTAACGCAGGACAATACAATGTCCATATGCTGTTGCATAGGGCCAAATGGGGACTTGGCAAACAGCTCTGAAATGACGCTTTTAAACATAAGCGCTAATCTCCATAAAACGCTTTTTTATGAGATTAGCAGTAATCAAGGACTTTCACTTATGTCGTGTTATTTAGTTTGAGGTGTTAGCGTTTAATATGCTGATTTTAAACAGCTAACACTTTGCTAATGAGCCAGATTTTTAGTGATATTATTGAACCCAAACGGTTTTGATATTGGTAAACGCTTGTATGCCTGGTACACCTAGCTCTCGTCCATAACCTGAGTTTTTGATACCGCCAAAGGGCAGTGCACAGTGGCTTTTTACAAAGCTATTAATAAAACATGAGCCTGCTTCTATCTGTAAAGCTATCTCTTCCGCTTTATTAATGTCTTTGCTCCAAATACTTGCCCCTAATCCATAGTGACTTTGATTCGCAAGCCGAATGGCTTCATCAGTATTTCTTACCCGAATAATACTGGCTACAGGCCCAAAAAGTTCCTCCTGAAATGCACCCATATCAGGGCTGACGTTATCCAGTATTGAAGGCAAATAAAAGTTTCCATCGCGGTCAGGAATGTGACAACCAATGATATTTTTTGCACCTTGATCGAGGGCGCAGAGCACCTGGTTGTGCAGATCATTCCTTAGATCAGTTCTAGCCAAGGGGGCTAAGGTTGTCTGATCATCATTTGGGTCACCAATCATCAGCATTTGCATACGGTTGATGAGACCTTGGATGAAGTCATCTGCTATGGCCGGTGTTACAAAAAAGCGCTTGGCAGCAATACAGGTTTGACCAGCATTCATACAGCGAGAGGTCACTGCGGCTTCAACAGTTTGTTGTAAATTAGCATCATCACAAACTATAAATGGATCTGACCCTCCTAGCTCAAGCACAGATTGCTTTAAGTACTGGCCTGCGAGTGAGCCAACACTTCTCCCAGCAAATTCACTTCCAGTTAATGTGACGCCTCGTATGCGTTGATCTGTAATTAATTCGTTGGCTGCTTTTGCGTCTATGAGTAGTGATTGTAAACAGCCATCAGGAAAACCGGCTTCCTGCACAAGATGCTCAATGGCCTGAGAGCACTGAGGGACATTGGAGGCGTGCTTTAACAATAGTGTATTACCTGCCATCAAATTAGGTGCTAGGGCACGAAATACCTGCCAAAAAGGATAGTTCCAGGGCATGATGGCCAATAGGGGACCTAACGGTTGATAGCAAATATAACTACGCTTGGCTTCTGTAGTAATGACTTGTGGTGTAAGGTAACTTTCAGCATGATCAGCATAGTGCTCGCATACCCAGGCACACTTCTCCACTTCGGCCAGTGCTTCATGGTGCAACTTGCCCATTTCCTCTGTAATCATGGTAGCCAGCGTTTTTTTACGGTGCTTGAGTTGTTCACATAGCGCACGCATTGGTGTGGCACGTTGGCAGAGGCTTCGTTTTGACCATAAGCGAAAGGTCTGTTCTGCCAATTGCAGCTTTGTTTCCAGCTCATTAGGTTGCAGCAATGGGTATGTAGCGATGACTTCGTTAGAGAAAGGATTAACGGTTTGTATGCTCATAAGAATCTATTTGCTGATGTGTATGTGTACCCTTATTAGGGGAATATTTTATGATTTTTGTTCTCTACAGCAGTTTCCATCTCATGCTGCACCCCTTGCTGAGTTATGAGTCAGAAGCTGCAAAGGATACGCTTCACTATAGCTCTACATGAACATTAATGTATTGGTTGCTGGTGTTTTGCTTACACTATTTTTGGCTACCAAATATAGTGGCGGGGTACTCGTTGAGTAATCTTTGTTAGTAGCTCATAACTGATTGTGTTTGCATATGTGGCGACTTCATTCACCGATAATTGATTTCCCCATAACTCAACTGAGTCACCAATGCGCGCTTGTGGATAGCTACTGAGATCAACCGTGATCATATCCATGGAGACACGCCCGACAATGGGGCAACGTATGCCACTAATGACCACAGGTGTACCTTCACTAATATAACGAGGATAACCATCGCCATAGCCAATACTCACAACTCCCATCAGTAAAGGCTTGCTAACGTCATATGTTGCTCCATAGCCAATAGTTTCGCCTGCAGCTAAATGTTTAATCGCAATCAACTCCGCAGTGAGTGTCATAACTGGCTTGAGGGCAGCGGCCTGGTTGTGGTTATGTGCAAAAGGTGATGAGCCATACAACATAATACCTGGTCTTAACCATTGGTAGTGACTTTCAGGCATAGCCAGTATGGCGGGTGAGTTAGCTAAGCTGGCGGGTGGATTATCTAATGTTTTTAGCGTTTGAGAAAAACAGTCAAGCTGTTTTTTATTCAGGGGGTGATCAGGCTCATCTGCACACGCAAAATGTGATGTACAAATGACTTGTTCAATATAAGGCAGCTGTGTGAGTTCTGAATAACGTGCAATGAATTGATCAGGTGAAAACCCTAAACGGTGCATACCTGTATCGAGTTTTAGCCATACTGTAAATGGCGTTTTTGGGGGGTGTTTGCGCAGTATTTCAATTTGCTTATTAGAGTGGATTAATGGCTGCAAGTCATGGTGATTAATAGCATCAAGCTCTTCAGCAGAAAAAAAGCCTTCTAGCAGGACAACGGGCGCTTTTATGTTAGCTTGTCGTAATTGGAGTGCTTCTTCAATGCAGGCCACGGCAAAACCATCAGCTTCTTCTTCCAAAGCTTTTGCTGTTGCAATCGCACCATGCCCATAAGCATCAGCCTTAACCACAGCAAGTGCCTGAGCGTTATAGCCCGACATCTGTTTTGCATAAAGGTAATTAGCTTTCAAAGCATTAAGGTCTATAGTGGCGCGGATTGGGCGAGTCATGCTACTTCACTGTTTTACAGGTTAAAGGCAATACATTAATCGGTTTTGTGTTGATAGGAAACCCTATGGGAGGTATTAGTCACTATAAATGTGTAGCTGTTGTAATGGCCTGCCATAAGGCTTCAACAAACATCAGTTCAAACCTTTTGTTATGAGTATAATAGGGTCCAGTGATGGTAGCTTCCCAGCTTTTGCGACACCCTCTTTAAGAGACGGGAAGTGAGTCATCGCGTGATGAGCTGAGCAAATTAACTTTGGAGGCGACTGTCTCCTTCCTGTTGAGTGAAAGTTAAAAAAGAATGCGTAACAAGAAAGAAACAACAAAACAGATCGATCGCATTGATAGAAAAATACTTAAAATATTGCAACAAGATGGACGCATTTCTTATGTTGACCTGGCTGAACAGGTTGGCTTAAGTACAACACCTTGTATGGAAAGAGTGAAGCGTTTAGAACGAGAAGGCTTTATTCAAGGGTATGCTGCTAAAGTAAATCCCCAGCTGTTACAAGCAGGGCTACTGGTCTTTGTTGAGATTAGTCTTTACTCAAAATCGGCTGATATATTTGATGAATTTCGACGGGCTGTAGTCAAGTTGCCCCATGTTTTAGAGTGTCATTTAGTTTCAGGTGATTACGATTACTTAATTAAAGCCAGAATTTCAGAAATGGCATCGTATCGTAAACTGCTGGGTGATATTTTATTGAAGTTACCTGGTGTGAGGGAGTCTAAAAGCTACATTGTCATGGAAGAAGTAAAAGAAACCTTAATAATACCTGTTTATGATGATTAGGTGATGCGTTAAGAGGTAAATTTCCAAGATTAAAGCTGAATCAGTCTTGTTAAAACCATATTAAATCTATGGGATTGGAACTCATACACTTTAGCTAGTAGCCGTTGATATAACTATCCAGTGTTTTTGAGTTTTGATCATCAATCTGCTCAATGTGAAAGCCGGCGCCAAATTTACTGGCAAAATTTGAATTTTGGCACCACATGCACTCTGCCTTTAAGCTGACTGTATCATGTGAAAGTGTGGGTTCAGGAATGTGAAGAATCAGATTTATCGTTTGTTTGGGCTGTAATTGGTGATCAGTCAAAACCATAAAGTGGTCAATGTTTAAGTCTAGAATTCTGCCTAAATACTCTCCAGTGTCAGCATTCTCAACTGTGACTGGGTGTCCTTCTCGACGATGTCTTTGTGAGTGGGTAAGAGCCATATAACGAAAATCCTGTCATCAGTATTATAAAAATAGTTCATCAAAATTTAACTTTAACTTTTTCTTTTCAAAATTCTATCCTTAACCAAACATTCTTTCCAAAAAATAATCTAAAACATTAAGCTCCTAGTCAAAAATAGCAATATAGAATTAACATATCTTTATTATTTATTTTACTTATTACGTAGGTGGATTATCCCGACGATAGTTGTAACTTTCGTGTGTTTAGAGTCTTCGAGTTTATATTTTGGTAGGTGTAATTGATTAAAGTAAAGTTGCAACTAAGTTATTTACTTTGAATAGCTATAAATTTAATTTTTTTATGAAATCAAAGTTTAATAATTGTATCGCAGCTATTAATAAACAGCATATACCCAAGAGTAATTTACCCGTTTGCTCAATGGGCTGAAGGCTAATGGTCCGTTACCCACTGATCGTTAGCTCCTAATTATAACAAGAGGGCTGGCTTATGAAGCGAAACCCGGCATGTGCCATTGAATATGTGCAGTACTTAAATGACAAAGGCGAGTTAACACAGCCTTTACCTCAGTGGGCAGAACAGCCTAAACAGCTTCTGCACTACTATCGTGAAATGGTAATGGCTCGTCACGCAGACCAAAAGGCAATTAGTTTACAAAGGACCGGTAAGTTAGGTACTTATCCTTCAATATTGGGCCAGGAAGCTATTAACGTGGTTATTGGTTCAGTACTTAACAAAGAAGATGTCTTTGTTCCTTACTACCGTGATCATAATGCAATGGTTATGCGTGGAATGAAACAGGCAGATGTTTATCGATATTGGGGGGGGGATGAACGAGGCAGCGCTAATCCTGAGGTAGGTAAAGACTTACCTTACTGTGTGCCTATAGCGACACAGGTTTCTCATGCTGCAGGTGTGGCTGCGGCAATTAAAATTCGAGGTGAACAGCGTGCTGTGCTTTGTACCTGTGGAGATGGTGCTACTTCAAAAGGTGACTTTCTTGAAGCCATCAACTTAGCAGGAGTATGGCAGTTACCCGTGGTGTTTCTTATCAATAACAACCAGTGGGCAATATCGGTTCCCCGAAAGATACAGTGTGGAGCACCAACTCTTGCTCAAAAAGGAATAGGTGCAGGTATTCCTGCTCTGCAAGTGGATGGCAACGATGTTATTGCACTTCACGAAGTGATATCTGAGGCCTTGCTGAAAGCAAGACTTCATAAAGGTGCTACAGTCATAGAGGCAATAAGCTATCGATTGAGTGATCATACTACGGCAGATGATGCAACACGTTATAGAACAAATGAAGAGCTGCGAGAGGCCTGGCAGAGAGAGCCCATTAAGCGCCTGCAGCACTATCTTCATCAGCGGGGGGAGTGGGATGAAAGCAAAGAGCAGCGCTTGCAGGCCCAAGCGGCTGACCAAGTACAGCAAGCGGTTGATGAGTACTTGCAAACCCCACAACAGTCCTTAGATGACCTCTTCTTTTACCACTATGAACAACTCCCTGTGGATTTAGCAGAACAGCTCAGTGATGCTGATATGGCAAATCAATTACAAGGAAAGGCAGTACAGGGGGCGAAACATGACTGAGCAGAATCGCATAACGTTGGTAGAAGCTGTAAATCAAGCACTTCATTTCGCCATGAGCAAAGATGAAGATGTGGTGGTGTTAGGAGAAGATGTTGCGGTTAATGGGGGCGTATTTCGGGCAACAGTTGGCTTGAGAGAGCGTTTTGGTATTAAACGTGTAATGGATACCCCCTTAGCTGAAGCATTGATTGCAGGTGTCAGCATTGGCATGGCAACACAAGGTTTAAAGCCTGTTGCTGAAATTCAGTTTCTTGGCTTTATCTACGCAGCTATGGAACAGTTGGTATCTCATGCTGCCAGAATGCGCAACCGCACCCGCGGTCGATTAACCTGCCCGTTGGTGGTGAGAGTTCCCTTTGGTGGTGGCATTCATGCGCCCGAACATCACTCTGAGAGTACAGAAGCACTGTTTGCTCATATACCTGGTTTAAGGGTGGTGATTCCCTCTTCGCCACGTCGAGCTTATGGCTTACTGTTAGCGGCTATAGAAAATCCCGACCCGGTTATTTTTATGGAGCCAAAACGGATTTATCGGGCAACAAAGCAAGTGGTGCCTGATGATGGTCAGTCTTTACCTCTGGACACCTGCTTTACCTTGCGTCAGGGAACCGACATAACCTTAGTTAGTTGGGGAGCCTCAATATTAGAAACCATGCAGGCGGCTAAGCAGCTAGCTGAAAAGGATATTTCTGCTGAGGTGATTGATGTGGCCTGCATTAAGCCGTTGGATATCGAGACTATTCTTTACTCGGTCAAAAAAACAGGTCGTTGTGTTGTTATTCATGAGGCCGCTAGAAGCTTTGGGGTGGGTGCTGAGATTGTTTCGCAACTCCATGAACAGGCTTTTTTTGACTTACTTGGGCCTGTTAAGCGTGTGACAGGTTACGACATCACAATGCCCTACTACCAAATGGAAAAGCATTACATTCCAACGACTGAGCGCATTATTTCTGCTGTTGAACAAAGCATGGAGCAAGCATGAAATTTTTTAAACTACCAGATTTAGGAGAGGGTATTCCTGAAGCTGAGATTGTCACCTGGCATGTTAAGCCTGGTGACACAGTTGAGGAGGACCAGCCACTTGTATCAGTAGAAACTGCCAAAGCTATTGTTGAGGTACCCTCGCCACAAACGGGGCAAATTGCAAAACTCTTTGCAAAAGAAGGGGATGTGGTTCATACAGGAGAACCTTTGGTTGAGTTCGCCAACGTAGAAGACGAGGACACAGGCACAGTCGTTGGTAAAATAGAACAAGCCAGTAAACAAGATGATGAGGAAGAACAGTTTTTTATTGGTGCTCCGCCCGAGTCTCGCGCTGAACAAAGCCCAAAGGCTGCCCCTGCTATTCGCGCATTAGCCAAAAAAATGGGGGTGGATTTACGCCAAGTAACCGGCACAGGGCCAAATCAGCAAATTCTTTCTGCGGATGTTGAGGCAGCAGCAGCTTCAACCGCTATTGGTGGCGAGCCAGTGCGTGGTGTTAGGCGGCAGATGGCTATTAATATGGCCAAAGCAGACCAAGAGGTTGTACCTGTCACAATTTTTGACGATGCCGACATTGAACATTGGCAAGAAAAGGAAGATATAACCATTCGTTTGGTTTCAGCAATTGGTCATGCATGTGAGGCTGAACCTGGCTTAAATGCTTGGTTTGATGGGGTTCGGATGACTCGTGTACTCCATAAACATATTGATTTAGGTGTGGCTGTAGACACTGAAAAAGGACTTTTTGTACCAGTGTTAAGGAATATTACAGGTCGGTCCCGTGAAGACTTACGAGAAGGTTTAAATCGATTGCGTGCTGATGTTAAAGCAAGAACAATCCCTCCATCTGAGCTACAAGGTGCTACACTAACTCTTAGCAACTTTGGCACCATTGCAGGACGGTATGCAAGTCCTATAGTTGTTCCTCCAACCGTGTGTATTTTGGGAACAGGTAAAATTCGGCGTGAGCCTATTGTTGTAGCCGATCAAGTTAGTATTCATAAAATTATACCCCTTTCCTTAACATTCGATCACCGCGCAGTTACTGGGGGAGAAGCGGCGCGATTTCTGCATGCAATTAAAATGCATCTTGAGTCCTGAAAAATCGAAAAACATATATACTTAATTTAAAAACAACATTTCTTTAAAAAACTAGTCTAACGGGTTGAGAAGCTAGGTCATTTCTAATCAGTAGGGTTTCAGTGGGTGAGTGCAATGGATATTTTTGATACTGTAAAAAGCAGGTATATCAATACCCAGCAGGAAGAGATCTCATTACATGAATATCTCGAACTTTGTAAAAAGGATCCAATGGCGTATGCAAATGCTGCCGAACGTATGTTAAATGCGATTGGAGAACCTGAATTAGTTGATACGTCATTTGATTCAAGGTTAAGTCGAATTTTTTCTAATAAGTTAATAAAAAAATACCCTGCCTTTGAAGAGTTTTATGGCATGGAAGAATCTATTGAACAAATAGTTTCTTATTTTAAACATGCTGCGCAAGGCTTGGAAGAAAAGAAACAGATTTTATATTTATTAGGTCCTGTCGGTGGTGGTAAGTCATCACTTGCAGAAAAACTCAAACGTTTAATGGAAAAAGTACCTTTTTATGCCATTAAAGGTTCACCAGTATTTGAATCACCTTTGGGTCTATTTAATCCTGATGAAGATGGAGAAATATTAGAAGAAGAGTATGGTATTCCAAAGCGCTATATAAAAGGAACTATGTCCCCATGGGCTGTTAAACGTTTGAAAGAATATGGCGGAGATATTTCTAAATTCAGAGTGATAAGGCTTTATCCATCTTTAGCACACCAAGTCGCTATTGCAAAAACAGAACCTGGTGATGAAAATAACCAGGATATTTCAAGCCTTGTCGGGAAAGTCGATATTCGACAGTTAGAAGAATACGCACAAAATGATCCTGATGCATATAGCTTCTCAGGTGGGTTATGTCGGTCTAACCAAGGCTTGCTAGAATTCGTGGAAATGTTTAAGGCACCAATTAAAGTGCTTCACCCTTTACTCACTGCAACCCAAGAGGGAAATTATAATAGTACAGAAGGTATGGGTAGTATTCCTTTCGAAGGAATAATACTTGCGCACTCGAACGAGTCAGAGTGGCAAAGTTTTAAAAACAATAAGACGAATGAGGCATTTATCGACCGGGTGTATATCGTTAAAGTACCTTATTGTTTACGCGTCAAAGAAGAAATCAAAATTTACGAAAAATTATTACTACACAGTTCTCTGCGTGAAGCGCCTTGTGCACCTGATACACTAAGGATGCTTGCACAATTTTCTGTATTGTCTCGTCTAAAAGAACCAGAAAATTCGAATATTTTCTCTAAAATGCGGGTTTATGATGGGCAAAATTTAAAAGACACTGACCCTAATGCGAAGTCGTTGCAAGAATATAAAGATGCAGCGGGTGTTGATGAAGGTATGGAAGGGTTATCAACACGTTTTGCATTTAAAATATTGTCCAAAGTCTTTAACTTTGATCCTAGTGAAGTTGCCGCTAACCCAGTACACCTGTTGTATGTATTAGAACAGCAGATTGAACAGCAGCAATATCCACCTGAGGTGCATGAACGTTACTTACGTTTTATTAAAGAGTTCCTGGCACCTAAATATATTGATTTCCTCAGTAAAGAAATCCAGACCGCCTATCTTGAGTCTTACAGTGAATATGGTCAAAACATCTTTGATCGCTATGTAACTTATGCGGACTTCTGGATTCAGGACCAAGAATATCGTGACCCAGAAACTGGCGATATTTTGGATCGGGGTGCTATCAATGACGAACTAGAGAAAATTGAAAAACCTGCGAGTATTGCTAACCCGAAAGATTTTCGTAATGAAATTGTCAACTTTGTGCTTCGTGCTAGAGCGAATAACAAAGGTAAAAATCCTTCATGGCTTAGCTATGAAAAAATGCGTACTGTTATTGAGAAAAAGATGTTCTCAAATACAGAAGACCTACTACCTGTTATTTCTTTCAATGCGAAAGCATCTAATGAAGACCAGCGTAAACATGGAGAGTTTGTCAAGCGTATGATTGAGCGTGGTTATACTGAGAAGCAAGTAAGGCTGTTGTGTGAGTGGTATATCCGGGTAAGGAAATCACAATAAAATTAGACCATTACGGGTGCCGCCATGACTCATATTATTGACAGACGTTTAAATGGAAAAAATAAAAGTACGGTAAACCGACAGCGTTTTTTAAGGCGTTACAAAAAGCATATCAAACGTGCAGTAGCAGATGCTGTCAACAAGCGCAGTATTACTGATATCGAAAGCGGTAGTCAGATTACCATTCCTAATAAAGATCTGTCAGAGCCAAACTTTCAACATGGTCGTGGTGGTTTTAACAATATTGTTCACCCTGGTAATAAAGAGTTTGTAAAGGGTGACAAGATTAGACGTCCAGAAGCTGGAGCAGGTCAGGGTCCTGGGAGTGGTAAAGCCAGTAACCAAGGTGAAGGCATGGATGAATTCACCTTTCAGATCAATCATGAAGAGTTTCTTGAGTATATGTTCGAAGACCTCGAGCTTCCGAATTTAGTCAAGAAGCAGTTAAAAGAGACGATTGCATACAAATTCAGACTGGCAGGTTTTTCAAGTAAAGGCACGCCTGAAAAATTAAACATTATTCGTTCTTTGCGTAGTGCTCATGCTAGACGAATTGCACTTAGTGGCTCTGAACGCAGAGAAATCAGGCAGTTAAAACGTGAACTCAGAGAAATGGAAGTCAGTCCGGAAGAAGCAGATCAAGAGCGAGTTGAGTTTTTAAGGGAGCGAATTAAAGAACTCAATGCAAAGCTGAAGCGTTTGCCTTTTATTGATGAGTTTGACTTGAAGTATAATAACTTTATTAAAACACCTGTTCCTAGCACAAAAGCGGTTATGTTTTGTGTAATGGATGTTTCTGGCTCAATGACTCAAGAAATAAAAGATATCGCTAAGCGCTTTTTTATTTTGTTGTATTTGTTCTTGTGTAGAACCTATAAAGAGATTGAAGTAGTTTTTATCCGACATCATACATCAGCAAAAGAAGTTGATGAAAATGACTTTTTTTATTCAAGGGAAACTGGTGGGACGATTGTTTCCAGTGCGCTTGAATTGTCAAGAGATATCATTCGGGAGCGCTATTCTCCTGCTCAGTGGAATATTTATATAGCCCAGGCATCTGATGGTGATAATTGGGAGGGTGACTCAAGTATATGCAGTAATATTCTCGTTAATGGAATTATGCCTTTAGTGCAGTATTTCGCTTATGTAGAAATAACTGATAGACACCATCAAAACTTATGGCGAGAGTATGAAGCAGTTTATGAAGCCTTTCACGAAACGTTTGCTATGCAGCAAATTAAGACGGTCAGTGATATTTATCCTGTCTTCCGTCGATTATTTGAAAGGAAGGAAGCATGAAAAAAAAGCAGCCTATTTCTACAGGGTCAGAATGGACGTTTGAACAAATTGAGCTGTATGACAAAGAAATTGGCAGGGTTGCTGAGCATTATGGTTTAGACACTTACCCAAACCAAATTGAGATCATTAGCTCTGAGCAAATGATGGATGCTTATGCTTCTACAGGTATGCCTCTGATGTACTCTCACTGGTCTTTTGGTAAACATTTCTTACATACACTACAAAACTACCAGCGTGGGCACATGGGGTTGGCTTATGAAATAGTTATAAATTCAAGTCCATGTATTGCCTACCTGATGGAAGAAAATACTATGACGATGCAAGCGTTAGTAATTGCTCACGCTTGTTATGGTCATAATTCATTTTTCAAGGGAAATTATTTATTTAAAACCTGGACGGATGCGACATCAATTGTCGATTATCTGCTCTTTGCTAAAAATTATATTGCACAGTGTGAGGAAAAATACGGTATAGATGCGGTAGAAGACTTATTAGATTCATGCCATGCATTGATGAATTATGGTGTTAACCGTTATAAAAGACCCGCACCTATATCCACTGAAGAAGAAAAAGCACGACAAATTGAGCGGGAAGAATATCGTCAAAGACAAATTAATGAGCTATGGAATACTATCCCAAAAAATTTAGATAAAGATAAAAGCATAGAAGAAAAGAAATTCCCTGAAGATCCTGAAGAAAATATTTTATACTTTTTTGAAAAGAATGCACCTTTGCTGGAAACCTGGCAACGGGAAATGATTCGTATTGTTCGTAAAGTAGCCCAGTACTTTTATCCACAGCGTCAAACACAAGTTATGAATGAAGGATGGGCCTGCTTTTGGCACTATACTTTGCTCAACCATCTGTACGATGAAGGTCTCGTAACAGATGGTTTTATCATGGAGATGTTGCACTCACACTCAAATGTTGTCTTCCAGCCAGCGTTTGATGATCCTCGTTATAGTGGTATTAACCCATATACACTGGGTTTTCATATGATGATGGATATTAAGCGTATTTGCGAAAACCCAACCAAAGAAGATAAACGCTGGTTTCCTGATATTGCCGGATCAAACTGGTTAGAGACTTTGAAGTTTGCCATGGAGAATTTCAAAGACGAAAGCTTTATTCTGCAATTTTTATCACCAAAAATTATGCGTGATTTGAAGCTATTTGCCATTACTGATGATGAAAACCTGCCTTACCTTGAAGTTTCAGCTATTCATGATGATGAGGGTTATCGCTTGGTTCGTGAAGCTATGGCATCACAGTATAATATTGGTAATCGCGAGCCCAATATCCAAGTTTATAATGTAAATGTAAGAGGAGACCGTTCTCTAACATTAAGGCATTATCAGCACCATCATCGTCCTTTGGGCAAAACAACGGCGGAAATGCTGAAGCATGTACATAACTTGTGGGGGTTTGATGTTCATTTAGAATCCATTCGAGATGATAAAGTCCATAGTAGCTTCCATTGCCCCCCAAAAGAGGTTGAAGAAGAGCGCAGTTTAATAGAGCTTACCTAGCTTTTTACTCAACATCGGGCATCCAGTAAGTTGGTTGGGTCGATATAAGTTAGTTGAGTCGATAGAGGCTGCTTGTAATGTGAGTGTTGTGTACAAAGTGGCCTATTTAGGTACTAGTTTTGATAAAACTACTTCAAGAGAGTGCTCTCCTCCTCATTTACACTTGATTGTCGACCATAGTCGAGCATAAGCTGTTGCTTTGTGACAAACTATGTAATTAGTGGTCTATGTTTTTAGTACCTTTCTTTTTTAGTTATACCCGAAGTGAAGGGTATACACCCAGTGATTGCTGAATTTTGAACAGCTATGGGTGGGAAACGTGTTGGGTATTTTGACCATGTTTGGGGAATCAATGTTATGAAACTGAGTTATGCCATCTATACTGCTGTCATTACAGTGTTGTTGGCAGGTTGTCAGACTGGCACTCAAGTAAAGCCTAAAGATAATGCTGAGACAGCAACAAACCAGCCTGAGGCTGTAGACCAGGTACAAGATATTTGGAGTTATGATCGAACGCACATTGTTAAATGGACCCTATGGAGTTATGACAGCGAGATTGATCTAACCACAATATCGAAACTTGAAGAGCAAAGTATTCAAGATGCCTTTAATAGCTTCAAGGATGGTGAATACCGACAATGGAAAAATGAGAGCCAGGGAACCATGGGATTTACTGCTGGGAGCAAATACCAAAATAGTGAAGGACTTAACTGTCGTAATTACAGCATCACTGTTGAAACGATAGGTGATACTGGCCAGGTTCAGCAGTTACAGCGACCAGCTATTGCTTGTTTTAATGAGGGTGCGTGGGAATTTGATCGTTCAATATTATAAGTCTGAGAAACTGATACTGATCAGCTTCAATGTTTAGTGAAGTTGATCACTTTATTAAGTTAAAGAATATTTCTGATAAGCTTTAACTAATTTATTGATAATTTTTAGAAAATAGTGTTAATTTACAATTAGTTAGAAACTGGACTGGTTGGTTAGATTGGCGAGAAGAAGAAAAAAGACTAGACCTGCCAGGGAATTGTAGTTATAGTTCGCGAATATAAAAAAACAGCCCTGACCGATTTGGAGGGGATCAGGGCAATGAAAGTGTACCAATTAGGAGTCAAGCGAGTAACTTAACTGGGTATAAGTATAGATAATCAAGTCAAACAACAAATTCGTACATGTACCCAATTGTTTGTGGAAACTACCTATCGCACGTAAATAATGATTAAAATCCCTTTCTTTTGGTGGCCTTGAGGCCATTTACACTTCTAAGAAATCTACGAGTTTTCATTGTAGACCTCATATATCTTTTCTAGTTTAGGTATAATTTCCCACCTGAATAAAAGAATTATTTCCAGCAGGTTTCAGCAAAAAGAATATGTTATGAAAAAGACCCGTGTTTTAACTGGTATTACGACCTCAGGGACACCACATTTGGGTAATTATGTGGGAGCGATTCGTCCTGCAATAGAAGATAGCCGTAAAGAAAATGTAGAGTCATTTTTCTTCTTAGCGGACTATCACTCGATTATTAAAACCCGAGATCCCATCAGAGTTCATCAGTCTACTCGTGAAATTGCAGCTACTTGGCTGGCACTGGGTCTAGATGTTGATCGCGTTACTTTTTACCGGCAGTCTGACATCCCAGAAATCACTGAGTTGTGCTGGATCTTGAACTGCATGACAGCAAAGGGTCTGATGAACAGAGCGCATGCCTATAAAGCCGCTGTTCAACAAAACATCGATGATGAAGAAGCTGATCCTGATAAAGGAATCACAATGGGGTTATTCTCTTATCCTGTACTGATGGCGGCGGATATTTTGATGTTCAATGCGCACAAAGTACCTGTTGGTAGAGACCAGATTCAGCATTTGGAAATGGCACGGGATATTGCCGCACGTATGAACCATCATTATAAGGTGAAGTTTGCCTTGCCTGAGGCCGTTGTCGATGAAAATACGGCTGTATTAAATGGGCTGGATGGACGAAAAATGAGTAAGAGTTACGATAATGTGATTCCTCTTTTCGCTCCAGAGAAAAAGTTGCGTAAGCTCATAATGAAAATTAAAACGAACTGTCTGGAGCCTGGTGAACCAAAAGACCCAGACACCTGTACACTGTTTCAGATTTTTTCTGCATTTGCGGCACCCAGTGAAATTGAAGAAAAGCGGCAGCAGTATTATAACGGTTCTGGATGGGGTGAGTTAAAACAAGCGTTATTTGAATACCTCAATGAACAATTACAAGGGCCAAGAGAGCGCTATGATGCACTTATGGAAGACCCTCAGTATGTAGAAACAATACTAAAAGCTGGTGCAGAAAAAGCACGAGCTGAAGCGAAGCCGTTTTTACAAAAAATTCGTCATGGTATTGGTATTAGACCCA
The DNA here is from genome assembly GCF_018263875.1 of Zooshikella ganghwensis. NCBI lineage: Bacteria > Pseudomonadati > Pseudomonadota > Gammaproteobacteria > Oceanospirillales > Zooshikellaceae > Zooshikella > Zooshikella ganghwensis. The sequence continues at coordinate 197,849 of NZ_JAEVHG010000009.1, forward strand.
TAGAATAAAAGTCTGATTGATAGTTAAATTAAAAAGGCTGCTACTGGCAGCCTTTTTTATGGTTAAACAAAAGCTAAATTAGTTGATATTCCGAGTGGATTTTTTGAATAGCCAAGGTAGCTCAGTATATTTATGCACATGTGAAATAGGGCGTTTAGTTAAACCATGTCCAGAGGTTTCCTTGCTAACACCATATACAACCCACTCACAATGATCATGGAAAAACTCTAATGTCGCATAACCATGATCATTCGCATTAAAAGTTTTAATATGTGGATTATTGATACGTACTGCACCTTCGCTAAACAAACGAAGTAATTCTGGTTTTTTAACTTTATACTTAAGATGTTGCTCTATACCATCTAAAAATGTTGTCGATGTGACAGATGGTGTCATGAACTCAACACCTACGAGATTATTATCTAATCCCGTATTAAGCGATTTTTCATAATCAACTTTTAAATATGAAGATATATTACAGTGTAAGTCTCCTGTGAGTACAACGAAATTATCAACATTATAATTTCGAATAAACTCTGCTAATTGTCGGCGCTCATATTGAAAACCATCCCATGAATCAACTGTAAGTAAAGCTAGCTCCTGCCCAAGTAGTGTTGCTGCCAGTCGCCCCATATAAGTCTGGTTACCCAAAACATTCCACACTGTTTTAGAACTGCTCAAATTATTAAATAGCCATTCTTTTTGTTGATACCCCAACATAGAGTTTTCAGCATCATATTGATCTGTGCAGCCAATTGGAAAGTAGCGTTCAAATACACGACGATCACCACACGGTGGGGCTGTTCGATAGGTGCGTGTATCCAGCATGTTTATAGTGACTAAGTCCCCGAATGTAAAATGACGATAAATACGTAAAAACTGGTGAGGATGTGTTTTATCATAAGTCAAAGCAGCGCGTGTCGGGGTATATTCAAACCAGGCTTGTTGTGCTGACAGCTTGAGTGACCGTAATAAATCCTCATTATTTCCAAACTCACTGTCTTTGGTATATGGGTGGTCTGGTGCACCTAGTGTATCTCGGGCATAATCCCAATAACAATCATTAGCGGTTTCATGGTCATCTGTAGTCATTATCCAAGTGTGGCTTTCTAAGCAGGTGGTAAGATATTCATCTTGCCTATATCGACGATAAATATGTCGATAATCATCTAAATTAGACGCATAGCCAGACTCACTAGGTAACTTTATTTTTCTATCATCGTATTTATTTGCTTGAAAACTTTTATCGCCTGTACTTTCATAAACAAAGTCACCTAGGTGTACAACAAAATCAATTGAACTATCTTTTGCAATAAAGTCATAAACACCATAGTAACCATTGGTAAAATCCTGGCAAGTTAAAACCGCTATTTTAAGACTTTTTAGCGTGCTATGGTTTGAAGAAGTTGTTCTACAGCGCCCAATTTTACTTGACGTATTTTTATAAATAAAACGATAGTAGTACGTTAGATTTGGTTCAAGCTGGCCATCTAAATCAATTTTTACAGTATAATCTAATAAAGAACTTAATTGTTCAGGGTGGACTTCACCTTGCAAATAGAGTGACTCGCAACGATTGTCTAGGCAAACTTGAAAAATTAAAGGCTCATATTCACTATACTTTACAGGATTAACCCTTGTCCAAAGAATGACCCCACTATCCGTTGGGTCACCCGAGGCAACTGACTGAGGAAATATTTCATTTGCGCTATCAATATTTATTAAACTATTATCTGGCAGTGGATAATCATTGTTATTAGAAACTAAGTTTGGCTGTAAGGTTTTTGCTTGAGTGGAACTAATTATATAAGGTGAAGCTAATCCAGCACTCATTAGGCCTATAAACTTTCGACGGTTTAGGGCTGACATACTTTTTCCTTTATTATTGTCATTTTGCTTGGTGACCGAAAAGGAAAGTAGCAGCTAAATGTTAATGTTTCTTTAAATAAATATGATTCTTATGTATGGACTTGCTGCCAAATAAATTGCAATTTGCTTTCAGTAAAAGACTAATTTGTTCGTATATTATGTATTGGTAATAAAAGTAGGCTGATAAAGGGTATATTTACGATAAATTTTTGCCAACTGTTTTTCTAAGTCGTTGTAGTGATACTGAAAAGAAAACTATTCCAATAGCAATAATAGTAAGTAAGGGCTGCCAAACAATCGCTAAATCTGCTTGACGAAATAGTACGGCACTACTGAGTTCAACAAAGTGAGTAGATGGAAATATTTTCATAAGGTACTGAATGGCAGATGGCATGTTGTCTAAAGGCGTTATTCCTCCTGATAAAACATTCATCACTACGACTATAGGCAGAAAAAGTAGTCCAAGCTGTGGCATTGAATTAGCTACTGTACCTAAGAAGATACCAAGTGAAGTTACTGCAAATAAGTAACTGCATGTGCCAATAATAAATAATCCTATTTCTCCTCGAACAGGAATTGCTAATGCTTCGCCAATAACTAGCTTTAAAGAAAGCAATGATGCCAAAACTATGACTAGCCCATTCGACCAAATTTTAGCGAGCATTATTTCTGCAGGCGTTAAAGGCATTACTAATAAATGTTCAATTGTTCCATGCTCTCGTTCTCTAATTAAAGCTGCACCTGTCAGAACTATAGCAAGCATACCAATAACATTAATATACTGATTTACTGCCATGAACCAGCTGCTGTATAGGTTTTCATTGAATCTAATTCTAATATTTAAGTTAATAAGAGGATTTGCTGAATCTTCTTGATTAAAGAACTGCGTAACTTCGTTGGTTATTATATTTTGAATATAATCTAAACCAATAACAGCCTGACTCATAGCGGTTGCATCAATATAAACTTGTACACTTTCTTCAAGCCCATGGGCTAGCTTTTGTGAAAATTTGCTTGGAATAAGCAAAACAAAGGTATAAATACCTTGATTCATCGTTTTATCAATATCATTAAACGTAATGAAATGTGGGTTTTGAAAGTATGGAGGAAGAAGTGAAGAAATTATTTGACGTGATAATGGTGAATTATCTTCATCTACAACTGCAACAGCTGCATTTCGCATTTCCAAACCAGTCTCTTTTGCAGGGACATAAATAAAAACAGTAAATGCAAATGTCATCAGAAAAAGCATGACTTTATCTTGACGTAGGCTGGCTATTTCTTTTAAACCCAGCCAAAAAACAGATTGCAGAAACTTCATATTACCGTTCCTGTTTGGGTAAAAAGAGTACGCTAAGTAGCGTAAAGGTGACAAAGAAACCAATAACTGCTGCAAAATTTAGTTTGAGGTCAGCCCAAGAAGTAGCTTTTGTAAAAATACCTACAGTGATATCTAGGTAATAAGCGGCAGGGAAATAGGTTGACATAATTGAAGCCCCACCAGAAAGAGATGCAACAGGACTAATTAAACCAGAAAAATTAATAGATGGAATGATGGTAATAATTAAAGTACCGAATAAAGCAGCCACTTGAGTTGTGGTGAAGGTTGAAATCAGTAATCCCAAAGCAGTGGTTGCTATAACATACAAACAAGAACCAACAAATAATAGCGAAAAGCTACCTTTGATTGGAACCCCAAAAAATAACCAAGTTACAAGAAAAAGCGACATGAAATTAATAATAGACAATGCAATATAAGGTAGCTGTTTACCCCATAAAAACTCAAGGTGGGTGGTTGGGGTTGCATAATAATTGGTGATAGAACCTAACTCTTTTTCTCGCACGACGGCAACAGCCATAAGCATGGCTGGGATAAACGTTAGTAGGGTAGCCATAACTCCAGGCACAATAGCATAGATGCTTTCAATGCTCTGATTATAGCGAAAGCGCGGTTCAATTTTTAACTGTTGAGGCGTTGCATGAGCGTTGGTTTTGGCTAACTGCTGTAGATGGTTTTGATGAACACCTTGTACATAACCACGAATAGTTTCGGCCCGAAAAGGCATTGCCCCATCAATCCATATTCCTACTTCAGGAGATTCTCCTTTTAGCATTTGCCGTCCGAATTGAGGTGGAACTTCAATGACTAGCTCGACTTCGCCCCTGACAAGGGCAAGTTCAGCTCGTTGGTCGTTGCTTATCACAAGCTGCTGTTGAAAATACTTAGAGCCTTCAAATGCTTCTAGGTAGTGGCGACTATATTGGGTTTGATCGCGATCGAGTACAGCGTATTTCATGTGTTTCACATCCATAGAAATGCCATACCCCATAACTATCAATAAAAAGATAGGACCCAATAACGCAAATAAAAAACGTATGGGATCACGTTGGATTTCCATCGCTTCGCGCTGTGCATAAGCCCATAAACGTTGCCAGGATAGTGAACGAGTTTTAATGGGGTTTTTTGGGGATGCAATGGCTTTTTGGGGCGGCTGTACTGTTGAGTCTTGGTTTTTTTGAAGCTCTTCAGTCTGCTTGCTTTCTTGTAGGTATCGAATAAATGCAGCTTCTAAATTCGTCGCTTGCTTTTCACTGATAAGCACTTCAGCTGTACCTGCAGCTAAAACTTTTCCGGCGTGCATCAGCGAAATTCTGTCACAACGTTCAGCCTCATTCATAAAATGGGTGGAAATAAAAATAGTTACGTTCTCATTGCGGGAAAGCTCCACCAGTAATTGCCAAAACTGGTCCCTGGCGATTGGGTCTACACCTGAAGTAGGTTCGTCCAGAATCAGAATTTTAGGACGATGAATAATAGCTACAGCTAATGACAAACGTTGTTTAATACCAAGCGGTAAGTCTGCAGTTTGCTCATCAGCTACATTTGTTAATGACATACGAGAGAGTAATTCATTAATCCGATGATTTGCTTCGGTACTTGGCAGCTGAAACAGACGAGCATGTAATAAAAGATTTTGTTTCACTGTAAGTTCTTGGTAAAGTGAAAAGCTTTGCGACATAAAGCCAATATTTTTACGATGAGAAAGACTTCTGCTATTCATAGGTTCACCAAATAATGTTGCTTTACCTTCAGTTGGAGGTAATAAACCCGTTAGCATTTTCATCGTAGTGGTTTTTCCACAACCATTGGAGCCTAAAAAACCAAATATCTCACCTTGGTAAATTTGGAAGTTAACCTGATCAACCGCAGTAAAGTCACCAAAGCGCTTTGTTAACTGTGCAGCCTCAATAGCAACTGGTTTACTATTTTGCTGATAAGGTGGAATGATTAAATTAGCTTGTGGTGTGCATTCAGGCTGTAGTGCCTTAAAGGCTTCATCAAGGCTTGTTGTTTGTGTTTGCTCACAAAGTACTTTAGGGCTTCCTGTGGCTAAAAGTCTTCCTCCATAAAGAGCTGCAAGCCAGTCATAGCGCTCTGCTTCTTCCATGTAAGCAGTAGCGACCAAAATGGTCATATCTGGGGTGCGAGACTTTATACGCGTAATCAACTCCCAGAATTGCATACGTGATAATGGATCAACACCCGTCGTGGGTTCATCCAAAATCAGTAAATCAGGATCATGAATCAGTGCACAGCAAAGCCCAAGTTTTTGTTTCATGCCCCCAGATAATTTACCTGCAGGTCGTTTGGCAAAGGGTGCTAAACCAGTAGCTAACAACAACTCTTCTATATGTTGTTTACATTGCTGTTGGTTTTGACCAAAAAGCTGGCTAAAAAACCGTAAGTTTTCATAAACTGACAATGTTGCATAAAGGTTTTTACCAAGCCCTTGCGGCATATAAGCTATACGATGGCACAACTGATTTCTGACAGCACTTAGCTGGATGTTTTGAGAAAATAAATGAACTTCACCATGTTGTATTTTTTTTACCCCAGCGACCAAACCTAATAATGTAGACTTACCAACTCCATCAGGTCCTATTAGGCCAGCGATGGTTCCTTTAGTAATGCTGAGTGTAATATTGGATAGGGCTATCTGTTGCTTATAATAATGAGTGACTTGATCAACAATTACGACTTCACTTGGCCTATTCATGAGAATGCCTTTATTGCATCGTGATAAACAGCAGCGCTAAATCGTACTTATTACAGAAATTACATTTATACCCTTCGCGAATCGATTTAATGCGCGCTAATCATATTGTCCTAGCACTTTTAAGACAGTTGTGGTTGCTATCGCTAGCCTTAACAGAGCTGGCTAGTCTCTCTAAAATCCTTCGTTGTGGGTATATAAATGATCACTTTATAAAGCTGTGCTTAAAGAATATCAGACCACTCTGCTTCAGGATTAAGCTTTATGTAAGCCATACCAGGCATGCCAGGTTTAATTAAATCAATATGGTCTTGTAAAAACGCGTTGTTTACACTGACTTTTACTCTAAAACGTAACTTACTGCGTTCTTCTCGGGTTTCTACAACCTTAGGTGTAAATTGCGCAAGAGGAGAGATAAAACTGACTTCAGCAGGAATGGGTAACTCAGGTACAGCATCCAGAATAATCCGTGTACTACTTCCCATGGAAATTTTACCTGCATCCATCTCACTTAAAAAGATGGTCATATAAACATCTGAAAGATCAATTATAGTTAAAATTTTACTACCACTAGCCACAATTTCGCCTGGCTCAGCAATGCGATAAAGTACTCTGCCTGATATGGGTGAAGTAATGCTACTGTCTTCTAAATCGGCCTTAAGACGTTCTACAGATGCTTGGGCTGCCTGTATTGAAGCCTCCGCTACCTCAACCATAGCTTCTGCTGCGGCACAGGCAGCTTGTGTCGTTTCCACTTTCAATTGTGCAGTATCTAAATCATCTTCAGAGGCAAAATTTCTTTGGATTAAGTCTTGTGTACGCTGTAGCTGTTTTTTTGCGTATTTACACTCGCTGTTTCGTTCTTCAACAATAGCCATTGCCCGTTGACGTTCGACTTTGGCTTTTAATACTTGTGACTCTGCTTGCTTAAGTTGAGCCTCAAGTGTTTTGGTGTCCATTTTAACAACCAGTTGGCTTTTTATAACCTGATCACCTTCCTTGACGGTAACCTGTTCTATGCGTCCTGGAAGCTTGCTGGCAATGTGAACATCATTAGCTTCCAAGCGACCATTTCCAATTGCAAAGTAGACAGGGGCACTTGCATAGTAGAACGTGTAATAGATGGCGCTTAGCACTGCAGCCAGTACTAACAAGCCAAAAATCCAATATAAAACAGGTGATTTTTTGGTCGTATTCATCAACTTGACCACCTAATAGTCCGTTATAGCACTCTAACGATTATATGATTTACTCTGTATATCTATTATTGATGTTAATCTTGTATAGAGCTTATTAATACCAAACAAGTCGTCTATATACTACTACCTGGAGCAACAAGTATGGAAGAAAAGCAACCTGAAAAAGTAATTACTGCCTGGTTTGGAGAGTTAGACTCTGAAGGTAATGTGTCTGTCGAAATACGTAACAAATGGTTTAATGCGACAGCTGATCATGATAGTGAGTTACGTATTACATTTGAATCATGGGTTTTTGCTGCTGAGAATGGCGCTCTCAAGCATTGGGAGGAAAGCGCAGAAGGACGGCTAGCGCTAATCATTTTGTTAGACCAGATTCCAAGGAATATTTACCGATCAACAGCCTGTGCCTATAAATATGATGCAGCAGCGCTACATCATGCTAAACAAGCTTTACTGAAAGGGCAGCACAAACAGCTCCCGTACTTAATGCGTATATTCTGTTATATGCCTTTTGAACACGCTGAATGTCTTTTAGAGCAAGAACAAGCAGTAAGGTTATTTAAAGAAGTAACAAGTGAAGTTGAAGCTTCATCACCACTTTACTCTCAACTGTATGCTTTTTATGACTATGCAGTTCAACATCAGAAAATCATAAGGCAGTTTGGTCGTTTTCCTCATCGAAATAGAACATTGGGACGTATCTCCACTCCAGAAGAAACAATATACTTAGAGGAGAAAGGTACAAATTTTGGACAATAATTCTATAGAATTCTCAGTTACACCTATATTGGATAAATATCAATGACATCTAATGTTAAGTTAATAAAATAGTGATTTTCAAGATGATATATACCAACTAAAGTGTGGTTAGCATAGAAATTAAGCAGTTGTATACATTTAAACTAGTGGTAAGGAGATAAAGCAAAATTATGATATATATCAGGCTAGCTGTTTATGTCAGTTAAAAGCCAGCAACTGAATAGTATAGTGAGTAGAATAAATTGCATTTGGTTGCTTTGCTTGCTAATTATTTATGCTGGGTTAATAAGTGCTAAAGAAAGGAAAAGTCACGTTGTTGTTTATTCTGTTACGAGTTTTAGCAATGAGGTAAGTAAAGCGTTTAGAAAAGCTACAGGAATTAAAGCACATATATATAGAATGAATGGTAGTGGAGCAACGTTAGCAAGATTAGAAGGTGAGCGTGATCAACCGAAGGGCGATGTCTGGATAGGCGGGAGCATTGGTGCACATGCACAAGCTGCTTATGAAGGGTTGATTCAGCCTTATCGTCCAACTAATTTTGATGAACTTGATCCAACATTTCGTAATCCACTTGGTAATAACAGCGTAACAGGGCTTTATACTGGAGTGCTAGGATTTATTGTCAATAATGATATTTTAAAAGCAAATAATCTTCCTGTGCCTCATAGTTGGCAGTCATTAGTAGAAAGTAAGTACCATGGTCTTATAGGCATGAAAAGCCCCATGGTCTCAGGAACAGCCTACACGACAGTAGCGACACTTGTTCAAATGATGGGAGAAGAAGCTGCATTTAATTATCTCGATAAACTTCATAATAATCTTGCAGGATATTTAAATTCGCACTCACGACTCACTTCTCAAGGACGCTTAGCAATCACAATAACATTTCTACATGAATGGGTTGAAGAAAAAAATAGATTTCCTGAAAAAAATATAGATATTATTGTACCTGAGGAAGGAACAGGACATGAAATAGGTGGGCTTAGCTTAATCAAAAATGGACCGAATCCAGCAGCAGCCAAAAAACTAATAGACTTTATTCTCTCTGAGAAAGGACAAAGGCTGTTTATTCAGTCAAACTACCAAAATCCTGTCCTGGTAAAAATGCAGAGATTATCGAGAGCACCAAAAGTTAATAGAAGTCAGTTAATTGATTATGATTTCACCTGGGCAGGACAAAATCGGCATAGGCTGATTGAGCTTTATAAAAAAAGAGTATTAAAAAACTGAGTTATTCACTTTATATTCATAAGTTTTATAAATATGTTGCGTCGATTATTTAATAACTTAAGTTTAAAAAATAAGCTTACTTTTACCTACTTGGTAATTAGTATAGTACCATTTGTTACTATTTCATTTTTAATGTTGAGCTATTTTACAAAAAATCTAGAGCAACAAGCATTTAATCAACTATCTTCTTTGAGGGATATCAAGAAATCAAACTTGGATGAATACTTTAAGCAAGTTCATGACCAAATACAATATCTTGTAGGTAATGTAGATAGTAAGTTCGCTAATACAAGTAATACTTATATACTGAAGTACCTATCAAGCTTTAAAGAAGATATAAAACCTTTAGCAAAAACGGATAAGGGTGCTTTGACAATTCTACAAAAATTATTTGTGGTAGGAACAGAAGCTGAAAAAACTAATATAAATGCTAACAGGGATTACTATGATTATAGTCATGAAGAGATACATCCTTTTTTAAAAAAAATTATTGATCAGTTTAGTTTTGATAACTTATACTTGGTTACCAATAACGGAGATATTGTTTACTCTGTTATTAAAGAAAAAAGCTTTGGTCAAAATTTAGTGAACGGAGATTATGCTAACACGGGACTAGGAAAAGCGTTCAAGGTTGCTGAACAGGCAGCAAGCAAAAATAATATAATATTCACAAGTTTTGATAAAATTGATTATAAAATATCGTCATTTATTTCTGTTCCGCTTTATGAATATGGTAAATTTCAGGGCGTAATTATTTTTCAGATACCTTTTGCAAAAATTGATAAAGTTATGTCAACTAGAGCTGGATTAGGCAGTACTGGCGAAACTTATCTTGTTGGTTCCGATCATTTCATGCGATCAAATGGTTACAGAGCTCCTGATAGATATTCAATTGAAGCTACATTTAAAAAAACAAGTACTTCTTCAATATCAACACTGGCTGTCAATGAAGCACTTGATGGCAAAGCAAATATCTTAGTGACAACATCCTATCTGGGTGATGAAGTATTGAGTGCTTATACGCCGATTACAGTGTTTAACGAACGTTGGGCACTTATTGCTGAAGTCACAACGCAAGAAGCATTTGCAACGATTACAGAATTACAAAAACTAGCTATTATAATCGCAATTATCGTAATTGGATTGATTATATTAATTGGGTATTTGACTGCGAGTACAATTGCGAGACCTATTCTTGCTCTGACAAATATCGCAGAAAAAATTGCAGGTGGGAATTTATCTCAAGCTATCAATATCCACAGGAATGATGAAATTGGCAGGTTGGCGAATAGTTTTGGTACTATGCGAAAGGCAATCGCTGATAAAATACATAAGATTGAGCAGCAAAATATCGACCTGAAAAAGCTTGATGAGTTTAAAAATGACTTGCTTGCCAATACAACCCATGAGCTAAAAACACCTTTAAATGGTATTATTGGTCTGGCGGAATCACTAGTGGGTCGTGTTCCTGATCGATATACTAAAACTTTAACTAATATCATTAATAGTGGTCGGAGATTATCGAATTTAGTTAATGATATCCTCGATGCGGCTAAACTCAAACAAAAGCAAATTCGATTAAAAAAACAATCACTGAATCTTCGCCAAATTGTTGACTTAGATATTTCTATTTCTGCTTCGTTAATCAATAAAAAACCAGTCGTATTGGTAAATTTAGTACCCAATGATATTTGTGTGCATGCAGATCAATATCGCTTACAGCAAATATTTCAAAATCTAATTGGTAATGCGATTAAATTTACTGATGTAGGAGAGATTCAGATTCTTGCTAAAGTTAAAGAAAATAATGTAGAAGTGATAGTCAGTGACTCTGGAATTGGCATCAATCCAGAAGATCAAGCACGTATTTTTGATGCATTTAAACAAACAGATTCAGGTGCTAATCGTAGTTATGGTGGTACTGGTTTAGGTTTGTCTATAACCAAACAGCTTGTAGAGCTTCATGGTGGAAGTATTAAAGTAGAATCTATACTTTCAAAAGGCACACGTTTTATTTTTACTCTTCCTGTCAGTGATGAGTTACCATCAGTAGATAATGAGTTGTTACAATATTCTGCATCAGCTCTAGAGATACCTGTTGAGTTTAGTGACATACTAGAAGCACCACAAATAACAGAAGGTCAAGTTAAAGATTTTGTAATTTTAGCTGTGGATGATGAACCAATTAATTTAGATATTATTTTAAATCATTTAAATGAGAGTAACATCAAAGTTATTACTGCCTATTCTGGTGAAGATGCTTTAAATTATATTAACAAAAATAAACCAGACCTTATTTTATTAGATATTATGATGCCTGAAATGGATGGCTATGAAGTTTGTAAAATATTACGTGAAGAGTTTACAAGCTATGATTTACCGATTGTCTTTTTGACGGCCCGTAATCAGTTGAGGGATCTAGTGCATGGTTTTAATGTAGGTGGTAATGACTACTTAACTAAACCATTCTTTAAAGATGAGCTATTGGCTAGGGTTAAAATTCAGTTAGAGTTACTCATTCATCGTAAGCGTATGAGTCAGCTGCATCAATTTTCAAATAATATTTGTGAGTTTAAATCTCATGAAGAAATGATTTTAGCAACTTATGAGTTACTGGCTAATGATCCCTTAATAGATGCTGCAGCTACATTTTTTGAAGGAAAAACAATCAGTCATAGCGAATCAGCTGATAAACTACTTAATAGTTACCCTTCATTCCTGGAAAAAGATAACGAATTGATTGAGACTCATAATAAATCAGTAGCAATGTTTGTGAAAATATCTAGTTACTATACATTGGCAGCATCTTTTCCAAAATCTTCGTCAGAGGAGTGGGTACGTAACATAGTGCTACAGACCCAGAGAAGCGTTGAGCAAATACGCCGAATAAGCGCAAACCCAGACAATGCGCTTATTCAAAGTCATATTACGCCAATATTGCAAAGTATTCTCTTTATCAAGGTTGAAAAAAACTACTGTATTGTTGTTAAGTTAGTTAATGATAGTATTAAGGAAGAAATTATCCGTATTCCACTTAAGAAAATTTTATTTTTTATTGAAAGTGAATACTTATTTCAGGTTCACCGTTCCTATGTGGTTAACCCTTTTAGAGTACAGTCAGTAAGTAGCAGCCAGTTGATCATCTATCTGGAATATGATCAGCAAGTGCCACTGGCAAAAAAGTATTTATCTGAACTTAAGAAGCACTATCCTGAAAAATTTAAAGGTGCTCTGGTTGTCTAGTAGCATATGGTAAGAAAACACTTAGCCCCCTTAGTTAGCAAGTAACTAAGAGGGCTCATGAAAGGCAGATTCAACTATTTTATAGTACTTAATTGAGTCATTTAAAACTCATTATTACTCCAATCGCCTTTGGTTCCAATGTTAGTTGGACCACCTTGATTCTCTTTATAAAATTTAGAGAACAACGCTGCACCAATTGAAGCTGCAGGAGATCCACCTATGAAAGGTCCAAAGAAGTCTCTTGCTACTTTTTCAGCCTGTTCAATAGTCATATGAACATCTTTGACAGGTCCCCATCTAAACTCCATTTCAGCCCAATTAGTAGGTGTATAGTTTACAATATGGTATTTACCATCTTCATATGTATTAAAGCGGTTACCTTTGGCGGTATAGTTTTTAAGGTCTACATCTAGGTGTCCAACACAGTGGCCGAAGATTTCCTGGATACACTTGTGTAGTACTCTATGATCATTATCACTTTGCGAAGCATAGCTGGCATGGCCATTTTTTGAAGAATAAATAACGACATGGCTACCATCCCACTCAAGTTGATTTGGTGCTCTTTGTTCACCATAGCTATGCTGAGATAGGTATACGGAGGTTAGCGACTTATTGCTATTATCAAAACGAAGTGTTACGTGCTCCCAATCACCAGTATGCTCGCCAAATGGTTTTAATTCACCAGTATGGTTATAGATTTCTCCAAATCTCACTTTGGCAGTGCCTGGTCCATTGTATGCGTAAAAGTACCAGAATTGAATGTCGGTATAACCTGGTATGGTATCTTTGATGTGCACAATGGCTTTAGCGGCATTTAAGTCTCCGGGTCTTGATGCATCGCCATTAGCCGGCTCTAACCAGATGTTATCTTTAACATTGCTATTAATGTTACCTGCTGCTTTTATGTAGTCATAGTTGGCTTTAAAGGTATCAGTTGAAGTCTTTATTTTATTACCTTTAGAGTTAACCAGATATGCTTGATTGATGTATCTAAAAGGAGAGTCCAGCTTATACCTTTCATCTGGGTGCAGGTATAAAATCGGTCCATGTTTTTTAATCAAATTTGTTACTTCAGCCTGTGATAATTTTGCTGCTAATATTGAAGCCTTTTTAAGTACGTAAAATAATGGACTGCTGCCAGGTGCAGAGTGACTATTATTACCTACAAATGAATTAACACTGATGCCATTTGCATCATTAGCCACAATTTTCCAGGAGCCAAAGTCATCATCTGCCCCCGTATCACTATCATCCCAAATCCAACCACCTAGCTTACCTGAAACGACAAGATCACTTTTAACACAGCGTACTTCATCTAGAGAAGGCTGACCATGGTGTCGACTAACAACGGTACCTAAGCATTTGTAGCCATTGGGTGGATTTGGTTGCCAAAAAGAGCCGTCCCAATCTGCCCCTGAACCAGAGTCTTTCCATATTCTAGAATAGCTGACGGGTCTCTCTAACAAGCCTGGCTTCAACGCTTTAACGACAACAGATGCTTCAGTAGGATGACCATATCCGCCATGTCCATAATGACCTAGCCGGTAATAACCAGCCGGTGGTTTAGGGCTGTAATAGCTGCCATCATGATCCCCCCCAGAGCCTTTGTCCCACCATACTAAGTCATATTCGTTGACGTACTTTATTTCTAAGGAGTTAGCTGTTGGGTCATTATTGGCGTAACCTGTGGCTGCTGCACTAATACAGGCGACAAGAGCAGTAAACGTAAGTATTTTGTTCATAAAATTTATCCCTATTTTATGAGGTCCGATAATTAAACTGAAAATGAAGCTTACTATAGAAAAACGTTATTATCGCTTTTCGATATGTTTACCACTCTATCCTGCGGACTAGGGTAAATCTAATAGTTTGGGATTAAGTCATTGGTTTTGGGATAAAACAAAAGCTTGCTGGGATAACGAATGAGTCTACTGGGATAAGACTGGCAGGGTATCGTTATCACAGTCAGCAAATTATCTCGACTCAAATGGTCCAAACACTGCAGTTACTTTCCGTTCAATTGTTGAATCATCTAATAGAATAACTTGGTATTTTGTTCCTGCTTCATAGACTCTAACAACAATATGTCCTTGGGTTGAACTGTAAGCTTTGCTTACTTTAGAACCAATGACATTCTTCGTTGCGGCTAACAAGTTGTTTGCAAAAATATAACGCTTTCCAGGATAAAGTGATGTTGATGAGATACGGCTTAATACTTCATCGCTGGGGTGATCAGATGACCAGCTTTGCTGAATCCAGACTTTAGGGCGAATAGTCCGAACAAAGAAGGTACTTTGAGAGTCACTATTACCATGATGATTGAGCGTAGCAACATCGACGGGACCGATAACTGGAGCTACTTTGGCTTCTTCACTGGAAAAGTTAGGAGAGCCGTAGTCATCATTACCTGAAATATCACCTCCAGTATAATAGTCAAACTGCCCATAACTTATACGAATGCCTATACTTAGATTGTTTTCTCCTGGTATTTTTCCATCATCAAACAGTGAAAATGTTGTATTGTTCCATCCTGTCCATGCTTTTCCATTACCATGAATATTAGTCACTGAGAATTCAGGGTATTTATTAGGGTGATTTTTCAGCTTGATTTGCTGTTTTGAGCCGACATCAATACTTTGTATCTGCATACCTTGTTTCTTATGACAAGCAATAAAATGCCAATAAGCTTCCATGGTTTTCATAAAAGATTGATCATCAAGGTCTTGAGAATAATACATTTTGTTCTTATAGGCTTCAGATAGCATAGGTTCTGGTAATGAATAACCAGGATAGGCTCTATCAATCAAAGTAACTATGGGAATAGACTCAGCAATTTCTGTTATACCAGTAACCTGAAAGTCACCAAGCTTTGACTGCTTAGAGGTTTCATCAATTTCACCCATATGATCTTCGTGAAAATGTGTGATCAAAGCATAATCTAAGTTGGCTGTCTCCTTTTTTGGATGAAACTGACGTATGTAGTCAATAATCCACTCTCCAGCTGTCTTTGAATCATCTGGTACAAGCGTTGCGTTTCTTGCTGTTAAGGTTCGAGGTCGAGACTCAGAGATATCCCCTGCATCAATTAATAATGTCGTACTGTCAGGAAAAACAATAAACGCTGCATCGCCACGCCCTGTATTAATATGATGAATATCTAAATACCCTGATTGCCATTTTGGTAAATCTTTACCTACTAAGTTTGAATTTACGGTTTTAGCTATTATGGCGGGTGAAAAAATAGCCAGAATGCTGCTGATAATATAAAGAAAATTACGTGCACAAGTCATTTTAAAATACTTCTTATCCCTAGCAAGGGCTCTGTTATCCCAAATAGGTTATTATGGGGGAAAATAATATTATTTCTCCCATTTTTTTGTGTATTAATTATTTCTTATTCAAAAAAGACTAAAATAAAACTAAAGATTAATTTGGTAAACAGAGGTAGTACCGCTTACTTCATTACCAACGGCAAGAAAATGTTGCCCATTGCGCTGGAAGTATTCTATTGATTCTGGACCAAGATCTCCGGCTTTAGGGTTATAAATGCCGTTATCGCATTCGCCATCATCAACTTTTGTACAAACACTTTCTTGGTAGTTACGATTATTAACATAAGTAATAAATTTGGCCATTGCAGGGTTAGAAATATCGTAAATCATGATGCCTCCTTGCCGTTCTAAACCAATAAATGCGTAGTGGCGACCATTAATATAAGCGACTTCAATAGCTTCGGGTTCGACACCTTTATCATCACTACGGTCATCACCGCTATCATTGTTGTCATTAGTGCTATTAAAGTGCTGTTTTTCGCTGGTTAGAACAATTTTTGCGAAGTCATCTCCACTATCATAAACAAGCTGACCATGTTCATCCCAAATGGAAAAAGAACGAGCACCAAATAATTCTATTGGTTTGCTTGCAGGAATTTTTTTATTGGATTTAACAAGCTTGAGTCGGCTGAGTTTTTTCTTATCTTTAAGTGCTTTGGCTAAAGGGTGGTCTTTCGCGATATTCAGTTCTTTGCCACGTATTTCATCAGAGTGAGCAATACAAAAACCTTCTTTAGTGGTGTAATCATCTGTGCCATTGAAATCCTCACTATCCCAGGAATAGCTTAATTGATCACATACGTGTTGAGTGGTGGTAAAACCATACTCTCGTCCATCACCTTCATTGGCTGTTACAATGTATGTTTTGCCATTAACCGTATAACTGGCAATACTGTCAGGCATATATAGGCTTTCAAGCTGTGGGTAATATTTAAGATGGCCTGCGACATTATCTTTATTAGATGCATCTAACCCATAGGATGCCCATGATTTACGACCCAAACCTAAAATAGCATCGATCTGAGCTGATTCTACATCAATTTTAGCCAGTGCATTATTTTCTTGTAATGAAACGAAAAGCTTTCCGTTATCAGTAAATGTTAAATACTCTGGTTCAAGGTCTTGAGCAACAGAAGCATTGGGGCCAGAAATACGAACAGTGTTTGGTAGCTCATGATTACGAGAGTTAGCTTTATTAAATGCTTTAAAGTTAATTTGTTTTATTTCCGCATTCAGTGGTCCATGGATTAAATCGACTAGCGTAATACTCCCTTCTGGATCTACTTGATAGTTTGAGCTTGGTTCCCCTTCATTGGCAGTAGCAATATAGCGACCATCTTTTGAAAAACTGACCATATCAGGCAGTGCACCAGCAGGAAATGTATTAATCAATGCTAGAGTATCTGAGCGATATAAACCTATAATGCCATGTGCCTGTTTATTTGCATTTTCAATAGCAACAGCAATCAGCCCTTGATGCGTTGCAACGCTATTTGCAGCACCAATTTTAATGCCAGCATGCTTACCTGCTGATTGTAGATTTATCACGCCTGTAGAATAAGGCTTGCCTTGATCATTTAAGCTTATGATATCTACTTGCTCGGCTTGGGCATTGACTACATAAAGTTTATCTGTACAGCTATCATAGCTGACAATCTCTGCTGCTGAGGTGGCAAAATCAGCATCAGCGATTGATGTTCCTATTAACGTTAAACCACTAACAGGTGCTTTGCTTTGTGCTGAAGGTTGAGATGTACGACAGTCAATTTCTAGTTTTTTGATGGGTTGTGAGTCATTTGAAGCGCATGAACTAATATATGTAGTTGTTAAACATATTGCTAGTATGGACTGTAGTTGTGTTTTCACAAAAGCGGTTTCCTTGTAACGAAGGTGATAAAAGAATAATGCTATTTTGTAATTAAATTGTTACATGTTGACGATAATTTGTTGGTGTTATTTTCTTTTTTACTTGTTTGCTTTGATCAAGTAATTAGTTGTAATCATTTTTGTTGCTTTAATTCGTTTACAATAACTATGTAAATGGTAAAAAAGTAATGATTTCCATTTTAGCTTAATGAGGCTGTAAATGTATTTGTGCTATTACAATAAAAGTGGCTACATAGGTGTTGAATGAATAAACTATAAAATAATATACATCTTGATACTCTTTATATCTTGTTTGTAAATGTGCCTATAATGTAGTTTGGTCATGGATGCGATAATATAATTTGCGTCTGCAAACTTAGTATTAAATTTATTTTTATAATAAGAATAATAACTACAGCCTTTGAATTATAGCTCATCGTTTACAAAGGAACCTTTTAAATGAGGATTAAAGCTGCATCGTATATTCCTGTTGCAATAAGTGTGTTGTTAGTGACAATGACGCATGCGGATGACTTTAATAAGCTTGATCAAGCAGTTCCTGCTAATAATATTATAAACACTCAAGAGCCTGTTTTTGACTTTGATACCGATGGTTGCCTTCCTGCAGCAGGTATAAGTCGAGATGGACGAAAAAACCCAGGTTTAAAAAATTCGGGTGGACTAGCCGAAGGTTGTGATGACAATAATTTTCTAAATACTTCAAATACACTTCATCGATATGCTTGCACCACTTCAGGCAAGGATCAGTTTTGTGGTCATTTTTACGCATTATATTTTGAAAAAGATCAGGTAGCCGCGTGGATAGATGTTTTTGGTCATCGTCATGATTGGGAGCATGTCGCTATTTGGACGACCAACGGTAAAATCACCCATGCAAGTTACAGTGCACATGGAAAATTATATACAAAGCCAGCTTCAAACGCACCTTTTGAAGGGACTCATGTGAAGTTTGTTTATCATAAAGATGGTATTTCTACACATGCAATGCGTTTTGCAAAGTCGAATGAAATTGCTGAAAACCCTTATGGTCAATTTGTGACACCCACTATAGTGAGTTGGTACGAATTGGTGGGGGATGGTATTGTTAATCGAGAAATGCGCAATAAATTAAATAGCTTTGATTATGGAAAAGCGACCATTCCTTTAAAAGATAGTAACTTCAGAACAAGGTTAAATGATAATCGACCTGATGGGTATCCACTTTTCTCAGAACAGGATATTGAAGCGTCTAATCCAAATCATAAAGGATAACCTTTTAATATATTAATACCCTAAAATTTGCGGCAGCCTTTTAGCTAACCCCTCCCCAACCCTCCCCTTGTAAGGGGAGGGGGCAGGTCGTGCAAGCAGCAGACAACTTTTGTTTCGGGTAAAGCACCATCAGTTCCTCCCCTTTCAAAGGGGGAGGTTAGGAGGGGGTTAAAAAGCTAGCGGGCAAATAAGATGCTTGCAGTATAAAACCACAAACCTCACCCCAACCCTCCCCTTACCAAGGAGAGGGAGGAGATCGTGCAAGCATAAGGCATCTTTGGTTTCAGGTAAGCCCAATTAGTTCCTCTCCTTTTCAAAGGGGGAGGCTAGGAGGGGGGTAAAAAGCTAGCAGACTTATTTTATTCGCTGCTGATACTGATTTATAAGCAGTTGTATTTGGTCCAGCGTGGCTTCGGCTAAACCCGGCTGTCTGATACACTCACTAAGGCTGCCGTAATGCATTTCTAGACATTCTAGTAATAGTTGTCGAATAGCACTTTGATCAGCTTTAAAGGGTAACTTACTTTGTTCGTAACATTGTTCTAAATGCTGTTCTTTTTTAATAAAAAACTCTTCGACTTGTTGTATATCCCACTCGCCACGCCGAATTGCTTTTAATTGTTCTTTATGAAGGGTTAAGTCCATGTCTTGTTCAATAAGAAGCTGTTCTACTTCTAAGAGTAAGCGGACAACGTGATAGGCGAATTTAACGTCGTAACCATATTGTTCAACCATTTTGGCGCGTTTGCCTTCAGGTTGTTTAGTTTTCATTTTATGCATTTGGGCATAAGCGTAACCTTTAAATTTTGCCCAACACCCTTTGTGTAAAAACAGTTTGCGTTGTTCCCGAACTCGTTCGCCCACGGCTGTACTATGTAAAATACAGTTTCTTGGAACATACAAGCTATCCACTATATTTGGGTTGTTATCCATAAGTAAGCGGAAATATTTAGCAATAGAATAGATGGTCAGATCGTATTCTCGACCACGTCCACCTAATGCGGATGAATCATAAATATGGTGTTGCTGATACTGTTGAAACTTTGGTTGTGCTAGGTCAAAGCCTGGAATTTCGCCGCGTAAATGAGGAAATATGTCTGATTTAGGTGGGATCGCAAATCCATATACATCCATATCGGAACTATCATTTGAAACACCATAGGCCATGGAGCCCATGATGACTTCGTAATGTACTGCGTCACTTAAAAATGGAGGAATACCCGGCAGCAGGTTTTTTTTCATTAATTGCTGGGTTGTACTGCTCATAAGCTGACTCTTCGCTATGGGTAAATTATGTACTGCGTGTAAATACGGCCATTTGTGTTGGATAACCGTAGCTTTGGTCATTGGCTCCAATGCCTTCAAGCATTACCTGATAATCATAGTTATCCACAATGCACTGACACCATGTTGTGAATTCTGTTCGTGTCCACTCAAAGCGATGATCACTATGTCTTCGTTGGTTTTCAGATAAACCAAATACTACATTATATTCCTGGTTAGGAGTGGTGATGATGATCAGTTTGGGTTGTGCAATGTTAAAGACATTTTCAATAAATGCTTCGAGTCGGTCTTCATCCATATGCTCAATCATTTCTATACAGCAAATGGCCTCAAATGAAGTCCAGCGGGAATCACTGTAGAATGCAGAGCCATGCCAAAGCTGTATACGATGCTGTTGTCTTTCGGACCAATGTTCTAGGCGAAGTCGGCTACTGGCACGATCTAAAGCTTGGGATGAAACATCAACACCAACGATAGATTTAAATTGCGCATGGCTTGCCAGTAACTTCATTAATTTACCTTCGCCACAACCTAAATCAAGAATGGATTGGACCTGATGGGCAAGTAAGGTATCAATTACTTTTTGCTGTCGTTGTTGATTTAGTGTCAGTGGTTTTTCAAGTTCGGCTTCAGCTTGATCGGCTTTTTCCTCTGCATCAATTTGTTCTGGTGCCAATGCAGCCAAAGCAATTTGAGCATAGTGCTTTTTATGCTTTAAATAACGTAATGATATAAATTCTTTAGCGGGATGTTGCGCTAACCAATCACCCCCGCGTAATAATAATTTTTCAATTTCGTCGGCACTTACCCAGTAGTGTTTGTCGTTATCAAGCACGGGCATTAAAACATATAAATGAGAAAGTAAATCGACTAAACGACATTTGTTTTTTAATGTGACCTGATAATAATGACTATGACCCCATTCTGAAAATTGATTATCGAGGGCAATAGGTTCTGCAGAAATTTCATAACCAAGTGGAGAAAACAACTTTTCTAAAACAGGTTGTCCTCCTCGACAGGGTAATACCGGGATATGAACTGTTAATGGAAGTTTGCTGTCCACTAGTGCTTCACGCTCTTTACTGCGACCTCCCATGGCAGAACGAAAGGCTCTTGCCAAGGCCACACTCATAAAAGAATTAGCTGTATAGGGGCGATCATTTAAATAGTGAGTAAGTTGTTTGGATGACATTGGTCCTCGAAAGGTCCGGACTAAGCCAATAGCATCCACCTCAAGTAAAAGAGCGACCTGGCATTGGTCCTCATCATACTGAGGATAGAAGACATGCGCAGTATTGTGACTTAATGAAAAGCTGTGGATACGATCTGGACTTTTATGTAATAGGTAGCTCAAGTCTGTCGCTTTAATATTGTTTTCAGGATCACTTTGTAAGGATAAGGTTAATAACATTGTAAACGCTCCAACAGGCTTATAAACGTGGATCAACTGGTTCTGCAGACAGTGCAATCACACCTAAAATACATTCATGCACACGCCGTAAAGGCTCTTGACCTACAAAGCGCTGTAAGGCTGCTAGTCCTAATGAAAACTCTTTAATTGCAAGACGACGTTTTTTACCTAATCCTCGTTTCTTTAAGCGAACCAAATTTTCAGGGGCATCATAGTTGGGACCGTAAATTAAACGCAGATACTCTTTGCCACGTACTTTTAATGCAGGTTGAGCCAAGCCCACATTGGTGTGACAGACAAAGTCCATGGGTTTGATCACAATGCCTTCTGATCCCTTTTCGAGTAGGCTCTGCCACCATTGGGTGACTGCTTGGCACTCATGTTCTTCTGCAGGATGAATAATGCGATAATCAGTCGCTTGAATAAGGCCTTTACTGGCTTTAGCCAGATCACTGATATGCGCCATATGCCATTGGTGATTTTTATCGGTATGCATTGCACCTTCACTGGCCATAATATGAAAAGGCGCTAGTTTTAGCTGATTCACTTCAGTTACTGACCAGCAATATTGTTGATAAGCTTGTCTAAAGCCACTGATATGCTGATGGTGTGTTGCAATGCGTTGGTTTAAGCCATTTAAATCAACACCCCTTAATGCTGCTTGCTCAAGGAGCAGATTGGCGACAGGTAAAACATTATTTCCTGCACAACCTACAGCGGCATATTGCTGGCGGATTAATTCTGATGCTTTAAATGACCAGGGCATCAGTTCGCAATCAAGGGTCAACCAGTCAGTCTTGAGTGTATCCCACAGGCCTGCGTTTGTGACGGCTTGTTGAACCTCAAGTAAAAATGTTTGCTCTAATGTGTCATCATTAAAAAATCGCCGTCCTGTCCGTGTATAACAACAACCAATAGCTTCACTTTGAATACCAAATACCCGACGAGAGACATCGGGTGTTTTACAAATTTGCACAATCGCACGCGATCCCATGTGCTTTTCCTGGCAAATTACAGTTTCCACTTCCATCTGTTGGAAATAATCCAACGCTTGTTGTGGATCCTCTAATAAGTCAGCTTCTTCACTCGCATGTGCTGGTGACATGGTAGGGGGTAGGTAGTTTATCCACTTCGGGTTAACGGTAAAGCGGCTAAGGGTTTCCAGCGCGGCAGCCGCGTACTGCTCTTCAATACAAATTTTGTTACGCAGAGGGGTGGTAATAAAACGCTTACCCTGTACATCACTGATGTTCAGTACATCATCATGACGATGTTGCAGGGAGCGTGTATCTTGCTCTTCAAATAAAGGGCGAGAAGGTTCGTAATAAACCTGTGACGCTGGAACACTGACAAGCTCTCGTTCTGGATAACGAAGCGCTGTTAGCTTGCCACCAAAAACACATCCGGTATCAATACAGATTGTATTATTGAAGAACTCAGGCTCAATAGTGGGGGTGTGTCCATAGACGACAAGTGCTTTACCCCGGTAGTCATTTGCCCACTCATAACGAACAGGTAACCCATATTCATCGGTCTCTCCAGTGGTTTCACCGTAGAGAGTAAAAGCGCGTACAGTCCCAGAGGCTCGGCCTTGATAGTGTTCTTTCATGCCTGCGTGAGCAGTAACTAAACGACCATTGTCCAGAACGTAGTGGCTTATTAAGCCATCTAAAAAGCTGGAAACCTGTTGTATAAATGCTTCTGGCTCGCTTTCTAATTGGGCCAGTGTTTGCTCTAAGCCATGATTTACTTTTACTTGCCGGCCTTCCAGCTTACGCTTGAGCTTGTCATCATGGTTACCACTTACACACAGCGCATGTCCTTGGTGAACCATTGACATGACTAAGCGCAAAACCTCAGGGTTTTTCGGGCCACGATCAACAAGATCTCCGACAAAAATAGCTTTGCGTTGAGAGGGGGGAGTAATTGAATAAGGATAAGCAGAATCTGCAGTATTTTGATCTACATGATATCCCAGCTTTGTTAATAGCGTGACTAACTCATCAAAGCAACCGTGGATATCACCAATAATGTCAAAGGGACCTGTCTCGTTTCTTTTATTGGTCCACAGCGGAATGCGCTTGAAACTAACCTGATTGATCTCTTCTTCGCTTTTTAAAATATGGACCTGTGAAAAACCTTCTCGTTTGAGTTGGCGCATTGAACGCTTCAACTGACGGGCTTGATTACGAATGACATGAGGACCAAAATCACGGTCTGGACGTGTTTTGTTGCGTTCTAGACAAGTGGATTCAGCAATATCCAAAACAATAGCCTGGGCTAAACAATGCTGTTTGCGAGCGACTCGAAGTAAAGAACGTCGTGCTGATTCTTGAACGTTTGTAGCATCGACTACCGTCAGCAGTCCACGACGTAATCTACGCTCTGCAATGAGGTGAAGTACATCAAAGGCATCTGCCGAGGCATCTTGTGCATTTTCGTCATCAGAGACGAGGCCTCGGCAAACATCTGAGGATACTATTTCTGTCGATAAAAAATGTTTGCGAGCAAAGGTGCTTTTTCCTGCACCTGAAGTACCTACCAGTAAAATTAATGCAACTTCAGGTATTTGTATTTCTTTTTCTGTCATTATTGTGGTCATTAGCGAATTATCATTTATTAAACATCTTGAGCAGGGCCTAACCCACTCTGTGAGCGTTAGGTGCTACTACTAACTGTGTAAAAGTATTGTCGCCAGTTAAAAGTGTAAGCACGATTTTGCTAATTCTATGCCATGTTTATAACTTATTGATATTGAATGAGTTATTGGTTTGGAAGCCTCTTTGAAATAAACATGATTCTATCTAAATAAATAGAATAATAACTATTTAGATAGTCTAATCAAAGTGTCTTAGGTCAAACTAAATTTTTCGGTTCTCTGTATCATAGCGTGTTTTTATTTAGCGATAACCTCTTTGGAAAACTACATGCAGTTAGATCAGTACGTTTATACGTTTGGCCAGTATCTACGCCAGCGTTTTAATGAGAAGGTTCATAAACTGTCAATTCATGCTGGATTTACCTGCCCAAATCGTGATGGAACCCTGGGCATTGGTGGTTGCACATTTTGTAATAATGCTTCATTTAATAGTGAAGTAAAGACAAATAAAAATATAAGCGAGCAGTTAAGCTCTGCAAAAGAAAATGTGCGAGCTAAAAAATATTTAGCCTATTTTCAAGCTTATACGAATACCTATGCTGAAGTGTCAGCTCTGCGACAAATGTACGAAGAGGCATTACAGAGCAACAATATTGTTGGTTTATGTGTTGGGACACGTCCTGATTGTCTTCCTGAAAGTGTTTTGTCATTACTTTCAAGTTATCAACAACAAGGTTATGAAGTTTGGTTAGAGCTTGGCTTACAAACTGCAAACGATATGACATTGCAGCGTATTAACCGAGGGCATAATTTTGCAGCCTATGTTGATGCCGTTAAACGAATACAACAGTATGAGCTTAATATTTGTACGCATTTGATTGTAGGTTTGCCTGGTGAAACTGCTCAAGAGAGCTTTGACACATTGGCAAAAGTAATTGACTTAGGTTGTGAAGGGTTAAAGTTACATCCCTTAATGATTGTTAAGGGGAGTCAAATGGCTAAGCAGTGGAAAAATGGATTGTTATCAATACTGACTGCTGATGAGTATGCAGAGATTGCTGCAGAAATGATCCGCCATACGCCTAAAGAAATAGTTTTTCATCGAGTATCAGCAACGGCAAAACGGCCAACATTATTAGCACCTGAGTGGTGTAATAATCGCTGGCCAGTCATTAATCAAATTGTTAAACATCTTAATGAAAAAGGAGGTCAAGGCAGTGGATTAACTTAATATTATTTCATTTTTGAAAACACAAGTTGGCGAATTAAGTTATGGTCGAATGAGTCGATCGGTTTTATCATTTAATGACCGTATATCATTTTTAATATCTTCTGTGATTTCATTCACCCTGTTTTTTTCAAGCGCAATAAGTTCAGTAATATGTTGTATATTTTGGCTGTTTTGGTCAATTCGCTTGTCAATTGTTCCCCCCCAAACAAATAATGAAATAATAACGGTCACAGTGCTGATTATGTGAGTCATATTGACTGTTTTATCAAGCTGCCAGTGTCCATGCGGTATTGTATGTGGCTGCATGTTGCTCTCCAAATAGTCTTACATTTTTGCTTACACCTCAAAACTGTGTACTAAGGGTGTAGTCATTAGTAGAGTAGTGAATAGTAGAAGAGGCTGGTAGGTGAAAAATTTCAATTTTTTTTGTAAGAGAAATGAAAAACGAATACTGTCAGCCAAATTTTGACTGACAGCCTTTATATAAAGTTAGGAGAGGTTAGTGCTTCTTATAGTTCTCGAACAAAATATTGTAAACATGACGTCGTGTAATACCAAATGTTAATGCTAATCTATCAATTGAGTAGCCGTCGCCATGATACTTTTTAATCAGAGCATTGCGTGATCGTATAAAAATGGATTTGCGAGGTAGTTCAACGGTTTCCCCTGAAAAATGTTCACAGAGAAGCTTTGCACTTTCATGGCCTATAGCCAGTGAAAGAGGATGGTCAGGTCTTGCATCATGGGGAATGTAAACCCTGGCACCGCCTAAGCGTTGTGCTAACGTAAGGGTGGCATCTAATCCTATGATATTGGCAGCGTTTTTTAGAAATCCTGGTAACTCTGTTTCGTATAAAGTTTGTGTGTTCATTTGTTATTCCTAGTAAGATAGTCTTTTGTAAACTCGCAAAGAATATTTATAAGTTGTTCTTTGTTTCGCTACGCCTTTTCAGCGGAGAGCCAGTCATTATTTGCGAGAATGGATTCCTCTAAGGGAAAGAAGTACGCCATCTTTTGAACTCTTCATTGTATAATATTCAATAGGTCATTTTGTTTGTGAAGAGCCCTGCATGGCTTAATAAACTCTTATAGGGAAAAAACATACCTAATACTGCAGGCAAAAGCGTTTTAAGTCACATCTTTGTGTGTTATCACGCGTTATATGTACAAACTAGGTATTACTATTAGGTCAAAATTTTTTATAGTTCAATTCATTTGTATTACTTTAGGTATACTCATTGAGTACTGTTTTATACGTAAATTTAAAACAAGATTATCCCTCCTACGTTTTAAACAATTATTAAAGAGCGTATTGATAGTTGTTACTGTCTAAAAGTTAAACGTTTGCACTCCTTATCTGGTTAGTATTCATCTTTGAGGGTATAGTCAGGTTTTGGGTATGCTCCATACCCGTAATTTTCTCACCTCCTTGAGCTTCATTGTAAGTCTTCAATTTTACAACTAAAAGTTGTTATAATCAACTGGAAGTTGTTTACTATGATTGTCACAAAATGGACATGTGGTGTAGTATGCGCGCACCCTGATAACTGCTTGGCTGTGGGTATCTCTGGCTATGGGATATATAGTACCGTGACTTAGAAATAACACGGATACAGAAAGAGATCGTACAAGCATGTGTTGAATATTTTTTAGGCAGCATAACTATGATTGGCGAAAGAGTGAAATTAGCGCGGGAGCATTTTTCCCTGACACAGGATGAGTTAGCTTGTGCTATCAACATCTCTCAGACGGCTATTTACAAGATTGAAGATGGTTTAACGCAAAACCCTCGCTGTCTAGGGAAACTTGCAGAAGTGTTGAAGGTCTCTCCTGAGTGGCTGCAATTTGGCATCAATCCACCTGGCTGGCTTAAGCATTCGCAGCGAACAACACAGGCGGTAAACTCTATAGAGGATGGGTATCCCTTATTGAGCTGGGTCCAGGCGGGGGCATGGCAGCCCATTGATGAGGTCGAGCTTTACGAAGCAAAGCGGCTGTGTTGCCCTGTTAAGTGCAGTGCCGATACCTTTGTGCTTAGAGTTCAAGGGGTCAGTATGGAACCTATGTTTCATGAAGATGATTTAATTTTTGTTGACCCTAATGTCGATTGCCGTAGTGGCTCGTTTATCATTGCTCGGTTAGATGACCATAATGAGGCGACGTTTAAACAGCTCATTATTGAAGGTGGACAGCGTTATTTGAAGCCACTGAATCCTGACTGGCCTGAGAAGATTATTCCCTTTAAAGGAGAGTCGTGTTCTGTTGTGGGTACCATCGTTTTTGCTGGGCGAGTGTTTACTTAAAACTATAAGTTGTTTTTGGTTGTACCTTATCGACTTTATAAGGCCTCTTTTCGGTCATCATAATGCTACCTTAATTGTTTTATTTATGGTTTTATACCCTAATATTTTTATAGCAATATTAAGAGCCTATTACTTAAATAATTAAAAGATAATTTTTAACTAATAGAAATATAAAATTAACTAAGTCTAAAAACTATGCCACAAAGATATAACTATTTGCTTTAGTTTTCTTACCTTCAATTACAACATAAAAATTTTACTCAATTAAATCCTATCTATACTGATACCTGTTGAACAAAAAAATCGACGTTATAAAAGTGCATATTAAAGCTGATTGTGATTATCGAAATAAGTTATTCAGATATATAAGCTTTATAGAGGTGATACTGAAACTCAAAAAACTATTCAAGTAAAATAGGGTTAAGGATTTAATGAAACAGGGAGACAGTTTATGCTTCATATGACATTGAAATGCTATATGCGTTTTATTCTTCCAGTTATTATCACTTTATTTTCTACGTCACTTTACTCTTTTGAGCGAAATGAGCTAGTTCTGCTGAATGCACCTACTGCAACTTCGTTTATAAGGGGTACAGATGAAAGAGTAACCTATCATATTGTTGATGGCTTAGCTATTTATGGTGGTGATATTATCCTTGGTGAACACAAGGATATTCAAAAAAATGGTATTGCTCCGTGGACGGTTAAATCTTGGTCGAGCAGTGAAGATGTTCAGTCTGGTGCACCTTCAACGAATACTAGGCTTCGCTGGCCGAATGGTATTTTATATTATTCGTTTAATAGCAGTTATCCCTCTCAATACCGTCAAAGGGTAAGGGATGCATTAAAGTATGTTGAGGGTATGACCAATGTTAAGTTTGTTGAAGATAGCCGACAGCGAAACAGAGTTGTTGTCGAAAATGGATCAGGTTGTTGGTCTTACGTGGGTATGCTTGGTGGAACGCAAAGACTGTCGCTAAGTACCAATGGTTGTGTAATTCGTGCGATAGTAGGACATGAGTTTATGCATGCTTTGGGGATTTATCACGAGCAATCACGTAAAGATAGAGATAAGTATGTCACCATTCATTGGAATAATATTCAAAGTGGTATGGAAGGTAACTTCCAAAAACAGTCTGATACTGATACGACTGCCACATCATATGATTATTATTCTGTTATGCATTACCATGCTTGGGCATTTGCCAAAAATAGAAACCAGCCAACAATTTCACCTAAAGACCCTAATATACCTTTAGATGATTTAGGTAATTATGACGGCTTAACGAAGAGTGATGCTAAAACAATTAATTGGATGTATCCAAGTGAGACCAACGAAAAACCAAAAATTGAAATGAAAGTCAGTAGTGCAGAAATTAAGAAAAATCAGGTTTATGATTTAGTGGTAGATTTTTACGATGATGGCGGTGTAGAAAAGCTTAAAATTGGAGCACAGTCAGATAATCTTGCTTTGCTACCTGATAGTAATATTTTAATTGAGAAAGGTGATACTCCAAGCCAGCGTTTAATTGTAATGGCGCCTGCCAAAGATATGACAGGTGTTGCTAAGGTAACCATCAGAGCCGCTGATGAACAGGGAGAGGAAACTAGTGCAGTTTTCAAATTAACAGTGAAAGATAATGATCCTGGGCCTGATAAAAAATACACAATGATTGTTTCGGCCTTAGGTGCTTGCGTAACACTAGAAAAATCTGATGATGGAAAAATATTTCCAGTGAAGCCCGTATACTGTCAGGCAGATAAAAACCAGTTATGGTCTGTTGAAACTAATGGCTTTATACGCTCAAAAGTTGATAAGGAAGTTTGTTTACAAGTATCAGAAGTAAGCCGTGGACAGATTGTTTTTGCTGCAAAATGTGTAGATGATGACAATAACCGTTGGGCAGTAGAAAAAGAATTTATTCGAAATCTTGCAAATAGAGATTTAGTGTTGGATTACTATATTAGCTCCCTGAAATTTGGTTTATGGGATTTTCACGGTGGCAATAATCAAAAATGGTTTTTTGTTAAGAAAGAGCAGCTTTATAGTTTACCGTTGTTGTTACCAGGCGTGTTCTAAGATGGGTATCTTACTTTGTAATCTCGATACTGTGTAATGAAGCTGCAATAAGTATTAGTAAGGAAATCTAAACCAGCCTTATAAGGCTGGTTTTTTATAAGTTGTTGTTGCTACAGTGAAGGGTACAGTCAGCATTTCTGCTTACGACGGTTGCTTTCTGCATCGAGTAGAAGAATAAGCTAAGTTATTAATGATATGTACTCTAATCAAATAGGCTTGAAGTATGGAATCGGTCGTTCAATGGTTAAAGAAAAATAAAATAACGGAAGTTGAGTGTCTTATATCTGATTTTACTGGTATTGCCCGCGGCAAAATTATGCCAGCAGATAAATTCTGTAAAGAAAAGGGAGTCCGACTACCTGAAAGTGTGCTGATCCAAACGGTAACAGGTGATTACCTTGATGAAGAACCGTACTACGATGTCATTGACCCTGCAGAAGTAGATGTAAGGCTGCGGCCTGATGAGACTGCTATCTACCTTGTACCATGGGCGCTAGAGCCTACAGCGCAAATTATCCATGATGTTTATGATAAAAAAGGTAATCTTATTGAGCTATCACCGCGTAACTTACTAAAAAAAGTACTTAAACTGTATTCCGGCAAAGGCTGGCAGCCAATCGTTGCGCCAGAGCTGGAGTTTTATTTGACTCAAATGAATGTTAATCCAGATCACCCATTGGAACCTCCTGTTGGTCGCTCGGGTCGTCAGGAAACCGGTAGACAGTCCTACAGTATTGATGCAGTGAATGAGTTTGATCCACTGTTTGAAGATATCTATGACTACTGTGAAGCACAACAGTTAGATGTGGATACTCTTATCCACGAAGAGGGGACAGCCCAGATGGAAATAAACTTCCGTCATGGTAGTCCGCTTGAGCTAGCAGATCAGGTTTTTTTATTTAAGCGCACTGTGCGAGAAGTTGCCTTAAAGCACAATATGACAGCGACGTTTATGGCTAAGCCTATATCCGATGAACCTGGTAGTGCTATGCATGTGCATCAAAGTATTCATGAGCAGAAAACGTTACGTAATATCTTCACTGGAGATAATGGGGAAAATACAGATTTTTTTTACGGCTATATTGCAGGCTTGCAAAAGTATATGCCTTCAGCAATGCCTTTATTTGCCCCCAATGTAAATTCTTACCGGCGTTTTTTACCAGGGGAGTCCGCGCCTGTGAATGTTGAATGGGGCGTGGATAATCGCACAGTTGCACTCCGTGTTCCTGACTCAGAAGGGGAAAATAAGCGTGTTGAAAATCGTCTACCAGGGGCTGATGCAAACCCTTATCTTGCCATCGCTGGTTCTTTACTGTGTGGTTACATGGGCATGAGTGAAGGGTTATACCCTACTGCGCCTTTTGAGGGTAGTGCATACGACTCAGAAAGTATGCGTTTACCTCTAAGTCTTGAACATGCACTTATGATGCTTGAAGACTGCCAGCCATTATGTGAAATGTTAGGTAAAAAGTTTGTCAGGGCTTATATAGCGGTTAAAGAAGCTGAAAGTGAAAACTTTAAGCGGATTATAAGTTCTTGGGAACGAAAGTACTTACTGATGACAGTTTAAGTATTTGTTTAATGTATGTTAACCAACCCTGATGAAATGTTATGCTGTGGCGATGCTCTTTACACACATCTCTGAGGGTGAGTTGCGTCAGTAACTTAGCATTAACAATTAAAAGCAGTGAGTCTTTTCATACTCTACACTGAGATTACAAAGCGAAGCGAGCCTTCCCAACATGGTGTGCTACGAGTAAACACTTAGAGGTTTGTGTTCATTCAACCAGATAAGGACGGCTAATGATCAAGAAGTTAGTGTCATGGGGAGTGATTTGTACCGTAACAGTATTACAAAGCGTTAGTCTTTTAGCTGAGGAGCAACAAAAGGCGAGGTTACATGTATACAACTGGAATGATTATATAGCGCAAAGCACGATTCCTGTCTTCGAAGAGCGAACGGGAATAAAAATTGTCTATGATGTCTATGACAGCAACGAGGTTTTGGAGGCTAAAGTATTAGCGGGTAGTTCAGGTTTTGATATTGTTGTGCCTTCAGACAACCCGTTTTTTGCTAATCAAATCAAAGCATCTGCTTATCAGCCTTTAGACAAGTCAAAGCTTCCTAATTTGGATAAGTTAGATCCTGCTTTATTAGCTAAAGTGTCTGCAAGTGCTGATCCTGGCAACAAATATGGAATTCCTTATTTGTGGGGCACAACGGGCATTGGCTATAACCTAAAAAAAGTCCAGGAAGTGCTTGGCGCAGATGTACCATTAGATAGCTGGGATCTAGTGTTTAATTCCAAAAATATGGAAAAGCTGGCGCGCTGTGGTGTAAGTTTTTTAGATGCACCTTTAGAAATCATTCCTACTGCATTAAAATACCTCGGCCTTGATCCCAACAGTACCAATAAGGCTGATTACCTCAAGGCAACTGAACTCCTTCTGGCTGTTCGTCCCTATGTAACCTACTTTCACTCATCCAAGTATATTGCTGATTTAGCAAATGGTGACATCTGTGTGGCTATAGGTTTTTCTGGCGATATTTTGCAAGCACGGGATCGAGCAGAGGAAGCTAACAATGGGATAGCTATTCAGTATGTTATCCCCAAAGAGGGGGCACAGTTGTGGTTTGATATGCTCGCAATCCCAGCAGATGCCAAGCATGTAGACGAAGCCTATGCTTTTTTGAATTACTTGCTTGAGCCTGAAACTATTGCTCAAATCACCAACTATGTGTCTTATGCCAACCCCAATTTGGTGGCGAATGAATACGTAGATGAAGAAATTAAGAATGACCCTGGGATATACCCTCCTCCCGATATCAGAAAAAACTTATATAAGACGGCCGTATTACCCAAAAAAATCAACCGTATCATTACTCGGTCTTGGACGAGAGTGAAATCGGGACGCTGATGTGTCACCTGTTTAATAGCAATTAAGCTAAGGTTACACACGTATAGGGGGAGAGCCAGTAAAGCTCTCCTTTCTTAGTTTTGGATGTATACCCTTCGCGAATGCGTTTTAGGCTTTTATCTTCGTTATTCACCCCAGGCACTTATTATTTATAAGCTCCTGGGGCTACATTACTCGATGGGCTTGCCTAAAAAGCACTCGTACTGGCTATAGTAATCCAGCAATGGAGAGTTCAATGTCTATTGCATCTGGTAACACATATACCAATGGTAATCATGCCCAGCGCAACGAAGTTTTGGTAAAGCTTGATCGGCTAACGAAAAAGTTTGGCGATACGGTTGCAGTCGATGATGTCAGTTTGACGATTAAGAAGGGTGAAATTTTTGCCTTGTTGGGTGGTTCAGGCTCAGGAAAGTCAACATTACTAAGAATGTTGGCAGGATTTGAAATGCCTTCGGAAGGGCGCATTTTTCTGGATGGTCAAGATATTACTGCATTGCCGCCTTATGAACGGCCTATCAATATGATGTTTCAGTCTTATGCGTTATTTCCTCATATGACTGTCGAGCAAAATATCGCTTTTGGCTTGAAGCAAGACAAGCTACCTAAGCCTGACATAAGAGCGCGTGTTCAGGAGTTACTGCGTTTGGTGCATATGGAAAAATATGCAAAACGCAAACCCCATCAATTGTCGGGTGGACAAAAGCAACGGGTTGCTTTGGCAAGAAGCCTGGCCAAAAGACCAAAGTTATTGTTACTGGATGAGCCCATGGGGGCTTTGGATAAAAAGTTACGCACCCAAATGCAGCTCGAAGTAGTGACTATTCTAGAAGAAGTGGGCGTGACCTGCGTTATGGTTACGCACGACCAGGAAGAAGCCATGACCATGGCAGAAAGAATAGGCATTATGAATGATGGCTGGATTGTCCAGGTAGGTACACCTGTTGATATTTATGAAACCCCTAACTGTCGGATGACGGCTGAGTTTATTGGTTCGGTGAATATCTTTAATGGAACCATTACCAAAGAAGAAGCCGACCATGTCATTATCAACTCTGCAGAGTTGAGTAATGCTATCCATATTGACCACGGGATTATGGCACCGTTAGATGAGCGAACAGTTTATGTGGCGGTTCGGCCTGAAAAAACGCTGATCACCAAAGAGCGCCCTGAGCAAGAGTTTAACTGGTCGAAAGGTATCGTCCACGATATTGCTTATTTGGGTGGGCACTCGGTTTATTATGTGAAACTACCCTCTGGCATGATTGTGCAGTCTATGATGGCGAACTCTGAACGGAGTATGGGACGTCCAACATGGGATGAGTCTGTATATATAAGTTGGGAGTCCAGCAGTGGGGTAGTGTTGACGTCATGAAGTATCTTTTACGCTTTTTGCCAAATGGAAGAACGCTGGTTATAAGTATTCCCTTTCTATGGCTGCTATTCTTCTTCTTTGTACCGTTTATTATTGTCCTTAAAATCAGCTTTTCTGAAGCTGAAGTCGCCATACCACCTTACTCGGAAATTTTTCAGTTTGCTGATGACACTCTGAGTATCTTATTAAACTTAGGCAATTATGTTTTTTTGTCTGAGGATGAGCTTTACTGGTCAGCATATTTAAGCTCAGTCAAAATTGCCTTTATTTCATCACTGGCTTGTTTGTGTATAGGCTATCCAATGGCTTATGCCATGGCTCGAGCCAACCAGCGTACACAAACAATACTGTTGTTACTTATCCTGTTACCCTCATGGACATCTTTTTTGATTCGAGTGTATGCCTGGATTGGTATTTTAAAAAATAATGGACTTATCAATAACTTGCTCATGTGGCTTGGCCTGATTGATAGTCCATTGCCAATGTTAAATACTAACTTTGCAGTATATATAGGCATTGTATATACCTACTTGCCTTTTATGGTTTTGCCACTCTATGCAAATCTCATCAAGCTCGATCATAGTTTATTAGAAGCTGCATCAGATCTTGGTTGTAAGCCATGGAAAGTCTTCTTTGAAGTGACATTACCTCTGTCCAGAAATGGCATCATTGCAGGTTCAATGCTGGTTTTTATTCCTGTTGTTGGCGAGTTTGTTATTCCTGAGCTGTTGGGGGGACCGGAGTCATTAATGATTGGTAAGGTACTATGGCAGGAGTTTTTTAATAATCGTGACTGGCCTATTGCTGCTGCATTGGCAATTGTCATGTTGGCGATTTTGAGTGTTCCCATTGCTTACTTTAACCATCATCAAGCAAAAGAAATGGAAGGATGAATATGGCTAGCCGCAAACTGACGTTTTCTAATGTGGTGTTATGCTTGGGGTTAGCATTTCTTTATCTACCCATGTTTATCCTTGTTCTATATTCCTTCAATGCTTCCAAACTGGTTACTGTATGGGCGGGCTTTTCTGGCAAGTGGTATGTAGAGCTTTTTGCGGATGATCAACTTATGTCGGCTGTTTGGATGAGCTTGAGGATTGCTTTCTTTAGCTCGTGTATGGCTGTTATTTTAGGCACGATGGCCGCATTTGTGATGACACGTTTTCACCGTTTTCGAGGCAAGCCTCTATTTAGTGGAATGATTACAGCACCACTAGTCATGCCTGATGTAATCACTGGCCTGTCATTGCTGCTACTTTTTGTCGCTATGTTTCAATTAACTGGCTGGCCTGTAGAGCGGGGTATGCTAACCATATGGATTGCCCATGTGACCTTTTCATCGGCATATGTGGCAGTTGTTGTATCGTCACGCTTAAGAGAGGTGGATACCTCTATCGAAGAAGCGGCTATGGATTTAGGTGCAACGCCATTTAAAACGTTTTTCCTCATTACTATCCCTGTTATTGCACCTGCAATTGCTGCAGGCTGGCTGTTGGCGTTTACGCTTTCTTTAGATGATTTGGTCATAGCTAGCTTTGTCTCAGGACCTGGCTCTACCACACTACCTATGGTGGTTTTTTCATCGGTCAGGCTGGGTGTTAGTCCTAAAATAAACGCACTTGCCACTCTCTTTATTCTTGTAGTGTCTCTTGCGGCATTCATTGCATGGTGGCTGGCAAGGAGAGCAGAAGCTAGAAGACGTAGTCCACTTCATGTTGAAGAGGAAGAAAGTTGGACAAAGCATTTATCCAATCAACGTTGAGCTAAATTAAACATGTTACTGGATTATTTAAACACCCACAGAAAATAATTGGGCTACAAAAAAAATATAACCACACCAAAATCCCAGGTGTGGTTTTTTAGATAATCAAATAAGTTAACGCGAAGATTTATTTTTTGCCTTCTATTAATAAAAAATGCTGATGACTTTAGTCAAAGGTGTCAGTTTGTTACAAATATCAATAGGTTTTTAATAAAAAGGCTGTGCCGTGTTTTAGAGTCCTAAAATTTAATTTATTTAGTGATGCAGAGCATAACCTTATTCATAAGGGATGAATTAATAATGGGGGAATTGGTCTATCAGTAAAGGTTAGACTTAGAGGGAAAATCATGAAAAAGTGGCTTCTGATGCTTTTAGGCGCAGCGCCACTAATGGTGTTTGCTGCTCAAAAGACCAATGAGCTGGTAAATATTGTTAAAGAGCAACCGTTAAGATCCGTTTCTGTTGCCGCGCCTGAAAGAGATAAGTTTAGTAATAAAGATGGTTCGGGTTTTTATTGGGAACTATTAAAAACAATATACGAGCCGTTAGGTATTGAATTAAAACACCTTAGTATGCCTTCGGCTCGAGCACTTAAAATTGCCGACCAAAAATACCAGCTGCTTGATGGCTTGATTGCTCAGCCAAAACTGACAGGTTATGACTTATTATTACCCAAGTATGCTACTCATACTGAAAAGATTAGTGTTGTGTACAAAAAACGGGTTATTTGGAAGTGGACAGGTAAAGCGTTACTTAAGCATAGAATTGTGACTTGGCCTGTTGGTATGAACCTTATTGGAAAAGATAAAAGGAACTTTAAGTTAAGAGAGTTCAAAACAGATAAAGAAGCTGTTGAGCTGGTTGATACTGGTAAGGTGCACTTCTTGATTGATAAATCTTATAAAATCCAAGCATTATTTGATGAAGGCTTATTGGACAAAGAAAGGTTTGAGATCGCAGACTTTGAAACTGAGCAAGAAGCTTTTATTGCATTTGTTAACCGGGACCACTCTCGTTATCTAATCAAGATATTTAATACAAGGATCGAAGAACTATTCAAGGTGGGTAAACTACAAGCGATTTATGATAAGTGGAATATCCCTATGCCTAAAAGCTTAAAGACTCAACTTACAGTGAATGATACATGATGTTTTTTGCTTACATCTAAGCTGAGAAGTAACAATATATTAATATGGTTAAATTTTGCACAGCTGTTTGTGGGTGTATTTCATGACCAAGAAGTTACACCTGTCTTCTTATGTAAGATTTGTTAAGAATTCAATTGACATAGTCAACAAATAGCTTATACTGCGCACCACTTCTTCAGCGGTAACGCTTTTCAAGTCCCGACGCCCAGAGGGTTTCACCGAATATAGATGGTGAGTAAGTCTCTTTTGATGTGCGTCAAACGTCGTCCAGTAGGATGGCGAAAAACAGGGGATTGACAAGGTTATCGAAAGCGCTAGAATGCGCGGCCGCTGAGAGGCGAGTTGGGTTGTGATTGAGGTTGAAATAAAATTCAACACGCAGCTTGACAAAACAAGGCGAGGCAGTAGAATAGCCGGCCTTGGTTGAGACCAGCGCTTAACCAAAGTTCTTTAACAAATGATCAAGTAATTCGTGTGGGTGCTTACGATGACGGATTAGGATACTG